>NZ_CP027116.1:1312466-1968699 GCF_003431975.1 Bacillus pumilus | reverse complement strand
AACCTCACGATCGTATTTTAAAGGTGGATGGAAAAAGCACAAAAGGCATGTCGGTCAATCAAGCAGTTTCTCTCATCAGAGGGAAAAAAGGAACGGATGTTCAGCTGCACCTTAACCGCCAAGGAGTAGGCAATGTCGATGTGACGATCACAAGAGATACCATTCCTCTTGAAACGGTGTATGCAAAACTCACTAAAGACAAAATAGGAGAAATCCAAATTACGTCCTTTGCTGAAACAACATCTAAAGAGCTAGATAAAGCCATTGATGACCTTGAGAAAAAAGGGGCAAAAGGCTATGTCATTGACCTGAGAGATAACCCAGGCGGCATTATGACAGAAGCGATTGAAATGAGTAATGACTTTATCGATAAAGGGAAAGTCATCATGCAGGTTGAAGAAAAAGGGAAGAAAGAAGAGTACAAGGCTGAAAAAGACCGTAAAGTTCATCAGCCGGCAGTTGTCCTTGTAAATGGTGGCTCAGCCAGTGCTGCTGAAATCATGGCAGCGGCTCTTCACCAATCTTCAGGTATCCAAATTGTTGGTGAAAAGACGTTTGGTAAAGGGACTGTGCAAAATGCGCAAAGCTATAATGATGGCTCTAGCGTCAAATTAACCATTGCCAAGTGGCTCACACCGAATGGTTCATGGATTCACAAAAAAGGAATTGAACCACAGGTCAAAGCATCGCTCCCAAGTTATGCAAAGCTGCCATACTTAAGCCCGAAAAAAACGTATCAGCTGAATGACAATGGAGATGAAGTCAAAGCGGCTCAAAAAATGTTCGAAGCGCTTGGCTACAAAGCAAAAGCAAATGGCGAGTACGATCAAGCCTTTCAGTCTATCGTCAAAAGATTCCAAACAGACAACGACCTGAAAGCAAACGGTATTCTGACAGGAGATACAACGACAGTACTGATGACGAAGCTCCAAGATAAGCTAAAGAATAATGATACTCAAATGAAAAAAGCCATTGAAGTTTTGAAAAAAGAAATGAAATAAAGAAAGAGCAGTCCTCATAAGGGGCTGCTCTTTTTATGTTTATGCGTTATTTGTGATCGCTTCTGTTTTTTCCTTATCTTTTTCAAATAGATCATGTATGACAGAATTGTCTTTGACATTCTTTTGGAAGAATGGATTCAAGATTAAGATGACCACAACGTTTGCTAGTAAACCAAGAAAACCTTCATAAAGCCCGAACGTGACTTGAGAGATATTGGCTGTAAAGGTGACGATGATGCCTACCACTAACCCCGCAATCGTTGCTTCTCTCGATTGTTTTTTCCAGAACAAGCTGATCGCAATGGCTGGGAAGATTTGAACCATTCCTGAAACGCCAATGAGCTGAAGCGTGACAAGTGCTGTTGGGAAAAGCATCCCGAATAAAAGGGCCAGTCCGATGACGATAAACACCATTGAACGAGTGATGATGGTCAATCTTTTTGGTGACACATTCGGATGAATTAAATCACGGTATAAATTATTGGCAAATAAATTCGATGCGCCAATCGCCATAATCGAGCATGGAATGAGGGAAGCTAGTGCAATCGTTGAATAAGCGAGTCCCTGCATCACGCCGCCATATGACGTTTGAATTAAATGAAGAAGAGCAAACCTTGGATTTGTATCTTCTGGTAAGACTAAAAAAGCAATAAATCCAAGGAAGATGACCAAAATCAATACGATGTTATAAAGCGGCAGAAACATACTGTTTTTGCGGATAGCATCTGCACTTTTGGCTGTAAAAACCCCTGTTGCCGCATGCGCCCACATAAACAAAGCAAGGGCAGAAACGCCAGAAGCGGTAATGAACCATAAAATGCCTTTAGGGCCGCCATCAGGGATCGTTAGAAGCTGTGGCGCTTCTTTGGCTAACGTATTCATCATTGGGGTCCAGCCGTTAAAATGAATGATTGGCAGTGAAACGACCATAAAGAGCATGATGACCCAAACGAGAATATCTTTTATAATAGCTGTATATGTAGGACCTTTAATACCACTGAAAAATGTATAAAGTGCGACTAAGATAAATGAAATAATAACAACTGCATTCACATTAATATAACTAGTACCAGCGACCGTTAAAGTGTCTTGAATTCCGCTTAGCTGAAGACAAATATAAGGAATGAGCATTAGTACGCCAACAATGGCAATCAAACTAGATAACAGCTTGCTGTCAAACCGCTCACGTGCATAATCGGCAAGGGTTGTCAGGTTGTGATTTTTCGCAACGGTCCATAGCTTTGGTAAGAAGAAATAAGCAATAAAATAAGCTAAAACTGAATAGGGGATGGCGAAAAAAGCGACGCTTCCTGCTGTATAGGCTGTACTTGTGAGCCCTAAAAATGTATAAGCTGTATATAAGTCCGCGCCAACGAGGAACCATACGAGCAGCCCGCCAAATTTTCTCCCACCAACAGACCATTCCTCTACTGACTGTCTAGATGATTTGTCACGGCCAGCGGCAAATCCAATGACCACGACGATGAAAATAATACTTGCAGTAATCAATAAAGCTGTTAAATTTCCTTGCATTAGTCAGTTCCTCCATTTGAATGTTGCATTCGGTAAATGATAAAAGTGCAGATTGGTGTGAGAACAATCCATAGTAAGAGCCAGAAGTGAAAAAAAGGCAGCCCTATCACAAATGGATGAATACGATTCGCAAAGGGCAGCAGAGCAAGCTGTCCGATGAATGGAATCGCAATGAGTAGTGCGAGTATCAATTTTTTATTCATGATTTCCTCCTCTAATATTTTGTAATTTCATAATAATAGCAGTTGTCAGATTAGATCACAAGACCATTTTCAGAAAAAACAATCATTTAACTGAATATCATACTAATATAACGCTTACATTCTTAAAAAGGAGATAGGGTAAAGGTTAAAAAGGGATAAAGTGAAAAGAAAGTATGTAGAAATAATATTTAAAGCAAATAAAAAAAGCCTCAGCATGAATGCTGAGGTCTTGTTATTTTTTAAAGGAAATCAGATACTTCTTCGATGTCGAAGCGATTGCTTTTATGAGCTTCTTTCGCTGCTTTACCAACTGAAATTAGCATAACTGGCTCGTAACGGCCGCTTACATTGAATTCTTTAATGAAGCCGTCTTTGCTGAAACCACCCATTGCACATGTATCATAGCCCATTGCTTTTGCAGCAATCATTAATTGCATAGCAGCTAATGAAGCATTTGAATACGCAGCTTCACGTGCATACTGCTCACTTTGGTAAGCACCATTGATTTGCGTCATCAATGTTTCTTTAATGTCTTCTGTAATGAAGCCTTGTTCAGCCAGCTCACTGTAGATTTTTTCGCCATTTTGATTGGCTTCAAGATCACCTAGTACAGCAATAACAGCGGATGCTTGTGAGATTTGCTTTTGATTGTAAGCGACTGGAAGTAACTTCGCTTTAGATTCAGCACTATGGAAAACAGTGAAATGCCAATGCTGAAGGTTCCACGCAGATGGTGCTTTTGTTGTGATATCAAGAAGCTCTGTTAACTCTTCTTTTGTCATTTCATGAGTTGTATCATACTCTTTTACTGATGCTCTTTGTTTTAAAATGTCAATCGTTTTTTGATCGGTCGCCATATGGATATTTCCTCCCGTTTTTACAAATAGTATGGTACAATAACTAAAAAGTGAGAAACTTACTTATTGTAACTAGAAATATTTTAAATTGTATACTGTTAGTTTGTCAAACAATCATGAAAAGAAAGGCTGAAATTTATGGAATTTCAATTATGTCCGCACATTCAGCAAGCTTTTTTACTGTTAGGCAAAAGGTGGAATGGTCTCATTATTCATGTATTGCTTGATGGTCCAAAGCGTTTTAAAGACATGACGGACATTATCCCATCTATCAGTCAAAAAATGCTCGCAGAACGTTTAAAGGAACTTGAGCAAGAAGGGATTATAAAACGAACTGTCCTGCCTGAGACGCCTGTAAAAGTGATTTATTGTTTAACTGACAAAGGCAAAGCGCTAAATGGTGTGTTTCATGAAGTATCGAAGTGGGCAGGGGAGTATACAGAATCACATGAAAAAAAGGAGCAAGCCTAGTTTCAGGTTTGCCCAAACGTTTTAACTCCTGATGAATATGCTGATGTTAGGCACATGACAAAGGAGGAGAAATGCATGTACCCTCATACTCCGTATTTTCGAGGCGGCGCCCCTGGCATTCCGCCATATGAATCCAGAGTCCCTTTGTTTTTTGGTTTTGGCGCTCCTTTAGTCGGTGGACTGCTTGGCGGATTTTTAGGAAGTGCGATTTTTAATTATCCTCGTCCGTATTATCCACCGCCACCACCACCTGCACCAACACCATATGGCGGCGGATACCCACCATACTATTAAGAAAAAAAGAGTAAGCCTGCTTCTATATGAAAGCAGGCTTTTTATAATGGAATATCAATTTCAGAGATGCCTGGATCATCATGCTTTAAAAACATAATCTCCAAAATACCGTCCTGATAAGAAGCCTTCGTTCCTTTTCTTTTTACAGCAGCAGGGAGGACGACTTTCTTTTGCTTATCTTCTTCAGGAAAATGATCAATAAACAGCAGATTGGCTGTATGTTTGATTTTTACTTTTTCTGTGTTTGGCCGAGCAAGCTCAATTTTAACGAACACATGATCAGTCGTTTCGAACACTTCCACTTCGGGTTCTTTTTCTTTTTGGACGTCTGTTTCTCTCGTTTTTTGATGTTGAGAGAGTGGGTCCTGAAAAGGGAACTGAGCAGGATAATTGGAGCCGAATACACTTTCCATCACTTGATTGACATACTGCTCAACGTCTTTAGGGTCTGAATTCTTTAAGGCTTCTTTTGAAAATTGCTTTTGAAAAGGAAATAATCGGTTCCAGTCAAACATGTAAATCATCCTTTCTAAATGCCCTGAATTAGTATATGCCCATTCACCTGAGTGCGTGCTATAATATACGATAGGTTTAGAAAGGAATGGTTAGATTGAACGAACAACAGCAATCAAAAGGTGTTCTCTATACGGCAGCATCTTTTACATTATGGGGATTATTCCCGTTATATTGGAAACTGATGGAGCATATTTCGTCAGGCGAAATTTTAGCGCACAGAATTTTATGGTCATTTGTTTTTATGTGCGGTATTCTTCTTTATTTAAAACAAGTCCGGCCGGCAATGCAGACAGTGAAAGGTCTCATGCTGGATGGCAAAGCACTTTTCTCCCTACTTTTATCTGCTATTTTAATATCGGTTAACTGGTATGTATATATTTGGGCAGTCAATCATCATCTTATGCTAGAAGCTAGTTTAGGGTATTATATTAATCCGCTTGTCTCTGTTTTACTAGGCATCATATTCTTAAAAGAGCGGCTCAATAAATTACAAACCATTGCGATTCTCATTGCCGCCGCTGGAGTGATCCTTTCAACGGTTCAGTACGGTTCATTTCCTGTCGTTGCGTTATTACTTGCCTTTAGCTTTGGTTTTTATGGATTGATTAAAAAAAGAATGAGATTTACAAGCGCAATTGGTTTGACAATTGAAACCTTGCTACTCGCACCGGTGGCACTTGTGTACTTATTATTCTTCTTAAAAGAACCTGTGGTGACAATGAATCCTAACAGCTTCGGATCGCTTGGTCTCTTATTCTTTGCGGGGGTCTTTACAGCGGTGCCACTTCTTTTATTCTCTGAAGGAGCAAAAAGAATTCCGCTATATCAAGTAGGTATTTTACAATACATTGCACCGACAATTACACTGTTTTTAGGGTTATTTGTGTATCACGAGCATTTATCTTCAGCTAAAATTGTGACGTTCCTTTGTATCTGGGTCGCGATTTTATTGTTTACGACCTCTCAAATACGCATGAAAAAAACAGCCAATTCTCATTAACCCTATCGAGCAGTTTGCTTTTTTTTGAAGGCGGATCATGTCATAATAAGTTGTTACCAAATCTGTAGAGGTGATTACATGTCATCAGCCAATGAGCTTACAGCCGCTTATCAATCTTTATGGAAAAATCGTCAACTTGATGTCGATGATATGTTTTCTTTACACGAGGCGATATGTGATGATTTAAGCGATGCGCGTACTCATCCGCGGGCGAGAAAATCATTCCATCAAAAATATGTGCTCGCGGTAGAGAGAATATTAGAAAGTGAGCTTGAGCATGATCATCAGTTGCAGTTGATCAGCTTACATACAAAAAAGCTGCGAGAATTAATTCAAAATGAAGGAAGGAACCACACATGAAACCAATTCAAACGGAAGATGTCACAGCACATCTTGAAGCGTTTTTAAATCGTCCAGTCTTCGTTCATCTTGAAACGACAACTGGTTCTTATTCAGCTCATGTAAATGAACAAAATATGACGGTCGTGGCCTATATCCGCAATGCGAAGGTCGTCTATTCACAGGCGAAAATAAAAGGACAAGGTCCGTACCGTGTTGGAATGAAAACAGAAGATGGCTGGATTTACGCAGAAGGATTAACGGATTATGAGTTTGACGAGCAAGGCCGCCTGCTGTTAGCGGGGCATTTGCCAGACGGAAAACTAGCGATCTCATTACAAATTAGTGAAACACCATTTCAGGTGTAGTAGAAAGGGTGACGAGTCATGAACGAACATGTACTAGTGATGCTGCCTCACCCAGATGATGAATCCTTTGGGGTTGCAGGTCTCATTGCACAAAGCAGAAAGCGCGGTATCCCAGTCACGTATGCATGCGGGACACTTGGGGAAATGGGCAGAAATATGGGCAGCCCAACATATGCCAATCGTGAAACGCTTCCTGAATTAAGAAAACAGGAACTAATCAATGCCTGCAAAGAAATGGATATCACAGACTTACGTATGCTTGGACTGCGTGATAAAACATTAGAATTTGAAGATGACGAGTATTTGGCGGATGTGATGGAAGCCATCATCGATGAAGTCAAACCTACTCTGATTGTCACATTTTATCCAGGACACGGTGTACACCCTGATCATGATGCGACAGGGGAAGCGGTCATTCGCGCTCTTTATCGCAAGAAAAAAGAAGACCGTCCTGTCACATACTGCATGCCTATTACGAAAAATAGAGAAGAAGTGCTGGGCAATCCTGATATTGTAATTGACATTACAGATGTAGCAGATATCAAATTAAATGCACTGAGAGCACATAGAACGCAAACAGAAGGCATGCTGAGAGAGCTTGAACAGAAGCTGAAAAACAAAGAACCTGTCGTCCAAAAATGGTTCGATGAAGAAATTTTCTGGACGTACCAATGGAATGACTAAACAAAAGCAGCTGACATTGATCAGCTGCTTTTTTTGTGTCGTATTTATTGATGGACTGCATGTTGAAGCAATCTTTTTTCAATCAACCTGAGACGAATAAAGAGGACGACGGCGCCAGCGGCAAGCCCTGCAATGAGGCCGATCCAATAGCCAAATGCTCCAAATGAGGTGTAGGTGCCAATCAGATACCCGGAAGGAAGACCGATCACCCAGTATGAAACAAATGCTGCAATGAGAGTATAGTTTACATCTTTATAGCCCCGTAGAGCCCCTTGGATAGGTGCAGCAATTGCGTCTGACAACTGGAAAAAGATCGCATAAATCAAAAAGTCCTGTGTCATTTGTAAAACAGATGATTCAGCTGTGTATAAACCAGCAATCTCAGGTCTCAATAACAAGATGAGTGCGGCTGTACATAATGAAAATAATACGGCCGTTCCAATTCCAATATAGCTGTAGCTTTGTGCATCTTTATAACGCATGGCACCGGCTTCAAACCCAACGACAATCGTTAAAGCCATTGAAATACTAAGCGGTAAGATATATAAGATAGAAGCAAAGTTCATCGCAGCCTGGTGACTTGCGATTGTCACGGTATCAAAGTGACCCATTAATAGCGTGACTGCTGCAAAGATACTCGTTTCAAAAAAGATCGCAAACCCGATAGGAAGGCCGATTTTGAGTATTTGCCTCATTCGAGAAATATTGATTCGAGGCAGTTTTTGAAACAAACGAAATGAGGCAAAAGGTTCTGCTTTCATAACAATACAAATACTCATGATGAAAATGGCCCAATATGTGATAGCAGATGCGAGGCCAGCCCCCGCTCCGCCAAGCTTTGGGAAGCCGAAATGACCAAAAATGAATACATAGTTTAAAACAAAGTTCATCGGAAGCGCTGTTAACGTGATGAACATCGTCACACGTGTTTTTCCTAATGCATCAATAAATGATCTAAGCACCGAATAACCAAACAGCGGAATGATTCCAAAAGCAAGAAAACTTAAAAAATGCCGCGCAATATCCTCTACCGATTGCTCAAGCCCAAGTCCTCCTAATATGAAAGGAATGCTGATTGTACCAATCGCAATCACACCGATACTTAAAAGAAAGGATAAATAGATCGCTTGAAAGACAGCGCGTGGAACATCTTCTTTATGCCTAGCGCCCATCAGCTGAGCCACAATCGGCGTCACGGCCATCAATATACCGGCAAGTCCCGTATAAACGGGTGTCCAAATACTAGAACCGATCGCAACACCCGCGAGGTCTTCTGCACTCACTTTTCCAGACATCACCGTGTCTAAAAATGTAATAAGCGAAAGACCTGCTTGAGTGATTAAAATGGGAATCAAAATGGTTAAAAATTGTGTCAGCTTTGCTCGAATACTATTCGTTTCTCTCATCATAAGTTCCTCTCTGAACAGAAATAACGAGAGGAATTATATCACGCTATGTAAAAAAATCAATTCTCCGTCGGATTATTTTTCTTAGATGGCTTCGTTTTTTTAAACATTTGGGCATAAATAAAAGAAAGACTGACAACACCTAAAATGCTGCAAGCATATTGAATTATTTTTTGAATGGTCATATTCAGTTCACCTCCATACAAATAGAATGTGCACAATTTATGATTTTATGAAAGTAAGTGAAAGAAGGAGGGAAAAGGTCAAATGTTCAATCGTACAAACGAGGAAGCGCGATTTAAAGGAGACATGAGAACTCATTTGATGAACATCATGAAGGATACAAGTGACATTATTGATTCACTTGATGAGACCGAGCAATGTCTACTTTGTGATCTCGAGTCATTACATGATCAGTTTAATGAAATGCATGCAGAGGCTTCCTCGTTTTATTTGCAAGCGTATATGGAAGAATTCACGCCAGGATTTGCTCAATTTTCGTTAGCCATTGAGCATTTATCTAAACAAAAGCACGGCGCACTGATTGTGATTCAAAGGCGGGATGAGGTCGAGGATTTTATTCAAAAAGGGACAAACCTTCATGCGAAAATTAGTGCTTCATTAATCGAAAGCATTTTCTATCCAGGAAATCCACTTCATGATGGTGCTCTTTTAGTCAAAGAAAACACGCTCGTATCTGCTGCAAATGTGCTTCCACTCACTTCAAAAAAAGTCAGTCCATCTCTTGGGACAAGACACAGGGCAGCAATCGGACTCTCTGGTATGACCGACGCACTTGTTCTCGTTGTATCAGAGGAAACGGGAAAAATGTCGTTTGCAAAAGAAGGAGTCCTTTATCCGCTCACTGTAAAAGACCCTGAAATAAGAAAATAAACATAAATCGCTGCATTCTTCATGTTGAAGGGTGCTTTTTTTCATTTGAGGAGAAAAAACAGGTAATTAAGTAAAAAGTCATTTGATACAGAAAAATTTGTCATGTAGAATAGAACTATGAAACTAGCTTCGTGCTTGTTTTGACAAATTTCTAAACGTCAACTTAAAAATTCCTTAAAAAATGTTTATAAATACAGCAAACAGCCGATAGAAACGATATGGCTTTATTTTTTAGCATTTTGAGTTGGCTGCTTTAGCCTATTTGTTATTGCCCAATGTCTACATGTCGAGTAATATAATAGAAATAAAGATAAAATAGTGCAAGAGAAGCAGAACCACTAAATGCTAAACTCAAAACTAGTACATAAGTCTTATTGAATGAAATCATGAAAGGCGGAGATTTATCTATGAAGAAAAAAGTAGTAACCGGCCTCACAGTTTCAGCGATCGCTGGCTCAGCTGTGTTTGCTGCACCGGCAGAAGCACAGACGATCAAGGTGAAAAGCGGTGACTCACTTTGGAAGATTGCCGAACAGTACAATACAAGTATTTCGGAGCTTCAATCTCTCAATCAACTAAAAACGACAATGATTTTTGCAGGACAAAGTCTGAAAATTCCTGGCGCGAAAAGCAATAAATCCAGTTCGTCAACAGGATCAAAAGCAACGAAATCAAATGCTACAACGACATCAAGCTACACTGTAAAGCTTGGAGATTCTTTATGGCTTATTGCAAAAAATCATAAAATGTCCGTCGCAAGCTTGAAAAGTCTAAACAGCTTAAACAGTGACTTAATTCGTCCTGGACAAAAGCTAAAAGTATCTGGAAGCACGAAGACGAGCGGAAGCCAATCATCAAACTCCTCTTCAAATTCCAGCTCAAACAATAAGCCAACGAACTCTAATAGTTCATCATCAAGTACATACAAGGTCAAATTAGGGGATTCTCTCTGGAAAATTGCGAATTCGCTCAATATGTCAATTGGTGAAATCAAAACATTGAACGGGTTAAAATCTGATATGATTTACCCGAATCAAGTATTGAAAGTAAAAGGGACGGCTGTATCAAAGCCAAGTCAGCCGAAAGCACCTGCTAAACCAAGCAACCCACCTTCAAGCGGGAAAGCGACATCTTATACTGTAAAATCAGGCGATTCCTTATGGAAAATTGCGAATCAATTTAAAGTACAGGTTCAATCTATCCGCACAGCCAACAGCTTAAAAAGCGATGTGCTTAGAATTGGACAAGTTCTAAAAATTAATGGAGCGGCTTCTGGATCAACTGGATCGAATGGTTCTACATCTAACGGTTCAACAACTCCAGTCAACAATAACAAAAATGATGTGCCGATGAATGCAAAGATCACGACGATGATCCAAGAAGGGAAAAAGCTGACAGGCATTCCTTACAGATGGGGCGGCAATACTCCAGCTGGATTTGACTGCAGCGGCTTTGTTTACTATCTCATTAATAAGGTTTCGTCTGTATCCAGATTAAGCACAGCAGGCTACTGGAATATGATGAAACCTGTGAGCACACCTCAAGTTGGAGACTTTGTTTATTTTACAACGTACAAAGCGGGTCCTTCTCATATGGGACTATACCTTGGTGGAGGAGATTTCCTTCATGCAAGTGATAGCGGAGTGGGGATCTCAAATTTAAGCAACTCATATTGGAAAAAAGCCTACTTAGGGGCGAAACGTTTCTTCTAAAAAAAGCCGATTTTCGGCTTTTTTTGTTTGCCTAGTGATCAGATTGTCCATACTGAGATCAAAAGGGGGCAATCATATGAAAAAGTTAGTGTGGATGATCATGATCTGTCTGGTCTTAGTCACAACAGCATGTCATGCACCACCGAAAAAAGAAACAACAGAAGAAACCAGCGAGGTTGCAGCACCTAAGCAAGCACCGATTACGACGTCGCTCATGAACGAAAGCGGGCAAAAAATAGGCAGCATTGAAGTAAAAGACTCCTCAGAAAATGGACTGGAATTACATGTGAAAGCGAAAGACCTCCCGCCAGGTCCACATGGCTTCCATATTCATGAAACAGGAAAATGTGAAACGCCAGATTTTGAAACGGCAGGGGCTCACTTTAACCCAACGCACAGGGAGCATGGGTTTGATAACCCAAAGGGGCATCATGCTGGAGACATGCCTAATTTAGAGGTAGGTGCAGATGGTCAAATTGATGTTGTTGTAAATGTACCAGATGTGACGTTAAAGGGAGGCTCAAACCAATTAATGGATCAAAATGGGCGGAGCTTTATCATTCATGCAGAAGCAGATGATTATTTAAGCAATCCTTCTGGAAACTCAGGGAAACGCATCGCTTGCGGAGCGATCACAAAAGAAATGGTAAAATAACAGATGTCTAACCTTTATGTATTGAGTACATAAAGGTTTTTTTAGTATACTTGGTGAGGAAAATGATCGAAGAGAGGAATTAATCATACATGTTTAACGAACAATCACTCCCAGAAGAAATTCAAGCAATGATTGAAGCAAAAGCAAAAGGGCTAGAAGAAGAATTTCGTCCGCTTATTGGAACAGGCGGTTATGAATCACAGGATACATCTATCATTCAAGATGCCATGATTGCACTAGCACTCGGCAAAAACGTTCTTTTAAAAGGGCCGACCGGCTCAGGTAAAACCAAACTAGCAGAAACTTTATCTGCTTTCTTTCAGCAACCGATGCACAGTGTGAACTGCTCGGTTGATCTTGACGCAGAAAGCTTGATTGGCTATAAAACCATCCATAACGATGGTCAAGTGGCTTCTATTGAATTCATTGAAGGACCTGTAACGAAAGCAATGAAAAAGGGGCATCTTTTATATATTGATGAAATCAACATGGCAAAGCCGGAAACACTACCTATCTTAAATGGCGTACTTGACTACAGAAAAATGATGACAAACCCATTTACAGGTGAGGTCGTTCGAGCAGATGAAGGCTTTGGTGTGATTGCGGCAATCAATGAAGGATATGTTGGAACCGTACCTCTAAATGAAGCACTAAAAAACCGTTTTGTTGTCATTGACGTTCCGTATATCGGTGGTAGTATTCTCAAAGAGGTGCTGCAATCCCAGTCTGTATTAAAGGACGAGCGGTTAATCGATCAATTCGTGCAGCTCTCATCAGACCTCATTACACAAGCGCACAACGGGCAGGTAAGTGAAGAAGCAGCATCGATACGTGCACTTCTAGATACATGTGATCTTGCGCAATTTATCCCGCCGCTTCGTGCAGTTGAACGAGGGATTGTTGAAAAGCTAGAAGATGACCGGGAAAAAGCAGCGGTAAGAAATATTGCCCAAACATTATTCGAGTGAGGTTCTGACCTTTGAAATTCATCAAATTTAATGACAGCAGAATCGATTCATTTCTATTTATGGAATTAACAGATTTAGCCAAAACATTAGCGAAAAGTGATGATGTCGAGCTTGAATACGGCGTGCAGTCCTACTATGATCCTTTTGAAAAGAAAATGTTCATTAGTCACTTTTGGGATGATCGAAAAGAAGAAGACATGATCGCTGGACTGAAAAGTGATGTGTTCCTTCGTGCAGTAGGAACCGTCTATAGTGATCTGACTGTTTTTCAGGAAATCATTCGTTATGCCCACACAATATCCATCCCTGATTTGTGTAAACAATTGTTTATGCTCTTTGAAGATATCCGCATTGAAGAGCGAATCAAACGCGAACGTCCTGGAACAAAAAAGGTATTTAAACGAAGAAGAGAGCTGTACCGTCGTCACTTTAAAACGCAGTTAACGATTAACCAAGAGCGGAGCATTTTAACGGATGCCCTCTATTGTGCAATGTATGTGAAGCTGACAGCTGATTCACCGCTGGAAGAGATTCCGCCTCTTCACGAACGGATCAACCCAATGATTCCGTTTATTGAATCAAGTCTTGAACGAGTATATGACGCAGATTCAACAGCAAATATCGCGGTCATTGTCAAAGAACTAATGGAAGGCTTTGTTGAGCTTCTTGACAAGGATATGCTGAATACGTACTTTTTCTTCCCCGAATTGGACTATGAAAAAGCAGCAACTGAACCGCTGTTCCATGACTTAAAAAGAAAACCGAAATTAAGTGAGGACATCAAAGTCGACCGGGAAAAAGAGGGTGATGAAGACATCCACCAAGAGTATATGGAAGTGTGGCATCGAGAAACAGAAGCGCCGTCTAAAAGCTTCCTTCAATTTGATTTAGAGCACGGCGGTAAAAGTGATCTCGGGAAGGATGCAGCAAGAGAAGGAGATGACGGGGATCAAGCACTCGGCACTGTCCAAGGCTCTGCAAAGCAAACACACCGAAAAGATTATTCAAAGCTTGAGGCGCTGGAAGAGGCTGAAGGTGAAGAAAGCGGAGCAGATGCTCATGAGAATGGAAAAGAGAACAAATATGCGTTTCCAGTCATGATTTCACCCGATCCACCCGAGCCAGAACAAATCGATGTATACAAGCAGCATGCAAAAGAGATTGAACCTTATCAGAAACGATTAAAGCAAATGATTCAAAAAACGCTTGAGCACAAAAAATCATGGCCGAAAACGGATTTGCATGCAGGACGCCTGAGTAAAAAGCTGATTCGCTATTTTACAGAATCTAACCCGCGTCTTTTCTATAAAAAACAGGCACCTTCATCTCAAATTGATGCTGTGTTCACCTTATTAGTGGACTGTTCTGCCAGCATGTTTGACAAGATGGACGAGACGAAAAAAGGAATTGTTCTATTCCATGAAGCCTTAAAGTCTGTTCAAGTTCCACATCAAATTGTAGGGTTTTGGGAAGATACAAACGACGCAACCGAAACGAGTCAGCCGAATTATTTCAACACAGTCGTATCGTTCAAAGATTCTTTATTTGATGCAGGTCCATCCATTATGTCTCTTGAGCCAGAAGAGGATAACCGGGATGGCTATGCGATTCGCCAAATGACAAAAATGATTTTAAAACGACGAGAAGAGCAAAAGTTTCTCATTGTCTTTTCCGACGGAGAGCCAGCTGCCTTCAGCTACGAACAAAATGGGATCGTTGATACACATGAAGCAGTTCTTGAAGCAAGGAAAAAGGGCATCGAGGTGATTAATGTGTTTTTATCCAATTCAACAATAGAAGAAGCACAGATGAAAACCATTCAAGATATGTATGGAAAGTTCAGCATTTTTGTACCAGATGTCGATACATTACCGGATGTCTTATATCCGTTACTGAAGAAATTGCTGCACAAAAGCATTGGGGCATAAGGTTTTGCCCCTTTCTTCAAAATATTTTTCGGAATGATTTAAATTTTTTGTTTTTCTGTGAATTTTTTATCTTTAATTGAACAAAGAATGTAGAAAGTAATCCGAAACAGTGGTAGAATATGATTGGAAGCGTTTTATTACATAAATTTGGTCATTGTGTTCTGGAAGTTATATCGAGATAGTGTTCAATCACTTGATGATCAAAGTTGGGGGTAGTGTTCAAAATGTTTCAAAATGATGTGAAACAACCGTTGAGTTGGGAAGAATTTCATGGTCCGAACCTCGGCTATGTGCTCGAGCTCTACGATCAGTATGTCCAAGATCCTACTAGTGTTGATGAAGATCTAAGAGGCATATTTGATGAACTTGGTGCACCACCGAGTGAAACGAAGGAGGAAATTGGGAAAAAAGAAAATAGCGTAGTTACTTCTGAACAAATCCAAAAGATAGCATCAGTCGTTAAACTGGCAGAAGACATCAGAACGTATGGCCATTTAAATGCTTCCGTCAATCCTCTTCGTAAAGAAAAGGAATTACAAGAACTGTTTCCTTTAAAGGAATACGGTTTAACAGAAGAAGACGTCAAGAATATTCCAATATCTATTATTAGTCCTGACGCACCAAAACACATTTCAAACGGCATAGAAGCCATTAACCATTTGAGAAATACGTATAAGCGTACCATTTCATTTGAGTTTGATCACGTACATGATTTCGAAGAACGAAACTGGCTCTCAAAATCAATCGAGTCTGGTGAACTATTTAAGAAAAAACCAGCGGATAAACTAGTTTCTGTATTCAAGAGATTAACAGAAGTTGAGCAGTTCGAACAGTTTCTTCATAAAACATTTGTTGGGCAAAAGCGTTTCTCAATAGAGGGATTAGACGCACTTGTTCCAGTACTTGATGAAATTATTTCAGAGTCTGTTACACAAGGGACTTCAAATATTAACATTGGAATGGCACACAGAGGTCGTTTAAATGTATTAGCACATGTGTTAGGAAAACCATATGAAATCATTTTCTCAGAATTCCAGCATGCGCCAAATAAAGAGCTTGTTCCATCAGAAGGCTCTATTGGCATCAGCTACGGATGGACAGGTGATGTAAAGTACCATCTTGGAGCAGATCGCCAAATTAAAGACGAAGATACAAAGAGTGCGAGAGTCACGCTTGCCAATAACCCAAGTCACTTGGAATTCATTGATCCAATCATTGAAGGAAGCACACGTGCCGCTCAGGAAACACGTACTCAAAAAGGTTATCCAGCCTTAGACGTTGAAAAGGCATTAGCCATCTTAATTCATGGTGATGCGGCATTCCCTGGAGAAGGAATTGTGGCAGAAACATTAAATTTAAGTCAGCTTGTAGGGTATCAAGTGGGCGGAACCATCCATATCATTGCAAACAATATGATTGGATTTACAACGGAAAGCAATGAATCTCGTTCAACAAAATATGCAAGTGACCTTGCAAAAGGATTTGAGATTCCAATTGTTCACGTCAATGCAGATGATCCTGAAGCATGTTTAGCGGCCGTTCAGCTAGCTGTAGAATACCGCAAACGCTTTAAGAAGGATTTCTTAATTGACTTGATCGGTTACCGCAGATTCGGTCATAACGAAATGGATGAGCCTTCTACGACTCAGCCAATGCTATATGATGCAGTCAGAAAGCACAAAACAGTTAAGAATATCTTTGCAGATAAACTTGTCACAGAAGGTCTTCTAACGAAAGAGCAGCGTGAAGAAATTGAGCAGGCTGTGGCGACGAAAATAGAAGAAGCCTATCAAAAGGTGCCTTCAAAGAAAGAGCATACGATTCAAGAAATTGAGCTGCCAGAGCCGGTATCAAATGGGTTCCCTGCAGTGGATACATCAGTTGAATTTGATGTATTACGAAAGCTGAATGAAGAATTGATCAGCTGGCCGGGCGATTTCCAAGTATTTGGTAAGCTTAAACGGATCCTTGAAAAACGTGCAAAAGTGTTTACAGATGACCGTAAAGTAGAATGGTCACTTGGGGAAGCACTTGCATTTGCATCTATATTAAAAGACGGTACGCCAATTCGAATGACCGGACAGGATTCAGAGCGCGGTACTTTTGCTCAAAGAAACCTTGTTCTTCACGACAGTCAAACAGGAGATGAATTTATTGCTCTTCATGAGCTGAGTGATGCAAATGCATCATTTACAGTTCATAACAGTCCACTGTCGGAAGGCTCAGTGATCGGATTTGAATATGGTTATAATGTCTATTCTCCTGAAACGTTAGTCATTTGGGAGGCTCAATTTGGAGACTTCGCAAATGCGGCTCAAGTGTATTTCGATCAATTTATTTCAGCTGGCCGCGCAAAATGGGGACAAAAATCAGGTCTAGTGATGCTATTGCCGCATGGATATGAAGGACAAGGTCCTGAACATTCAAGTGGTAGAACGGAGCGTTTCCTGCAATCAGCTGCTGAGAATAACTGGACAGTGGCGAACTTGACTAGTGCTGCGCAATACTTCCATATTCTTAGAAGACAGGCGAAAATGCTGCTTCGTGAAGAGATTCGTCCGCTTGTCATTATGACACCGAAGAGTCTGCTTCGTAACCCGAACACATTGTCTGAAGTCCAAGAATTAACGGATGGACAGTTCCGTCCAGTTCTTGAACAGCCGGGTCTTGTGCATGATCACGAAAAAGTATCGCGCCTCGTTCTATCCAGCGGGAAGGTATCAATCGATATTAGTGATCGTTTTACCCAAATGGAAGAGCCAAAAGATTGGCTTCACATTGCAAGAGTGGAACAACTATATCCATTCCCAGCAAAAGATATTAAAGCGATTTTATCGAAGCTAACAAACTTAGAAGAAATCGTATGGGTGCAAGAAGAGCCACAAAATATGGGGGCTTGGGGATACATTGAGCCATATTTACGCGAAATTGCGCCTGAAAAAGTAAAAGTACGTTACATCGGTCGAAGAAGACGTTCAAGTACAGCTGAGGGTGATCCAACTGTGCATAAAAAAGAACAAGAACGAATTGTATCTGATAGCTTGACTCGCAAAAACTAAGGGGGAAATGAAAAATGGCGGAAATTAAAGTACCTGAATTAGCGGAATCCATCTCGGAAGGAACAATTGCTCAATGGCTGAAGCAGCCGGGCGATTATGTAGAGCAGGGAGAATACCTGTTAGAACTTGAAACAGATAAAGTCAATGTCGAACTGACAGCCGAAGAATCTGGTGTACTGAAAGAAGTACTGAAGGATTCTGGTGACACTGTACAGGTTGGAGAAGTCATCGGAACGATTGCAGCAGGTGAAGCTGGCGGAAGCGAGTCCGCAGCTCCAGCATCTGAACAAGATTCTGCACCAGTTTCGAAAGAAGAACCGGCAGCTGCACAACAAGAGGAAGCAGTGAAAGAAGAGCCGAAATCTGGTAATGGCAGAACCATCGCTTCTCCTGCAGCTAGAAAACTAGCGAGAGAGAAGGGACTAGACTTATCTGAGATTCCAACCGTAGATCCGCTGGGCAGGGTACGAAAGCAGGATGTCGCTTCTTATCAAAAGAATGAAGCACCTGCAAGTGCACCGAAAGCCGCGCCAAAAGCAAATGCTGCGGTGCAAAATGATCAACCAGGAAAGCCAGTTGAACGCGAGAGAATGTCACGCCGCAGACAAACGATTGCAAAACGTTTAGTTGAAGTTCAGCAAACGGCTGCGATGCTGACGACGTTTAACGAAGTCGATATGACGGCTGTGATGGATTTAAGAAAGCGTCGTAAAGATGCATTCCTTGAACAAAATGATGTGAAGCTTGGCTTCATGTCTTTCTTCACAAAAGCTGTTGTAGCAGCACTGAAGAAATATCCGCTTCTTAACGCAGAAATCCAAGGTGATGAGCTTGTCTTGAAGAAATTCTATGACATCGGTATTGCTGTTGCTGCAAACGAAGGACTTGTCGTACCGGTTGTCCGTGATGCAGACAGATTGTCGTTTGCAGGAATTGAAAAGGAAATTGGTCATCTTGCGAAAAAAGCAAGAGATAACAAATTGTCTCTGAACGAGTTGCAAGGTGGATCATTCACGATCACAAACGGTGGAACATTCGGTTCATTGCTTTCAACACCAATTTTAAACAGCCCTCAAGTTGGAATTTTAGGTATGCATAAAATTCAGCTTCGTCCTGTGGCAATTGATGAAGAACGTTTTGAAAACCGTCCGATGATGTACCTAGCTCTTTCTTACGATCACCGGATTGTTGATGGTAAAGAAGCCGTTGGATTCCTTGTTACGATTAAAAACTTGCTTGAAGACCCAGAGCAGCTATTGCTTGAAGGATAATCTTCAATATAAAAGCTAGCACCGTTAAGGTGCTAGCTTCAGACCGTAGACAAACCCCACCTTTACTTCAAGTAAAAGTGGGGTTTTCACATTTTTTTGATAAAAACATCATGTGTTTTACGCTGGACATGGTCCTTTCCATGTCCAGTTTGCTAGCTTTTTGAGATTCATGGCAGCGAAAGTAAGCATCGCCTGCATTGAAACTTTTTTGAGTCCACGAAGTTTCGTCCAACGCATACCATGCTTTTCTTTTGCATCCGCAAAAACGCGTTCTATTGTTTCTTTCCGTTTTGCATAAATGTCTTTATTCATTTGTGTCAGTCTCAGATGGTCTGCTTCATCTAGATAGTCCTGCCAAATATGCCGATGAATTTGTTTGGTGTGATTTTGACTTTGTGTACATTTATCTAAATATGAGCAGGACTTACATATCTCTGAATCAGACGCATATTGCTTATAGCCTTCTCTAGTCGTTGTACGATAAGAGAGAATTTGCCCGTTGGGGCAAATGTAACAATCAAAATATGCATCATATACGTATTCACTCTTTTTCAAATAACCAGCTTTTGTTCTTGGACGAGTGTAAGGCATGACAGGTCTTATCTCTTGATCCATTAAAAACTTAGCGAGATAAGGTGTTTTATATCCCGCATCTACTGCGACTACATTTGGTTTTCCGACTTTCTCTGATACCTCTGATACGAGTGAATCCAACATACGACTATCATGAACATTTCCGCCTGTGACCAACGAGCCTAAAATAAATCCTTTTGAATCACAAGCTGTATGAAATGAATAAGCAAATGACTTTTCACGTTCATCCTTTACATAGTAGCCACTTTCTGGGTCAGTCGTGCTAACTTTAACTTCTTTTGTTTCTTCTTTATTCTGTAGGGGTAAGGGCTTTTTTCCATGTTCTTCACGATCAATATTGATCTCCTCATGGAGCTGATTTTGATAACTTCTCGTCTCTACTCGAACGACTTTCTTTTCAAGTTTCTTCTTATTGGCATTCGCCTTGACATGAGTGGAATCAATGAAGGCAATTGAAGGGTCAACGAACCCTTTTTTCATCGCTTCTCTTAAGATTCGATAAAAAATTTGTTCAAATAAATCTGTATCGTGGAAGCGTCTCACGTAGTTTTTACCGAAGGTAGAAAAGTGCGGGATTTTCTCCGAAAACCCATATCCAATAAACCAACGATAAGCCACGTTAGTTTCAATTTCTTTAATGGTTTGACGCATAGAGCGAATACCAAATAGATATTGGATTAAGACCATCTTAATGAGAACAACAGGATCAACACTTGGTCTACCATTGTCGGAACTATAATGATCTTTGACAAGATCATAAATGAAGTCAAAATCGATTGCTTGATCTATTTTCCGTACAAGATGATCTTGAGGCACTAATTCATCTAAAGCCACTACTTCTAATTGGTTTCGTCTTTCTTCTTCACGTTTGGATAACATGTTCATCCCCCACAGACTTGTGTTATTACCCTTATTATACAAAAAAGCTTGTAGACTTTGTCTACAAGCTGAAGCTAGCACCGTTAAGGTGCTAGCTTTTTCTTTTCATGTTCCGAATTTCCCCGTTTTGACCAATAGGTTGCAAGCCATGAACCAGATAAATTATGCCAGACACTGAAAATGGCACTAGGAACGGCTGCAAGCGGCGAGAAGTGTGCTGTTGCTAACGCTGCACCAAGTCCAGAATTTTGCATGCCAACTTCGATCGAGATCGCTCTACGAGAAGGGATATCCATCTTGCACCACTTTGCAATCAGGTAACCAAATAATAGACCAAGTCCATTATGTAATATAACAACGGCCAATATTAGTAACCCAGATTGAAGAATTTGCTCTTTGTTTGCACTGACAACTGCAGCAATGATCACCACAATCCCGGCAACAGATACGAGCGGCAGGGCTTGAACCGCATATGATACTTGCTTTTTAAAAAATAATTTCACAAGAACACCTAAAATAATAGGGATTAAGACAACTTGTACGATGGATAAAAACAGAGCCTCCGGTGATACAGGTAACCAAGACCTTGCAAAAATTAAAATGAAAATAGGGGTTAAAAACGGTGCAAGCAAGGTTGATATAGTAGTTACAGCTACAGATAAAGCTGTATTTCCTTTCGCCAAAAAGGTCATGACGTTCGATGCTGTACCGCCTGGGCAGCAGCCTACGAGAACAACACCAACTGCGATTTCAGATGGAAGCCGCAGTCCGTAAGCTAATAAAAAGGCAAGAAGCGGCATCAGTGTGTACTGCGTCAACACTCCGATCAGAACATGAAGAGGTTTTCGAAACAGCTCTTTAAAATCTTCAGCGGACAAGGTAAGCCCCATTCCAAACATAATGATACCGAGTAAAAAAGGAATATAAGGTCCAATTTTAGAGAATTCGGCAGGAAAGGCAAACCCAAGAAGGGCAAAGACAATGACCCAAATCGCAAAGGTCCTTCCTGCAAAGTGACTAATAGTTAAAAGAATCTTCATTTATTGCTTCAACTCTCTTTCCGTACATATCTTTTTTATTTTAAACGAATTTTCTGAAAAAACAACCCATTTTTTAAAGATGGTCATAATAAAATTATGTAAACTAAATGGAATGAACAATCTCCATATAAGCATTTGCCTATATGGAGTATCGTCTTAAAAAGGGGTCCATTTCACTTGCTGTGCTTGCTTTAGCCGTGCTTCTGGCTCTTTCCAGTCAACGACATTCCACCAACGGTCTACATATTGTGCTTTTTCATTCAAATATTGAAGATAGTAGGCGTGTTCCCATACGTCTAGAGTTAGAAGAGGAATGACATCCCATTGAGATAAAAACTGGTGGCGTTCTGCTTGCAAAATTTCTAAACGTTGCGATCTGGGCGCCCATACGAGAATAGCCCAGCCAACACCTTCTACTTGTTTAGCAGCAGCAGTAAATTGAGATTTGAATGCATCATAGCTGTCAAATGACTGTTCAATGAGACGAAGCATTTGACCAGTAGGCTTTCGTTTTCCAGAAGGATTCATAGAAAACCAAAAAATGCAATGGAGGTAGTGCCCCGCACCATGGAAGGCAAGCTCGCGTTCCCAATGCTTGATCATCTTAAAATCATTCGTTCTTCGCGCTTTCTTTAATGCAAGCTCAGCTTGGTTCAGACCATCAACATATGTTTGATGATGCTTCTGGTGATGCAAATACATTATCTCTTTTGAAATAAACGGTTCTAGTGCATCATACCGGTACGGGAGAGGGGGTAATTGATGTTCTCCAGCTGCTACATCTCGCATTTCTTGTTGTGGTGTCATGTCCTCTGCGATACTTTCAGCTAATTCGTACCACTCTTGTTCATTGGAACGCTCATCATTCATTTTTAACCGTAAAAGTTCTGATTTCTCGCGGATTTTGTCATCTCGAGCTGCACCTTGAATGGAGCTAAGCCATTCTTTAAGCTGCATTCGGTATTCTTCCTTAGTCATTTTGACGCCTCACCTCTTCTAAAAATGTCGAACAAGCCATCATTGGAAAAACAAATGGGTAGCTATGATAGGTAATGTAAAATTGCTTTGGAAGACCAATGCCTACTGGGTAGTGCAAGGCTTCACTTGAGTGCTGATGATGAATCAAAAATGAGATGGCTTTTACAATCGATTTGTCATCCGACTTCACATATTGCAAAAGTGCCTCTGTAGCCCAAGCCGTTTGTACGACTGTCCCAAAAGGAAGCGGAACGTACGTTTTCACCTCTGCACTCTGACACGATTCTCCGAAGCTGCCATCACTTAATTGAATGGTTTTTAAAAATCGGCACGCTTTTTGAACAGCGGGATGCGATGAGGGGATGCCAGCAGCCTTTAGTCCTGTTAACGCAGCCCAAGTACCATAAATATAGCAAACGCCCCATCTGCCAAACCAAGATCCGTCTTTTTCTTGATGATCGAGGAGCCATTTGATACATTGATCTTTTTGTTTTTGCATGAGTGGTGACATGTTGCTGTCTTCAAGACCGATGAGATGAAGCACACGGCCTGTAATATCGGGAGTAGATGGATCAATGGCTGCATCCTCAGCAGATTCGAGCGGGAGATGACGAAGCAAAAAGTGATCTTGATTTTTTTCGAAAGCAGAGAAGCCGCCATCACGGTTTTGCATGGAAAGAAGCCAATCAAACCCTCGTATCCACTGAACGGGTGCGTATGATTGAGGAATGGCTTTTAACACAATTTGCGTATCATCACAGTCAGGATTATTTGTGTTAATATGCGAAAAACCAAAGCCTCCCGGAGCCGCATGACGGTTATGAATCGCCCAATCTGCTTTCTTCATTTGCTGCCGATTTAGTAAGTACGTAAAAGATTTTTCTATAACCGGATCTTCTTGTTTTCTACCTGCTCGCTGAGAAGCATAACTGACAAGCGCTGTATCCCAAACGGTAGATGTCGAATTCTCAGCATACTTCCTGCCTCCACAGTCAGTGACTAGTTTTTTCATGCCTTTAACTGCTTTTAAAATGAGATGATGTCCTGGTGCATATCCAAGACTCATGAGTGCATAGACCATAAAAATACTTGCACTTAAATAGCTGTACAGCGTGCCATCTTTTTCAAGGCGGTCAAACATATATCGTTTCGCTGCTTCATACCCGAAAAAGTCCAGCCGGCTGTCCAGTGCTGTATACGATCGCATATAAGTTAAAAAGTGGTGAGTGGATCGTTCTTCTCTTGCCATAAACCAGTCAAATGGATTTTTAGACATGTTTGCATCAAGATGTGCTAAGCTTGGAAACTTTTCATGAGAGGTATAGCGTTTGTTAAGTGCAATCATCATTGGCACAAAATGAATTCTTGCATAGGCACTAAGATGATAGAAGTGTAGCGGAAAGTATGTAGGGATGAGTAAAAATGAAAGTGGTGCATAGAAATAGGGCCAAGGGTGCATACCGTTGACGGCGAGCATCCACTTTGTCATAAAATGAACGTCCTTTAATCCACCTTTTGATCGAATAAATCGTGCTGCTTTTTCCATATGCGGCTCATCTTGTTGAAACCTGCCTGAAACAAGCATTCCACAATAACCTTGCACAGTCGCTGTTAGATGCCCAGATTGATCATGATACAAAGAAAAGGAACCATCCTCATTTTGCTTTTCGCATATAGCTTCTGCTAATTGATGAACGAGTGCCTGGTCCGAATCGCCGACAGCTTTTAACAGCATAATCAAAAAAGCATTTGTCATCATGGGGCCTTCAAAGCAAAAAACAAAAGCGCCATCTTCTCGTTGTCTGCGTTGCATTTGCATGTGCAATTCATCAATAAATTCATTTACTTTCTTTTTAAAATCTTGCATACACGGCCATGCTCCTTTCCTTTATTACTATATTCAGGAGCCTGCCTGTCACATGCAATCGCAAAAAAGCCGATGACAATGTCATCGGCTGGCTTTCTTGTCGCCATTAGTCTTGGAGATTAATCCACACACTTTTGACTTCTGTATAGTTGTTAAGGGCATATGATCCCATTTCTCTACCAAGACCTGATTGCTTATATCCTCCAAACGGGGAGGCGGCATCAAAGACATTATAGCAGTTGACCCAAATAGTTCCTGCTTCAAGACGTGCAGCAATGTCATGAGCATGCTTTACATTTTCTGTCCAAAGTCCTGCGGCTAAACCATAATCAGATTGGTTGGCCCTTTCGACCACTTCATCAATGGAATCATAAGGAATCGCAGATAACACAGGGCCGAAAATTTCTTCTTTTGCGATGGTCATGTCATCTTCTACATCTTTAAAGACAGTAGGGGAGACAAAATAACCAGCTTCATAAGGGCAATCGCCACCAACAACGGCTGTTGCTCCTTCTGATTTACCTTTTTCAATATAGCCTAACACGCGTTCGTGCTGTTCTTTACTTACAAGTGGTCCGATTTGCGTATCTTGATGAAGACCGGCTCCTTGTTTGAGGGATGTCGCATATTTGGCCATTTGATCGACAACCTCGTCATATTGGCTCCGGTGAACAAAGACCCTAGAACCTGCACAGCACACCTGGCCTTGGTTAAACATGACCCCATTTAAAGCTCCTGGGATGGCTTTCTTTAAATCGGCATCCGGCAATATAATATTTGGTGATTTTCCGCCAAGTTCTAGTGTGACCCTTTTAATGGATTTGGCTGCTTTCTCCATGATGAGTTTCCCGACACTTGTTGATCCCGTGAAGGCAAGCTTATTCACATCAGGATGATCGGTCAATGCGTCACCGGCTGTTTCACCAAATCCAGGAACGATGTTAATCACACCTTCTGGGAAACCAGCTTTATCGACTAATTCAGCTAAATAAAGTGCAGAGAGAGGTGTTTGTTCTGCTGGCTTTAAAACGATGGTGCAGCCTGTTGCAAGTGCAGCACCCATTTTCCACATGGCCATGAGAAGCGGGAAGTTCCAAGGAATGATTTGACCAACAACGCCAACAGGCTCGTGGCGGGTATAATTAAAATATCCTTGACTGACAGGAATGGTTTGTCCGCTTATTTTGGTCGTCCAGCCTGCATAATAGCGCATATGCTCAATGGCGAGAGGAACATCAGCATTTGTTGTTTCATTAATTGGCTTTCCGTTATCTAATGTTTCAAGCTGCGCCAGCTCTTCTTGGTTTTCTTCCATTAAATCGGCAAGCTTGAACATGAACCGGGCACGTTCGGCGGCAGACATTGAGCGCCAAGGGCCATGAAAGGCTTTTTTGGCTGCTTTTACGGCCTCGTCAATGTCTTTTGCACCTGCTTCATATACATCAATAAGAGTTTCACCTGTGGCTGGGTTAGGAGTTGAAAAGGTTTTATTATCGTGACTTGTGACAAACTGACCATTAATGTAGAGTTTTTTCGTCCCTTGGAGAAAAGATTCGAGTTTTGAACTAATTTGAAGTGTTGTAGAGCTCATAAATAAACAAACCTCCTTAAAGATATGGGTTGTTCTGCGAGTTCTAGGTGGAAAAAGCGGACATGAAGCAAAATAAACTAGTATACGCACAAATATGTAAACGTATACAATTATCATATTACACGACATGTATGAAAGCAATCCATAACACTCATTGCATTTCATGAAAAATTGGCTACAATAAATGTATAGATGAAAAAAGGAGTTTTTAAATCATGATCCATCAAAACTGGCAAACGGCTCAAACATTAAAACAAGTAAAATGTGTACATACGAATGCAAAAAAATATATGGTCGACCGGGCACTAACGGTGGGTAGCACATATGAAGTAAAAAACGAAACAGAAGAATTCCTGTTTGTCGTTGATAATACAGGTAAAGTAGGCGGGTATTATAAGGAGTACTTCGAAGATATTTCTGCTGAATGATTTTGAGGACCATCACTCATACTAAGAAAAACAGTAAAGGGTGATGATGATGAAAAAGCAGCAAACAGACGAGCAGAAAAATCAAAATGCTTGGCATGACAATGAAGATGCTGAAATGGCGATTACGCTTGAGCAGATTTCCGATGTATATGCTGAGGGAACGATTGATACACCAAAAGACGAATAGTCATTTAAAACAGTGATTTGAAAAAATCACTGTCAGATTATTGACAAAGGGCTAAAATGATGTTCATTTTAGTCCTTTGTCTTCTTTTTTTCAGCGTGATAGAAAACCTTTGCAGTCTAGGAAGGACGAGCACTGGCGCGGAGCGAATGTAAAATTCGTGAGTACCAGCGCGCAGGACTGACAAAGAATGCGAGGGTTTGTCTACACGCTGACAGTGATTTGAAAAAATCACTGTTTTTTTATTGGTATGATGTAGCCATTTTTCTCAAAAAGAACTGAAACTTTTTTCCTTCTTTAACAGTCTAAATAAGTAGAGGAAAGAGCATCGGATCAAAAAGAAAAAGTTAAATGAAATTTAATCTATTCGTAATGGAATAACGACCATTTATAGCGTATTCTATAAGTGAGAATAAAACGTACCCACAGAGCGTGTGGGCGTTTTTTCATAAAGGAATTTGATGCAGGAAGAGGGGGTTTACGTGGGTATTTTTTCTGTCAGTAAACAAAATGATAAGAAATTCGAATCCTTACTGATTGAAGGGGAAAGAATTGAGGCTGTTTACAGACTGCGTCACGACCAAATTTGTTTCACGAATAAACGACTGATCTTTGGCGATAACCGCGTATTTTCTAAGAAGAAAGTCAGGGTCTCCTTGCCGTATCGATCAATTGAAAGTTTTGCCATACAAGAAGCTGGCGTGTTTGATCAGGACACAGGTATGCTGCTTGTCACAACCTCAAAAGTATTTGAACTCGATTTTTCGAAAGAGACGGATTTGAGTGATGTGCAAGCCATTTTGACAAAACATCTTTGCTGATCAACCTTGCGATTACATAGATCATATGCACTTTTCTCAATCATCGTTCTTATTTTAATAGATCGCACATTGGCTGAGCCCTTTCTCATATTTGATGGGAAGGGCTTTTTTTATGGAAGTGTTTGAATGATGGCAAAAAGGGATAAAGATGAAACAGATACAGAAAGGAGAATGAACAATGAAAGTATTAGTTGCTGGAGCAAATGGACATACAGGTAGACACGTGATTCGTTATTTGAAAGAAAAAGGACATGAGCCGCTTGCTCTCATTCGAGATGAAAAACAAGCAGATACGCTAAAAGAGCTTGGTGCAGAGCCTGTCATCGGTGACCTCGAAAAGGATGTGACAGATGCTGTGAAACAAGCGGATGCTGTCATCTTTGCAGCTGGTTCCGGCTCAAAAACAGGTGCAGATAAGACGATTGCGGTCGATCAAGAAGGTGCAAAACGCCTTATCGATACAGCGAAAAAAGAAAACATTCAGCATTTTGTTATGCTGAGTTCCTATAATGCTGATGATCCGAATCAGGGAAAAGGGCAAGGAAGTATGGAAATCTATTACGAAGCGAAAAGAAAAGCTGATGCACATTTAAAACAATCTGGACTTTCCTATACCATTGTCCGTCCAGGTGCCTTACTGCATGAGGAAAAGACAGGAAAAATTGAAGCTGCGGAGCATATTCCAGATGATCAAAACATTGAGATTTCAAGAGAGGATGTAGCCGCTGTACTAGTGGAAAGCTTAACAGAGTCCAATGTGAAAAATAAGTCCTTTGACTTGATTAAAGGCGATAAACCAGTAGAAGAAGCACTTCGTACCATGTAAAAGCTAAGTTGCTGCCAAAGAGGCGGCAGCTTTTTTTGATGTTTTCATTTCCCTTGCAGCGGGAAGGTAATGAGAAAGGAGTGATTGACCGTGGGCTTAACGAAAGAACAAAAAGCTGATTTACATGACAGATTAATTCAATTAAAAGAAGATGTGAAAGGATCAAAAAAGAAAGAAGAATCTATGCTAAGTGAATCCAGCGAGATTTCAAATGGTGTAGGAAATCATATCGCTGATCATGGGAGTATCTATTTAGACCGCATGACCGAACAAACGCTGGATCAAGTGGATGATCAGCTTGAAAATGAAATCGATGCAGCATTGAAACGAATGGAGGACGGAACATATGGAATATGTGAGAAAACAGGGAAAGACATTCCATATGAACGTTTAAAAGCAGTACCATATACACGTTATTCAATCGATGAGAAGAAAAAGGAAGAAACAACTCAAGACCCAAACGAGTTTGACCGTAATTTCTCTGATCAAATGCGTGATTTAACAAATAGACAAACAATGGATCAGATGCATTCAGATACGTATGAACGATTAGAGGAAGAGCAGGATGTTGACATAGACGAAGAAAAATAGGATAATAAGTGGAAGTTACATTTTTTTAGAATAATTTTTTCTTGTGTGTGCAAGGATAAATCTCTTGCTTAACACGAGTCTTTTATATAAAAAAGATCTCTTGAATTTTAATAAACTTTCGTGTAATATAGTTTAAAGGCTGCGATGCGCGTAATGTTAATTAAGTTTTAACCTTTAAGCTGTAATAGGGAGTTTTATATTGAAGCCGGAATGTCACGCCTCCTTTGAGAGGAAGACAGGAACGTTTCTGCAAACACCCACTTTGAGGAGTGGTGGTTTAAAACTTTCTTACTTAGATTACGGCATCCGCAGCTTTTCCTAGGATGATTCAAGCCATTTTCCATTTCGGAAAATGGCTTTTTATTTTGTGAAAATGCGAAATTGAACAGATCGTCTTTAGAGACAAGAATGTATGTTAAAATAGACAAAACAAATGACAGAGAGGGAATTGGATGTTAGAACAAGCAGAAGCACTCCTGAAACAATACTATGGCTTTGATGCTTTTAGACAGGGACAGAGACAAGCCATTGAAGCGATTGTAAACAAACAAAAGGATACCGTCTGCATTATGCCGACAGGTGGAGGGAAGTCAGTTTGTTATCAGATTCCTGCCCTGATGATGGAAGGAACAACGATCGTGGTATCTCCGCTGATTTCTTTAATGAAGGATCAGGTCGATGCGTTAAATGAAATGGGAATACGTTCCTCCTTTTTAAATAGCACACTTTCCGCAGCTGAAATGAATGAAAGGCTGAAAAAATGCGAAAATGGGGAATATGAGCTGCTATATATTACACCTGAACGCTTGCAAAATGACCGTTTTTTTCAGTTGCTTGATCGATTAATGATTCCTTTAATTGCGATTGATGAAGCG
This sequence comes from Bacillus pumilus, assembly GCF_003431975.1. Lineage (GTDB taxonomy): Bacteria > Bacillota > Bacilli > Bacillales > Bacillaceae > Bacillus > Bacillus pumilus_N. Next base: position 1,938,866 of record NZ_CP027116.1, on the reverse strand, counting down.
CACTGTATATCTGAGTGGGGGCATGATTTTAGACCAAGTTACCGCTATATTCAAGAATGCTTGAACAAGCTGTCAAAAAGGCCGGTGATTGTCGCATTAACAGCTACTGCCACAAAAAAGGTTCACCAAGATATATGTGACCAGCTTGGCATGAGCGGAGAAGAAACCATTTTTACTGGGTTTGCTAGAGAAAATTTGTCTTTTCAAGTGATCAAAGGGGAAAATAGTGACCGTTTTATTACACAATATATGAAGAAAAACAAACTGGAATCTGGCATTATTTATACAGCTACACGAAAAGAAGCAGATCATATTTACAATCGTCTAAAAAAGCAAAAGATTAAATCTGGCGTTTATCATGGCGGATTGGATGACCATACGAGAGAAGAGCAGCAAAACCTATTTTTAAATGATGACATCCAGGTTATGGTCGCTACATCGGCATTTGGCATGGGAATCAATAAATCGAATGTCCGCTTTGTGATCCATCATCAAATTCCAAGAGATATTGAAAGCTACTATCAAGAAGCTGGCCGCGCAGGGAGAGATGGGCTTGAAAGTGAATGCATTTTACTGTTTTCACCTCAAGGCGTAAGAGTGCAGCGTTTTCTCATTGAGCAGTCAACAGAAGATGAGGTGCGCTATCAGCATGAACTGCTTAAATTAAGGCAAATGGTGGACTACTGTCACACTGAGCAATGTCTGCAGCAATTTGTCATGGACTATTTTGATCAAACAGCTAGTTCGCCTTGCGGTAAATGCAGCAACTGCCTTGATGAGAGAGAGCGTGAGGAGGTCACAAGAGAAGCACAGATGGTGTTATCTTGCACTGTGAGAATGAATGAGCGATTCGGTAAAATGATGATCGCCCAAGTACTGGCAGGCTCTAAAAACAAAAAAGTGCTAGAGCTAGGTTTCGACCGTCTTCCTACATATGCTTTAATGAAACAACAATCGGCCCAGCAAATCAGTGACTTCATCGAATTTTTAATTACAGAAGAGTATTTGCACATGTCCGAAGGAGCTTACCCAACACTTAAGGTGACCCATAAAGGGAAGAAAGTGTTAGTTGGACAAGAGACTGTATATAAAAAGCAGGCGATCAAAGCAGAAGCCATTCTAGAAAATGATGCATTATTTGAGCAGCTCAGATCGCTAAGAATGAAGCTAGCCAGAGAGCAAGGCGTCCCGCCGTTTGTTGTATTTTCTGATCAAACGTTGAAGGAAATGTCAGCTGTAGAGCCTAAAACAGAAGAAGAATTACTCCAAATTAAGGGGATTGGCGCTCAAAAAAGAGAAAAATATGGAGATGTTTTTTTAGAAGAGATTCGTTTATTTATAGAAAAAGAGAAAAAATAAAGTGTTTGAAGAAAAAAATAATTTTTTTTTGCTGCACTTGGACGCGTTTTCATCAGGAAGTTCTTGACCCTTTAAGAACCTTGATATGGCGGGGAATCAAGCCGTTTTGTGGTTTGATTTACCAATGGAGAGAGATGTTTCATGTAAAGGAACTGTAATCTAAAACATATCGTTTTGTTATTGAAATGACATTTACATATGTTACGATAGCACTCGTTAGCCGCCATAAAAAGCTAACAAGGGAGGATTTACTTTATGAAGAAGACTATTATGTCCTTGGTTGCTGTTGCAGCAATCTCAACAACAGCATTTGGAGCACAGCAAGCTTCTGCGAAGGAAATCACTGTGAAGAAGGGTGATACACTTTGGGGAATCTCTCAAAAAAATGATGTGTCTCTAAAGGACCTAAAGGGTTGGAACAATTTATCTACTGATATGATCTATGTAGGTGATAAATTGACAATCTCTTCAAAAGAGAAAACTCAGGAGCAGTATAAAGTCCAGAAGGGGGACAGCCTCTGGAAAATCGCTCAAAAATTCAATGTGTCAATTAGCGATATTAAGTCTTGGAATAACTTAAACTCAGATATAATTATGATTGGTTCAACACTAAGTGTTGCTGGTCAAGCTTCAGCTCCGGTAAGCTCAGAACCTGTTCAAAAACAGGAACCTGTCCATAAAGAGCAAACAACGAAAAAAGCTGCTCCTAAAAAGGAAACAGCTAAAGCAGAATCTTCTTCTGCTAGTCAAAGTGTACAAAAAGAAATGACTGTTACGGCTACGGCTTATACAGCAAATGATGGTGGCATCTCAGGTATCACTGCAACAGGGGTAAACTTAAACAAAAACCCACAAGCAAAAGTTATTGCAGTAGATCCTAACGTCATTCCATTAGGTAGTAAGGTTTATGTTGAAGGCTACGGTGAAGCCATCGCAGCAGATACTGGCGGCGCAATTAAAGGTAACAAAATTGATGTACATGTACCAAGCAAATCCCAAGCAAAAAATTGGGGTGTAAAATCAGTCAAAGTAAAAGTTCTTAACTAGTAAACAATTGTTTTTTGGAAGAAAGCATCAGGTGGCGGCCTGATGCTTTTATTGTACCCTTTTTTTGGTCAAAAATACACATATTTTTCTGAAAAATTTGCATTTTCGACAAAAATAAGCGTATATCTTATGATACACGCCCGTTTTTGTCGTTAGCTGTCTACCCAATAAATTTCTCCAATTTGTTCTTTCCAATTGATTTGGACATCAAATTGATGCTTTTCATAAAAATGAATCAAGCGATCCACATGATTCCAGTCCCTTTTGACGAGGTCCCCAGTAATCACAGGAATGTTCTGCTCTCTTGCAATTTCTTTTAAGTGCTTCATACAGATGGAGCCGTACCCATTATCTGGCGGTCCTTTAATATCGGCAATGTGAATCTTTCCTTCTTCAGGATATTCCGCAATTAAGGAAAAATCAGATTGTCCACGAAAAGCTTTTTCACAATCACTCAACATAATTTTACATGTATCTGCACTTTCAATGGCGGAGACGATCATCCACTCATCTTCTTTCGCTTGATCGATGCCAATGATCTTTGCTTTTTTCGAAATATCTTTCATATTTTCTTGCATTCGATACATTTGGAACTGCAATTGCTGCAATTCTTGCTCTAACGTCTTCACATCTTTGTCTGTTTCCTGTAAGATTGACAAGCCCATTACTCCTTTCATATCAGAAATGATAAAAATCACATAAATTCCAATTTTAAAGGAAGTGGATGGATCTTTCAAGCCATTAGAACGCCTGAAACCCTTAAGTTTGTCTAAAATTCGACGAAGACAGCGAATTCATTGACTTTATAGAGAAAGTTAAATAACATACTCTTAGTCGGAACTAATAAAGAGAGGTTTTCAAACATGAACGAACAGAATCAAAAACCGAAAAATTTCACCGGCATTGTGATCATATTAACAATCGCCATAAACGGATTAATCGCATTACTATTTTTAATGCCAAAATCAGATAAATTTAGCCATCTGGATATTACATTTCTGCCGTTACTCAATGCCGTTATGAACAGCTTTACGTTTATCTTTTTACTTTCAGCACTCATTATGATTAAACAAAAGAACATTAAAGCGCATAGACGATTTATCTTTGCTGCATTTTCAACGACACTTGTCTTTTTAATTTCGTATGTGACGTATCATTCAATGGCAGCCGATACTCATTTCGGTGGAGAAGGGATCATCCGTCCGATTTACTTCTTTATTTTAATCACACATATTGTCTTATCAGCTGTCATTGTACCGCTTGCTCTGATTACGTTATTTAGAGGCGCACAGATGCAAGTCGAGCGTCACCGTAAAATTGCCCGCTGGACAATGCCGCTTTGGCTCTATGTCAGTCTCACTGGTGTCATTGTCTATATGATGATTTCTCCATACTACAGCTAACGTATGTCCTAATGGACATACGTTCTTTTATTTACAAGATGAAGTGCTTTGGATAAAATGGAAATTGGGTATCCGACTTGCAAGGTATCTTCCCATCTATAGAATCACATCATTTCTGGCCGTTTGCTCGTTTGGAGAACAACAATTGAACGAAACGGGGGTTATATGATGACTGAACAACTGCAGTATAAACCGGGGCTTGAAGACATTGTAGCAAGCGAAACGTCTATCTCCTATTTAGATGTGCAGCAAGAAGAAATTGTAATTCGCGGGTATGACCTCATCGAATTGGCACAAAAAAAGACCTATTTAGAAACAGCTTATCTGCTTATTTATGGAAGATTACCAGATGCTATGGAATATCACCAATTTCAGCAGGATATTTCCTCACAAACTAGCTTACATCCAACCATTCAAACGATTTTAACAACGCTGCCAAAAACCACTCATCCTATGGATGCCATGAGAACATGCATTTCTGCTCTTAGTGGGTATGATGAGGCATTACATGATCGATCAGAAGCGTGCCAGCAAAGGCGTGCCGTTCGATTACTAGGTCAGCTGCCGGCCATTGTTGCTGGAAGCTACCATATACTCACAAAAGACGCCGCTATTTCTCCAGATCAGACCAAATCCTACACCGAAACCTTTTTAGCCATGCTAACAGGACGCACTCCAACACAGGACGAAATCACCGCTTTTGACCAAACACTCACATTATATAGTGAACATGAACTGCCTAATTCAACGTTTGCCGCTAGAGTCATCGCATCCACACATGCCGATATGTATGGTGCTTTTACGGGAGCGATCTCTTCTTTAAAAGGTGACTTGCACGGAGGAGCGAATGAAGCTGTTATGCACATGCTTCTTGAAGGACAAACAACAGAAGGTTTCCTTGCGCTGATTGAGCGCAAATTAGCAGCAAAAGAAAAAATGATGGGCTTTGGCCACAGGGTATACATGAGAAAAATGGACCCGCGGGCCGCTCTTTTGAAACGTTCATTGAAAACGCTTACGGAATCAAAGGGAGATACAACGCTTTATGACATGTGTGTAGCAGGTGAAGCATACATGAAAGAGAAGAAAAACCTCTATCCAAACCTTGATTATTATGCAGCACCTATTTATTATGTGCTCGGGATTCCGATTTCACTTTATACACCCATTTTCTTTGCTGCAAGAGCTAGCGGGTTAGCCGCACATGTCATAGAACAGCATTTGCATAATCGTATTTTTAGACCGAGAGTCCGGTATTTAGGGCCAAGAGGATTAAAAGTTTCAAATGATGATGGACAAATGGGGGAATGAACATGAATAAAACAGCAGTGGCCAATCAAACAGATCAGCTATTAGAAGAAATCGCAGCCTATGCAGTAGACGGAGAAATTACGAGCAAAGAAGCCATTGAAACGGCAAGGTATGTGCTCATAGACACACTCGGCTGCGGAATGCTGGCGCTCAATTTTCCTGAATGTACGAAGCATCTTGGACCCATTGTACCTGGAACCGTTGTGCCTAACGGAGCAAGAGTTCCAGGTACCTCGTTTGTACTCGATCCTGTCCAAGCGGCTTTTGATATAGGCTGTATGATTCGCTGGTTAGATTATAATGACACATGGCTAGCGCAGGAGTGGGGGCATCCGTCAGATAACTTAGGCGGGATATTAGCTGTGAGTGATTACATCAGCAGAACGCGGCTTGCAAATGGTGAAGAGCCGCTTTCGATGAATGACGTACTGCATGCGATCGTCAAGGCACATGAAATTCAAGGTGTGCTGGCTTTAGAAAATTGTCTGAATCGAAATGGCTTGGATCATGTATTATTTGTCAAAGTGGCAACAAGTGCAGTTGTGTGTGCGATGCTTGGAGGAACGAAGGAAGAAGTCCAGCATGTTTTATCACAAGCGTTTGTTGATAATTCCCCGCTTAGAACATATCGCCATGCCCCAAACACAGGATCAAGGAAATCATGGGCGGCAGGAGATGCAACAAGCCGTGGAGTGAGACTCGCAATGATGACACTAAAAGGGGAAATGGGCTATGAAACGCCGCTTAGCGCAGAAAAGTGGGGCTTTGAAGATGTTCTCATGAAAGGAAAAGCACTCACACTCGCTCAGCCGCTAGGATCATACGTTATTGAAAATGTCCTTTTCAAAATTGCTTATCCTGCTGAGTTCCATGCACAGACGGCTGCTGAGGCAGCTGTGATGCTGCATGACGCTGTTAAAGATCGATTAGACGACATTGACCGAGTAGAGATTACAACACATGAATCAGCGATTCGGATTATTGATAAGAAGGGGCCGCTTTATAACCCGGCCGACCGCGATCATTGCTTGCAATATATTACAGCGATTGGATTGATCTATGGTGAGCTCACAGCTGACCATTATGAAGAAGAAACGGCTCAAAATCCAGCGATTGATCGTCTCCGGGACCAAATGGTGGTCAAAGAAGATACACGTTATACAGAGGATTATTTAGATCCGAAAAAGAGATCGATTGCAAACTGTGTGCAAATCTTCTTTAAAGACGGAACGATGACAGATCGAATTGAAATTGAATATCCACTTGGTCATCGCAGAAGAAGGCAGGAAGGCATTCCGCTGCTTGAAAAGAAATGGATCTATCATTTGAAGACGAGATTTCCACAAAAACAAGTAGAGCAAATTGTGTCACTCTGCCAAAATCCAAATCAATTAAAAACAACGACGGTACCAGCATTTATGGACTTATTTGTCGTATAAGGGGGAGCTACTGTGTGGATCGTGAATGAAGAATCAAGTCAGGCTGATTTAGCCGCAGCCTTTAAAGAACAAATGCACAAATCAGCTCTATTTCAAATCCCAGGCGTTCACGACGGAATGTCTGCGCTCTATGCGAAAAAAATGGGCTTTCAAGGGCTCTATTTATCCGGCGCCGCTTTTTGTGCCAGCAAAGGGCTTCCTGATCTCGGCATGATCCATTCAACGGAAATGGCCGAAAAAGCGAAGGAAATCATTCGAGCTTCTCAGCTGCCGCTTTTGGTCGATATGGATACAGGCTATGGCGGTGTATTAAATGCTGCAAGAGCAGCAAAGGAAATGGTTGAGAGTAAGGTGGCGGCTGTTCAAATTGAAGATCAGCAAATGCCGAAAAAATGCGGACATTTAAACGGGAAGTCACTTGTTCCAGTAGAAGAGATGATCGCAAAGATCAAAGCCATTAAACAAGCTGCACCCACGCTTTTGGTGATTGCAAGAACCGATGCAAAGTCCGTAAATGGGATGGACGATGTCATCCGAAGGGCGAATCTTTATGTCGAAGCAGGTGCTGATGCTATTTTTCCCGAGGCGCTTATTACAGCTGAAGACTTCACGCACGCGTCAAGCAGCATTAAAGGTCCGCTTCTTGCAAACATGACGGAGTTTGGAAAGACACCTTATTATCATGCAGACGAATTTTCAATGTTTGGGTTTCAGATGGTCATATATCCTGTGTCATCATTCAGAGTTGCTGCAAAAGCGTATGAGCGTTTATTTACAGAAATCATGGAGAAGGGGACGCAGCAAGGAATGCTGAAGGACATGCAAACGCGGCAAGAGCTGTATGAAACAATTCAATATGATGAATATGAGGAAATGGATCAGCATTTGGCGAAAACGATCCTGCCGGAAATCGGGAAAGAACAGAGATAAAATGATAAGCACTTCCTAAATGGAAGTGCTCAGATTGTTGACAAAGGGCTAAAATGTTTTAGCCCTTTGTCTTCTTTTCAGCGTGATAGAAAACCTTTGAAGTCTAGGAAGGACGAGTACTGGCGCGGAGCGAATTTGACATTCGTGAGCACCAGCACGCAGGACTGACAACGAATGCGAGGGTTTGTCTACACGCTGAAAGCACTTCCTAAATGGAAGTGCTTTTTTTACGATGATGGTGTGGATGATGAAGCCAATTTCATCTTTTCTTCAACTGTTTTCGTTTTTTCTTTTACTTTTTCAGCATAAGTGAAATCTCCGTAGCAATACGGATAGCGGAAGTTATCTTTATTACCTCCACACGTGTAAGCTTCGGGGTTTCGTTTCACTTGCTTTTTGGAGTATTGCTTTGCCAGTTTCTCGGAATGTTTTCCCCCGTTTTTTGCAACAAAATCAATATAGCCGATTCCCATGTTATAGCTTTGAATAATGGTTTCCAAATCAACGCCTTTTTTCTTCCCATGCTTGTACATGGCTGAAAAATGATGGACTCCTTGTTTAATGCTTTTCTGAGGGTCATTGATTTCATTTCGTTTCAAACCTAGAGATTCAGAGGATTGCATTGGGTCTCCGCCTCTGCCTTTTGATTCTTGATACATCATACCGAGGATTAACGCGGTATATTGATCTAAATCTTGATCTCTTAACTCTGTTTCTACAAGCGGCTTGAAATCATCCAATCTCGACAAAACAATTGATTCCGTATCAATCGGCAGCTTTTTTAATTCCTTTTGATTAAAGGAAATGACAATGGCAGCTAATACGAAAACAAACAAAAAAATCGTGAAACAGCCTGAAATGGCAAAACATCCTGTTTTTTTCTTTTTCAAGGTCAGTTCACCCCTGTTTTGCCCCGCTTTTAAAAGGGAAGTACAGCCTTTTTATTATGCCATATCCTGCACAGGATACCAAGCGAAATCCTTGTAATCAATCATATCCAAATGTAAATTCAGCTCTTGTTTTTAGTCTGTAGCAGAAATAAACAAAACCAATGATCAGCCAAATCATTCCAATGATTAATGCGTTTGCACTGATGCTTGTTAACAGCCAAATACAAAAGGCCGTCCCGCACAGAGGAATCAATCCGTATCTTAATGTGTTCAGGACACCTCTTTGTTTTTGTTTGAGGAAATAGTACGCAAAAACGGACAAGTTCACAAAAGTGAATCCAATCAACGCGCCGAAGCTAATAAAGGAATAAATGACTTCAAGTTCGCCAACGACTGCTGTTAAGGAGAAAGCACCAATTAATAAAATATTAAATATAGGGGTTTTTAACCTCGGATGAATATATCCGAAGAAACGCTTCGGTAACGACTCATCTCTTCCCATCGCATATAACAATCTTGCTGCACTTGCATGTGACGATAAGGAGGAAGAGATGACAGCAACCATTGTGCCAGCTAAAAAGAACGAATGGAGAAATGCTCCACCTACAAATTGCGCAATTTCAAGTGAGGCAGCATCGGGATGCTTGAACTGCTGAAAATGTGGAAACACCTGCTGCAAAAAATAAGACGTCAAGGTAAACAGGACACCTCCAATTGCAACTGTTAAAAAGATCGCAAGAGGGATCGTCTTTTTTGGCTTAATGGTTTCCTCAGACATGGTCGAAATCGCATCAAATCCTAGAAATGAAAAACATAAAATGGTCGCTCCTGAGAAAATAAGCGCTGGATCTAAGCTCGCAGAATAAAAAGGCCGGGCTGACAGTAATTCTCCCGTACCTGCATGCTGCGTGAGCCCATAAATAATAAACCCAACAAAAGTGACAGCGACAATGACTTGGAAGGTCACTAATAGTGCCGTGATGTTGGCTGTAAGCCGAATACCGATTACATTGACAGTCGTTATGGCGATAGCAAGTATTATGATCCAAATGTAATGAGGTACATCAGGAAAGGCTGCGGTTAAATAAGCACTTCCGATCGCAAAATTGACCATAGGCAAAAATAAATAATCCAGTAAAAGTGTCCAGCCTACAAGAAAACCAACATGAGGATGAATACTTTTTTGCGCATATGTATAAGCAGATCCTGCTTTTGGAAAAGCCTTCACCATATTCCCATAGCTAAGCGCTGTCAATAGTAATGCAAGTAACGTAAATATATAAGCTGCAGCGACGTGCCCTTTCGTCAGCTGAGCAACAATGCCGTATGAATCAAATACGACAAGTGGATCCATATAAGCAAGCCCGATCACAACGAGTGGAAAGACAGTCAGGCTGCGTTTTAGTCTTGGCTCTTCAGTCAATTTGCCTATCAGCTCCTCTAAAAAAATGAATAAATAATGCTCATTTTAAAAAGAATGCTACCAAGTGTCAATGCTATTTGAGTAAATCTTTTTCTTAAATTGTATTGGCTTTGCATGCCGCACGTTTTGGTATATGATGATACATAGAATAAGTCGCGATTTGACGGACAAGAAAGGTGAAGCAAAATGAAGGAAGAACTGAATACAAATCAAGAACAGGAACGGATGGAGCTGGATGAAGAAAGTCTATTTCTTGTCTCCCAAACCTTTAAAGCTTTATCTGATCCGACGCGTATTCGAATTTTGCACCTGCTGTCTCAAGGTGAACACTCGGTAAATGATATAGCGGAAACACTGAATCTCATGCAATCAACCGTTTCTCATCAGCTGCGCTTTTTAAAAAACCTCCGTCTCGTAAAATCAAGACGAGCAGGGACATCGATTTTTTACAGCCCTGAAGATCAGCATGTGATGGAAGTGCTTGAACAGATGATTCACCATGCACAGCATGATTGATAAAAAACCTTCCTACGCTTATAGGAAGGTTTTTACGCATGATGCACATGTGTCGATCGTTTACCCGCTTTCATCATTTGATAAGAAAAAACGACATAGTAAGCAGCTAAAAGAAAAAAGCTGAGCATGGTCATCGCATCATCGCTCACGATATGCTGATAAAGTTCAAAGACACTAATCTTGGTCATTGAATGGTTTGTCAGCTCAACCAATTTAAAACTAAGCCTGGATAAAAACAAACATAAAATGAAGCTTTCAATCCATTTACTCGTTTTTACATACACCCTGCCATTTTCTTCTTTCTTGCGAATCGTCTGATAGGCATGAATGGCGAGACTGCTCCCAAAGAGCATGCCAATAGCGGCATAGATAAAGATACTGTGATTTTGCCATCCTTCTAATAGGAGAATAAGGGCAGAGAGACCAAAGACATACATTCTCATCAAAAGACTGATCGGGCGAATAAGCTGATAGCGTCTCATTCGATTCATTCGAATCATGATACAGATCAACATAATGCTTCCAATCATGAACAACTGCCACACGTTATGTGTCATGATGCAACCTCCTCCTGCACATGCAGGGATGTAAACGAATGCTGGCTGTTTCTTATCTTTACCATTCTTTCTTTTTTTATCAAAACAAAACCTATATTTACGAAAAAGAGGAAAAGTCATGAAAATTGATCGCATTTTATCGATCGTGATGCTGCTCATTAGCAAGAAGCAAGTACAAGCGAAAGATCTTGCGGCACTTCACGAAGTGAGCGTGAGGACCATTTATCGTGATATTGATACCATCAATCAAGCCGGAATCCCTGTTGTGACTACCCAAGGAGCAGGAGGCGGCATTTCTCTTGTTGATGACTATCGTTTAGAGAAAAAATTATTTACCGATGATGACATCGAGGTCATTTTAACTGCTCTAGAAAGCATGACGAGTGCGTATTCCTTTAAAGAAAGTGAGCATGCACTGAAAAAAATCAAATCTCTTATTCCCACGCATACAGATGAAAGCGAAAAACAGCATCATGTTTTCATTGATTTAAGCTCCTGGGGAAAAGACGGCCAGGCAGAGCAGAAGCTCCAACTCATCCATACAGCAGCCTCAGCGCATCAATATATTCAGTTCACGTATCGTAATGCGAAAGGCGAAACACTTACACGCAAAGTCGAGCCTTACACGCTTGTCTTAAAAGGAAGGCATTGGTATTTGTATGCGTTTTGTTGTGTGAAAAAAGCTTTTCGCCTGTTTAAGCTGACCAGAATGACAGACCTCATCACTATTTCAGGCGATTTCCAACCGAAAAGAATCAAAAACGAAGAGAAGCCTTGGAATGACTCTTGGCACGAACGGCCTTCGGTCAGCGCTGTAACACTTAGGTTAACGGAAGCATCAGTAGGTAAAGTGAAGGAGTGGGTGGATGAAAACGAATGGGTTGTCTGTTCAGATGGAACCTATCTTGCCACCATCACTGTACCTGAAGATGATTGGTTAAATAGTTTCCTATTCTATTTGGGTCCAGATGTCGACATTCTTTCGCCGAAGCCGATCAAAGAAGCGTTTGATCTCCAGTTAAAGCAATTTCTCAAACGAATAGAAACTTGACATACTGTTGTCAGGTTTCTTTTTGTATGATGGAAAAAAGGAGATGAGAATGTATGTACGAGATCGTGATATTAGAGAAACAATGGATGAAAGGGTTATCTGTTCGAACAACAAACGAAATGGAGCAGACAAAAGAACGTAAAATCGCACCGCTCTGGCAGCAATTTTTCGCACAGCAGATTCATGGGGGACAGGCGCCCGTCATAGGGCTCTATTCCGATTATGAAAAAGATGAACATGGCTCTTATTTATTCACAGCTGGGCAATTCGCGGACCCACAGCTAGAACACGCTAAAGAGATTCCTGCGTCCACCTACGCAAGGTTTCGAACGAAAAAGGGTCCGATTGAAGAGGTGGTGTTTGAAACATGGCAGCAAATTTGGACGTGGGATGAGCGTCATTTCCGCACATATACAGGCGATTTTGAATGGTATGACGAGCGATCTATAGATCCAAAAGAAGCGCAAATCGATATTTATATTGCGATTGATAAAAAAATGCTTGCTGAAACTAATAGTATTAGTTAATATAAAACTAACAACATTAGTTTTAGGGGGACACTAGATGAGATTGACAACTTTTGACCGTCTGCACCAGCTCACATTGATGCCGCGATTATTCCCAGTAAATTGTTATGTATTAGAGGAAGAGAATGGACTTATCTTAATTGATGCTGCGTTAAAAATGGCAGCAAACTCGATCATCGAATTTGCTCGTCAAAAGAACAAACCTATTCACAAAATCATTCTCACCCATAGTCATATGGATCATATCGGTGCATTAGATGAAGTGAAAAAGGTATTTCCAGAGGCTGTCGTCTATTTATCAAAACGCGATGCACGCCTGTTAGAGGGTGATTTGTCCCTCCTACCTGGCGAACCCCATAAAAAAATCAAAGGCAGTTTTTCAAAAAATATTCACACCAAACCGGATGTGCTTGTCGAAGAAGGAGATGAGATTGGGCCACTGAAAGTCATAGCGACACCAGGGCACACACCTGGCAGCATTTCCTTATACGATGAAGCATCAGGAATTGTGATTGCTGGGGATGCTCTTGTGACAAAAGGCGGCTTATCAGTTACGGGTGAATTTCGCTGGACTTTCCCATTCCCAGCTTTTGCTACATGGGATGCAGAAACTGCGCTCAAAAGCGCCGAAAAATTACTGGCACTTCATTTATCCTGTCTTGCTGCAGGACATGGCGATCTCATCATAGAGCCTCATGAAAAGCTTCAGGCGGCCGTTCGTAAAAGGCAGCAGCAGCTGAAGAAAGGGGAGCAGTAAAGTGTCTCCAAGAATGGGTATCACGCAAGAAAAAATCATGGATACAGCAGCTGCATTTGTTGATGAAGAGGGTTTTTCCGCATTGACAATTGCTACATTGTCTAGAAAGCTGAACATCAGACCACCATCCCTTTATAATCACGTATCTGGTCTTCATGAGATTCAGGCGGCACTTGCAGTAAAAGGCCTGTCCATGCTATGTGAAGAGGGCATACACGTAACAGAGGGGCTGGATAAAGAAGAAGCTGTTTTAGCCTTTTCCAGGAAGTATGTTGAATTTGTCCGGGAACATCCAGGGCTTTACGAAGCGGCCTTTTCACATATGAGTGAGAAAAAAGTAAGAAGCGAGGCAGAGCGCCTTGCTGAATTTGTCCAATCCATCATGTCCCGCTTTGGTGTCAAAGAAGAAGAGATGACACATGTGGTCAGAGGGCTAAGAAGCTTATTGCACGGCTTCGGTGATATTTCAAATAAAAAGGGCTTTCAACGAAAAGAACAGCTTGAAGAGAGTGTGAGCTATGCGGTCAGGCTTTATATCTCAGGTGTGTTGCAAAAAGGAGATCTGTCTTATTGACAGGTCTTTTTTTGGTCGTGCATCGATATCTTAAAATGGTGGCCACCTTGAGCTAATTTTTTGCCAAAAAAGAATAAAGATTTGACAGTTTTGTGAAACATGGTATGCTTATTATGTGAAATAATTCACATAGAGGAGTAGAGGCAGATGAAAAGAAAGCCTGTTTATGTGGAAACAACCATTCATGCACCGATAGAGAAAGTATGGGAATATACGCAAAATCCAAAGCTTCATGAACAATGGGATTTGCGTTTTTCAACCATTTCGTTTAATGAACCTCAAAATGAACAGCCCCAATCCTTTTTGTATGAAAAGCATCTTGGATTTGGTTTAAGTGTTACAGGGACAGGGGCGTATCGAACAAGAATAATGGATGAACGGAATGAGCGGGCATCCTCGCTCAAATTCAAATCGTCGCATCCTTTGTCTTTCATCAAAGAAGGCGGCGGTTACTGGAAGTATATGAAAACAAGCGATCACATTTTATTTCAAACTCAATTTGATTATGAAACGAAAGAAGGAAAAGGATGGGCATGGGCAGACCGAATTCTTTTTCGTCCGATGATCGGGTGTATGACAGCTTTTAGTTTTGGCGCATTAAAGGTGTGGCTTGAAAAGGGAATGCATCCTCGGCTGTTACTAGAGAGAACCCTTGCTCATTACGGAATTTGTTTGCTATTTGCCATCGTCTGGCTATGCCAAGCGGTCATCCCTTTTTCACATTCCGCTTTTGATCATAGCACGGGTTTTCGATTGTTTTATGGGCTTTTAGGTGTATCATGGCTGATCCCTAAGCTGTCTAAGAAATATCTCTTCATGCTGCAAAGCATCTTTCTGCTGATCATGCTTTGTATAGGGATCCTATCCCCGCAAACGACGCTTCATGAGCCACTTGTGATAAGTGCATTTTTCATCTTGTCGATTGCAGGTATGATTAATTTAAAAGATTGTGTTGACGTATTTTCCATCAAAAGAAAAAGGGGAGCTAGACATGGTCGTTCATCGTCATCAAGTAAAGGATTACGATAAGCTGCATCCAAAACTAAAAGAGAGGTATAACCGCGCGTTTGTTGCTGAAGGCATCATGGAGGAAATTGGCGGCGGGTCGAGACTCATTCGATTTTTCTTTAGAATCGGTCCATTGTTTCGCTGTTTTTTCCCCGAGAGAGGTAAAAACATTCCTTTCCGAATTGTCAATGAGCCCTTTCTGACACATAACAGGGAGAAAGGGATGCACTGGTTTCGAACGTTTTATTTCCCTAAGAAGGAGCGGCACTTTGATGCAGATATGATCATTGATCAGAAGAGTCATACAGTACTAGACTATTTTGGAAAGCCTAGACTTCTTGTGTCAGAGCTTCATTTTACAGGAACAAAGGATGGGTTTTTGCATATTCAATCCGGCCGGCAGAAGTTCTTCATGTTCGGCAGGGAATGGCCGCTGCCTTCATGGCTATATGGTGTGTCAGATGTAACGGAAGGTTACGATGAGCAAGCTGGTGAGTATACCATTGATGTACATGTGAAAAATCGTTTATTTGGAACTCTTTTTACATATAAAGGCCGTTTTACCGAAAGGGTGTCTCATGATGAATAAATGGCATTTGACCTTCAGTCTGATCTTCATGGCTTATTTTATTGCCACGCGTTTGATCACTGGTCCGATAGCAGAATTTTTTGTTCTCATGGCGATTCTGTTTTTTCTTCCTGCTGGCCTACATTTTTTTGAGAAAGAAGGGAAGAGTCAAAAGCCGGGTGTGCTGATTGGCTTTTTAATGAAAGCCTTTCCACTAGCGGCTCTTTGTGCAACTGCTGCTTTTATCTATCATTCCGTGTGGTTTGCATCTGGCTGGGCTTTATATACATTCCTATTGGCGTTATTTGGCTTTGCTCGATTGCTGAAAAGAGGCATCTTTCCGCTTCATGAGCTGATGATTGATGGCGCATGCATGTATATTGCTTTAGGCGGGCTGTGGTTTTGGCTGTATACAGCAGATATACAGGTGATGACATTTTCGCCGCTCATTGTTCTTTTGACCGCTATTCATTTTCATTACTCGGCTTTTTTTATTCCGCTTTTTTATGGATTTTTAGGAAGGCAGTTAACAAAAGAGACCACGTTGTACAAAGCGGCTGGCTGGGTGATTTTGCTGTCGCCTGTGATGATTGCTGTTGGGATTAGCTTTTCCCGTTTATTTGATACATTCAGCGTCATTCTTTATGTGATTTCTCTCTACATGTATGGCATCCTTTGTGTGAAAACAAGGTTTCGGTCAACTTTGGCAAAACGGCTGGTTGTGTTTTCTAGCTTTGTTTTAATGGGAACAATCGTGTTATCTCTCCTTTACTCCACTGGTATGCTGATGCGTGTGACTTACATCAGCATTGATCAAATGATTTGGTTTCACGGCAGTATCAATGCCTTTTTTGTGATATTGCCGGGTTTAATTGGATGGCTAATTGAACGGCCGAAGGATCAATTGAAGCAGAAGAACTTTCCGATTTCGCAAGTGCATGGCCGGTTTCATATGATTTCTTTTCAAGAGGAAAGCGTGCATGACACTGAGAAATTGGGGTTAGTTGATTCACTTGATGATTTAAATGGAACGACGTTTTCAGCTAATAAGGTGTCACCAGTGATTCGCAGATTTTATGAAAACCCTATGGCTTTTACATTAAAAGCAGCCGTCCATTTTCATTGGTGGATGAGACCTTTTGTATGCTTACTTCAGCCAGTGTTTAAGAGAATAGGTCAGCTTCATTTGGGGTCATCTCGTATTCCATATGAAATGAAGGGACGTCTGACTAGATTTCAACATCCGAAGGAAGAAAGAGAACACGTACGGGCGTGGATACGCCACAACGAAAAAGGGGAGCAAGTCTTTTTTGCGCTTTATGCTCAGCATCAAGATGTAGCTACGGGTTATATGAATATTGCGCTGCCGCTGCCATATTCTCAGCTGACCGCCATTTTAAAGCCTTTTAATGAGAAAGAGGATTTTCTATTAAAAAGCACATGTCCAAAAGGCAGTACCGGTGACGAAGGATTGTACTTGCATACGCCTTTTATCACCATGACACTGCCAATGGAAGAAAGCTTTCATATGAAAGCGGAGACGGATAAACGTCTGACAGCGCTACATCAAATGAAGCTATTCAGTATTCCTTTTTTAACGATTCGTTATCATATTGACAGCGAAAATCATCAAGTTAGTCAATGATGTCACATGGTTCACCATGACGAATGATGTTCACAATCGCTTGCCCATCACTCGGATGATGATCTGCATACTGAACTGGCAGCAGTGCAAAAAATACATAGTAGACTGAGAAGTAAGCAAATTGATAGAAAAATTGGTGTCCAGGCAGGAAATCATTGGCGATCATTGTATTCAGTATGAGAACACTGAGAAGATTGCATAATGATCCGCCTAAGTAGACTAGAATGTGCGACAGTCGGTTGTTTTTTCTCATTTCTTCATAGTGGCAAAATGCATCTAGAAAATAGATTCGTCTAATTTCAACGACGCCTACTTTCAATACTTTTTTGCCTCTGCCAAGCGCAAAAGATACCTTAGCTCCAAACATCCATGCGACCACAATATGGCCAAGCTGATGCAGGATGGCAACAATAGGAAGAATGACGAAAAACGACCAGCAAAACGTCCACATATCTGCTAATGTAAACAAGTGTGAACCCTCCCAAAATTATTCGAGAGGAAGCAGTAGGATTATTTGCCATTCTACCGAATTCATTTTTAGGATGCAAACATTTAATACAAGACTATAAATTTATTATGTAAACTGAAAGGGGATATTGGCGCTGAATAGGCTTTTTGAATCTCCTTTTTGGCGAAATGAATGTGCTACAATGGGAAAATCAATCATCTTTCATGAAGAGGAGAGAGTCAAATGGCAGATATTGAACAATTTTTAGCGTTAGATATTCGTGCTGGGACGATCATCGAGGCAGAATTTTTTGCAGAAGCAAGAGTGCCTGCGTTGAAACTCAAGATTGATTTTGGTGAAGAAATTGGTCTAAAGCAATCTAGTGCTCAGCTGACAAAGCGTTATACAGCGGAGAATCTTCTTGGGAAACAAATCATAGCAGTCGTTAATTTCCCGCCAAGAAGAATTGCAGGGTTCAAATCAGAAGTGCTTGTCCTAGGAGGCATGCCGTCAAAAGAAGACGTGGTTTTACTAGCGACAGATGAACCGGTTGAGAATGGAACAAAAATAGGGTAAGAAAAAAGACATCTTCCTGAGAAGATGTCTTTTGCGTATTGAGGCGGAATAACCACACGCCACATTCGTGTGTGTCTCAAAGAGACATGTTACCCGACTTACACAATTCAGCTCATCGCTTGATTAATATAGCATGGGATGAGCTTGAATGCAACCATTCATTCATTTTTTATAGATTTCAACGTTATTTTAGAAGAATCATGACAAGAAACCGATTATTTGGATTATTTTTTCAAAAAATATTGAAAAGTCAGATCAGATTATATAAAATGAATTCATCTTAGTTTGTTTAGTCGATAAACTAAGATGAATTTCAAGCATTGATTCCGATATTGAAGGAGATGATTCCGTCAATCAACTGATTTGCTACGTATGTGGGCGAAGCTGAAAGGATGGGATGTTCAGCTTCATTTTTGAAACCATTTGAAAGCGCTTTATATTTTCTGCATTGATTGCTGCTGCCCTCCATCATCTGTTCGTTAGAAGAGGCTAACTGAAGAAGGGAGAAAGCTCATGGCTAGTGAGAATTTAAAGAAAATTCGTATGTCTGAAAAAGTGGGATATGCTTCAGGGGATTTCGCCTGTAATTTGATTTATGCAACTGTCTCTACGTATCTATTATTTTTCTATACAGATGTGTATGGTTTATCAGCGGCAGCAGCAGGGACGATGTTTTTAGTCGTTCGTGCCATTGATGCACTTGCAGATCCGTTTATTGGTGCATTGGTCGATCGAACAAACAGCCGTTTTGGCAGGTTTAGACCTTATTTGTTATTCGGTGCGTTTCCTTTTGTGGTACTTGCCATTCTTTGTTTTACAACACCTGATTTTTCTGAAATGGGTAAACTCGTTTATGCCTACATCACGTATGTTGGTTTATCGCTTACATACACATTCATCAATGTTCCTTATGGAGCCTTAACTTCCGCTATGACAAGAAATAACCAAGAGGTTGTCAGTATTACGTCCGTTCGTATGCTTTTTGCTAATCTCGGTGGTCTAGTTGTGGCTTTTTTTGTTCCTTTTCTTGCGACCTTTTTAAGTGATACGACAGGAAATACCGCACTTGGCTGGCAGATGACGATGGCTTTTCTCGGCATGCTTGGTGGTGCATTACTGATTTTCTGTTTTAAAAGTACGAATGAGCGTGTCACGCTTCAAAAACCAGAAGAAAAAATTAAGTTCAGCGATATCTTTGTTCAGTTGCGTGTGAATCGCCCGCTTGTTGTATTAAGCATTTTCTTTATTATTATCTTTGGTGTGAACTCAATCAGTAACTCTGTTGGGATCTATTATGTGACGTATAACCTTGGCAGAGAAGATTTAGTGAAATGGTACGGACTCATTGGCAGTCTGCCAGCTTTAATGGTGCTGCCGTTTATTCCGAAACTGCACAAGCTGTTAGGAAAGAAAAAGCTGCTGAATTATTCTTTATTGCTGAATATCGTAGGTCTTCTCGCTTTAATTGTGATACCGCCAAGTCAAATCACTTTAATACTTATTTTCAGACTCGTCGCTGCTGCGGGAAGTATTACAGCCGGTGCTTATATGTGGGCGCTCATTCCTGAGACAGTTGAATATGGTGAATATAAAACAGGGAAAAGGATGGGCGGACTCATCTACGCCGTCATTGGATTCTTCTTTAAATTTGGGATGGCATTAGGCGGGATTGTGCCTGGGCTTGTACTCGATCGATTTGGCTATGTCGCGAATCAAGTACAAACACCAGAAGCATTACTTGGCATTTTAATGACGGTAACGGTGATTCCTATATGCTTACTGATTTTAGCGATGATTGATATTAATTTCTATAACCTAGATGAAGAAAAGCATAAAAAAGTCGTGAGGGAGCTTGAGAATAGGGATCAGGTGTATATCGATCATATGGATGATTTTAAAATGTAGGTCGTGAAAGAGGAGGAAGTTGCATGAAAATTATCAATCCAGTGCTCAAAGGGTTTAACCCGGACCCAAGCATTTGCCGTGTAGGAGAAGATTATTACATGGCGGTCTCTACATTTGAATGGTTTCCAGGGGTGCAAATTTATCATTCGAAGGATCTCGTCCATTGGCAGCTTGCTGCGCGTCCTTTGCAAAAAACATCACAGCTGGACATGAAGGGAAATCCTGATTCTGGCGGAGTCTGGGCACCATGCCTAAGCTATGCAGATGGACAGTTCTGGCTTATTTATTCTGATATCAAAGTAGTGGATGGCCCATTTAAAGACGGTCATAATTATTTGGTCACGGCAAGTGAGGTTGACGGCGATTGGAGCGAACCGGTTCGGCTTAATAGCTCTGGCTTTGATCCCTCTTTATTCCATGATAAAAGCGGGAAGAAATATGTCTTAAATATGCTGTGGGACCACCGGGAAAAGCATCATTCCTTTGCGGGGATTGCCCTGCAAGAATATAGCGTAACGGAAAAGAAACTTATCGGTCAGCGCAAGGTTATTTTTAAAGGCACACCGATTAAACTGACAGAAGCGCCGCATCTCTATCACATTGGGGATTACTACTATTTATTAACGGCAGAAGGAGGTACCCGGTACGAGCATGCGGCAACGATCGCCCGTTCCCCGCAGATTGAAGGGCCTTATGAAGTTCATCCAGATAACCCAATTTTAAGTGCTTTTCACACACCTGAACATCCGCTGCAAAAATGCGGGCATGCTTCCATCGTTCAAACGCATACAAATGAATGGTACTTAGCACATCTTACTGGCCGCCCTATTCAATCGAGCAAGGAATCAGTGTTTCAACAGAGAGGTTGGTGTCCTTTAGGAAGAGAAACAGCGATTCAAAAGCTCGAATGGAAGGATGACTGGCCGTATGTTGTAGGGGGAAAAGAGGGGGCACTGGAGGTTGATGCACCGGCGATAAACGAAAAGGTGTTTGCTCCCACACATCATACAGTCGATGAATTTAAAGAATCAACGTTAAATAGACACTTCCAAACATTAAGAATCCCTTTTACTGATCAGATTGGTTCTTTAACAGAGAAACCTCAGCATTTAAGGTTATACGGTCAGGAATCGCTGACATCTAAGTTTACCCAAGCTTTCGTTGCAAGGCGCTGGCAAAGCTTTTATTTTGAAGCAGAAACAGCTGTTTCATTCTTCCCGAAACATTTTCAGCAAGCTGCTGGTCTTGTGAATTATTATAATACGGAAAATTGGACAGCGCTTCAGGTGACACATGATGAAGAGCTTGGCCGCATTCTTGAACTATCTGTTTGTCAAAACCTTTCTTTTTCTCAACCATTGACACAAAAAATTGTCGTTCCCGAAGAGATCAAATATGTGTATTTAAAAGTGACCGTTCAGAAAGAGACATATAGGTATTCCTATTCTTTTGATCAAAGAGAATGGAAGGAAATTGATGTGTTATTTGAATCAAGTCATTTATCCGATGACTACATTCGAGGAGGGGGATTTTTTACAGGGGCATTTGTCGGGATGCAGTGCCAGGATACAAGCGGCGAGCGTCTTCCTGCCGATTTCAACTATTTCCGCTATGAGGAAACGGAATAAAAAAAGACAACGCATGAAGAGCTGTCTCTTTTTATCTATGAACATGTCATGTGGAGAGGGTGGCATCTTGAAGGAACGCTTCTATGACGAGAGATGTCATCCCTAGTACCGGTGCATTGTGCCCTAATGACGAAGGAAGCAGCTCTACTTGTGAGCTGAATTGCGTATCCATTCTTGAGGATACCTCCTCTTGGATCACACGTAGAACTGTTGGCTGCGTTTCAATGACCTTGTTTCGCAAAATAATCGCTTGCGGGTTAAAGGTATGTAGGACGTTTGTGAGACCGACCCCAAGATAAAAACCAAAGTTGCGCAGGGCGTTCAGGGTTTTCATATCATTTAACATCGCAAGTTGTTCCACGTCTTGATGGGAGATGGGCTGATCGTTTGTTTGAAGGGACTGAAACAAGGCTTTCTCAGATGCATACAGTTCCCAGCATCCACGGTTTCCGCAGCTGCATGTTGGTCCGTTAAAGTCGATGGTCATATGCCCCATTTCACCAGAAAAGCCATATGTGCCTCTGTATAAATGATGATTGATAATGATCCCAATCCCAATGCCAGTGCCGATGCTGGCATAGATTAAATGGTCATAATGCTTAGCGGCACCAAAGATTTTTTCACCATATGCACCGGCATTTGCTTCATTTTCAATGAAGATGGGTACTTGGAATGCGTCTTGGAGTGTTGTTTTCAAGTCAACATTTTTCCATTTGGAATGAGGCGTAAACACGATTTGTTCGTCTGCATTCACTAGCCCATGTATACATAGGCCAATACCTATAAGCCCGTATGGTGAAGATGGGATTTTTGCCATCAACTTCTGTATTAATTCAGTTAATATGCGTATGGTCACATCAGGAGAGCTGGAGGGGAGTTTCATTTGCTCCTCATGAAGAATAGACCCTTCAAGGTCGGTTAAAATGCCATTCACATAATCAACGCCGACATCAATCCCAATAGAGCAGCCAGCACGTTTATTAAACATCAGCAAAACCGGTCTTCTCCCGCCGCTAGATTCACCTTGACCGATTTCATAGACGAGATGCTCCTTCATTAATGTGCTTACTTGAGAGGAAACAGTCGATTTATTTAACCCAGTGCGTTCAGATAATTTTGCTCTGGAAATTGGCGCATGCTGGAGAATTTCTTTTAATAAAAGCTTTTGGTTTATTTTTTTCACAAAGTTCTGATCAGCGATATCCACATTATCCACTCCATTTGTTTCGTCTTTAGATTAAGTTAAGAAAAAAGCTACTTTTCTTCGCATGTATTTTGTATGAAGGATGATTTTAACTTTATTATAACGAAAATATTTCTAAAAAACTAAAAAATATGGAAAATTCAAAGTGAAATGATGACAGATTGAATATTTGTTTGTTGAATCAACTTACGAAGTATATTCATAGGAGGAATAAAAATGGTCAACTCAAAGATCAAAACGTTACACAGCTTAGAAGGAATTGGAAAGATTCAATATGAAGGAAAACAATCAAAAAACCCTCTCGCTTTTAAATACTATAATCCAAACGAAATGATAGGCGGCAAAACGATGAAAGATCATCTGCGTTTTTCAGTTGCTTATTGGCATACATTGACCGCTGATGGAACAGACATGTTTGGAACTGGCACGATGCAAAGAGCCTGGGACTCCTATAGTGGGATGGATTTAGCGAAAGCCAGATTGGAAGTGGCTTTTCAACTGTTTGACCTATTGGATGTTCCGTATTTTGCATTCCATGACCGTGACATTGCACCAGAGGGAGATACGCTCCAAGAGACCAATCAACAATTGGACATCATTTTAGAAAGAATGAAAGAATACATGCGAGATAGCGGAATAAAGCTGCTGTGGAACACGGCCAACATGTTCAAGCACCCTAGGTTTGTACACGGCGCAGCGACATCTTGTCATGCAGATGTCTTTGCCTACGCAGCCGCACAAGTAAAAAAAGGAATCGAAACAGCCAAAGAACTCGGCGCAGAAAATTACGTTTTCTGGGGAGGACGAGAAGGGTACGACACTTTACTGAATACAGATATGAAAAGAGAGCTTGATCATATGGCGTCATTTTTGCATATGGCTGTTGATTATGCAAAAGAAATTGGATACACTGGCCAATTTTTAATTGAACCTAAGCCGAAGGAGCCAACTACTCATCAATATGATACAGATGCAGCGACATCAATCGCCTTTTTAAAACAATATGGATTAGATTCACATTTTAAATTGAATATCGAGGCCAATCATGCGACACTCGCCGGTCATACGTTTGAGCATGAGTTACGCGTCGCAAGAATACATGGATTGCTCGGTTCTGTGGATGCGAACCAAGGAAATACGCTGCTCGGCTGGGACACAGATGAATTCCCAACCGATTTATATGCGACAACTCTTGCCATGTATGAAATTCTGCAAAATGGTGGGCTAGGAACTGGCGGTCTCAATTTTGATGCAAAAGTCAGAAGAGCTTCCTTTGAACTTGAAGATATTTTATATGCCCATATTGCGGGTATGGATGCGTTCGCAAAAGGACTGCGAGTCGCTTATCGACTCATAGAAGATCGTGTGTTTGAAGATGTGATAAAGCATCGGTATCGCAGTTTTTCTGAAGGAATTGGACGTGACATTTCAGAAGGGAAGGCAAACTTTCATACATTAGAAGAGTATGCGCTAAAGCACCCATTAATTAGAAACGAATCGGGAAGAGAGGAACATTTGAAAGCACGGCTCAATCAATACTTGTTAGAAGATTGATTGAAGGAGCGGACCTGCGTTGAAGGAGTGAAAACATGAAGTATGTAATGGGAATTGATCTTGGAACGAGCGGGGTCAAAGCGATATTAGTAGATGAGAGCGGAAAGGTGTGCTGCGAGGCTTTTAAGCCTTACCGCCTCATACAAGATAAGCCTGGATATTGTGAGCAGCATCCAGAGGATTGGGTTGAGCAGACGGTGGCTGCGATGAAAGAATTGATGACAAGACAGCCTGTCCATACAAAGAAAGTAGACGGCATCAGCTTTTCTGGACAAATGCATGGTTTGGTTCTATTAAATGAATCTCGTCAGGTACTCCGCCCCGCAATTTTATGGAATGATACACGAACGACAGCGCAATGTACACGCATCACAAAGAAGCTGGGGGAACAGCTGCAAAAGATCACGAAAAATCAGGCGTTAGAAGGGTTCACACTGCCAAAATTATTATGGGTAAAGGAACATGAACCAGAAATTGCTCAACAAATCGACTTGTTTTTACTCCCAAAGGATTATGTTAGATTTCGTTTAACAGGGAATGTCCATATTGATTATTCTGATTCGGCGGGCACATTGCTGTTAGATATTGGTGAGCAAACTTGGAGTGAAGAGATTTGTCAGGCATTTGATATACCTTCTCATATTTGTCCGCCGCTTGTTTCATCAGAGTCCGAGGTCGGTACACTATTGCCGCATATTGCTCGTGAAGCGGGAATAGAAGAAGGGACAAAAGTCTTTGCTGGCGGCGCAGACAATGCTTGCGGAGCCGTTGGTGCTGGTATTTTATCCTCTGGCCGCACGTTATGCAGCATTGGCACATCTGGCGTCATTCTCTCTTACGAAGAGGATCATGAAAGAGAGCTTCAAGGAAATTTGCATTTGTTTCATCATGCAAAAAAAGACGCTTTCTACACAATGGGTGTGACCCTTTCAGCAGGATATAGCCTTAACTGGGTAAAACATTTACTGGCTCCCGAGGAGTCGTTCCAATCGCTGTTAGAGGGTGCAGCTAATGTCGCCCCAGGCGCAAACGGATTGCTCTTCACGCCATATTTAGTAGGGGAAAGAACACCTCATGCGGATTCTACCATTCGTGGAAGCTTGATTGGCTTAGACAGCCGGCATGAAAGGGCACATGTCGTCAGGGCTGTGTTAGAAGGAATTACTTTCTCATTAAATGAATCCATCGCCTTATTCCGGCAAGCAGGGAAACATATAGATTCTATTGTTTCCATTGGAGGCGGTGCGAGAAGCCGGACATGGCTTCAAATGCAAGCAGATATTTTTCAGGCTGAGGTCATCCAGCTAGACAATGAACAGGGGCCTGCTCTAGGTGCAGCTATGCTTGCCGCCGTTGGTTGTAAGTGGTATCCATCACTTGAGGCATGTGCAGATCAATTTATTCATCAAGCCGCAGTCTATGAGCCAGAGCAGCAACATGCAAGTATATATGCTGATCTATTCCATCTGTATCAAAAGATCTATACACAAACAAGAGACATCCATGCCGGGTTAGAACCGTACCGTTCTGTCTAGAAGGGTTACATGAAAGGAGGTGATGAGCTCGTTTCATCTTAGAAAAGGCAGAACAATTTTAATGAAAAAAGGAGAGGAATGGAAAATGAATTTGAAAAGATTGAGGCTGTTGTTTGTGATGTGTATTGGATTTGTGCTGACACTGACGGCTGTGCCAGCTCATGCGGAAACGCTTTATGAGAATAGAATAGGGAATCACAGCGGGTACGATTTTGAATTATGGAAGGATTACGGAAATACCGCAATGACACTCAATAACGGCGGGTCCTTTAGCGCGCAATGGAACAATATCGGAAATGCTTTGTTTCGAAAAGGAAAGAAGTTTGATTCCACTAAAACTCATCATCAGCTTGGCAACATCTCCATCAATTACAACGCAGCCTTTAACCCAGGCGGGAATTCCTACTTATGTGTCTATGGCTGGACACAATCTCCATTAGCTGAATACTACATTATTGAGTCATGGGGCACATATCGCCCAACAGGAACGTATAAAGGATCTTTTTATGCCGATGGAGGCACATATGACATTTATGAAACGCTACGTGTTAATCAGCCTTCTATTATTGGAGACGCAACCTTTAAACAATATTGGAGTGTACGTCAAACAAAACGTACGAGTGGAACAGTTTCCGTCAGTCAGCACTTTAGAAAATGGGAAAGCCTAGGTATGCCAATGGGGAAAATGTATGAAACAGCTCTAACTGTAGAAGGCTACCGAAGCAATGGAAGTGCAAATGTGTTTACCAACCAGCTGATTATTCGATAAAATCAAATGAAAAAAAGCCAGCAGTTTTTGCTGGCTTTTCTTCTGTCTATGATCATTATTCAACTTCCACTCTGCCAGAAAAGAACGTCGCGCCGCCGCCCATATCTGCCAGGCGATCAGGTGTTAACCCATTGACTAGGTGCTTTTTGCCTTTTTGATCTGCCCATAACCCTTGACTGACCACAACACCAGATAATACATTGTGACCAACTGACACGACAAGCTCGCATTCTCCTCGATCATTCCGTACACGCACCATATCACCATCTTCAATCTGTCTTGCCTTTGCATCTTGTTCATTCATATGAAGCTTAGGGAACTTCTCAAGCTTTTGATGCTTTTCATGAAGTGAGAAGGTCGAGTTAAGAAAATTATGATTCGGTCCCGGAATAAAGGTAAGCGGATAATCGCTTTCCTGATAGAGTGGAACGTAGGTTGGTAACGCTGGATAGCCGTCTTTTTTCATTTGTTCAGAATAAAGCTCAATTTTCCCGCTCGGCGTAGAGAGCTTTAAGTCTTGGAAAGATCCCCGTTTTGCTTTGATCCATTTCTTTTCTTTTAATGCCTCGTATGAAATGTCCTCATAATGCGGATTTTCCGGATGATGAAGGGCTTGTTTCATGAGTTCTGCATCTGTCTCGCGGAAGGCTGCCTCTTCAAAGCCCATCGCATGGGCTAACAGGCGGAACACTTCCGTATTTGATTTGCTTTCGCCATAGCGTTCAATCACAGGTTCTTGAATTTGAATATAATGATGCCAGTACGACGTATAGAAGTCCTCATTTTCAAAGGCGGATGTCGCTGGCAGGACAATGTCCGCATACGTAGCTGTCTCTGTGAGAAATAGGTCATGAACCACCGTAAATAAGTCCTCTCTCAGCAAACCTTCTCTTACTTTATTCGCTTCAGGTGTCACAACCGCTGGATTGCACGAGTAGACAAAGAGTGAATCAATAGAAGGAGATGCATTCGTCAGCACACTGCCTAGCTGATTCATATTAAATGATCTTGGTGTGCGCCCCTTTAATAGATCCGGCCGCTGAAGAGCTGTTTCATTATAGCTGAGAAAAGAAGAGTTTGATTTCATCGCACCGCCGCCCTTGTGCAGCCATTGACCAGTCAGGGCAGGGAGGCAGGAAATGGTTCGAATACTCATTCCGCCATTATCATGGTGCTGCAAACCGTTGCCAATGCGAATGAGTGACGGCGATGTCTCTGCGTACATTCTCGCAAGTGTCACGATGTCCTCTTTAGAAACCCCCGTGATGCCCTCAACAGTTTCTGGATCATACTGCTTCACATGCTCTCGCAGCTCCTTATGACCGGTTGTATAAGTGTCTAAAAAGGATTCATTTGTCAGTCCTTCTTTAAAAAGGACATGCATGATGCCAAGGGCAAGGGCACTGTCAGTACCAGGGCGAAGCGGAATGAACCAATCTGCCATCCGGCCAGTTTGGTTCTTGTGAACATCAATCACGACAATCTTTGCACCTTGTTTTCTGGCTTTCTGCGCGAGGGTGATTTGGTGCATATTAGTCGATACAGCATTGATGCCCCAAAAGATAAATAGCTTCGTATGAGTGGTCTCTTCCGGGTCTGTCCCGATACTTGCACCCATTGTATATTTATAGCCAGTCGTTCCTGCTGACTGACAGATGGTCCGATCTAACTGACTTGAACCAAGACGATAGAAAAAGCGTCTGTCCATGCCTTCAGCATTCAAATTGCCCATGTTTCCATAGAAGCTGTAAGGCAATATACTTTCTGGACCTTTGTCTTCAATCAGCTTTGTCCATTTTTGCCGAATGGTTTCAATGGCTTCTTCCCACGTAATCGGTGCAAATTGACCATCGCCTTTGCGTCCAACTCGTTTCAAAGGAGTGGTCAGCCGTTTTTCATCATATAAACGGGCTGTGACATTCCGCACCTTGTTGCATATGTTGCCTTGTGTGACGGGGTGATCTGGATCTCCTTGCACTTTTACGATCTTTCCATTTTCTTTATGTATTAAAAGGCCGCACTGATCCGGGCAATCTAACGAACAAACTGATTTGAATATTCCGTCTTTCATTGCTGTATAATCGGTCATGATTTTAGCTCCCTTTCCGTAATCCGTTATCACTTTGTATGGACTTTATTTTAGCATGTTCGGAGATAGAAGGTAAGAAAGAGATGATGAATTGAAGAAAATGAAAAAAAGCCCCTTAAAAAGGGACTTTTAAAAACGGGTGACTTGTACAGGAAATTCTTTTACACCAAAAACAAATGTGCTTTGAATAGGTTTTAGCTGCTCTGCAACGCAGGAGATGTCTTGAAATGTCTGGAGTAAAACCTCAAGGGCGATGTTGCTTTCAAGGCGGGCAAGCGGTGCACCGAGACAAAAATGAATGCCAAAACCAAAGCTCATATGAGGATTTGATTTCCGGTCAAGACGGAACGTATCTGGATCTTCAAATTTCTGTTCATCACGATTTGCTGAAGCGACCCAGCTAATGAGATAGTCGCCTTTTTCAACCTTTGAGCCTGCAATCTCAACATCCTCAGCCGCAATGCGCCCAATGGCTTGAACAGGCGGGTAATAACGTAACGTTTCCTCTGTCAATTGAGGAATTAGAGAGGGGTCCTGCCGCACTAATTCGGTGATATGCGGCTGCTCTGTAAGCAGTCGCACTGCGTTTGTAATCAAATTCGTCGTCGTTTCATTCCCGGCAACAAGTAATAGAATACAAAAGCCAAGCAGTTCATTCTCCGTTAAACGCTCACCATCAATTTCTGCTTGAATGAGAAGTGAGATCAAGTCATTAGCAGGCGATTCCTTTCGTTTTTGGATTAAGTGAGCAAAATAAGCAGAAAGCTCTTCTTCGGCGCGTTTTTGCATATCGACTACTGCTTGAATGGCTTCTTTTGATTCATCCTTTGCACCAGCTACTAGGGCATCAGAATGTTTTTTAATGAGCTCTCTATCCTTTACCTCTGCGCCGAGAAGCTCAGCAATGATCATGACAGGCAGTGGAGCTGCTAGATCTTGCACGATATCAAACGTACGTTGATCCTTGACTTGATGTAGCAGGTCAAGTGTCAAATCTTTAATCTTACCTTCTAATTGCTTGATCGCTTTTGGCGTAAATGCTTTATTCACAAGCGCTCTCATTTTTGTATGCTTTGGGGGATCCATTGTTAAAATGCTCGTTTTCGACGTGCTTCTTCCTCGCTGTGATGAGAACACTTTTGGCTGTTTTAGAACAGACTGGATATCCGCATATCGAAAGAGGTCCCAGCACTTTCTTGTCTCATCATATCTAATATCACTCTGTGCACGAAGCTCATTGTAAATAGGGAATGGGAAAAGAAGGTCATCGGTCGAACGGATTTCTTTCATTGGAATGACATTGACATAGTTTTCTTTCACTTTCATTATGATCGCTCCTTTTTCACATGGTTCCCTTTCACGGTATCACCCGTAAAATATCATTTCAACGGACATGTTTTCTAATATATGTCAATAGTCTAATCGAAAGATTCAAGCACATTCATCGTATAGGAAAATAGAAAGTCTTAAAAATGAGAGCGCTTTCTAAAAAATAGAATTGAAGTCACCGAAACCAAAAATAAAATGATGAATTCAGTCGAATGAAAGGGTACTATGATGCAAATCCGTGTAGTTCTTTAGATCTAAATTGAGGTTTTGCAAAAGCGCAGTCAGCATACAGACAGCAAGCGGTTTAACGCGCATTCGGGACTTTTGAAAAGCGCTGCCTCTTTCTTGACACGATTTCTCATCATGTTACGATTACTAACGTGCGAAAAACACGAACAAAAAGCGAACAAGGGAGAGGATCAATATCATTGATCAAAAGAAAGTTGCTTTCATTGGAGCAGGTTCTATGGCGGAAGGAATGATTGCAGGGATTGTGCAATCAGGACAAATGCCGCTAGGCCAAATTTACGCAACAAACAGACAAAATCAACTTCGATTGAATGAACTAACGAACCGATATGGAATACAAACAGCCACAATGGATTCATTTCCTTTTGAAGAAATGGATATGTTGATCCTGGCCATGAAACCAAAGGATGCTGAAGCGGCATTAGAATCATTAAAACCGCATATTCAGAAAGATCAGCTGATCCTGTCTGTCCTTGCAGGCGTGAAAGCAACATATATTGAAGATATGCTGCATGAAGGGCAGCCTGTGATGAGAGTGATGCCAAATACGTCAAGTACGATTGGGGCTTCAGCGACTGCTTTATCTGCTGGACGTTATGTCACAAATGACCAAATCAGCATGAGTCAGACCCTTTTATCTGAAATGGGAGAAGTGTATACCATTCAGGAAGAACAAATGGATATTTTCACTGGAATTGCTGGAAGCGGCCCAGCCTATTTTTATTTCTTAATGGAGAGAATTGAAGAAGCAGGAGAAGAAGCAGGTTTATCTAAGGAATTGTCTCGCCAAATTGGCGCGCAGACACTTCTAGGTGCTGCAAAAATGTTGCAAGAAACAGAGGAAGATCCTTCTGTCCTAAGAGAAAAAATTACGTCACCGAATGGAACAACTGCTGCAGGACTGAATGCGTTAGATGATTTTGGCGGAGGAGAAGCGATCAAGCAAGCCGTCAAACATGCTGCCAATCGATCAAAAGAGATCAGCAATCAGCAAAAACAAAAAGTATCTATATAAATAGAGCTTAGGTACAGGAGTGATAAGGTGTACGCAGATAAAGAGAGAAAACGAATCGTTGTAAAAATTGGAAGCAGCTCTCTTACTAGCTTTCAAGGGGAGATTAGTTTAAAAAAACTAGAAAACCTCGTCAATCAAATTGTGAAACTTAAAGATGAAGGACACGAAGTCATTTTGGTTTCATCTGGTGCGGTTGCAGCTGGCTACCGAAAACTAGGATTTATCGATAGACCCAAAACACTGCCGGAAAAGCAGGCATCTGCCTCAATTGGGCAAGGGCTTTTAATGGAATCATATTCTACTTTATTTTTATCACATGGTTATATTGCCTCACAGCTTTTAATCACACGAAGTGATTTTTCAGATGAAACGCGCTATCAAAATGTGAGGAACACGATGAATGTGTTATTAGATCGAGGCATCATTCCAATTATTAACGAAAATGACACAGTGACAATCAATCGGCTGAAGTTCGGAGATAACGATACATTGTCTGCAAAAGTAGCTGGACTGATTGATGCAGATTTCCTTGCCATTTTATCTGATATTGATGGCTTGTATGAAGATAACCCGCACACAAACCCAAATGCGAAGAGAATTCTGGAAGTCACAGACATCACAGAAGACATCGAAGCAGCGGCTGGAGATGCAGGCAGCAGTGTCGGCACAGGCGGAATGAAATCAAAGCTTGATGCCTTTAAAATTTCAATGGCAGCTGGCATTAACGGTTTTTTAGGAAAAGCGGATACGCCTCACATTTTAGATAAAGCCATTAATGGAACAGAGGACGGCACTTATTTTACCGCTGATGAAAATTTAGCTCCGCTGAATTACAAGAAGCAGTGGATTGCTTTTCATTCTGGGCCAAAAGGTGAGATCATCATTCAGAAGAAAACACAGGAACTCCTTATGCACCGTGAGAAAAGCCTCGATTCCGATGGCATTGTCAATGTACAGGGCTCGTTTCAAAAAGGGGATGTCGTCCGTATTTTGGATCAAGATGAAAGAGAAATCGGACTGGGCATTGTGAATTATGCGTCAGATGAACTCATCCAAAAGCGTGACTTTTTACAGGATGAAGTCGTGCATGTTGTCGATCTTGAAGCGTTTGTTTGTCATTTAGATTTATCAATACCAGTTTGCTAACCAAAAGGGAGGAATTCCATGACACTGACAGCTGAAGTTGTCACATCGGTCAAAGAAAAAGCGAAAAAAGCAAAGTACGTTTCAAAAAAACTAGGTTTACTTCATACAGAGGATAAAAATGAGGCACTGCTGAAACTAGCAGAAGCGTTAGAACAAAATCGCACATTCATTTTACAGGAGAATCAAAAGGATATAGATACCGGGAAAGAAAAAGGATTCACAGAGGCACTCTTAGATCGTTTAATGTTAAATGAAGAACGAATTCATGAGTTTGCGGAAAGCTTGCGGCTTGTGACGAGATTAACAGATCCTGTTGGAGAAATATTGGATGAATGGACTCTTGAAAACGGCTTGCACGTGAAAAGTCGAAGAGTACCGCTCGGCGTGATCGGGATGATCTATGAAGCGAGACCGAACGTCACTGTTGATGCAGCAGGGCTTGCCCTCAAGGCAGGCAACGCAGTGATTTTAAAAGGCGGTTCCTCCGCTATTTCTTCCAACAAAGCCATTGTCCGTGTCATTCATGAAGCATTAGATCAAACAAAGATCCCGCGTGATGCGGTGCAATTGATTGAACAAACAGACCGTTCATCGGTTCAAGCGATGTTTCATCTGAAAGAATGGATTGATGTCTTAATTCCGCGAGGAGGAGCTTCTTTAATCAAAACAGTGGTTGAACAATCCACCATTCCCGTCCTTGAAACAGGAACAGGGAACTGCCATGTCTTTATTGATCAAACAGCGAATGTGAAAAAAGCCATTGAGATTGTGATCAATGCAAAGACGAATCGTCCAGCCGTATGTAATGCACTTGAGACGCTGATCGTTCATCGCGATTGGCTGAAAGAAAATGCGGCATTGTTGAATGAAGCCTTTCAGGAGCACCACGTCACCGTACATGGCGACGAGGCAGCACGGTCTTATTTTTCAAACGCCATTCCTGCTGAGGAAGTGGACTGGACAGATGAGTATTTAAGTCTTGATCTTGCCGTAAAAGTCGTTGATTCAATAGAGGAAGCTATCAGCCATATTGAAGAGTACGGTACAAAACATTCAGAAGCCATCGTAACAGAAGATGAGAAACAAGCACTCACGTTTTTAAACGAAGTTGATGCGGCGGCGGTTTATCATAACGCATCCACTCGCTTTACAGACGGCGGTGCACTTGGATATGGTGCTGAAATTGGCATCTCCACTCAAAAACTGCATGCAAGGGGTCCAATGGGACTTCCAGCACTCACAACAACGAAGCTGCTTCTGTCTGGTGATGGCCAGATTAGAAGCTAGATGAGATTCAAAAAAACACTACCTTTTTTCATGGGGTAGTGTTTTTTGATGCAGATATTTATTGGCTAGAGCTGGTTTTCTTCATTACTTTCTCAAACTTAAAAAATTCAAAATCCTCAGGTGCTGTATGCTCACTTTCTCGCTCATCCTCATGTGGTGAGTTCGGATCTGGATGTTTCATATGATAAAATTCAACAATTTGAAAACCGCACTTATTGACATAGAAATGAATGTTGCGTTTTTCAAAATATGGGGTTACAACCTCCCACACAATCGTTTCTGGATATTGCGCTTCAATGGCTTTCCATGCTGCCTGACCAATCCCGCGGCCATGTGAGGAGGAGGAGATGTATAGCAGGTCAACCGAGTTGTGATGTGTCTCTTGGTTGATTTTAATGACAACACCGCCTGCCTTTTCACCATTTAGCATAATATGATAAACAATGTGTTCATTCGAATGAAAAGATTCATCAATCACTTCATCTGGAGGAACCGGTCCATCCTGCGCATCGCCAAATGCGTCGATCACGCCAGCTGTAAAAGCTTTCTGCAGCTCTTTTTTCATCGAAGGGAAATCCTCTTTTTTTGCAAGCTCTAATGTCACTTCATGTTGTTTTATTTTGTTCATGTTTTGATCCTTTCCAAGCGTAGTGGTGTTCTGCATGTTATCATAAAGGATGGAGTAACTCCATAGTCAAGAAAGGAGCCTGGATTATGATCAATGATGTGCAAAAAACGTTTTTGACTGGTGAATTTGCCAAGCTATTTGATGTCAAAAAAGATACACTGTTTTATTACGATAAAATTGATTTATTTAAGCCGGCTGGTGTCCATGAAAATGGGTATCGTTATTATACATTTGAGCAATTTGATCATTTTATAGCGATTCAATCCCTTCGCGCTGTTCAATTTCCGATAAAAGAATTGAAACAATATTTTACAGAGCCTTCTCGTGAACGGCTCCAAAGCCTAGCGGCCGAACAAGTAGAAAAGGTCAAACAAGAGCTTGAAAAATTGCAAGATATCCAGTCTTTCCTTATGCGGGTGATGGAGACGACACATGAACTATCATCTATCAAAGTAGGGGAGGTTCTCTTTCAAGAACTGCCAGAAGAACCCGTTGTACTAAGTGCACCAAATCCGATTGACATGAATACATCCGTAGAAGAAATATCACGTATTGTCGGACACTTTCTAAAGGAAATTGGCATCAAAGGAGCTGCGGCAAATGGGGCTGTTTTAAAAAAGGAGCTGTTTCTTCAGCGAGATGATTATCAGTCAGATCGGCTGTTTTGCCGAATGGAGGGCCAGGGAGCCGTCAAAAAACCTGCCGGCCTTTATGCGGTGATGTATTATCAAGGAACATATGAGGAAATTGAAGCGGCTTATTCGCATTTGTTAGATGAAATCGAGAAAGAGGACATGGTGCTAGATGGAGATGTCTTTGAGGAGTATTTGCTTCATTCACTCATGTCTAAAGAAGAAGCAGATTATGTAACGAAACTTAGTGTAAAAGTGAAAAAGCAAGCAAAATAAAAAAAGAGGATGGACCGCATGAATGCGCGTCGATCCTCTTTTTACATTTATCCCACTTGATTCTCAGCAAATTGGCTCATATATAAGTCTGCATAAAAGCCTTTTTGTTGTAAGAGTTCACTGTGCGTTCCTTTTTCAATGATGGTGCCATCTTTCATGACTAAAATAAGATCGGCATCCTTGATCGTTGAAAGTCTATGTGCGATGACAAAGCTCGTTCTGCCTTTCATCAATTCATTCATCGCTTTTTGAATGTGCATCTCTGTCCGTGTATCCACACTGCTCGTCGCTTCATCTAGTATCAAAATCTTTGGATCAGATAAAATCGCACGGGCGATGGTTAACAGCTGGCGCTGACCTTGTGAAAGGTTGCCTGCATCTTCAGTTAACAGTGTGTCATATCCGTCTGGAAGTGTGCGGATGAAGTCATCAGCATAAGCATGTTTGGCTGCTTTGATGATATCCTCTTTTGTGACGTTCTGTCTGCCATAGGCAATGTTGTCGTGAATCGTTCCTTCAAAAAGCCACGTATCTTGAAGAACCATCGCAAATAGGTCGCGTACTTGCTGGCGGCTGAGGTCAGTTGTTTTGACGCCGCCAATGCGTATAGATCCTCGATCTAATTCATAGAAGCGCATTAAAAGATTGATGATCGTTGTTTTTCCAGCGCCAGTTGGTCCGACAATGGCAACCGTTTGACCTTCTTTCACATCTAAATTCACATCTTTAATAATCGGATGGTCTTTTTCGTATCCAAATTGAACTTGTTCAAAGCTCACATCACCTGAAAGTGAATCAAGATCAACTGCTGCATCTTCTTCAGTACTTTCTTCTTTTTCATCCAAGATTTCAAATACCCTTTCAGCAGAAGCAATCGCTGATTGAACCAAGTTGGCGACACTTGATGCTTGCACAAGCGGCTGAGACATTTGCTGTGTGTATTGGATAAACGCCTGCACATCCCCGACACGAATATTCCCATTAATGACAAGAATACCACCAGCTACACTGACTGCCACATAGCCAAGGTTCCCGATAAATGTCATCATTGGCATCATTAAGCCGGAAATAAACTGCGCTTTTCTTGATGATTCATACAACTGTTCGTTTAATTGATCAAATGTGTCGATCGCTTTCTTTTCGTAGCCATACGCACGAACTGTCTGATGCCCTGTAAACATTTCATTAATGTGTCCGTTGATCATTCCAAGCTCTTTTTGCTGCGCTTTAAAATGTTTTTGAGAAAATGACGTAATCCCGCGAATCGCAAACAGGCTGAGCGGCAAGGTCAAACAAACTAGCAAGGTCAAAAGCGGACTGATCAATAGCATCATGACAACAATCCCAATGACTGTAATAACAGATGTAATCACTTGTGTGAGTGCCTGCTGAAGCGATGTGTTAATATTATCGATATCATTCATCACACGGCTCAGCGTGTCCCCGTGGGTTGTTTTATCAAAATACCGAAGGGGGAGACGGGTAAGCTTGTCACTTGCTTCTTGCCGTAATTCAGCAATGGTCTGTTGGGAGACGCCCGCCATCACATATTGCTGAACGAATGAAAAGAGTGAGGCAACGACATATAATAGGACAAGCAATAATAAAATACGTGATATGACATCAAATTGAACGGCTGTTCCTTGGGTAAAGCTGTCAAAGAGGGAAGAGGTGGCATCCCCGAGCAACTTTGGACTAATGACATTAAAGACGGTTGAACCGACTGCTGCAATGAAAACAAGGATCAGCTGAAATTTCCTCGGTTTTAAATAGCCTGTCAAGCGAAGTAATGTTTTCTTAAATTCTTTCGGTTTTGCGACAGGTCCTTTAGGTTGACCACCTTTATGGCCCATGCCGGAAGACATTTTCTTACTCATCCTCGTTCCACCTCCTGACCTTCCTGTGATGCTACAATCTCTTGATATACAAGATTGTCTTTTAGTAATTGTTCATGTGTACCGATACCTGCGATTTTCCCTTCATCCAGTACGATAATTTTATCACTATGCTTCACTGTGCTGATCCTTTGCGCCACAATGATCAGGGCTGCATGTGCTTTTTCGGCTTCTAATGATGCCCGAAGTTTTGCATCTGTTTTGTAATCAAGAGCTGAGAAACTATCGTCAAACAGGTAGAAGGAAGGCTTTCTCACTAGCGCTCTTGCAATAGAAAGCCGCTGCTTTTGACCACCAGATAGATTCGAACCACCTTGGTCAATCTCGGCATCGATGCCGCCATCTTTTTGCAAAACAAATTCTTCTGCCTGCGCCGCTTGCAGCGCCTGCCAGACGTCTTCATCGCTTGCATCCTGCTGGCCAAAGCGCACATTATCGGCAATGGTTCCGCTAAATAAAACGGCTTTTTGAGAGACGTAGCCCATTTGGCTTCTTAATTTCTCCTGAGGAAGTTCTCTAATGTCTACACCATCTAGTGTAATCCGGCCTTCTGACGCTTCGTAAAAGCGTGTCATCAGTTGGAGCAGAGTAGTCTTCCCGGAACCCGTACTTCCGATAATCGCTGTCGTTTCGCCAGTTTTGGCTTCAAACGAAATGTCTTGTACAGCCGGCTTCTCAGCATTTGAGTAATAAAATGAAACATCCTCAAAGCGAATGGATTGGGCTGGCGCATGAAGGTCAGTAACACTTTCTTCATTGTCTTTAATCTTCGGTTCCGTGTTTAACACTTCGTTCATGCGTTTAGCTGATGCTTGTGCTCTTGGAACCATAATAAAGCTCATCGATAGCATAATCAGTGCCATTAATATCATCATGGCATATTGAATGAAGGCGATAAGATTCCCAACTTCCATCTCTCCGGCATCGATTCGGTTTGCACCAAGCCAGACAATGCCGATATTTGTGAAGTTCATAATGATCAGCATAAATGGAAACAAGTAAGCCATTAATCGATTGACTTTAAGGCCAGTATCTTTATAGGATGTGTTGGCTTCTTGAAAACGCTCCTTTTCTTCATCTACACGGTTAAAGGCCCGAATAACGCGGATACCTGAAAGGGATTCTCGCATAATTAAATTCAGCCGGTCTGTTTTTTTCTGAAGCTGGCCGAACAGCGGAATGGCTTTTCTCGACACCAAATAGATAAATCCCCCTAAAAGAGGAAGGGCTGCTAAAAAGATGAGAGAGAGGACAGCATCTCGGGATACAGCCAAAATAATCCCACCGACAAGCATGAGCGGGGCTCTCGTCATCATTTGTAAAATCATGATCGTGACATCTTGGACTTGTTTTACATCATTAGTTGATCTTGTAATAAAGGAAGACGTGCCGATCTTTTGAAATTCTTCTAGTGAAAATTTTTCGACATGCACAAATAGCTGTCTTCTCATATCACGCCCGAAGCCAAGTGCAGTCTTTGATGACAAGTAGGACTTCCAGATCGTGAGCAAGATGGCAAGTAAAGAACAGGCCACCATCCAGCCGCCAACCTTCCATATATAAGCAATATCTCCTTGGACGATTCCAACATCGACGATATCTGCCGTCAAAGTCGGTAAATACAGCTGGAGCATGCTGCTTAAAAAGGTGAGGATGACAATGGATACAACGGATAGTCGATACGGTTTTAAAAACGATAAAATTGATTTCATACGAATACCTTTCTTCCATATAGTCTGTTGTTCTGTAACCCATCATATACAAATAGGGATTATTTCTACAAATGAAATGTCTTGTTTTAATGAATTATTTATATTGTTCAATTTTAGAAAAGAAATCTTTCACAAACACATAAAAATCATGTGCAGATGGAGACATTTCTCGTGATTTAGAGGCAATAATTCCGACAGTTCTTCTCACTTGCGGAAAATCGATCGGAATTTTCACTGTAAATCGCGGTGTGGTTTCATAAAAGGCACTTTCGGGTAATAGGGTAACGCCCATACCTGCTGATACGAGACCTTTAATAGCGTCTAAATCTTCTCCTTCAGATGAAATGGTGGGCTCGTAGCCTGCCTGCTTGCAAGCATCGACCGCAATCTGTCTCAGCACATATCCTTCCGGAAATAACACGAAATGATCCTTTCTTAAGTCACTTAAATGAATACTCCTTTGTCCACTAAAGGGGTGGCTGACAGGTAACAGGGCATAAATGCTTTCTGAAAACAAAATATTTCCTTCTATTTGAGGGTCATTTGTCGGTACGGGTCCTAAAAAGGCGAGATCAATATCTCGATTTTTGACAGCTTCAATGAGAAATTTATAGGATCCTTGACGAAGTAAAAAATCGACCTCTGGATACTCCTGCTTAAAGGCGGAAATAACAGAAGGAAGCACTTGGCTTGCTAGACTTGTAGGAAAGCCGATATTGACCGTTCCTTTGTGCGGATCTAAGTATTCATCGATTTGTTCTTTCGCGTAATCAATAGCTTTTAGTGCTGTTCTGACATGATCTAAAAATTGTCTGCCGATCTTCGTTAATTTGATATTTCGTCCTTCTCGTTCGAATAAGGCCACTCCAAGTTCTTCTTCTAAATTCGCAATCTGCCGGCTGATAGCAGATTGGGCAACATGTAAGTTTTCAGCCGCTTCTGACACGTGTTCACGGTCTGCGACTTCTACAAAATAACGCAACTGACGAAGCTCCATTTTTACACTTCACACCCATCTATCTCAAAAAGAGATTGTTTTCATCTAAATTATATATTGTTTATATTAATTTGAAAACTTAAAATAAGTTACAGAGTTTGTGAGATTTTATTACTGTGAAAAAACGGATCTTTTAAACGGGGGAGAGAAACGATGACTTATAATCAACTACCACAACCACAAGGTCTCTACCGTCCTGAATTTGAACATGATGCATGTGGAATCGGACTGTACGCTCATTTAAAAGGGGAAGCGACACATAGCATCGTCAAAAAGGGATTACAAATGCTATGCCAGCTTGATCACCGCGGCGGGCAAGGCAGTGATCCGTATACAGGTGATGGTGCCGGCTTAATGGTACAACTGCCAGACGCTTTCTTTAGAAAAAACTGCAAAGACTTTGCACTTCCTGAAAAGGGCCGTTACGGGGTAGGGATGGTCTTCTTTTCAAAAGAGGATGACGAGAAAACGCGTCAAGCCATCGAGCAAAAAATCAACGGGTTCATTAAGCAAGAAGGTCAAACATTAATTGGCTGGAGAACAGTCCCTATCGATGCCGAGAAAATTGGGACTGTCGCAGCAAAGAGCTGTCCGGTTGTGAGGCAAGTCTTTATCGGGGCAAACGACAAAATCACAGATCGTTTGTCATTTGAAAGAAAATTATATGTCATTCGTAAGCAGGCTGAGAACTGGGGAACATCAGAGGAAAAACAATTTTACTTTGTCAGCCTGTCGAGTCAAACGATTGTTTACAAGGGGCTTTTAACATCAGAT
The DNA here is from genome assembly GCF_003431975.1 of Bacillus pumilus. GTDB lineage: Bacteria > Bacillota > Bacilli > Bacillales > Bacillaceae > Bacillus > Bacillus pumilus_N. Next base: position 1,898,213 of record NZ_CP027116.1, on the reverse strand, counting down.
CAAGTCGATGCTTTTTATCTTGATCTTCAGGATGAAACATTTGTTTCTGCATTTTCACTTGTTCATTCAAGATTTAGTACAAATACATTTCCTACATGGGAAAGAGCTCATCCAAACCGTTACTTAATTCACAACGGTGAAATCAACACATTAAGAGGAAACATCAATTGGATGAGAGCGAGAGAACAACAATTCGTATCTGAAGCTTTCGGAGACGATCTAGAGAAGATTTTGCCAGTGCTGAATGCAGACGGAAGTGATTCATCCATTCTTGATAACGCCTTTGAATTCTTTGTGCTTGCAGGCCGTACACCTGCTCATACAGCCATGATGCTAATTCCAGAGCCTTGGACTGAAAACACGCACATGTCAAAAGAGAAGCGGGCATTTTATGAATACCATAGCTCTCTCATGGAGCCGTGGGATGGACCAACAGCCATTTCTTTTACAGATGGCAAACAAATCGGAGCCATCTTAGATCGAAACGGGCTAAGACCGGCCAGATATTACGTTACAAATGATGATCATATCATTTTCTCTTCTGAGGTCGGCGTGATCGACACAAATGAAGAAGATATTAAATATAAAGACCGTCTTGAGCCTGGAAAAATGCTGCTAATTGATTTAGAAGAAGGTCGAATGATTTCTGACGAAGAAGTAAAATCAACCATTGCGAATGAACTTCCTTATCAAAAATGGCTTGATGAAGAAATGGTTCATGTCAATCGCTCAGAAGAAAATTCAGAAAATTCTAGTATAATGGATGATTTATTGACTCGTCAGCGTGCGTTCCATTACACGTACGAAGACATTCAAAAGTATTTAATTCCTTTACTAGAGGAAGGCAAGGACCCAATCGGTTCAATGGGAAGTGATACACCACTTGCTGTGTTATCAGATCGTGCGCAGTCTCTGTTTTATTATTTCAAGCAGCTGTTTGCACAGGTGACGAACCCGCCGATTGATGCCATTCGTGAGCAGCTTGTGACATCTACGATGACGTGGTTAGGTGCTGAAGGAGATATTTTACATCCAAACGAATATTCCTGCCGACGAATTAAACTGTATACACCGGTCTTAACGAGCGGACAGTTTAACGGCTTGAAAACGATTGTTCATAATGCCTTTAAAAGTAAAACGATTCATACTCTTTTCACCGATGATATAAAGCGTGGGCTGGATGCGATGTTTGAAGAGGCGGAAAAAGCGATCCGCGAAGGGGTATCTTTATTAATTCTTTCAGATCGTGACATGACAGAACAAAAAGTGCCAATTCCACCACTTCTAGCGCTAAGTGCACTGCATCAGCATCTTGTGCGTCAAGGCTTACGGACAAAGGTGAGTCTGATTGTTGAATCTGGAGAAGTCAGAGAGGTTCATCATTTTGCAGCACTGATTGGCTATGGAGCAGATGCGATCCATCCTTACCTTGTTTATGAAACGTACAAACAATTGATTGCAGACGAAGCAATCTCTTTCAGCTTTGATGAAGCAGTCACAAAGTTTGGTAAGAGCGTAACTGAAGGTGTCGTCAAAGTCATGTCTAAAGTAGGAATCTCTACTGTGCAAAGCTATAGAGGAGCGCAAATCTTTGAAGCCGTCGGTATTAGTGAGGACGTCATTCAAGCATATTTCACGGGAACAGCTTCTCAGCTGGGCGGGATTGATCTTGATACCATTGCGCAGGAAGCAAAACTCCGTCATGAAGCAGGGTATCAGGCAGCAACTGACCAAACACTCGAATCAGGCAGTGAATTCCAATGGAGAAAAAATGGAGAGCACCATGCTTTTAACCCAAAAACGATCCATACGCTTCAGTGGGCATGCCGCAATGAAGATTACGATCTATTTAGGCAATATACAAAGGCAGCCGACGAAGAAAGAATTGGCTTCCTTCGAAATTTATTTGCCTTTCAGCCAAAACAAAAGCCCGTTCGTCTAGAAGACGTTGAATCTGCTGAATCCATTGTGCGCCGATTCAAGACAGGTGCCATGTCATTTGGATCATTAAGTAAAGAAGCGCACGAAGCGCTTGCGATTGCCATGAACCGAATTGGCGGTAAAAGTAACAGCGGAGAAGGCGGAGAAGATCCTGCACGTTTTACAGTGGATGAGCACGGCGATGATCGCAGAAGTGCGATTAAACAAATCGCTTCCGGCCGCTTTGGCGTAAAGAGTCATTATTTGGTCAATGCAGATGAACTGCAAATTAAAATGGCGCAGGGAGCAAAACCTGGAGAAGGTGGACAGCTGCCAGGAAATAAAGTATACCCTTGGGTCGCCGATGTGCGTGGTTCTACACCAGGCGTCGGATTGATTTCACCACCGCCGCATCATGATATTTATTCTATCGAGGATTTAGCGCAGCTGATCCATGATTTGAAAAACGCGAATCGTGAAGCACGCATCAGTGTCAAGCTTGTATCTAAAGCGGGCGTTGGTACGATTGCAGCAGGTGTCGCGAAAGGAACGGCGGACGTAATCGTCATTAGTGGTTATGACGGCGGAACAGGGGCTTCACCGAAAACGAGTATTAAACACACAGGACTTCCTTGGGAACTCGGTTTGGCAGAGGCGCATCAAACCCTTGTATTAAACGGCCTTCGCGAGAGAGTCGTTCTGGAAACGGACGGAAAGTTAATGACTGGCCGCGACGTTGTCATGGCTGCGATTTTAGGAGCAGAAGAATACGGCTTTGCAACAGCTCCACTTGTTGTATTAGGGTGTGTGATGATGAGAGCATGTCATTTAGATACTTGCCCGGTCGGCGTCGCAACACAAAATCCAGAGCTTCGTAAAAAATTCATGGGGAACCCTGATCACATTGTGAATTTCATGATGTTTATCGCAGAGGAAGTAAGAGAAATCTTAGCGGAACTTGGCTTTACATCAATGGATGAATTAATTGGACGCACGGACGTTCTAGCAGTGAGTGAACGAGCAAAAGCACACTGGAAAGCAGGACAGTTAAATCTTGAAACACTGCTTTATCAGCCAGAAGGAGCTCGTACATTTAGAACGCCGCAAAATCATAAAATTGATGAATCACTGGATATGAATGAAATCCTCCCTTATGTACAGGAAGCGCTGAATCATCAAACACCGGTTGATCTATCTTTGAATATTCGCAATATCAACCGTGTGGCCGGAACCATTACTGGAAGTGAAGTGTCTAAGCGCTACGGGGAAGAAGGTTTACCAGAGGATACGATCACACTAAGGTTCACTGGTTCCGCAGGACAAAGCTTTGGTGCATTTGTGCCAAAGGGCATGTCTCTCTATTTAATAGGTGATTCAAATGACTATATCGGCAAAGGGCTTTCTGGAGGGAAAATTGCGGTCAAAACATCTGATCAGTTTGTACAAAATGGACATGAAAACGTCATTGTCGGAAACGTCGCATTTTACGGAGCGACAAGTGGAAAAGCCTTTATTAACGGGCGTGCAGGTGAGCGCTTTGCTGTTCGTAATTCAGGTGTGCAGGTGGTCGTGGAGGGAATCGGTGATCATGGCTGTGAATACATGACTGGCGGACGTGTCGTCATTTTAGGAGATGCCGGGAAAAACTTCGGCGCAGGCATGTCTGGCGGCGTAGCTTACGTCCATACATCCGATGCGAAACAGTTCAAAAGAATGTGCAACATGGAAATGATCATGTTTGAAAAGCTCACAGATCACGATGAAGAACAAGAAGTGAAGCAGCTGATTCAAGAGCACCTTCATTATACAAACAGCTCAAAAGCATCAGCACTTCTTGAAAACTGGGCGCAAGAAAAGGATCAATTCATCAAGGTTATTCCGAGAAATTACAAAATGATGCTTCAAAGCATTGAAGAGCAAAAACAAGCGGGTCTCAGCCATGAAGAAGCTGTCATGTTCGCCTTTGAAGCAAACACAAAACCGAAAAATCAAGAAACGGCAAGCGGGCAAAAAGCAGCCCTCGCTCATTAAGAAAGGGGAGAGGACAATGGGCAAAGCAACAGGTTTTATGGATTATAAAAGAGAAAAGCCAAATGAACGTGACCCTCTCACTCGTCAAAATGACTGGAAAGAATATTCAGCTCCTTATACAGATGACGTATTGAAGAAGCAGGGCGCTAGATGTATGGATTGCGGAACACCGTTTTGTCAAATTGGCATGGAAATCAGGGGCGGCGTGTCAGGTTGCCCGATCTACAATTTGATTCCAGAATGGAATGATCTTGTGTATCGCGGGAGATGGAAAGAAGCGCTTGAGAGATTGCAAAAAACAAATAATTTTCCTGAATTTACTGGGAGAGTATGTCCAGCGCCTTGCGAAGGGTCATGTACAGTCGCCATCAATGATCCAGCTGTTTCGATTAAAAATATCGAACGAACGATTATTGATAAAGGCTTTGAAAATGGATGGATCACACCGAGAATCCCTTCAAGCCGTTCAGGCAAGAAGATTGCCATTGTCGGCTCAGGACCAGCAGGACTTGCTAGTGCTGATCAATTAAACCAAGCAGGCCATGCGGTCACAGTGTTTGAACGATCTGACCGCCTTGGCGGACTGCTGACATATGGCATTCCAAACATGAAGCTGGACAAAGAAGTGGTGGAGCGAAGAGTCAAACTGTTAAGACAAGAAGGCATCGACTTTGTGACAAACACAGAAATCGGCGTTGATGTCACGGCTGATGAACTGAAAGAACAGTTTGATGCGGTCATCCTTTGTACGGGTGCACAAAAGCAGCGTGACCTGTTGATTGAAGGCCGGGAAGCTAAAGGGATTCACCTTGCGATGGATTATTTAACCCTCGCAACAAAAAGCATGCTTGATTCAGGATTTAAAGACAAAAACTTTATTGATGCTAAAGGAAAAGACGTCATTGTGATTGGCGGGGGAGATACAGGTGCGGACTGCGTTGCAACTGCACTTCGCCAAAAAGCAAAAAGTGTTGTTCAGTTCGGGAAGCATCCGAAACTTCCGGATACACGTGTAGGGGATAACATGTGGCCTGAACAGCCTTACGTCTTCTCACTGGATTATGCTTATGAAGAAGCGCAAGCAAAATTCGGAGCAGATCCGCGCCAATATTCTATTCAAACCACAAAAATTGTGGGGGACAAAAATGGGAAATTAAAAGAGCTTCATACCATTCAAATGGAAAAAGTGAAAAACGAACATGGGAAGTTTGAATTTCATGAGATTCCAGGGACAGAGAAGGTATGGCCGGCTCAGCTAGTCTTTATTGCAATTGGGTTTGAGGGAACTGAACAGCCACTCGTGAAACACTTTGGCGTGGACAGCAAAAACAATCGCATTGACGCAAAGTATGGGGAATATACAACAAATGTAGAAGGCGTATTTGCAGCGGGAGATGCAAGACGCGGGCAAAGCTTGATTGTCTGGGCGATTAACGAAGGCAGACAGGTGGCGCACGAGGTAGACCGATATTTAATGGGGAGTTCGGTTCTACCAAAATAGGTCAAACAAAGGGTGTTTACACATATAAAGAAAAGCCATGATCCAAGAGTGGTCATGGCTTTTCAGGCTGTCGAGAAAATCTCGACAGCTTTATTTTTCCCCTTAAACTTTCCATCTCCTCATTTTATAATAGAGAAAAACCCACTTAAGGAAGGTGTTTTTTCTCATGTTCCACACTAGAAATTCTTCTCAGCACGAAGCCGAATTTGTATTGCTAGATCAACTGGTCGAAGAGGATCACCTGCTTCGTAAAATTGATCAATACATTGATTTTTCATTTATCGTAGATAAAGTAAAACCCTATTATAGTGAAAATAAAGGTCGTCCTTCTCTTGATCCGCTTATTTTGTTCAAAATGATGTTTATCGGATACCTGTACGGTATCCGTTCTGAAAGACAACTCGAAAAAGAAATTTACTATAACATGGCGTATAGATGGTTTTTAGGTTTGAACATCAATGATCCCGTTCCCCATCACTCCACTATTAGTTGGAATCGTCGTACTCGATTTAAAAATACAACGATTTTTCAAGACATTTTCGATGAGATTGTGCTTCAAGCTATCAATCATGATATGGTAGGAGGTCGCGTTCTTTTTACTGATTCAACTCATCTTAAAGCCAATGCTAATAAACATAAATATACGAGAAAAACGATTGAACAAGATACCCAGAACTATATCAATGATTTAGAAGAAGCAGTCCAAGAAGATCGGGTGGCACATGGAAAAAAGCTCTTAAAGGTAAAAGAGGAGGTGAAAACAGAAAAAGACATTCGTCAAAGTATGACTGATCCTGAAAGTGGCTATCTATATCGCGAAAACAAGCCAGAAGGCTTTTTCTATCTAGATCATCGTACAACGGATATGAAGTACAATATCATCACTGATGCTCATGTCACACCTGGAAATGTCCATGATTCTGTCCCGTATCTTGATCGATTAGATCACCAAATCGCACGATTTGGTTTTCAAGTAGAAGCTGTTGCGCTTGATTCAGGTTATTTGACAACACCAATCTGTAAAGGTTTATCTGATCGACATGTTTTTGGTGTCATTGCCCATAGACGTTTTCATCCAACAAGAGGGTTATTTGAGAAGTGGAAATTTCAGTATGATTCTGAACATGATCATTACATATGCCCACAGGGTGAGAAGCTTTTATATACGACAACTGATCGAAAAGGTTATCGATTCTACAAATCAGATCCTAAAAAATGTGCATCGTGTCCTTTCCTTGAAAGATGCACAAGGTCGAAAAATCATCAAAAGGTCATCTCAAGACACATATGGGAAGAACATAAAGAAAAGATCAGACAGAATCGGTTAACTGTCTCTGGAAAAGAGCTATATAAAAAAAGAAAAGAAAAAATAGAGCGAAGCTTTGCAGATTCAAAACAACTGCATGGGCTTCGCTACTGCCGGTTGAGGGGAAAACAAAACGTGAGTGAGCAAGTTCTCCTCACAGCTGCGTGCCAGAACATGAAAAAGATTGCCACACACCTAGCGAAGCTAGGCTAGGTGTGTGGGAAGCCTTTTTCATTAATTTTCATCCATCATACTTACGCTAAAAATAAAAAAGATTGTAGAAAAACATGAGTTTCTCTACAATCTGAAAAGCCATGACCCAAGAGTGGTCATGGCTTTTTATGCTTTTTGTAGCTGGTGATTTATTTGTTTTTGAGACAGCTGTGTGGGAAGAACCAGTCAGTCAAAATGAGGGAACACTCAAGCACCTGATCAAGGTTGAGTCAAAACGTATGCAACATTGATCGAGGGAACGAGATCTTTATTTCATTGCCTTCTTAAGTAGTTTAAATCCTTCCTTTCATGTATATGCTGTATGTAAATGCAGCAAGAAAGGAAGGAATCTTTGTGCCGTTTCTTAGTATATTGATTGAACTCTTTATCGGGTTTTTCGCCTTGTTTATTATTACAAAATTATTAGGGAAAACACAGTTTGCACAAATCACGCCGTTTGATTTTATTTCTGCACTGATTTTAGGTGAAATGGTCGGAAATGCCATTTTTGATCCAGAGGTTAAGATTCAGCACATTTTATTTGCTGTGGCGGTATGGGGCGTTCTCATTTATACAGTTGAATTGCTTTCACAACGCTTTAAAGGTATTCGAGCCTTTTTAGAAGGAAGACCTACGCTTGTCATTGATCAAGGGAAGATTCGCTACAATCGCTTGAAGAGAAATATGCTGGATATCAATCAGCTGCAAACACTGATTCGCGCGAAGGGTCATTTTGCTCTGAATGAAATTGAATATGCCATTTTGGAAACAGACGGCTCGGTGAGCGTGCTTCCGAAAATGAAATACGCAACAGCCACCGCAGAAGATGTGAACGTGAAGGGAAAAGAAGTCAAGTTGCCTAGAACGTTTATTATTGACGGTGAAATTTTAAAAGAAGATTTACAAGAAGCCGGCTTTGATGAAACATGGCTGAGTGAGCAATTAAAAAAGCAGCATATTTCTTCCTATCGAGACGTTCTATTTTGTGAATGGATTGAAAATGAAGGGATGTATGCAATGAAATATGAAAAGTCTAAAAAACATCCATCACATCAATAAGTGGGTGTTTTTTTGTGCGTATCATGAATAGGATCAAAAAGAATGTTTGAATGAAAACGTTCACAAAGAGGAGGAGATGTGTGATGAAGTATGGAAAGATATGGTTTATATTCGTCTTGTCTTTATTTCTTTTTGACTCAGCTTCACTTCAAGCAGCTGGACATCAGAACCAAACAAACCGCGTTCTTGTGGTCGACCAAAAGGGAAATGCTCCGTTTCGAACCGTTCAGTCTGCCATTGATGCCATTCCAGCGAACAATCAACAACAGATAACGATCTATATTAAAAATGGTGTGTATAAAGAAAAAATTCTGCTTCCGCAAAATAAACCGCACGTGTCCTTTGTAGGCGAAAATCAGTACAAGACGATTTTGACGTATGATGATACAAATGCAAGTACTGGCAGCACAACAAATAGCTCAAGCACAATGATTCGTGCGAACGATTTTTATGCAGAAAATATCACCTTTCAAAATACAGCTGGCAGACATGCTGGTCAGGCAGTTGCACTGTACGTGTCTGGCGACCGGGCTGTGTTTAAACAAATACGGGTTTTAGGCTATCAGGATACACTTTATGCAACAGGTACAGGCCGGCAATATTATGAAAACTGCTATATCGAGGGCACGGTCGATTTTATTTTTGGATCAGCCACAGCAGTGTTCAAAAGAGCTGAAATAAAAAGTCTTGGAAATGGGTATATTACTGCAGCATCCACAACAGAAGCGCAAAAGTATGGCTATGTATTCATTGATTCTACGTTGAAGAAGGGGACGACAGCTACTCAATCAGTTTATTTGGGACGCCCGTGGAGGCCTCATTCCGCTGTCACATTCCTCCATACAAAAATGGATGATCATATAAAAGCAGAGGGATGGCATAATTGGAATAACCGGGATAACGAAAGAACAGCAAGATATAAAGAATACGGATCGACTGGGGCGGGAGGCAACGCAACAAACCGTGTAAAATGGTCCAGTATTTTAACGAAAAACGAAGCGAGTCAAATCACGGTGCAAGCTGTTCTTGGCGGAACCGATGGCTGGAACCCAGAAAAAAGGTAAAGAGCTTGTCAGTTTTCGTCAAAGAAAGCTGATTTTTCTGTTTAAAAAACCTTTGAGAACAAACGTTCTTTTGTGTATAATGAACATATTCTTCTAAAATTGGCTGCGACAAAAAAGGAGGGATTGTGTGAAGCGCTTTTCACAAATCTTGTTTTTACAAATATGTATCCTGTCGATTTTATTTCTCTCTTTTTCAGCAAAAGAAGAACATCTTACAGCTCGCGATGATTCACTGCCTTGGGTGACGGCTTTGGATGAATTCATCCGAGCAGCACCTGATTTAGAGGGCGCAATCACCGGCATCAGCGTCCGCGATACTTCTGACACCTCTCTTCTTTATGAACATCAAGCCGATATTCGTCTTACTCCTGCTTCTAATATGAAACTGCTCACATCAGCCATCGCTCTTGATATACTTGGAGAAACACACACATTTCCTACAGACATCTGGATAGATGGTTCTATTCATAAGAAAACGTTACATGGTAATCTGTATCTTCGTGGTACTGGAGATCCGACTTTATTAGAAGAGGATTTTACAGCACTCGCCAAACAAGTGAAAAAGGCCGGAATACATACGATTCGCGGACAGCTTGCAGCAGACGATACATGGTATGATGACACGAGATATTCAATTGATTTGCCATGGAGTGATGAGGATCAATATTACGGAGCACAAATCTCTGCTCTCACGGCTTCACCAAATCAAGATTATGATGCTGGAACCGTCATTCTCGAAGTAAAGCCAGGCAAAAAAGAAGGGCAAAAAGCGACCTACAACATCATCCCGAAGACTTCAGTGACTCAAGTTATGAATCAAGTTAAAACCGTAAGAGAAGGCGGAAAAAAGAAAATTTCTTTTGATCGCTCTCACGGCACCAACAAGATTACTTTGACTGGAACCATTCCGGTTAAAGCCAGTTCATCTAGGCAATGGGTAGCATTATGGGAGCCAACCTCTTATGCGTTAGATTTAATGAAGCGAGCGTTAAAGGCGGAAGGGATTCAAGTAAAAGGACCGCTTAAAATAAAACAAGTTCCTAAAAAAGCCAAAAAAATGGCCACCCATTCATCGATGCCTTTATCAGAGCTCCTTGTTCCCATGATGAAACTCAGCAACAATACCCATGCAGAAATGCTGCTGAAGGAACTTGGAAAACAAGTCAAGAACAAAGGGAGCTTTGATGCTGGACTGGATGTGATGAATGAACGGCTTCCTGCATTCGGCATCGATCCATCTCATGCAGTGCTGCGAGATGGGTCAGGTATATCACCTATTAACCTTATTTCTGCCAACCAGCTTACGTTATTTTTAACAAACATTCAAAAGGAAAAATGGTTTAAGACTTATGAACATTCGCTTCCGTTAGCAGGGGCAAGTGACCGAATGGTAGGGGGGACGTTAAGGAACAGATTAAAAGAACCTGCAACACTAAAAAAAGTACGTGCAAAAACAGGCTCATTAACTACAGTCAGTACACTTTCTGGTTATATTGACACGAAGAGCGGAAAGACGCTCGCTTTTTCCATTTTGTTAAATCATCTTGTAGACGACGAAAAAGGAAAAGAGATAGAAGACCACATTGTCAGCATTTTAGCTGAGGATCTTTAGATAGAGAAGGAGAACCATCATGACGTTAGATAATAATCAATCTTTAGTAAAAACCATGTCCATTTTTCTCGTCCCGCTTTTGCTTAGCAATATATTGCAATCAATCGGACAGCTTGTCTCCATCGTCCTTGTTGGTAGATGGATAGGAGAGGATGCAGTAGCTGCAATTTCTGCATTCTTTCCGCTTTTCTTTTTACTCGTTTCTTTTTCCATTGGGATTGGATCAGGAAGTTCAATCCTTATTGGACAAGCGTATGGAGCCAAAAATGAACAAAGATTAAAAGAAATTATTGGTACAACGCTTTCATTCACTTTTTTAATCGGACTTTCTTTAGCAATCATTGGAGGTTTTTTTGCAACTGACATTCTAAATCTCATGGGAACACCCGCTAATATTGTGGCGGAAAGTGCCGCATATGCTAGAATTCTATTCATTTCAATGCCGATCTTATTTCTTTATTTTGTTTACACGACCTTTCTTCGAGGAACAGGGGATTCAAAAACACCTTTTTATTTCTTAATGATTAGTACAGCAACGAATATTTTAATGCTGCCTATTTTATTATTTGGCTGGCTAGGACTGCCGGCATTCGGTTTATACGGCGCTGCGTATGCTTCTGTGATATCAACCATTGTGACATTTATCATTCTACAATTCTACTTATATAAAACAAAGCACCCGCTTCGCATCGATGCATCGGTTAGAAAGCATTTATTAATGAAAGGGGATCTACTTAAAACGCTGTTAAAGCTCAGCATTCCATCGAGCATTAATATGATTCTTATTTCTTTATCAGAAATTGCTGTTATTTCTTTTGTCAATGATTATGGATCACAGGCGACTGCTGCCTATGGTGTTGTCAATCAAGTTGTGAGCTATGTGCAGATGCCGGCGGTGAGCCTTGGTATTGCAGTCTCTATCTTTGCAGCACAATTCATCGGTGCAGGGAATATCAATCGGCTGAAAGATGTAATAAAAATTGGGCTGGGGCTCAATTTTGCCATAGGCGGGTTCATCATTATCATCGTTTATCTTTTTGCACCGCAGATTTTATCTATCTTTTTAACAGATTCTAAGACGATTGACATTGCCTATAGCTTAGTCGTCATTACATTATGGAGCTATCTTATTTTTGGAACTGCCCAAATTGTTGCAGCAACGATGAGAGCAAGTGGAACAGTGCTATGGCCAACGATCTTTAGTATTTGTTCCATTTGGCTTGTAGAAGTACCAGTCGCTTATGTGCTATCGCATTACACATCTCTTGGCATTAAAGGCATCTGGATTGGCTATCCTGCAGCTTTCTTTGTGAACTTACTCCTTCAATACGGCTACTATAAGCTCGTATGGAAGAAAAAACAGATTGTAGCGCTTGTGCAGTCATAATGTAAGAGTGTGAAGCAGCATATACATACGAAGATCTATCACTTTTAAGGAGGTCTGATCTTCTATGTATTTGAATCAAAGAAGTGAATTGAGTTCGTACAATATCGGTGATTTTTCTTATGCCGGACCAGATTTCCAAGTGCTGACATGGGGGGAAGGAACAACATTAAACATCGGAAAGTTTTGTTCCATCGCAAACGAAGTGAAAATTTTCCTTGGCGGTGAACACCGTACAGATTGGGTCACAACGTATCCGTTTAATCAAATTTTCAAGGAAGCTGCCCACATTAAAGGACATCCCAAATCGAAAGGAGATGTACACATAGGGCACGACGTATGGATTGGATATGGCGCGACGATTATGTCAGGAGTATGTATAGGGAACGGAGCAGTAATCGGAGCAAATAGTGTGATCACAAAAGATGTGCCACCATATGCAATTGCCGCTGGAAATCCGCAGCAGCTCATGAAATACCGATTTTCATCTGAAATCATCGAAAAACTTCAGTTATTAGAATGGTGGAATTTAGAGTTTACCGTCATCCAATCTATTTTTCACCTCTTGCAATCTAATGATATTGAACACTGTATAAACATAATAGAAGACATAAAAAAAGAAAGGCTGATAAAACTTTACCAGATTGTAGAGAAACTCATGTTTTTCTACAATTTTTTTATGCTTAGTGTAAGTAAGGCCTCCCACACACCTAATCTAGCTTCGCTAGGAGTGTGGCAATCTTCTTCATGTTCTGGCACGCAACTGTAAGAAGAACTTGCTCACTCACGTTTTGTTTCCCCCCAGAGGGCAGTAGCGAAGCACGTGCAGTTGTTTTTAAATCTGCAAAGCTTCGCTCAATTTTTTCTTTTCTTTTTTGATATAGCTCTTTTCCAGAGTCAGACAGATGATTGATTCAACTAATCTTAAAGCCAATGTCAATAAACATAAATATACGAGAAAAACGTTTGACCAAGGTACCCAGAACTATATAAATGATTTAGAAGAAACAATCCAAGAAGATCGAGATGTACACGGAAAAAATTCCTTAAACATAAAAGAAGAGGTTCGACCAGTTGATCTAGCAATACAATTCGGCTTCGTGCTGAGAAAAATTTCTAGTGTGGAACATGAGAAAAACACCTTCCTTTAGTATGCTTTTCTCTATTATAAAACGGGGGAATGGGAACTTTAAGGAAAAAAATAAAGGTGTCGAGATTTTCTCGACAGCCTTTATGCGTTTTGTTTATACATATCTTACACCATTTGCAGCTCGAGTAACTGCGTTAACTATTGTTATATTTGACTGTGCTGTAATAATGATATTAACAGTATATACATTATTACCCGTACTAGTTACAGTATCAACGTAAGTGGTGGAAACTATAAAGCTTTGTGCCCCTGCGCCTGATCCTGATCTAGAGAAAGGAACTTCTGTTAACAATGTTCCGTTTCTCCTTAATCGAGTATTTCCACTTATACTATAATTCGCTGTATTGTTAGCTACAATATCTACTGATATGTCAATCTTTACTCTTTGACCACTTGTTACAGGAACTGTAAAAGTGAGTACTGTTATTTCTGAATTCAACGGAGGAAATACTTGCTGCTGTGTTGCTGTTTGGTCAAAGAAAATTTGTGAGGTTGGTCCAGTGGCTCCAGTTGCACCAGTAGGACCGGTATCACCAGTTACACCAGTGGCACCAGTAACTCCAGTAGGTCCGGTATCACCAGTTACACCAGTAGAACCGGTATCTCCAGTAGCACCAGTAGCTCCAGTAGGTCCGGTATCTCCAGTAGGACCGGTATCACCAGTTACACCAGTGGCACCAGTATCTCCGGTTACACCAGTAGCTCCAGTAGCTCCAGTAGCACCAGTAGCACCAGTATCTCCAGTAGCCCCAGTTACACCAGTAACTCCAGTAGGTCCGGTATCACCAGTTACACCAGTAACTCCAGTAGGTCCGGTATCACCAGTTACACCAGTGGCACCAGTATCTCCGGTTACACCAGTAGCCCCAGTAACTCCAGTGGCACCAGTATCTCCGGTTACACCAGTAGCCCCAGTAACTCCAGTAGGACCGGTAGCTCCAGTTACACCAGTGGCACCAGTAGGACCGGTAGCTCCAGTAGCCCCAGTAACTCCAGTAGGACCGGTAGCTCCGGTTACACCAGTAACTCCAGTGGCACCAGTAGGACCGGTAGCTCCAGTAGCCCCAGTAACTCCAGTGGCACCAGTATCTCCGGTTACACCAGTAACTCCAGTGGCACCAGTATCTCCGGTTACACCAGTAACTCCAGTGGCACCAGTAGGACCAGTATCTCCGGTTACACCAGTAACTCCAGTGGCACCAGTAGGACCAGTATCTCCGGTTACACCAGTAACTCCAGTGGCACCAGTAGGACCGGTAGCTCCGGTTACACCAGTAACTCCAGTAGGACCGGTAGCTCCAGTAGCCCCAGTAACTCCAGTGGCACCAGTATCTCCGGTTACACCAGTAGCACCAGTAGCACCAGTAACTCCAGTGGCACCAGTAGGACCGGTAGCTCCGGTTACACCAGTAACTCCAGTGTCACCAGTAGGACCGGTAGCTCCAGTAGCCCCAGTAACTCCAGTGGCACCAGTATCTCCGGTTACACCAGTAGCTCCAGTAGCACCAGTAGCCCCAGTAACTCCAGTGGCACCAGTATCACCAGTTACACCAGTAACTCCAGTAGGTCCGGTATCACCAGTTACACCAGTGGCACCAGTAGGACCGGTATCTCCAGTAGCCCCAGTAACTCCAGTGGCACCAGTATCTCCGGTTACACCAGTAGCTCCAGTAGCTCCAGTATCTCCAGTAGCACCAGTATCTCCAGTAGCCCCAGTTACACCAGTAACTCCAGTAGGTCCGGTATCACCAGTTACACCAGTAACTCCAGTAGGTCCGGTATCACCAGTTACACCAGTGGCACCAGTATCTCCGGTTACACCAGTAGCCCCAGTAGCCCCAGTGGCACCAGTATCTCCGGTTACACCAGTAGCTCCAGTAGGTCCGGTATCTCCGGTTACACCAGTAGCCCCAGTAACTCCAGTAGGACCGGTAGCTCCAGTTACACCAGTGGCACCAGTAGGACCGGTAGCTCCAGTAGCCCCAGTAACTCCAGTAGGACCGGTAGCTCCAGTTACACCAGTGGCACCAGTAGAACCGGTAGCTCCAGTAGCCCCAGTAACTCCAGTGGCACCAGTATCACCAGTTACACCAGTAACTCCAGTAGGTCCGGTATCACCAGTTACACCAGTGGCACCAGTATCTCCGGTTACACCAGTAGCTCCAGTATCTCCAGTAGCCCCAGTAACTCCAGTGGCACCAGTATCACCAGTATCTCCAGTAGCCCCAGTAACTCCAGTGGCACCAGTATCACCAGTTACACCAGTAACTCCAGTAGGTCCGGTATCACCAGTTACACCAGTGGCACCAGTAGGACCGGTAGCTCCAGTAGCCCCAGTAACTCCAGTAGGACCGGTAGCTCCAGTTACACCAGTGGCACCAGTAGAACCGGTAGCTCCAGTAGCCCCAGTAACTCCAGTGGCACCAGTATCTCCGGTTACACCAGTAACTCCAGTGGCCCCAGTTGGTCCCGTTGGACCAGTATCTCCAGTTACACCAGTGGCACCAGTAGAACCGGTAGCTCCAGTAGCCCCAGTAACTCCAGTGGCACCAGTATCTCCGGTTACACCAGTAACTCCAGTGGCCCCAGTTGGTCCCGTTGGACCAGTATCTCCAGTTACACCAGTGGCACCAGTTACACCAGTATCACCAGTATCACCAGTTACACCAGTGGCACCAGTAGAACCGGTATCTCCGGTTACACCAGTAGCTCCAGTAGGTCCGGTATCTCCGGTTACACCAGTAGCCCCAGTAACTCCAGTAGGACCGGTATCTCCAGTTACACCAGTGGCACCAGTAGAACCGGTATCTCCGGTTACACCAGTAGCTCCAGTAGGTCCGGTATCTCCGGTTACACCAGTAGCCCCAGTAACTCCAGTAGGACCGGTATCTCCAGTTACACCAGTAGCCCCAGTAACTCCAGTGGCACCAGTAGAACCGGTATCTCCAGTAGCCCCAGTAACTCCAGTAGGACCAGTATCTCCAGTTACACCAGTGGCACCAGTAGAACCGGTAGCTCCAGTAGCCCCAGTAACTCCAGTGGCACCAGTATCTCCGGTTACACCAGTAACTCCAGTGGCCCCAGTTGGTCCCGTTGGACCAGTATCTCCAGTTACACCAGTGGCACCAGTGGCACCAGTAGGACCAGTATCTCCGGTTACACCAGTAACTCCAGTGGCACCAGTAGGACC
This sequence comes from Bacillus pumilus, assembly GCF_003431975.1. Classification (GTDB taxonomy): domain Bacteria; phylum Bacillota; class Bacilli; order Bacillales; family Bacillaceae; genus Bacillus; species Bacillus pumilus_N. The sequence goes on along the minus strand of NZ_CP027116.1, from coordinate 1,881,783 downwards.
GGTATCTCCGGTTACACCAGTAACTCCAGTGGCACCAGTAGAACCGGTATCTCCAGTGGCACCAGTTGGTCCCGTTGGACCAGTATCTCCAGTTACACCAGTAACTCCAGTAGGTCCGGTATCACCAGTTACACCAGTAACTCCAGTAGGTCCGGTATCACCAGTTACACCAGTGGCACCAGTAGAACCGGTATCTCCGGTTTCACCAGTAGCTCCAGTAGGTCCGGTATCTCCGGTTACACCAGTAGCCCCAGTAACTCCAGTAGGACCGGTATCTCCAGTTACACCAGTGGCACCAGTAGAACCGGTAGCTCCGGTTACACCAGTAGCTCCAGTAGGTCCGGTATCTCCGGTTACACCAGTAGCCCCAGTAACTCCAGTAGGACCGGTATCTCCAGTTACACCAGTAGCCCCAGTAACTCCAGTGGCACCAGTAGAACCGGTAGCTCCAGTAGCCCCAGTAACTCCAGTGGCACCAGTATCTCCGGTTACACCAGTAACTCCAGTGGCCCCAGTTGGTCCCGTTGGACCAGTATCTCCAGTGGCACCAGTAGAACCAGTAGAACCGGTATCTCCAGTGGCACCAGTAGAACTGGTATCTCCAGTTACACCAGTGGCACCAGTATCACCAGTATCACCAGTTACACCAGTTACACCAGTAACTCCAGTAGGTCCGGTATCACCAGTTACACCAGTAACTCCAGTAGGTCCGGTATCACCAGTTACACCAGTAACTCCAGTAGGTCCGGTATCACCAGTTACACCAGTAACTCCAGTAGGTCCGGTATCACCAGTTACACCAGTGGCACCAGTAGAACCGGTATCTCCGGTTACACCAGTAGCTCCAGTAGGTCTGGTATCTCCGGTTACACCAGTAGCCCCAGTAACTCCAGTAGGACCGGTATCTCCAGTTACACCAGTGGCACCAGTAGAACCGGTAGCTCCGGTTACACCAGTAGCTCCAGTAGGTCCGGTATCTCCGGTTACACCAGTAGCCCCAGTAACTCCAGTAGGACCGGTATCTCCAGTTACACCAGTGGCACCAGTAGGTCCGGTAGCTCCAGTAGCCCCAGTAACTCCAGTAGGACCGGTATCTCCAGTTACACCAGTGGCACCAGTAGAACCGGTAGCTCCAGTAGCCCCAGTTGGTCCCGTTGGACCAGTATCTCCAGTTACACCAGTGGCACCAGTAGGACCAGTAGCTCCGGTTACACCAGTAACTCCAGTAGGACCGGTAGCTCCAGTTACACCAGTGGCACCAGTAGGTCCGGTATCTCCAGTTACACCAGTGGCACCAGTAGGACCAGTAGCTCCGGTTACACCAGTAACTCCAGTGGCACCAGTATCTCCGGTTACACCAGTAACTCCAGTGGCACCAGTTGGTCCCGTTGGACCAGTATCTCCAGTTACACCAGTGGCACCAGTAGAACCGGTATCTCCAGTGGCACCAGTAACTCCAGTAGGTCCGGTATCTCCAGTTACACCAGTGGCACCAGTAGGTCCGGTATCACCAGTTACACCAGTGGCACCAGTAGGACCAGTATCTCCGGTTACACCAGTAACTCCAGTGGCACCAGTATCTCCGGTTACACCAGTGGCACCAGTAGGACCAGTATCTCCAGTGGCACCAGTAACTCCAGTAGGTCCGGTATCACCAGTTACACCAGTAGCCCCAGTAACTCCAGTGGCACCAGTAGAACCGGTATCTCCAGTAACTCCAGTGGCACCAGTAGGACCGGTATCTCCAGTAGCCCCAGTAACTCCAGTGGCACCAGTATCTCCGGTTACTCCGGTCGTTCCTGTTGCACCTGCTGCTGCCAACAACGTATAATCTGGAGACGTATCTGGCGTGCCGGTTGGTGGTGCCGTGTTAACGAGATACGTTGCTGTTGGCAGTCCCGTATCGACGAGTATAGTTCCTCTTTCATCCATCACCACTTGGCCTACTGGATACGTCACTACTTGACCTACTGGATACGTTGGAGCCACTGCTGGATCAAATGCGATGACACCCGTTAAGCCTACGCCGGTGGCTCCGGTATCACCAGTGGCACCAGTTGGTCCCGTTGGACCAGTTACACCAGTAACTCCAGTAGGACCGGTATCTCCAGTTACACCAGTAACTCCAGTGGCGCCAGTTGATCCTTCTGCAGCCAGTAATGTGTAGTCTGGGGAAGTATCTGGTGTACCTGACGGTGGTGCAGTATTTACTACATACGTACTGCCATTAAAGGTCACTACTTGCCCTACTTGGTAAGTAGGACTGACTACCGGATCAAACGTTTCAATTCCTGTTAATCCTGCACCAGTAGGTCCGGTATCTCCAGTTACACCAGTTGCACCAGTAGGTCCGGTATTTCCGGTTACACCAGTAGGACCAGCAGCCCCGGTAGGACCTCTTTTTACAATCTTATTATTTGTTTTTTTCCGTCCTTTTGCTTTAGCACAACTGCTGTGATGTTTAACAACTTTTTTCTTTTTACATTCTCGTTTCAGAAGAAGGCAATCATCAAATAGAGGTCTATCGTGACGAGATTTTCTGTAGTGAGGTTTCCAATCATGCTTTTTTCCGCAAAAGGGACATTTGTTATCGTACTGATTATACAAATTCCCCATCTCCTAAAAGTTAATATTTTATTCTATGTAGAAATTTAAAAAGCGGAATTGAGCTAAATGATATTTTTTAGTTCGAAGTTCATCGAATCAAATGATTTAAAAATTAAATCGTTTTATGTTATGGTGTTGAAAGTATGAAACTAGTATGATTTTTGACAGAAATGGGGACATCATTTATGAGTCAATCAGTTTTACAGCGCACAGCCTATTCCGTTTTAAATTTATCCTCTGTGACAGAAGGAGGCACCATTAAGGAATCTTTTGAACATAGTATGGATTTAGCAAAAAAGGCGGAGAAGTGGGGTTATCATAGATACTGGCTAGCAGAACACCATAACATGGAAGGTGTTGCGAGCTCTGCAACGTCCGTCTTAATTGGATATATTGCTGGAGGAACCGAAAAAATTCGAGTAGGATCTGGGGGAATTATGCTCCCAAATCACTCTTCACTTGTCATTGCTGAACAATTTGGGACACTTGAGACATTGTATCCGGGGAGAATTGATTTAGGTCTTGGCAGAGCACCAGGAACAGATCAGTTAACGGCAAGAGCGCTTAGACGTAATCTTCATAACGGAGAAGATTTTCCCGAGCAGCTTGAAGAACTTCAACAATATTTCAAACCAACCGGTCAGGTGAAAAAGCATGTAAGAGCCGTTCCAGGAGAGGGTCTAGACATTCCGATTTGGCTCCTTGGTTCAAGCGGTTTTAGCGCAAGGCTTGCAGGAGAGCTTGGATTGCCATTTGCCTTTGCGGCACATTTCTCACCTAAAAATACAATCCCTGCTCTAGAGTTGTATAGACAGTCATTTAGACCTTCTGATGTGTTAAAAGAGCCATATGCTATGGTAGGTGTGACGGTCTTTGCTGCAGATCAAACAGAGCGGGCTGAATATTTGGCCACTTCACATTATCAGCGATTCTTGAGTCTCATTCGAAATACTCCAGGGAAACTCAAAGCGCCTGTTGACAGCATGGACGGCCTTTGGAGTCCGTATGAAAAGGCAATGGTGGATGAACAATTAAGTTCAACCATGATCGGGGATAAAGAAAAGGTGAAAAAAGAATTGGAAGCCTTTATAGAAGCTACTCAAGCAGACGAAGTGATGATTAATTCTGACATGTTTGACCATCAAGAAAGAATGCGCTCGTATGAAATCATCGGAGAGATCTTCCACGAAGCACAAGAAAAATAAACATAAAAAAGAACTGCGCAAAGCAGTTCTTTTTTATTTATGCCTTTGTAAAAATACGAAATGGTTGTCCAATTGGTAGCACAGTACGGCCAAAATGAGTATTGAGCACAACTGCTGCTGAACCATAAAACGAAAGCAGAGAAATGATCAATTCTGCAATACCAGCAATGGTATGAGTCACATCGTACATCACACCAAATGAGCTAAGGGAAAGACCAAGGAATAAGAAATCAATAAAGACGAAAATCAAAAATAGTACCTTATGTGTTTCCATTGCACCAATTGTCATAAACAAGCTGAAAATCAAATAACCGATAAACGCAAAACCTAGTTGTTTAGGATCTGCTGCTTCCGCAAGCGTTTTCCCAAAAACGCCAGCTTGAATGAGCCAAGTTGCTCCAACACCCATCCAAAAAAGACCGAATGCGCCGAAGGCAGTGGCTCCAAAAATATTATGATGTTTTGAATCTTGTATGGACGCAATTAGCTGCGCAATCCCTCCAAGGAAGATAGCCCAAGGTAAAATAAGGGAAGTGCCATCTGTAATTCCTAGTTTTTGTGAGGACGCAACGAGCGTCACCATTGCTAAACCAAACAAACCAAGTGGTGTTGGGTCTGCAATTGATAATCGAATAGCTTGAACATTCTGTTTTTCCATAATGACCTCCTACAATTTGCACTTACAAAAGATACTCGAATTCGCTCGAAACGTCAAGCTCTTTTTTAGTAGACACTTGCAACGTCTTCCAAATAAATCTATATTTAATACATATCAAATGTGATAGAAAAAGAGGGATAAAATGAGTAAAGGCTTAGCTGGAAAAACGATTGCTATTTGTGGAACGAGAAAAACAGAAGAAATGCGTACACTTGTCGAAAAACAAGGGGGACAAGCCGTTATTCGTTCTCTTCAAGGAACCGTATTTTTAGCCAAAGAGGAGTTAAAGCCAGACATTGAAACATTTGTGAAGCAAGGCGCAGATTGGGTGATTTTAACAACGGGTATAGGGACAGATACATTAATTGAAAGTGCAGAAGAGCTTCATCTAGGCGAAGCATTTATGAAAATTTTATCAAATGCTCACATTGCTTCAAGAGGGTACAAAACCTTTGCTGCACTTAAAAAACGCGGGATTCACCCAGACGTTTCTGATGAAGATGGAACAGTTCGTGACTTGATCTCAAAGCTTGAAGATAAAGAGTTTCGAGGCAAACGCGTCATGGTGCAGCTTCACGGGGAAAATGCACCAGCTCTCATCCGATTTTTACATGACAAAGGGGCAGATGTTTTGCCGCTTTTACCTTATCAGCACACACCACCTGAACCAGAAGCCGCAGAAACATTGCTTCAAGAAATGAAAGATGGAAAGGTTCAAGCTGTCTGTTTTACAACTGCTGTTCAGGTGCACGCCTTTTTCGCACTAGCGGCAAAATGGGGCAGAAAAGAAGAACTCCAAGAGCTATTCGGGCAGCACGTACTGGCAGTGGCTGTCGGAAAAGTCACAGCAGAAGCTTTAAAAGAAGAGGGAATCGACCGGATTCTTGCCCCATCACTTGAGAGAATGGGTGCAATGATTATGGAATTATCCCAATATATGAAAAAACAATCCTTACACTCATAGAAAAAACGCCTTTCACTGATTTAGTGAAAGGCGTTTTCGTTAGATTGTCCGTTTTCGGTTCGTACGAATTTTTTTGAGGAAAAAATAGAGAATGATCAGGACGATCGCAATGGCCATAATAGGGGTTGTATAAGCGTGAGCAACACTTTGAATGTGATCCCATTTTGTCCCGAGTTGCATGCCAAGATAAATAAACAAGATAGACCAAGGGATGGCAGCTAATCCGGTCAAGAGAACAAATTTCAAAAAAGGCATTTTGGCAATACCCGCTGGAATGGAGATGGCATGGCGCACAACAGGAATAAATCGCGCTGTAAATACCACACCGGTTCCATATCGGTCAAACCATCGCTCTGCAGTTGCGATATGATGTTCATGGATGAATAAGTATTTTCCGTATTTTGCTAAAAAAGGTCTTCCGCCATAAAGTCCGATCCAGTAAATAAAACATTGAGCGAGTGTACCTCCGATAACGCCAGCGATCACAGCTCCAACAAAACCGATTGTTCCTGTTGACACCATATATCCGCCATAGGCAAGAACAATTTCGCTCGGAATGATTTCAATCATCAAACCAAGCGCAACTCCTACGTAACCAAGGCTTGTCAGCCAGGTTAAAATTTCATTAAAAAAGGTTCCCATTCATTTCACTCTGCCTTTAATGACTTATTTTCTTCAAGCATCCTTATAAAAGCCTATGCTTGTTTTTCTTTTCTCATGAGTATGCTTTCTATAGATGCTAGCACGGGCTGACAGCTCATCACATCTAAACTGGAAGACACTTGATAAATGCCTAAATTCCCCGCCACAAACTCTTGTCTAGCAGATTTTATCATACCATATTTGCTGGCATCTGGACGATTTAACTTGATATACACTTGTTATGTGAAGATAGAAAGGGCGTCATTAGTTAAAAAATATGAATAGGCTACATCCGTTTTACTAGCAGCTCGTGATATAATTTGTGAGATGAAACGAACGGGTGGTGTAAACATGTATTTAACAATCGAAGAAACAGCTGAATACTTAGAAGTATCTGAAGCGTATATTGAAAAATTAATCCAGCAAAAGAAGATCCGCTTCGTTTTTGACGGCGAATCATATCTAATTTATCAAGGGCAGTTTCAAACGCATATGAAGCAGCTTGAACAATACAAAGAGCTCGTCCAAGAGATCTTAAATGAACCGATTCCTGAAGATCCAGATGTAAAGGATGAAGATTAGAACATTATCTTCTTTTCACATGCTTAAATCATAACAAGTATCAACGACCATACATATGCAATAAAAGGAAGTGAATGGAGTGGAAAAAGCTGTCTCATGTGAAGCCTGTCAAAAAAACGACGTGAACGTGATAGAAGAAACTGATGAACCGAATCAGCCTTATCAATTATGCCATCTATGTCATAGGAGACTAGTCACGTATTCCTTACGACCTTTAGAATGGTACAATTTAGCGGTCATCCACTCTCCTAAACAATTCTTACTGCACGATGACTTTTATGGAGAGGGCGGACAGGCTTTCCAATTAGAGGTTGATGTAGTCGTCACCAAAGATGATAAAGCACCTATCTTACAAGACGTTAGGTATAATTTGGCGTCTTTATTAAACTTTTCAATCACTAGATGGTTTCTTGAGAATGATGTGATCGATGCTCTGAAACAGCACGATGAGCAAAAGCTCTTGGATGCTGTTCTAAGCCGGTTTTATGGAACCAATCATGTCGAAGTGAAATCACGAATGATCGAAATTGCAGCTGATGTATTAGGTCCTTCCGCCGCCGGGTGGATAAGGGAACTTTTGGGTGAGGCTGACGAAACATTTCTTTATCCTCTTTCATGGGCAGCAGCCAGCAGTTTGCCAGCAAATGAGGGCTTACAACAGGTGATAGAAAAAATGAAATCGATCAGTGAAAAAGAATTACCGACAGCTGCTTTTATCTGCCTGCACCGTTTCCGCTCTGACAAAGTGTTAGATTGGATGGAGATCACTTGCACCCATTTTCACGAACAATGGGGAAGGCTGGCAGCCGTAAGCTGTCCAACCTGGAGTAGAATGAAAGCATGGCTAAGCAAAGGAAGGCCATTCAGCACAATTGCACTTGATACAATGGCAAACTGTGCTAAAGGAAATAAAGCGGACTTTTTAGAACAATTTTCGCCTAAAATCCTTGAAACGGACAAGAGTGAAGTGGAGAGCATATTAAATGATTATCAGGAAAAAGATCGCGTTCCACGAGTCAAAAAGAACGTGTCTAACATACTAAACAACAAACAAGACATCTTTGAATAATGCTTTTTATCTCATTTATTGACTGACACCGGTTTGCACAATTTTCATATGGCATTTAATTTGTACATCTGCATCAGGATAGATTTCCTGCCATTTTTCGGGTGTCATGGCTTTGTCTTTTGATCTATACCTCAAACCTAGCCCAAGTGGATCAATATGTTGCTCTTTAAAGGACTGAACAAGGTCTTGTCCTTGCTGAGCGACACGTTTTCCCACTTCTTTTTCGACTTGGTCCAATATATTCGGGATATCAATTTTTTTGGACTTCATGAATTCTTTTAATTCACCTTTTAGCTTGATATCAATCGTGATATGAGGCTTTTTTGTTAGGTGATTCGTTGGTTTGATCTGGTAGGACACATGTGATTTGATATTTTCAAGGACGACATGGGTCTTTGTTCGATCATGCAATTGAAACTCGTAGATACCATTTTTATGATTTTCAATCATCGCTTTAAATGTGAACGTGTCTTCTCCTGGAATATGACCGACCATTTTCTCTTGATCAAACAGAGCAACGCCTGAGACCTTGATAGCATTGCTTGTTTTCTTGATGTAAGGGAGGTAAGCATCGACCCCTTTTGCCATCATCTGATTCATAAAAATATGTTGATTGGTCACAGGCTCATTGCCATTTCGCATATTTTGGGCTAATAGATCAGAGAGATACACACCTATATTTAAATTTGTTTGGTTCATTTTTGTATATAATAAGTCTTCAACTTCTCCGCCTACAATCGCAAACACCTGTCGTGAACCAATAATAGGATCACGATAAATATAATTCATTAAATCAATCATGCCGACTTCTTTTGCTAATTTTTCACTCACTAAAATAACAAGCATCTGGCCCATGACCACCGGGAAAGGTGATTTTTCTGATACAAGAAACTGGATATTACTAATCGTGTTTGACCTCGCACTTAATATTTGATAACTTCCTTGCTCTTCATTTTTAAAAACAGGGAAGACAAAAAAACCCTTCATTTCGCCATTTTCCACTAAATCAAATCCTGCCGCCTGAGAGATATTTAATTCATCTAAAAGGCGAGGCTGTGCACAGCTAGTTAACAAAAGACTAAATAACATAAGACCCATGAGTACATACTGTTTCATGCTCGTTTTTTCACCCACCTTTTTTTCAGCATCAGCCCAATGACTATACAAACAATCAATCCATAGACAAGAAAGTATCCGATATATTCCACCCATTGATTAAAAGCTTCAAAAGAAGTGGCGCCGGCAAAAAACGAGAACATGATCAAAATCAGAATGCTGAGGACGCAGACAGTCACGCGCTGACTCGTATGAAACATTTGTTTTGCCATTCGGCTCGCAGCCCATAATGGAATCGAGATATTTGGAATGATTAAAAGCAACCAGAGAGACACTTCAATAAATTCAAAGCGCTGGATAAACGGAAGCTTCACAATGCTTGTTAACGTTAACGTCGGCCATTTTGTTAATTTGAGTTGAGCACTTGAGTAATACGCAATGGAGACGAGAAAGACGAGTAAATTTAAGCATGTCGTGAATAAAGCGCCCATATGAGCAAATTTTTGAGACGTCTGAGCTTGCTTAATAAAGGGATAATAGACAAGCAGCGTGCCAAAACCAAACATAGATAAGGAGGCATCTTTCACTCCCATCAACAGCTGCGAAAATGTATGATCAAACATGGGAAACATGAAACGAATGTGACTATATTTCATGGCATAAAAACAAATAAACGTCATCCAGTACGTTAGTACAATACTAAAAAATGCCCATCCAGCAATGGTTCTAAAGCCGCCAGTATGAATGTAATACACAAGCAGCAGCAGTACAGACGCAAACAATAGGCCAGGAATTTCTTTAAACAGCCATACATGGATCACGTCCATATAATGGATGAGAACCGTCAATGACAAAGAAGCGAAATATAAGATATAGAGAATGTTAAATAATTGCCCTATCCATTTACCAAATACGTATTGCGTTATAACACCAAATTCATCCGAAGGAGCCTTTTTAAACATCAAGTAAATCAGAAAGATCATTACATTAACGCTGATGCCAGAAATAAGAATGGCGATCCACCCATCATTATTCATAGATCGAACAAGATTCGTTTGAAAGTTTAAAATGCCAACACCTACTTGATTGGCATTGATGAGAAAAAACACAAAAAAAGGGGAAACTTGAAATTTCTCTTTTACAGAAGAAGAGCTCATGCTTTCACTTCCTTATTCATAAAAATCATTTTTCCCCTTATGGCCTTGCTTCGGTTTTTGCCGGTGAATCGTTTTATTTTGTGGACGTAAATTTTCCGGTCTTTTATTCAAAAAGCGGAGCTGAGGACGAATCAAGCTGCCCTTTAAATCAGTCAGACGAAGCGGGAAAATTGGCTCTAGATATGGTCGTCCAATAGACGTTAATTTCATTAAATGGGTGAGAAGGAAAGATCCCATCACAGCAATGCCGAGTGCACCCCACATCTGTGCTGCAAGTAGAAATGGAAATCTCAGCAGGCGAATGGCATTGCCCATTTTGTAAACAGGAGTGACAAATGAGGCAAGAGCAGAAAGTGCAACAATAATAAGCAAAATATTACTTGTTAAGCCTGCTGCCACAGCAGCCTGTCCAATGACAATCCCTCCAACAATCCCGAGTGTCTGTCCGACTTTAGCTGGAAGTCTCGATCCTGCTTCTCTCAGTAATTCAATTGAAATCTCTAAAAATAGTGCCTCAATGATCGGAGGAAATGGAACAAGATAGCGCGAGGACACGACCGTTTCTAATAAATCCTTTGGGATCAGCTCATAATGAAAGGTTAAAACGGCTACATATAAAGGCGTCGCAAAAATGGAGAATATCACAGCAAATATGCGTAACAGCCTAAAACAAGAAGCCGCAATCCAAGACATATTATAGTCTTCCATAGTGGAAAAATACTCAAGTAAAATCGTCGGGGCAAGCAAGGCATGAGGCGATCCATCCACTAAAATAGCAATTTTCCCTTCTGATAAGCCTGAAGACACACGGTCAGGTCTTTCTGTATTTAAAAACAAAGGGAAAATCGTATTGGACACATCATAAAGCATTTGAGCAAGGTAATTTGCATCTAAAATTTGATCATAATCAATGTCTTCAATTCGCTGGAGAACGGTTTCGATGTTTGCTGGATTGGCGATTTCTTCAATAAATAATATCGCTACTTTTGTTTGAGATAGTGTGCCAACCGTCTTTTCCGCCACTTTTAAGTTCGGCGTCGGTAGCCGCCGTCTGACCAAATTTAGATTCGTATCCAGGACTTCTACAAATGCTTCCTGTGCACTGATAATGCCAAATTCAATCTCGGGCGGACCTACTTGTCTGCCTTTCTTTTCTTCCATCGGAATCAGAAGCGCTTTGCCCCAGTCCGTCTCAAGCCGAATGGCCAAATGACCTAGGTGAAGGGCTTTTTCCACTTTTTGAAGATCGGTCGTGATCACAGACTGTTCAATAGGAATTCGTTCTTTCAGCTCCTCAAGAGTAGGGGTGAGGTGCAATTCTTTCATGTAGGGCAAAATTTGTTCATGGAGTAGATGACCATTAATTAACGAACGAAAAAAAGAGATTCGATAAAGAAAACGTTCACTTTGTGACAACTCGTTTGTAAAATCCGAGGAGCGTGACAATGCCTCAAATACTGAATTTGCGTCCTTTTGTTGTTGCTTGTTTTTCTTCAGCACTTGAACCACCTCCTTCCGCAATTTGCCTCTATTATCCAACCAATAGACTGAAGATATGCATAAAAAAAGCGTTCAGCTTGATAAGCTGGACGCTTCTTTTCCGTATTGAACGGCTTCTAATAAAAGATCAGCAAGATGGACGGCCCGCATGGTGTGCGAATGTCCTGATCGTTTGATCCCTGCTGCCATTTGCAGCAGGCAGCCTGGATTGGACGTGACAATGGCGGCTGCCTCTGTTTGATTTGCTTCTTTCATTTTATGATCTAAAATTTGCATCGACATCTTTGGCTGTAAGATGTTATAAATTCCGGCAGATCCGCAGCAGCGGTCAGCATCCTTCATTTCTTTAAATGATATACCATGAATCGCCTTCATCAGCATCCTCGGCGCATGCTCTACACCCATTCCATTTCGTAAGTGACAAGAGTCTTGATAGGTGATAACCTGCTCTGGCAAGGCAAGCGGCGTGCGCTTGTGAAACTCAAGCTCTACGAGAATGTCTGATATATCCGTGATTTTCTTTGAAAAGACTTCACCCCTTTTTTGAAAAGCCGGATCATCCTTTAGCAAATGATCATAATCACTTAAAAAAGCACCACATCCGCCAGCATTCATGACAATCGCATCTGCCTCTATCTCTTCAAATGCTTCAATATTCCGCCTTGCTAACTGTTTCGCTTGCTCTTTTTCTCCGCTATGGCCATGAAGTGCTCCGCAGCACGTCTGAATAGGAGGGACAACAACGTCACAACCGGCCAGCTGCAAAAGCTCTATGGTCGCTTTGTTTGTGCTGGAAAAAACAGTGTCCATTAAACAGCCATTAAAAAAGGCCACACGCTTTTTTGGCGTGCCGGAGGCTTTGTATTCTGATGCATGCTCTTTTTGTTGACGCGGCACCTTTGGGAGAGCCTCTTCCATCAATCGTAGATGCGGCGGCAGAACCTTCAGCATGCCAGACTTACGGGCGGCCGTTTGCAAACCGGAAGTTTGATAAAACCGAAGCAGTCCAGCCGCTTGACGCATTCGGCTCTGTGAAGGAAAAAGTCCTTTAAACACAACACGCCTCACAAATTTCACAGGTAAGGATTGTTTTTTGTGCTGCTGAATGATGTCTCTTGCATCCTCTAATAAACGTCCATATTTAACGCCGGAAGGGCAGACCGGTTCACATGCACGGCAGCCAAGACAAAGGTTCAAAGAATGTTCGACATCTTCATCTGGCTCAATCACGCCGTCTCTTACCGCCTTCATTAAAGCAATTCGGCCGCGCGGAGAGTGCGTTTCTTGTTGACCGGATTCAATATAAGTAGGGCAGGAAGGCAGGCAAAATCCGCAGCGCATGCAATTGAGCAGCTCTTTATCATCCATTTGCTGCTGAAATGTTTGTTGAATGTCTGATGGCTGAGATGAATTCATGAGACGACCACTCGCTTTCGTGCTGATTTTCCAAACACCTTATCAGGATTCATGATATTTGCTGGATCTAGCGCTTGTTTGATTGCTTTCATTGCAGCGATTCCTTCTTTTTTGACTTTTAGCTCTAAATAGGGGGCTTTCATTAGACCCACACCATGTTCACCCGTAATGGTGCCGCCGAGAGAGACTGCTTTTTCAAAAATGGCCTGAAAGGCTTCTTCGACCCGCTTCATTTCTTCTTCATTTCTTGCATCAGTTGCACAGGTAGGGTGTAAATTTCCGTCACCTGCATGACCAAATGTACAGATTTTCACATCGTACTCTCTCGCAATGTCTTCGATCGCCCGTACCATGCTGGCAATTTCAGACCGGGGGACTGTGGCATCTTCTAAAATGGTCGTAGGGCTTAAACGGGCGAGGGCGGATAAGGCACTCCGTCTTGCTGTTAAAAGAGAGCTAGCCTCTTCTTCAGAATGGGCGATATTCACTTCTTTTGCTCCGTACTGCTGACAGACGTTTGCGATGCTCTGCATATCTCGGGAAACTGCCTCAGGATTGCCGTCCTGCTCGATTAATAGAACGGCTTGAACGTCAGTCGGCAGGCCGATTTTGGCAAAGTCTTCAACGACTTCCAGTGTCGGCTGATCCATAAATTCTAATGTAGCGGGGATGATACGCTCTGCAATAATCGCCGAAACTGAAGCGGCAGCTTCCTCTAGGCTTTCATATAAGCAAAGCATCGTTTGTTTGGTTTCTGGTAGCGGTAAAAGCTTCAGCGTCGCTTCTGTGACAATGCCGAGTGTACCTTCTGATCCAACGAATAAGCGGGTCATATCATACCCGGCCACGTCCTTTGCGAGCTTACCGCCTGTTTTGATGATGTCACCGTTTGGCAGAACCACCTCAAGTCCAAGTACATAATCTCTCGTCACACCATATTTTAACCCCCGCAGGCCACCTGAATTTTCATTGATATTTCCGCCTAACGTGGAAATTTTCATAGAGCTTGGATCTGGTGGATAGAAGAGACCTTTTGCCTCTACTTGGCGAATGAGTTCCTGTGTGATCAAACCAGGCTGGACCGTTGCAGTAAGGTTTTCTTCGTCAATTTCGATTAATTGGTTCATTCTTGTAAACAACATCACAAGTCCGCCTTGTGTAGGGCAGGTTCCTGCACAGAGGTTCGTTCCTGATCCTCTTGGCACGATCGGCACTTTATATGAGGCGCAGAGCCGGACGATTTGCTGGATTTCCTCAGCCGAATGCGGGCTTACGATGACATCTGGCATATGTTGAAAATTGGGCGTTGCATCGTAAGAATAAGCAAGTCTGTCTGCTTTACTGTCTTGTACATAAGACGCCCCAACAATCTCTTGTAATTGACGTGAAAATTCAGAATTCAACATGTATATTCACCCCCACTGATTTGACGTACCGTTTCTTCCAGTATAAAAAAAGAATCGCCTTATGCCTATGGACGATTCTACAAAATATCGGGCTTCACACCTTGTTTTTTTGGATGATCATCCAATAGCATCAAGGCTAAATAAAAGAGCATCGCATCTTGCATACGTTTTGGATCAAGTGTCGTTAAATCTTGGATACGTTTTATCCTGTAATGCAGAGTATTGATATGTACATGCATAGCTTCAGCAGTACACTTCAATGAATAATCTGATGTCATGAGTACACGCAATGTTTTCACTAGTTCAGGATAGGGGAGAAGCGGGGCGATCGTTCGGTCAACGAACACTTTTTTTGTTTCCTGACTCACTTCTTCCATAAAAAGTTCAAGCGTTAAATCCTCGTCAAACACAATCGGCGTTTCCGCATGTGCCAATTTTAAAGCACGAAACGCTTGATGAAAGGATTGCTTCATCATATGCCCGGCTGCTGGTTTCCCCGCACCTATCAACACCTTTGACGTGGAACGTGAGGCGAGCGAAGCATGGATGTGAAATAGACGCTGCTGTAAGGTATCACGATCATTTGCTGTGGTTTGCAGCATGAGCAAAAAGCGAGCATGCCCCCAGCGGACGATCATCTCTTGACTTGTGAGATGCAGCATTTCCTTTACCTTTTTGTATTGATCTTGCTTCATAAATGATTCATCGTGACAATCAATAAGGACGACCACGCGTTGTTTTTTGACATCAAGCTGAAACCGCGCTGCTTTTTCAGTGAGATCGAGTGCTGTCTCTGGCAGATGAAGCCAGTCAAACACGAACGCTTCAAGCTGCCGTTCATCGGTTTCCGTTTCTTGAAAAAATTCATGTTCTTGAATGAGCAGCTCAGTCATTTTTCGTAATATTTCGCCAAATGGAGAGACATGGACGGGATTTCCTGTCATCCCAATGACACCAATGACCTCTTGCTTAAAATAAATAGGCAGATTGATTCCAGCTTTGACCCCTTTCATTCGCTGTTCATCATCCTTTGTAAGGATTCGCTTTTGTCCTTCAAAGGATGTCAAATATGCCCCTTCATGAAATTGACCAATGCGTGCTGGATCTGTTGCTGCAATAATGGTGCCGTTTGTTTGTGCAATGATGATTTCTTCAGTCAGCACTTTTTTGACCTCGTCTACGATTTTTTCTGCCAGTGTCATTGTGAGCAAAATGTACCCCTCCGAGATGTTTCTTTTGACACTATCATACCATCATATGCTGAGTCATATCTTTCTTTTCATGAGTTATGCTAAAATAATACACGCACATGAAAGAGAAGAAAGGAGACATAGCCATGTCGCTGCAAAATCGCTTACAAGATTTACTGAAAGAAGGACAAGCGCTGACAGACTTTGAATATGATGAAGCGGCGCGTCACAATTGGCCGTTAGAAGGCGCAAGAATAAAGGAAGAAGCACGCTTTAGTGATGTATATATAGAGCGTGTAGACAAAGAGTCTGAGGACATGATTCAAACAGAAGGTGTCTCATTTCTAAACACACCGCTTACATATGTAAAAAGCCATCAAAAAGAATTCATTTATATCGAATCAAAGTGGTTTGATGTGGTGAAAGTCGATGGATTAGCCATTGAATGGGACGAAGTGTTTCAAACGTATACCGTGTTATTCGGTTTCAAACGTCCTAAAAAAGACACGGGCATTCTAAAGGACATGCTGGCGTCATTCGATGGTGCGCAGCTTCAATTTAATGGGCAAGACGGCTTGTTTGATGTGAATTTACAGCTTCTTGAGCTTGGGGACATTCATGAAGATATGCCTTTCATTGATGTCATCTCAGCCGTGTACCGATTTTTATTCCGCATGATCATACAGCTTGAAATGAATGAATCAAAAAACGGCTCAAACTCCTGAGCCGTTTTTTTGTGACTGATCTATTTTCCTGTCTACTCATTTGATGACGGTGTGACAAACTGTACATCATGCTCTTTTCCATATTGAAGATAATCTTCATTTGGCTGTTTATTCGTCACGACAACATCAAGATCGTGTACATCACAAAACGTGGTCAAGGCGTAATGATCGAACTTGCTATCATCAACTAGTAAAAACGTTTTGGCACTTTTTTGAACGACCGTCTTTTTAATATCCGTTTCAAGTGGGGAGGAATTCGTGACGCCATGCTCAATGGATAAACCAGTTGATGCGATAAAGGCTTTATTCACATTGTAAGCTTTTAATCGCTCTACACTTTGATAGCCAACGAAAGAATTCGTTTTTCTCTCAAGCATTCCGCCCGTGGAAAAAATAGTGAGCTTTTCATGCGGCATTGCCTGTGTAATGAAATCTACGTTATTCGTCACAACGGTCACCTGTTTCTCAGTCAAATAGGGAAGCATCTCAAGTGTTGTCGTACCAGAATCAACAAAAATCATATCCCCATTTTCCACAAAAGCAGCAGCCAATTGACCGATCAATTGCTTTTTACTCAGCTGACGGGTCTTTCGCTCCTGATATACCACTAACGTTGAATGGTTCACAGCCACCCCGCCATATACTTTTTTAAGCACGCCGGACTCGACCAATGCTTGTACATCTCGGCGTATCGTGTTTTTTGAGACGCCAAAATGCGCCACAAGCTCATCAAGTGAGGCAGATTCCCGGTCAAACACATACTCTTTGATTTGCTGAATCCGTTTTGTTTTGATCATGCGTGATATCTCCAATCCATCCGAATGTCCTGTTTCCATTATACCAATAAATTCTCTTATTTGATGATCACACGATGGCTTCTCTTTTCTCATTTTTCATAAAAGCGTATGATAGAGAAAAGAACGTAACGGAAAGGACATTCACTTCTATGAATCAATCAAATAACCCTTTTTCAAAGCTTGCGAATTTTAGAGAAGTAGGGGGACTTCAAACAACAGATGATATGGTGATCAGACAAGGTATGATTTATCGATCCGCAGATTTATCCCGTTTGACGAAACAAGACATCGAGACGTTCTCAACACTCGGGATTCAAACGGTTTGTGACCTGCGTACAACCTCAGAACGTAAATCACATCCGCCAAAGATCAATGAACACGACAAAATCGTCCATATTCCGATGCAGCCTGACAGTAAGATGCCAAGTAAACGGACCATGTTTCGTATGCTTGTAGCAGAAGGGAAATCTCTCTCATTTATCCCGATCATGAAAGATTTATATCAAAGCATGCTCACAGATCGTAAAGAAGAGATTCACAAGCTGTTCATACTGCTTTCAGATAAAAGCAATTACCCGCTGATGCTTCACTGCACGAGTGGTAAGGACCGCACAGGATTTTTATCTGCCCTGATTCAATTAGCAGCAGGTGTATCATTGCAAACTGTTTTAAGTGAATACATGCGCTCTAACGAAGGGGTGAAAATGCTCATCAGAAGGCAGCAGCGATTTGTCCGCATGATGAGTTTATACAGGGTATCAAAAGAGCAAATTCAGCCGCTTCTTGGCGTGCAGCAAGATTATCTGGAAGATGTGCTAAACGAGATGATGCAGACATACGGAAGTGTAGAGCGTTATTTAATCGAGACCTGCAACATACGTGAAGTCCAGCTCAACGAAATGAAAAACATCCTGCTCACACCATCTGCTGGCATTCCATCTCAAAAGGCAGAATAAACTTAATATTGAGGTGATGCAAAACATGCTTAAAAAGATCACGATGACGTGTGTAACAATCATTTTGATGTTTATCTTCTTATTGATTCCTTCTAGCAGTCTAGCTCGGCCAATACCAAAAGGAAAGCTTGAGAGCACAAGAGAAATGCGCGCGGTATGGATCGCATCAGTTTATAATTTAGATTGGCCGTCAAAGAAAGGACTGCCCGTCAAAGAGCAAAAACAGGAGTTTATTCATCTATTAGATGAGATCAAAGCGATGAATATGAATGCTGTCATTATGCAAATCAAACCAACAGCAGATGCCTTTTATCCTTCGGCATACGGACCGTGGTCTGAATATTTGACCGGGACACAAGGAAAAGATCCCGGGTATGACCCGCTTGAATTCATGATCGACGAAGCTCATAAACGCGGTCTCGAATTTCACGCTTGGTTTAACCCGTATCGAATCACAATGAATCATACCGATCTCAGCCGTTTATCAGCCGATCACCCGGCAAGAAAACATCCTGATTGGACTATCGCATACGGTAATCAGCTTTATTTCAATCCAGGCATTCCTGAGGCCCAAGACTTCATTGTCGGCGGCATAGAAGAAGTCGTGAAAAACTACGATATTGATGCAGTGCATATGGATGATTATTTTTACCCAAATAAAATAGCCGGTGTACCGTTTCCAGATCAAGAAACGTATGAAACATATGGCAAAAAAGCATTCACACATATAGAAGATTGGCGAAGAGATAATGTGAACCACTTGGTCGAGCAAATCAACGACACCGTGAAGAAAGTAAAGCCGTATGTGAAATTCGGGATTAGCCCCTTCGGAGTCTGGCGCAACATAAAGGATGACCCGACTGGTTCAAACACGACAGCAGGGATGACCAATTACGATGATTTGTATGCTGATACAAGGGAGTGGATTCAGCAGCACAATATCGATTATGTCACCCCGCAAATTTACTGGAGCATCGGCTTTCAGGCAGCCGCCTATGACGTGCTCACAAAATGGTGGTCAAATGAAGTGAAGGGAAAGCCAGTTCACCTGTACATTGGTCAGGCGACGTATAAAATAAATCAAAACAGCGATCCTGCTTGGTCTGATCCAGAAGAATATTTCCGGCAGATTGAGCTAAACAGACAGTCACAGCTCGTGCAGGGAAGCATGCATTTTAGTCTAAAGGATCTCAACCGTAACCCTTTAAATATCAAAAATCGATTGATAGATGATGCGTATCGTAAACCGGCTCTCATTCCAGAAATGCCTTGGCTTCATCAAAAGGCGCCAAAAAAACCAATCATTCAATCTATCAAAAAGACAGCGGATGGTGCATCTCTACAGATCAAAAATGATCGACATTCTACCGCAGTCTATTATGCGGTCTATCGATTGACGACGAAAGGATCATATGAATTGCTCCAAACCGTTAGAAAAGAAACAGGCACGCTGACATCTGTCAAACATCTTTCAGCTCATCAAAATAAGATTGATACTTACAAAGTAACGGCTCTCAATCGTCTTCATCACGAAAGCAAGCCTGCTACAAAAAGAGTGAACTAACGAAAAAGCATGAATGAGGATTTTCTTCGTTCATGCTTTTTTTCTATTATATTTGTTTTAATTTTCTGAATTCAATCAAGCTTGGCATGAAGGAGCTACTTGTTTAATAAATATGATAGAAAAGAGCCAAAGGGGGAAAAAAGATGGACTTTGAACTGACAAAAGAACAACAAATGATCCGCCAGATGGTCAAAGAATTCGCCAAAACAGAAATTGCACCACTCGCTCAAACCATTGATGAACAGGCCGTATTCCCAGCCCAAACGTTTCAAAAAATGGGGGAGCTCGGCTTAATGGGCATTCCTTTTCCAGAAAAATACGGAGGGGCAGGAGGAGATACGATTTCATATGCACTCGCTGTAGAAGAAATCGGAAAACAGTGTGCCAGTACTGGCCTTAGCTATGCCGCAGCCGTTTCCTTAGGGGCAAGCCCGCTTTATTACTTCGGAACTGAAGAGCAAAAGATGGATCACCTTGTTCCACTGGCATCTGGAACGGCACTCGGTTCCTTCGGATTAACGGAACCAAATGCTGGATCAGATGCAAAAGGCACGAAAACAAAAGCGGTCAAAGACGGACAAGAGTATGTAATCAGCGGAGAGAAATGCTGGATCACAAATGCCAATTTTGCCAGGACGATTATCGTTACCGCAGTCACAGATTACGATGAGCAAGACCGCCCGATCATCTCAGCCTTCATTGTAGAAAAAGGGCAAAAAGGGCTGTCCATTACAAATCCATATGACAAAATGGGGGTGCGCGGTTCAGATACAGCTGAAATCATTTTAGACAGCGTACGTGTACCAGCACATCATATATTAGGAGATCCCAAAAAAGGCTTTAAACAATTTTTATATACATTAGATGGGGGACGAATTTCGATTGCTGCTTTATCTGTTGGGATCGCGCAAGCTGCACTTGATGCCTCATTATCATATGCAAAGGAAAGGAAGCAATTTGGGCAGACCCTCTCGTCCTTTCAAGCCATTCAATTTAAACTGGCGGATATGGCGATGCAAATAGAACTCGCTAGACAAATGGTGTGGAAAGCCGCCTGGCTGAAAGATCAAGGGAAACCTTTTACAAAAGAAGCAGCCTATGCCAAACTTTTTGCTTCAGAAATGGCAACTAAAGCAAGCCTTGATGCTGTCCAAATTCACGGGGGAACAGGCTACATGAAAGAGTGCGGGGTAGAACGGCTTGTAAGAGATGCCAAGCTCATGGAAATCGGAGAAGGCACTTCAGAAATTCAGCGTCTAGTCATCGCAAGACAACTGCTATCATAACCCTTTTATGAAAACGCTTACCATTGATGGAGGAGGAAAATCATGATGTCGATTCATCCACAAACGATTGGCTCCCTATTAAAAGAGAAAAAGGAGCAGCACCCAGCACATGAAGCCATTGTGTATCCAGAGCGTTCATTACGTTATTCATACGAAGCGTTTTTTAAAGAGGTCAAGGAAACTGGGAAAGGTCTTATGGCATTAGGCGTTCAAAAAGGGGATCATATCGCCATCATGGCACCCAATGTACCCGAGTGGCTCATCCTGCAATTCGCCTGCGCCTCCATTGGAGCCGTTCTTGTCACCGTGAATACGAATTTTCAATCACAAGAACTTGCTTATCTATTAAAGCATTCTGATAGCAGCATGCTGTTTATCGTAGACGGGTTTAAAGAGACATCCTACGTCAAGATGCTGGAAGACCTCATACCGGAGCTTCAAACAACAGACCGAGATAGCATCACCTCCGCCTCATTTCCGTATTTAAAACGTGTTGTGTATATTGGCGAGAACACGCCAAAAGGTATGCGCAGCTGGGATAGTATTCAAGCTGCTGCCGAAAGGACGGAAGATCATCAATTGGAGAAACGAATGAATGAGCTGGCACCTGATGACGTCATTAATATGCAATATACGTCAGGCACAACCGGCTACCCAAAGGGCGTCATGCTCAGCCATACAAACATCGTTTGCAATGCGAGCCAAATTGCGGATTGTATGAAGCTTACCCATGAAGACCGCATGTGCATTCCTGTACCGTTCTTTCATTGCTTTGGATCTGTCCTTGGCGTACTTGCTTGTCTCACAAAAGGAGGCACGATCATCCCAATTGAATCGTTCCATCCAGAGCGAGTCCTTCAAACGGTGGAAAAAGAGAAGTGTACAGTTCTTCATGGCGTCCCGACCATGTTCATTGCAGAGCTTGATCATCCGAATTTCCACCAATACGATCTGTCCACATTGCGGACCGGTATTATGGCAGGATCTCTTTGCCCATCCCATGTGATGAAAGCAGTCATTGAACAAATGGGATTGAAGGAGCTCACGATTGCCTACGGTCAGACCGAAAGCTCACCTGTCATTACCCAAACAAGAACGGATGATTCATTTGAAAGGCGGGTTCAAACGGTGGGGCGGGCGCTTCCTCACATCGAGGTGAAAATCACCGCCCCAGGTACGCCGGATGAAGTGCCAAGAGGAGAACAAGGCGAGCTGTGTACAAGAGGCTACCATGTCATGAAAGGCTACTATAAAAATGAAGAGGCCACAAATGAAGTCATTGATGAGGACGGATGGCTTCATACAGGGGATTTAGCGGAGATGGATGAGGACGGTTATGTAAAAATTACAGGACGTCTGAAAGATATGATTATTAGAGGCGGAGAGAATGTGTACCCAAAAGAGATTGAAGACGTTCTTTACACGCATCCGGCCATTCTTGATGCACAGGTCGTTGGTATACCTGACGAAACATATGGAGAGGAAGCAGCCGCATTCATTCGGCTCAAGCAAGGTCGCGCGGTGACGATTGAGACATTAACTAGCTATTGTCAGTCACAAATGGCACGCTACAAAATGCCAAAATATTTTTTCATCACAGACGAGTATCCAATGACTGCATCAGGGAAAATTCAAAAATTTCGTCTGAAAAAACAAGCACTTGATCTCATAAAGGAGTGAAGGCAGCAATGTTCAAAAAAGTACTGATTGCGAATCGAGGAGAAATTGCTCGTAGAATGATCCGGACCTGTAAAAGGCTTGGGATCAGCACCGTAGCTGTTTATTCAGAAGCAGATCAGCATGCACTTCATGTGCAAGAAGCAGACAGTGCCTATTTGATTGGAGGAGCGAAAGTATCAGAAAGCTACTTAAACATGGAAATGATCATCGAGACAGCCAAGCAGACAAATACAGATGCCATCCATCCTGGATATGGCCTCTTATCAGAAAATGCGGCCTTTGCAGAACGCTGCCGCAGTGAAGGAATCGCTTTTATTGGTCCATCTGCACAGGCCATTCAGCGCATGGGAAATAAAATTGAAGCGAGAAAAACGATGGAGCGTGCAGGAATTCCTATCGTACCAGGCGTTTCAGCCCCACTCCATGACGCAGAAGAAGGAGTCAATAAAGCGCAGTCAATCGGTTATCCGATCATGCTCAAGGCATCAAGCGGAGGCGGAGGAATCGGCATGCAGCTCGTGCGAAATGATGAGGAACTGCATAAAGCTTTTGAAGGAAATCAAAAAAGAGCGAAAAGTTTTTTTAACGACGGGACGCTTTATATGGAAAAGGTTATTGAAGACGCGCGGCACATTGAAATCCAAGTTCTCTTTGATTCCTTTGGCCACGGGGTTCACTTGTTTGAGCGCGACTGTTCACTCCAAAGAAGACATCAGAAAATCATCGAGGAAGCACCAGCCGCCTGTCTCGACGAATCAGTAAGACAACAGATGGGGCAGATGGCCGTCAAAGCAGCTAAAGCCATTGGCTATGAAAATGCAGGAACGATTGAATGTTTAGTCGATCAACATCAGCAATTTTACTTTTTAGAGATGAACACGAGGTTACAAGTAGAGCACCCTGTCACAGAAGAAATAACAGGTATTGACCTTGTCGAAGAACAGCTAAAAATCGCAGCATCTGAGCCACTTTCCTTCAATCAGGAGGATATTCAACAAATCGGGCATGCCATTGAGGTGAGAATCTATGCGGAGGACCCTGTCACCTTTTATCCATCACCAGGAACAATTACTCGGCTGTCTACGCCAGAAGCTCCCTATATCCGCCATGAATCAAGTGTGACAAACGGGAGTGTCGTGACCCCATATTACGATCCTATGATTGCGAAGATGATCGTTTACGGTGATACACGAAATCTTGCAATAGAACGATTAAAAGCGGCGTTACAAGCATATGAAATAGAAGGGATCAAAACCAACTTACCGCTTTTAAGGGAAATGGCCGGATCATCCGCTTTCTTACATGGCAGCATCACAACCGATTTTCTCATGAAAAAAAGGGAGGGAAACCATTCATGAAAAATGTCACGATACAAATGGCAGGAAACTTATGGAAACTCCTTGTGAAACAAGGAGATGAAGTGCAAAAAGGGCAGGAGGTCGCTATTTTAGAATCAATGAAAATGGAGATTCCAATAGTGGCAGAAGAGGCAGGTGTCATCAGCAAAGTGTATAAGGCAGAGGGGGAATTTGTCGATGAAGGGGAGGTTCTTCTAGAGCTGACAGAATAGGAGGAAGCGAGATGGCACTACCAAAGCGTGTACTTATCAGGGAAGTCGGCCCGCGGGACGGACTGCAAAATGAATCTGCCTGGCTGAACACAAATGAGAAACGGAAGTGGATTGACCTGCTCGTAGCAGCCCGTCTCCCTTATATTGAAGTCACATCATTTGTTCATCCGAAATGGGTTCCAGCCTTAAAAGACGCCAAAGAGTTAGCTCGATCCTTACACAAAAATGACGACACCACTTATGCAGCACTCATTCCTAACGAAAAAGGCCTCGCTCACTTTTTTGAAGCAAATCTTGACACAGGCGCTATGTTTATCTCTTCGAGTGAAACACATAACAAAAAGAATATGAATCAATCCATCCAAGAAACACTTCCTGTCATCAAACAAATGACAGCTGATTTAAAAGCAGCAGGAAAAGGCACACGTGCATATATTTCCACTGTATTTGGCTGCCCTTATGAACGACAAGTGCCGATGGATCAAATTCTACGGCTAACAGATCGTCTGCTTTCTTATGGCATAGATGAAATATCCCTCGGCGACACCATCGGAGAAGCCCATCCGCTTCAAGTAGAAAGGCGTTTAGACATTTTACTTGAACGTTTTCCCGCTGATAAAATTGCTCTTCATTTTCATGATACGAAGGGGATGGGTCTTGCCAATATATATACAGCATTAAAAGCTGGAATTACAACATTTGATTCCTCTAGCGGCGGGCTAGGCGGATGTCCTTATGCACCTGGCTCTAGCGGCAATGTCGCAACAGAAGATGTGGTGCATATGCTTCAAAAACTAGGAATTGAAACAAATATCCATTTTCCTGCATTGATAAAAGCAGCAGAATGGATTGAAACAAAAGTAGATCGCACTTTGCCTAGTCATTGTTTACGCGCTTTTCACTCTCATACTACTTCATAAAGGATGAATGTGACATGACATCATTGGTCAATTTTACGATACAAGATGAACAGATTGGAATCATGACCTTAAACAGGCCAGAACAAGCGAATTCCCTGTCTGCTGCGATGCTCGAGGAGATCAATCAAACCATTCAAGAAATCAAACATGATGAAAGCATCCGCTGTCTGCTCATGACAGGAGCTGGTTCTAACATCTTTTGCGCAGGAGCTGATTTAAAAGAGCGACGATTGATGACAGAGGAAGAAGCAAAAGCGGCGGTGCTATCGATTCAACAAACCTTTACAGAAATTGAATCTCTTCCTGTACCTGTCATCGCCGTAATGAACGGACACGCACTCGGCGGAGGTCTTGAGCTCGCACTCGCTTGTGATATTCGCATCGCACGAGCCGGAGCAAGACTTGGCCTGCCAGAAACAGGACTAGCTATCATACCAGGGGCAGGAGGAACGCAGCGTCTCCCGCGCCTCGTCGGACTCGGTAAAGCAAAAGAACTCATTTTCACAGGGGCTACATTACAAGCAGAAGAAGCGATTCAAATCGGGCTGATTGAGCACATCTCTTTAGCAGATGCGCTCATGCATGACGCCATTTCTCTTGCAAAACAAATGGCCAAAAACGGCCCAATTGCTTTAAAAGAAGCGAAACAAGCGATTCAAATGAGCCTTGATTACAATTTACGGACAGGTCTAATGAAAGAATACGAAGCCTATGTACGGCTCATTGATACAGAAGATCGAATGGAAGGTCTTCAGGCTTTCCAAGAAAAACGAACACCTCAATACAAAGGCAAATAGCAAGGAAGGGGAATGGTCATGATCGAAGAATATGAAGTGAAAAAACAGCGGATTGTAAAAGGCGGAGCCGAACGATACCATGAAAAAAACAAAGAAAAAGGGAAATTGTTCGTCCGTGATCGGCTCCAGTTGTTATTAGATGAGGATTCATTTATTGAGGATGCAATGTTTGCCGAGTGTCAAGATGAACATCTGCCAGCAGACGGGGTTGTCACAGGAACGGGACGTATGAATGGGCAAACCGTTTGCCTCATGGCAAATGATTCTACCGTCAAAGCAGGATCATGGGGCGTTAAAACGGTAGAAAAAATCATCAGAATCCAAGAAACAGCCGAAAAGCTCAACTGCCCGATGCTGTATTTAGTCGACTCTGCGGGCGCAAGAATCACCGATCAAATCGCCATGTTTCCCGGCAGAAGGGGCGCGGGACGCATTTTTTATAACCAGGTGAAGCTGTCTGGACGTATTCCGCAAATTTGTTTACTATTTGGTCCATCTGCGGCCGGAGGTGCATACATTCCTGCTTTTTGTGACATCGTCGTCATGGTTGAAGGGAATGCCTCAATGTATTTAGGCTCCCCGCGAATGGCCGAGATGGTGATTGGAGAAAAAGTATCTCTTGAAGAAATGGGCGGAGCAAATATGCATTGCAGCATTTCCGGATGCGGCGATATTTTAGCCAAAACTGAGGAAGAAGCGATTCAAATCGCCCGTGATTATTTAACTTACATGCCTGCCAACTATACGGAAAAACCAAAAGCAATAGCCGCCAAAGCACCCAAACCATCTGAGATGACCATCCAAGACCTTATCCCAAAAGGACAAAATACCCCTTTCAATATGTATCAGCTCATTGATTTACTCATTGATGAAGGATCATTTTTTGAAATCAAAAAACTATTTGCCGCAGAGCTCATCACAGGCTTTGGCCGAATGAACGGGCAGTCTGTGGGTCTGATTGCTAACCAGCCAGCGGTAAAAGGCGGGGTGCTGTTCCATGACTCAGCTGATAAAGCCGCTAAGTTTATTCAGCTATGTGACGCCTTTCATATCCCGCTCCTTTTCCTTGCGGATATCCCGGGATTTATGATCGGAACAAAAGTAGAACAAGCTGGCATTATTAGACATGGGGCGAAAATGATCTCCGCTATGTCAGAGGCAACCGTTCCGAAAATATCGGTCATTGTACGTAAAGCTTACGGTGCAGGTTTATATGCAATGGCAGGACCAGCGTTTGAACCAGACTGCTGTCTCGCTCTTCCATCAGCACAAATTGCTGTCATGGGGCCAGAAGCGGCTGTGAATGCTGTCTATGCGAATAAAATTGCCGAACTGCCTGCTGAAGAAAGAGCTGCATTTATCCAAGAGAAACGCAAGGAGTACCAGGAAGATATGAATATATATGAGCTTGCCTCTGAAATGATTGTCGATGGCGTCATCCCGTTCGACCACTTGCGAGCTGAACTATGTCATCGATTACAAGCCTACACCTCAAAAGAGATGACATTTACAAGACGAAAACATCCGGTTTATCCGGTCTAAAGGGGCATCCTTATGATGAACCTGACACCAGCATGGAAACCGGAAGATCAGATGATCAAACAGACACGTCTTTACAAATGGATGCACTCACTTGGTTTTTCTACGTATGAAGCATTCTACGAAGCTAGTATCGAGCGGACCGATTGGTTTTGGAGAGAAGCTGAAAAGGCGGTCGGCATCAAGTGGAAGGTGCCATATGAAGCTGCATTAGGTCAAAATTCATTCATGTGGCCGAAATGGTATAAAGGCGGTCAGCTCAACATAACGGAAACCGCAGTGGACAAATGGGCAGAGAACGAGGAAACGCAGCATCAGTCAGCCGTGATTTGGAGAAATGAGAGAGGGGAAGAAAGGAGATGGACGTATCTCGACCTTCAGGATAAGGTCAATCGCCTCGCCGCTGGTTTTTTGAAGAATGGGCTTCAAAAAGGGGATGTGGCCGTCATTTATATGCCGATGCTTCCTGAAACGGTGGCTGTCATGCTAGCCTTTGCAAAAGTAGGTGTCATCTTTAGCCCCGTCTTCTCTGGCTATGGAAGCGAGCCTCTTGCCGTTCGTATTCGTGCGTCAGGTGCATCCATTGTCGTCACAGGCTCAAGCGTGACGCGCCGCGGGAAAACGATCAATATGCGAGAATGTGCGGAAGCTGCGATTCATAAAACAGACACGATCAAAACCGTCATTGTACACACTTCCTCTCATATTGAATATGAAGGGGATATCAGGCTTAATGATTTGTTAAAAGAAGATCCGATGAGTGAAACGACCTATCTCACAAATGATGATCCGCTCATGATCCTATACACGTCTGGAACAACCGGTACGCCAAAAGGGGCTGTCCATACACACGCAGGTTTCCCTGTAAAAGCAGCTTTTGATGCTGGTCTTTGTATGGACGTTGGAGCAGGAGATCGTTTGTTTTGGCTCACTGATATGGGCTGGATGATGGGTCCATTTCTCGTCTTTGGCGGCTTGATCAATGGGGCCGCAATCGTTTTATATGACGGTGCACCCGATTATCCTGATGAACAGCATCTCTGGTCATTCATCCACAAGAAAAAGGTCACACACTTTGGGCTTTCACCTACGTTTGTTCGATCTGCGATGCAGCAAAATCTTACAAGTATTCAGCTCCCGCATATCAAAGCCATCATTTCTACAGGTGAACCGTGGAATGAAGCACCGTGGCAATGGCTTTTTGACAAAATTGGTCAAAAGCACATACCGATCCTAAATTATTCAGGAGGAACAGAAGTCTCTGGCGGAATTGTAGGAAGTACGCTGCTTCGCCCAATCAAACCAGTTCTTTTTAATGCAGCGATCTTAGGAATGGCAGCGGATGTGTATAATGAAGCAGGTCAGAGCGTCACAAATGAAGTAGGGGAGCTTGTCGTCAAAAAACCATGGGTCGGCATGACTTGTGGGTTTTGGAAAGATACGGGGCGATATGAAGACACGTATTTTAGACGATTTGATGGGGTGTGGACACATGGGGATTGGGTGATGCAAACAGAGGACGGCACGTTCCATATCACAGGCAGATCGGATGATGTCATTAATACGGCAGGGAAACGTGTCGGTCCAGCAGAAATTGAATCCATTCTTGTCGGGCATCCAGCCGTACATGAGGCAGCTGTCATTGGGGTGAAGGATGAGGTGAAAGGAGAGGCCCTCGTTTGTTTCATCGTGACGAGCTCACAGTCTTTTGAAGATGAGGGACTCATTGGAGAGCTCAAAACTCATGTTGGTTCACATGCGGGAAAAGCGCTCACGCCAAAGGAAATCCATCTCATTCAAGCTTTACCGAAAACAAGAAACGGTAAAATTGTCCGGCGGTTATTAAAAGGAGCCTATGAACACAAGCCATCACCAGATCTTTCTTCTTTAGACAATCCTAAGGTGTACACAAGCATTTGCGAATACTTAAAAAGGAACCAGAACAGCGTGTAGACAAATCCTCGCATTCTGTTTCAGAATTCACACCGATTACAATGAAAAAAAGACAGGACACTCTCCTGTCTTATTCTATTGCACATGAAAATTCGTGCCATCTGTTGTTGCTTTGACAATCCCTGCCCGAACAACAAAATCACCAAAATGCTCTTGATCTTCTCGTTCTTTTGCATAGCGGGGGAGCAGTGAGCCAAGCTCATTTAAAATCTCTTCCTCACCAACATTTTCACGGTACAGCTTACTTAATCTGCTACCATCAAACGCAGCGCCAAGATACATGTTGTATTTGCCAGGTGACTTTCCGATAAAGCCAATTTCACCTAGCGCATGGCGGGCGCATCCATTTGGACAACCAGTCATACGAATTGTGATTTCTTTATCACTTAATCCGTTTTCTTCGACAATCTCTTCAATTTTGTCAATCAAGCGAGGGAGGTAGCGTTCTGCTTCTGCCATCGCTAAGCCGCATGTCGGAAGAGAAACACAGGCCATTGAACTGCGGCGGAGGGCAGAGTGCTTTTGGCCATCAGATAAACCGAACTCCTGAATGAGCTGCTCGATTTGTTTCTTTTTATGAGAAGTGACATTCCCAATCATCAAATTTTGATTCGCTGTTAAGCGGAAGTCACCAGTATGAATCTTTGCGATTTCACGAATGCCTGTCATCAGCGGATAATCATCATAATCTGTGATGCGTCCGCCTTCTACAAACATCGTATAATGCCATCTGCCATTAATGCCTTTTACCCAGCCATAACGGTCACCGTTATGATCAAAGTGATAATCCTTTGCCTCTAAAAGAGTAAACCCAAGACGGCGCTCAAGCTCTTCTTTTACATTCTCAAGACCAAGGCGGTCCACCGTATATTTAAAGCGGGCATTTTTTCGCACAGAACGGTTTCCGTAGTCACGCTGAATGGTGATGACTTGTTTGGCAATTTCTACGACCTGTTCAGGTGTACAAAAGCCGATGACCTTTGCAAGCTGCGGATAAGTCGCTGTATCACCATGCGTCATACCCATTCCGCCGCCAATTGCGACATTAAAACCGACCAGTTGATCGTTTTCTATAATGGCAATAAAGCCCAAATCCTGCGAAAAAACATCAATGTCATTAGCAGGAGGGACCGCCACACCAATCTTAAATTTTCTTGGTAAATAAAGCGGACCATACATCGGTTCAACTTCCGTATCTGGCGTTGCCGCAACCTTTTCCTCATCAAGCCAAATTTCGTGATAAGCTCTTGTTTGCGGGAGCAGGTCATCACTTAATTTTTTCGCCAGCTCGTATACATCATGGTGCACTTCAGATTGATAAGGATTCGATGTACACATGACATTCCGGTTCACGTCGCCGCAAGCAGCAATTGTATCAAGCATAGTAGAATGAATGTCTTGAATGGTTTTTTTCATATTCCATTTTAAAATACCGTGAAGCTGAAAGGTTTCACGAGTAGTCAGCTTTAACGTACCGTTTCCGTATTTGTGAGCAAGCTCATCCATCACAAGCCACTGCTTAGATGTGGCGATTCCGCCAGGCAGACGGACACGCAACATAAATTGATAGGCAGGCTCAAGCTTTTGTTTTTGTCGTTCATTTCTCAGATCACGATCATCTTGTAAGTAGCTGCCGTGATGCTTCATCAGACGGTTGTCATCATCCGGAATTCCCGCTGAAATCGGATCAAGCATCACTTCTTTTAACGTACCCCGTAAATAATCACTTTTTTCTTTGATTTCCTCTACGTCGCTCGGAGGTCCATCCGGCGCTGTTAATGCTGTCTTCACCATGTAAGTAAAAGCTCCTTTCTTTCAAGCATCAAATCAATAAACGTCACGCTGATAGCGTTTTTGCTGCTGTAAGTTGGCAAGATAGCTTTCTGCTTTTTCTTTGCTCATCGCACCTTCTTCTTGGATAATCGATAGAAGGGTATGATGAACATCATGCGCCATATGCTTTTCATCTCCGCAAACATATACATAGGCACCTTGCTCCAGCCATTCGAATAATTCTTTACTTTGCTTCTTCATTTGATGCTGAACATATACTTTTTCCTCTGAATCTCTTGAAAAAGCCACATCCATTTTCGTTAAGACGCCATCTTTTAGCCACTTCTGCCATTCGGTTTGATATAAGAAGTCCGTCACAAAGTGCTGGTCACCGAAGAATAACCACGATTTTCCGCTTGCACCGATTTCTTCTCGTTCCTGCATAAACGAACGGAAAGGGGCGATGCCTGTACCTGGGCCTACCATAATGATTGGTGCATCAGAATCTTCAGGAAGCTTAAAGTTTTGGTTGTGCTGAATATAAACTGGCAACGTATCACCTGGCTCTAAGCGCTCCGCACATAAGATCGAGCAGACGCCCTGGCGTTCTCTCCCGTGCGCATCATATCTCACAGCACCGATCGTCAAATGAACTTCTTCTTCATTCGCTTTCAGGCTGCTTGCAATCGAATAAAGGCGAGCCGGAATTTTTCTTAAAATCGCAGTGAAATCTGCGGCTGTTCCTTCAAAAGGACCGAAATCGCTCGCAGCATCGACTAAATCCCTTCCTGCTACATAAGCTTTTAACTTTTCTTCGTTTCCTTCTTCTAAAAGGGCATGGAGGGCTTCATTTTTCGTCAAATCCGCCATCTTTTGAAGAAGGGGTTTTGTTAATACTGTAATTTCAAAGTGCGAAGTGAATGCTTCTTTCAAAGGAAGAGTGTCGCCATTTTTATGAACAGGTACGGGTTCCTCTGCATTCCATCCGCATGTCGTGATCAGTTCATCAACAAGCGCAGGATCATTTGTTGGATAAATGCCAAGGCTGTCGCCAGGCTCATAAACAAGTCCTGATCCTTCAAGAGAGAGCTCCAAATGGCGGGTTTCTTTGTTAGAGCCGCGGCCATTTAGGTTGATATTTTCAAGCACTTCCGCATAAAAAGGATTCGTTCTTGAATATTCAGAAGCAGCTGTTTGTTTGTTTAGTTCCGCTGATTCTTGCGGGGATGCTACGGCTTCACCTTCGCTAAGTGAAGAAGTCACCCCTTGAAGCCATTCAGAAAACGGCTCATCATAATCAAGGTCACAATCCACTCGGTCTGTAAGACGCGTCCCACCAAGCTCTTTGAAGCGCTCATCAAATTCTTTTCCAGTCTGACAGAAGAATTCGTAGGAGCTGTCGCCAAGTGAAAGAACAGAGAAGCTTACATGATCAAGCTTTGGCGCACGTCTGCCGTGGACATATTCATGGAAAGAAAGGGCATTGTCAGGCGGATCTCCCTCGCCATGTGTGCTGACGATCATCAGTAAATTGTGTATTTTTTTCAGATTATTTGGTTTAAAATCGGACATAGAAGAGAGCGTCACTTGAAAACCTTTCTCCTCAAGATGCTGCGCCGTCTTTTTCGCTAATCCTTCGGAATTGCCTGTTTGTGAGCCATAAAGGACAGTCACTTCTTTACTGACAGGCTGCGAAGGTACTGCGGCAGAAGGAGAAGGGGCCGTAGTCGCCGTTTCTGATCCGGCTAGAGCTGCCTGTGCTGATAAATAACCGGTAAGCCAAATTTTTTGCTGATCTGTTAAAGTCGGAAGCAGCTGATTGAGCAAGTCTGCCTGCTGCTGACTAAACGGACTGTTTAATACATGAAGTTGCAACGATATCCACCTCACAAGGAATATAAACATAGATTAATTCGATAGGAATTATATATATAGGTTCAATTTGAACTTTACCGAAAGTTTGCCATTAAGTAAAATATATAATATTGATTGTCATGATTAAGATTTCTAATACCTTTGCAAGGTGAAGGAACTTGAAGGTAAATCTTCTTACATGTCTAAAGTATCTTAAGAAAATGGGCCGTATATAAGCCGTTTTGATCTGAGAAAGCTAGACATGAAGAAGCATTGAAAAGGGGCGTATCTAGTTGATGTCATTTAAATTTAAAAAAATAATATGTGTTCGACTTATCATCATGATTTTTCTCATTTTATTAGGAGGGTGTCACTCTACAACAAAGGGCAATATAAAGAATCCACACAATCAAAATAAAATAGCAACGCCTTTTTCAAAAAAAGGCATATTGCTATATAAAGGGGAGACTGGTTTACTTCTTATTAACAATAAATCTCCTAAAAAACACGATGATTCATTAGATACGCCTCTTCTTGTCGATAAGTATAAACACGATCTCATCATGATGGATTTAACGAAAGTTGATACTACAGAGCTGTCAAAGGGGCAAACAATTGAGATTTGGTTTGATGAGTTACAAGAATCGTTTCCTCCAAAAGCAACCGTCGAAAAATACAAAATCATTATTGATTAGAATAAATAATGGAGTAGAAAGCAGTTCTTAAAATTCGAAATGGGTTCTTATTGATTAAATAAAAAGGGGAGAAAAACCCTAGAGTTTTTCTCCCTTCTCAATTTACGCCGTTGGAAGTCCCATCACAGCCTTCACTTCTAAATATTCCTCGATACCAAAGTCTCCCCATTCTCTTCCGATACCAGATTGCTTAAAGCCACCAAATGGGGCAAAGTAATCTGTTTCAGCATTGTTAATGGTGATTTGACCAGCACGGATATGCTCAGCGACATATTTTAATGTTTTTTCATCTTTACCAACAACATAACCGGCAAGGCCATACACTGTATCATTAGCGATCTCAAGGGCATGATCGAGATCCTGATAGGTGATGACACTCATGACTGGTCCAAAGATTTCTTCTTGCGCAATGGTCATATCATTTTTCACATTGGTGAAGATGGTATGCTTGGCAAAATATCCTTTATTGATTCCGTCCGGCTTTCCAGTTCCCCCAGCAAGAAGGGTAGCCCCTTCATCGATTCCTTTTTCAATATAAGATTGCACGGTATCCCACTGCTTTTTAGAAACAAGCGGGCCTGTAGCGTGATTTTCTCTTGGATCACCGACTGTAAACTTCGGCAGGGCATTCAGCAGCGCTTTTTCAAATTTATCTTTCATTGATTCTGGAATAAGGATGCGTGTAGCTGCAGAGCACACTTGGCCTGTATTCATCGCAATATGCTGAATGGCGGTTTCAGCGGCGACATCCACATCTGCATCATCTAAGACGATAAGAGGGGATTTTCCGCCAAGCTCAAGGGCCACTTTCTTCACATTGTCCGCCGCGTTTTCCATAATTTTAGAGCCGACGGCACCTGACCCCGTAAAGGAAACAAAGTCAATATCAGGATGTGAGCTTATGCCGTCACCGATCACGTCACCCGTTCCGTTTACTAGGTTGAAGACTCCTTTCGGTACGCCTGCTTCATCAATAATTTCTGCAAGAATCATCGCAGCAAAAGGTGTAATTTCTGCTGGCTTTAAGACAACTGGTGAGCCTGCCGCAATGGCACCCGCAATTTTTAGTGATGTTTGGTTTGTTGGGAAGTTCCACGGTGTAATCAGTCCGCTGACACCAATCGCTTCTTTTATAATGGTATGTCCGCCGCGATCCTCGGTAAATGTATAAGATTTAAGTGCTTCCGCTGCTTTAGAAAAATGTTCATAGCCCATTTTGTAATGAACGTCTTCTGAAACTTTCAGCGGTGCACCGAGCTCTTGTGTCATCACTTCTACAAGTTCATCTTTGCGTTTTTCGTAGCCGCGCACAATGTTTTCTAGCATCTTAACTCGTTCATTTCGAGATGTTTTTGAGAAAGAAGGGAAGGCGGCACGAGCTGCTTTCACTGCCTTATCTAAATCCTCTTTTGTTCCTAAGCTAATGGTGCCAATGACTTCTTCAGTCGCAGGGTTGATGACCTCTGTCGTTTCGTTTCCTGTTGATGTAACCCATTCTCCGTTAATAAAATGTTTCTCTTGATTTCTCATTCTGACATGTCTCCTTTTTATATGTGATTCATTCAATATTCTGTTTTCAGCTGATATAAAACTGTACCCACTGTGAAAAATCTAAAACGAACAAACTGCAAATGAAAAAATTTCTGATATAATACGCAATTGGGACATATGTCCTTTTCAACCGGCGGGCATGTATCATTTAATGGTACTAGACTGAAAAAAGAAGGAGCTTTTGAACGAATGAAAGGTGTTATTTTCGCTTTATTAGGAGGCGCTTGTATTACACTGCAAGGCGTAGCCAACGCAAGAATCAGCCAGGATATCGGCACATGGCAGGCAGCCACTATCACGCAGCTGACCGGTTTTATCATCTCACTCGTCATTTTACTGATCATACGAGACGGACACTTCAGGGAATATCGAAAGGTACAGCCACTTTATTTAATAGGAGGCGCTTTTGCAGCGATTATTATTTTTAATGAAGTGACTGCGATTCAAATGATCGGTGTGACACTCACCATCGCAGCTTTACTTATTGCACAGCTTGCGTTTACCTTTGCAATCGATGCAAAAGGATGGTTTGGTGTACAGAAGAAGAAAATGAAATGGCCTCATTATGCAGGGATTTTCTTGATGATCGCAGGCGTGATCATTTTAAAGCTATAAAGGAGGGCATCAGATGGAGGAGCTTCATGATGAATCTCTTTTTTTCACTTACCTTAAGGCACATCAGTTAGAGAACGTCTTTCATCAGAACCTCATATCACATGTAAGCTTGTGGCGGTATGAGCAAGGGGAGCTTGTTTGTTCAAAAGGGGATAAGAGAGAGTATCTGTACTTGTTAGTGAAAGGGAAATTAAAGATTTTCACGACCACAAAAGAGGGAAAAACCTTTATTCTTAGCTTTAAACACCCTCTTGAAGCGATTGGAGATATTGAATACGTCCAAAAGACAGATATGGTCAATACAGTTGAAGCTGTCACAGAAGTACATATGCTAAGGATTTCTCATCAAGCGCTCATGCGCCATGCAAAGAACGACCCACGCGTGTTAAACTTTCTGCTAAAAGGTATTACAAACAAATTTTATACGAAATCAAACGATTTGAGCTTCCATCTTTTATATCCTGTGGAGGTTAGGCTAGCAAGCTACTTATTGTCTGTTGTTACAGATGATGACAGCGCAAGCGCCCTTCGTCTCACTGATGCGGCGAGCTTAATTGGTACAAGCTACCGGCATATTAACCGGGTCATTCAGCAATTCAGTGAAAAAGGACTAATAGAGAGGCATAGAGGAAATATTACGATTTGTGACCGGAAAGGGCTCCTAGAAATAGCAGAGCACAATATTTATGAATAGAAGAAATGAAGGGATTTAAATATGATCATAGGAATAGTATTAGCCATCACGGCTGGCGCACTCGTCAGCTTACAAACCATTTTTAACAGTAAGGTTAACGAGCATACAGGCTCTTGGTCAACGACTACCCTCGTTCTTGGAATGGGTTTTATCGCTTCACTCCTGATGGGTCTCTTACTAGAGGGAACTGGCATGTTTCAACTAAGACATATGGAAGCTTGGTACTGGATAAGCGGAGCCATTGGGGTAGGGGTGGTCATTTGTCTTGTTCAGAGTATCAAACGTCTTGGACCGACTTATGGCATTTCGATTGTCCTCACGTCACAGCTGGGCTGCGCGCTTTTGTTTGATTCGCTTGGCTGGCTTGGGTTAGAAAAAGTGGAATTTTCTTTTACAAAACTATTAGGTGTCATTGTGATTGTTGCTGGAATTCTGGTGTTTAAATTGACCAAATTGGAGTCAGCAGAAGAGAATCAATCGCAAGAAAAAGGGCTGCCACAAAAGTAGCTGCCCTTTTTTTAAATTAATCGCCGCCATAATACCGTTATCGCAGATAATCCATTTAAAAGGAGCCTTTTCATCAAAGGCTTTTTTTTCTGCCCATAAGCACTCGTCTGATAGGCTGTTCGGTCTTTAGCAACGAGATAACTGTAGGCGATTTTCCGTTCGATTGCCTGCGTAAGTGATAATGCAAACGGGGCACTGTCAATAACCAAAATCGACTCTGTGTTTAAAAAACTAGACCTCGCATCTAAGTTATATGTTCCGATAATACTTAAGTAGTCATCAATCACCATTGATTTCGCATGAATGGAAAATGGCCCTTCATATTCATACAAATGAACGCCTGTTTTCATCAGTTCTTTTTTTGTGCTTAAATATCCGGCAAAGGCCAACGGATTTGGCGTCGCTGTAAGAGAATTCGTGACAACTGTCGTCTGGATCTCACTAGATAAGGGGGTCAGTCCGGCTTTCATTGGGCGTGTTGGAATGATATAAGGCGTTTGTATAAGTACAGAACGCTTTGCCCGGTGCGCAAGATCGTTCAGCTTTTTCAGCACAAGCGGCCGCTTATTGAAGCGTTCCACAGGATTTGTGAAAAAGGCAATCTGTTTCACAGAAGTGGCGTCTGCTTCCCAATCAAAGGAGGACATCACAAAAGGTTCTTTCGTGCGCACAGCTTCTTGATAGGATCTGAGCAGCTGTTTTCTCAGCTTTAACCCTTTTTTCGCTTTTTTCTTGGAGAATACATCTTTAGTTCTTTTCGTAAAATGATGATTCCATAGATAAACGAAATATTGTTCCATTTCATCTAATACTTTTCCTTTTTTCGCGTTATAAAGCAGCACATCACGGTCAAAAGCAAAATCTTTCGGCGGCTGATCTGCAAAGTATTTATCACCGATATTTCTCCCGCCCATCACAGCTACTCGGCCATCTGCTAGCAGTAGCTTATCGTGTAGACGATTATGCCACGTCCAAGGCTTGAACAAACGAAAGGGCTCATAAAAACGAATGGACATATTCGGATGATTTGCTACCGCATAGCGCAAATGCTTCAGCGGCCCGCGCAAACTGTGACAGATGCCGTCTAATAACAACTGCACTTTCACACCTCGATCAGCTGCTTCTATTAAAGTACCTAATACCCATTCGGCTGTTTTCCCCTTTTGAATAGAATAGTAACTGAGGCGGATCAGCTTCTTTGCCTCACGAATCATTTGGATCCTCACCTGACCAGACTCAAACCCGTCGTCAAGAAGCATCACTTGATTTGTCCCCTGATCGTCTCCTGAGATAGAGGAGGCTTTATAAATACAATGTTCTTTGCATGTTTTTCGTATCGGTAAATAAAACATTACAAATGCGGTCAAAAATACATAGACGACATAGACAAGAATAAGAAAAAACAAAAGATAAAGCATAGGGATCAGCTCCTTTTAAACAGACACAACTTTTCCTTAGTGTATGTGAAAAATCAAATTTCACTCATGGTGATGTATCCACAAAATATATGACAAAAGAATCATCTTGTTTTTATTGGGCATTTAATTATAGTATGAAGTGAGTAAGGGGGAATCAAATTGAACGAACCACTGTTTAACATTCCAAGCGAAGTGTATCAAACGTTAAGTGAAACAGAACGTTATTTACTCAACTATATTCACCAGCATTTAGAGGATATCTCCACCTTATCCATCGTCACATTAAGTGAAAGAGCCAATGTCTCGACAGCGACGATTGTCAGACTCATGAAAAAAATTGGTTACAATGGCTATACATCCTTTAAATATCGATTGAAACAAGAAAAGAAAATGACCGATGCAAGTGATCAGCTTAAAAACATTGATGAAGACATTAAATTGGCGATTCGAAAAAATGAAGAAGAGGTTTTAAAGACGATTCAACTGCAAAGCATTGGACAAATTGAAGATGCCGTTCAAAAAATACATAATGCGGACAAAATTTATATTTTCGGCAGAGGCTTCTCAGAGATGATTGCCAAAGAGATGACCATCAAATTACAGCTCATCGGAAAAACATGCGAAGTACATGACGATCCGAATATTATTCGGCTGAAATCGCGAGACATCAGTAAAAACGAACTTGCGATCTTTGTTTCATTAAATGGCGAAACAGCCGAGCTCGTTGAAGCGTGCCAAAATCTCAGCATGAAGCAAGTCACGACCATTACCGTCACCACAAGAATAGATTCTACATTAAGCAAAATATCAGATATGACTCTAGTTGGATATAAAGGCGAACAATCTTTCTTTCCAGATTATGAAGTCAGGTCGCGCCTCTCTCTTCATGTCATTGCCCGCATTTTATTAGATGCCTATGTGATCCGAATGAAATAACCATAAAAAAGCCTTCGAGACTTTGATCTAGAAGGCTTTTTATCATGAAAACCTTTACACAATCTGAAAACATTTTCACTCAAACGTATGAGATACTTTCTTTAGAGAAAAGAAAGAAGGTGAAACCAATTGATTTATACCTGCACCTTAAATCCTGCTATTGACCTATATATTGCATTAAAAGAAATGAAGGCAAATGCAGTCAACCGCACGGAAGATGAAGATTATCAGCCGAATGGCAAGGGAGTCAATGTCTCCATTATGCTAAAGAAATATGGATTCACCAGCACTGCATTAGGATTTATTGCTGGGTTTTCAGGCTCTTATATTGAACAATCCTTAAAGGACCTTTCCATTCAAACCGATTTTATCTCAGTTGAAGGAATTACACGCATTAATGTTTTTATTAATACGACAGAAGAATACAAGCTCGTGAACCAGGGACCTGCAATTGAAGAAAAAGCACTTCACACCTTTCGTGAAAAAATAGCGGCCATCCCGCAGGGGGACATCCTGATTATGTCAGGCAGCCTACCAAAGGGCGTACCAGCCAGCATTTTTTCAGATGTAGCAGCTATTTGTCATCAGCACAACGTCAAGTTTATTTTAGACACAAGCTCCGCAGCAGTTCTTGACACACTTCAATTCAAGCCGTATTTATTAAAACCGAATGAAGAAGAAATCGCTGCTTTTTTCGGCAAAACACATCCTATGTCAGAAAAAGAACTCATTCAATCAGGAGAAAAACTCATTGAAATGGGTGC
Organism: Bacillus pumilus; assembly: GCF_003431975.1. Taxonomy (GTDB): domain Bacteria; phylum Bacillota; class Bacilli; order Bacillales; family Bacillaceae; genus Bacillus; species Bacillus pumilus_N. The sequence goes on along the minus strand of NZ_CP027116.1, from coordinate 1,841,737 downwards.
AGAGCAAGTGCTTGTTTCCCGCGGAGGAGAAGGGGCTTTATTCATCACGAAAGACGCCATCTTCAAGGGAAACGCACCGACTGGTACTGTGGTAAACACAGCTTGTTCTGGAGATGCAATGCTCGCTGCCTTTCTTAGTAAACAGCTTGAAGGTCATTCACCTGAAGAATGCTTACGCTATGGTATTGCAACGGGCGCATCTACTGCATTTTCTAAAGGATTAAGTGATTTACATGACATTCATTCATTAATTGAGCAAGTACACATTGACAAGATATAAGGGGGAATAGACATGAGCCGTAAAAAAATTGTCGCTGCAACTGGCTGTCCAACAGGCATTGCACATACATTTATGGCAGCTGAAGCATTAAAAATAGCTGCTGAGCAATTAGGGGTTGACATCAAAGTTGAAACGCATGGTCAAGTAGGAATTGAAAACGCTTTAACCGATCAAGACATTCTCGAAGCCGACGGGGTCATTGTCGCAGCTGACAAAGATGTGAATACAGATCGTTTTCACGGCAAACCACTGATTGAAGTGCCTGTAGCAAAAGGCATCCGCACGCCAGATGAATTGATCCAAGGCATTATCAATGGAGATGCACCTGTTCATCAAGTGAAAGGAAGGGCTTCTGGAGCGGAGAAAGCTCCAGCTTCTTCACCAACTCAACAAAAATCGGCGAATAAGTGGATACACACCATCTACAAACATTTAATGAACGGTGTCTCACACATGCTGCCATTTGTTGTTGGAGGCGGGGTCTTAATTGCCATTTCATTCCTATTTGGTATCTACTCTGCTGATCCTCAGCATGAAACGTATCATCCGTTTGCTGCCTATTTAAAAAACATTGGTGGACTCGGATTTAGCTTAATGGTGCCGATTTTAGCAGCATTTATCGCTGATTCAATCGCCAGACGCCCAGGGATGGTTGTTGGGTTTATCGGCGGACTGCTTGCAAATGATGGAGGTGCTGGATTTTTAGGTGGTATTATCGCAGGTTTTGCAGCAGGTTATATCATCGTATTCCTTCAATTCCTGCTTCAAAAATTGCCGGCATCACTTGACGGTTTAAAATCAATCTTCATCTATCCTGTGATCGGTATTTTCTTAATTGGGGCTGTGATGACACCACTATTAGTTCCGATCACAGGGCTAAATAATTCATTAATGGATTTCCTTTCAGCTGTACAATCCACGAATCCGTTGCTCTTAGGTTTAATTGTTGGAGCGATGTGTGGATTTGATATGGGCGGTCCTTTTAACAAAGCAGCCTATGTGACAGGGACGGCATTACTTGCACAAGGCAACCTTTACTTTATGGCTGGTGTGTCTGCAGCATGTATCACGCCACCACTGATCATTGCGATTGCCACCACCATTTTCCGAAAACATTTCACACCACAAGAACGAAATGCTGGGATGATCAACTATATTCTTGGGGCGACTCATATTACAGAAGGGGCCATCCCATTTGCGGCCAAAAACCCGGTCGTAGTCCTGCCAATTATCATGTTTGGCTCAGCCATCTCAGCTATATTGACGTATCTATTTGGCGTACAGGTTCCAGCTCCGCATGGTGGATTCCTTGTCCTTCCAGTCGTCACAGGTGCATTTCAGTGGGTACTATCCATACTGATTGGATCACTTGTAGGTGCCATTCTATACGGACTTTACCGTAAAAAAATAGACAAACCCGCAGTTTAATAGGGAGGAAGAGAAATGATGGAACATATTTATATGAATCTTCATGAAACCGCGTCGTCACAAGCTGGCGTTTTCACAGCCATTGCTGACATTGCCTACAAAGCAGGCATTTGCACATCACCAGAAGATGTCAAAAAAGGCTTAGCTGAAAGGGAAGCACTAAGCACAACTGGATTTCAAGATGGATTTGCCATTCCGCATACACAAACAGAAGCCATCACAAAACCAGCGCTCGTGATCGTCCGCACGGAAACAGGCATTGAATGGGATGCTTTTGATGGGAAGCCTTGCTTTTTCTTCTTATCCTTATTGATCCCAAAAAATGAAGCAGGAACCACTCATTTAAAAGCACTTTCTGCTCTTTCAAGAGGTTTAATGGATGAAGCGAAACGACAAAAGCTGCTGGAAACAAGAACAAATGAAGACATGCTGACTGTATTAAAATCAGATATTTTAACAAGAGAGGATGTTTGATCATGCCTTTACTTTCAACAACACCGATGCTTGAGGTTGCAAAAAAAGAAAAATACGGAATTGTTGCATTCAATGTACATTCCTTTGACAGTATTTATTGGGTGCTCGAAACCGCCGCAGAATTAAAGTCACCTGTCATTTTACAAACAACGGTTGGAACGGTTCAATCTCTTGGGGCAAAAGCGATTGCAGATACCGTCAAGGCAGCAGCTGATCAATATCAAATCCCCATCGGTCTGCACCTTGATCACTGCACGGACTTTGATGTCATTCTCACCTGTATACGAGCGGGATATACATCTGTTATGATCGATGCATCCATGCATTCATATGAAGAAAATGTACGCCGTACAAAAGAAGTCGTGGACCTCGCATTAAAAGTAGGAGTAAATGTCGAAGCAGAATTAGGCAAGGTAGGCGGTGTCGAAGATGATATTGTCGTCGATGAAAAAGACGCTGAAAAAGCCATTCCATCAGAATGTCGTCAATTTGTAGAAGAAACTGGGGTACCGACTTTAGCACCTGCTATTGGTACTGCTCACGGCATTTATAAAGGAGTACCGGATATTGACTTTGACCGCATTGAACAAATTGCAGCGCTGATCGATGTTCCACTTGTATTGCACGGTGGTTCCGCTGTACCGGATGAAGACGTCAGACGATGTGTGGCACTTGGTATGGCAAAGGTCAATGTCTCAACTGAATTGAAAAATGCGTACTCTGAAGCCATCCGTGATCATTTCTCAAACGAACCGGAAAGCTTAGATCCACGTATGTATTTACAAAAAGCAAAACAAGCAGCAAAAGATATGGTCCAATCGAAAATACAGATCGTAGGCAGTGAAGGTAAAGCCCAACCGTTATATCAATAAGAAAAAAAGCAGAGCCGTTAACGCTCTGCTTTTTCACATTATTCGCTTTCTTTCATTTCATTTGATGTGCGTACCCGTGCATTTCCCATAAATAATACCGTAATCGCCGCAAGGGCAATAGGGAATAACGCAATTAAAAATACGTACGTAATACTATGTGACATCGCATCGATGACTTTATTTAAAATATCAGGCGGAATTTGTGAACGGGCACCTTCTTGAAAAATGGCCTGTGGATCGCCTATTTGAGAAGGGGCGCCTTTCATTCCGCTAAAAGCATCTGCTAAACGATTCGTTAGGACATTGGTTTGAATCGTCCCAAAAATCGTGACACCAAGTGTCATCCCAAGTGATCTCATAAATGAATTGGTTGAGTTTGCACTGCCTCGGTAGCGAGGGGCAAGATCATTCATCGAAGCTGACGGCAGAAGGGAGAAGCTGAAGCCAACTCCAAAGCCTGCTATCATCATAAAGAGAGTGAGCCACAGTCTAGCTGTATCAGGTGACATATTGGCAAGCAGCAGCATCCCCGCGAAAAATGAGATAACAGAAATCGTCATAAGACGTCTGAAAGGCACTTTCGTCTGCATCGTTCCGCCAATCATACTGCCAATGACAGACCCTATCATCATCGGTGTTAAAATGAATCCAGCACTTGTCGCAGATTCACCGTACACCGCCTGAACGAAAATAGGAATGAAGACGGCAAGAATAATAAATGTTCCACCATATAAAAACGCCAAAATTTGTGATGTCGCAAACAAACGATTTTTAAACATCCAAAATGAAATAATCGGTTCCTCCGCTTTACGTTCCACAATAAAGAAGATGGTACCGAACACAAGAAACACAGCAAAAAGTGTGAGGATTTGCACCGAATCCCAAGCATAAGATTTACCGCCAAGCTCAAGTGCGAACATCAAGCTGACAACCGCAACGACAAGTGTAATAGCACCTGACCAGTCAATTTTCTGCTTGCGGTGTTCTAGCGATTCCTGATAATATCTTGCAATCAAGAACACACTAACAATACCGATTGGCACATTAATATAGAACACCCAATGCCAGCCGACCGAGTCTGTGATAATAGCTCCTAAAAGTGGTCCTAGTACACTCGACAAACCAAACACTGCACCAAACATACCGGACATTTTACCGCGCTTTTCAGGCGGGAAGATATCAAAGATGATTGTAAACGCGATTGGAAGAAGGGCGCCGCCTCCAAGCCCTTGAATGGCTCGGTAAATAATGAGCTGATCCATCGTTTGTGCGATACCGCACAGCGCAGATCCAATTAAAAAGAAAATAAGTCCAAACAGAAAAAAACGCTTTCGACCATACATATCAGAAAGCTTTCCGTAAATCGGCATCCCAGCCATTACTGCCACCATATAAGAAGCCGTCACCCAAGCAAATTTATCAAAACTGCCCAAATCTGCTACGATGCTTCCCATCGCTGTTGCAACAATGGTATTGTCCATCGCAGCCATAAAAATTCCTAACAGCAAACCGATGACAACAAAGCGGGTGGATACCTTGCCTTTATCCACATGATTCATTTCATTTACCTCCTGCTTACGTTCTCTCCTTATTTTTGCTATGATCAACTTAAATATAAAGTAAGAGAACATTTATCTTGATGATCAAGATAATTTATTTTAAAGGGAGGAGAACAAGTTGTCAATAAAGAACGACGCAGAAGACAGAGCAGACCTGATCATCCATACAATGAGGCGCCTCGCCACACGAACGGTTTTATTCCACCAAGCGGCCGCACAATCGCTTGGCCTTTTCCCAACAGACCTGAAATCAGCCGATTTGTTAAACGAACTCGGTCCTCTCACAGCAGGAGAATTAAGTGAAAAAACAGGTCTTAGCTCAGGTGCAGTCACAGCTCTGATTGACCGCCTTGAAAAAGCGGGCTACGCCAAAAGAGAAAAGGACCCAAAAGACAAACGAAGAGTTATCATCGTTCCATTAACGGCAGGGAAATCACAGGTAAAAGAACTTTTCCAATCCTTATCAGCATCAACTAAACAACTCACAAACGAATACAAACGAGAAGAATTAGACTTAATCATTCAATTTATTACCGAAGCGGCAGATATTATGGACGAAGAGCTGCAATTGCTTAAGTCTAGGTTTTAAGAGAGCACAATGTTAAGGGTGTGCTTTTCTTTGAAAAATAAAATGGCGAGGATCTGATTCTGATCATTTACATATTAAGTACTGTTTTTGTATCTATATTCCTATTTAATGACAAACCCTCTGTTGGTAAAATTGACCTTGTCAATGAATAGGAAGGAGTGAATTCTTCTGGGGAAGATACTTGATGCAAAAGCACTAACAAGCGCCATGGACGCAAGGGCAAAACACTACCAGGAACTCCGCGAACAAATGATAGATTTAAAAAAGGCACTACAAGGCGTGGCAAACCTCGGTGATGATTTCACAGGAAAAGGTGCCGATAACATTAAAAGCTTCTACAAAGAGCTCGCAGGAAATGTAGACATGTTTATCAGCTTCATTGATAAACAAAAAGCCTTTCATGAAGGTGTTTCTGGGACACTAGATGATACAAACTTTGGAGGCGACACCTTTGTAGAAGAACACTTTTTAGACAATGCAGTACATATGGGAATCAAGAATGCCAAAAGCATCGTAAAGGATCAAAAAAAGGCACTCAAAACGATTTTTCAAGACATCGACGACCTCATTTCTCTAGAGGTATTTGACAGTAAAACCTTTGATGAAAAGATTGCAGATGCGGAAGATGAACGAAAAAAAACGGTTAAAGATTTAATAGAGCTTGATCAACATTTAAAAGATGAATATGCTTTGTCAGAGACTGAGGAGAAGGCTACAATGGCATTGTACGCAGAAATGATGAATGCCACAAATGACGGAAAAGCGATTTCTCCGATGAATTTTGACAAGAAAGCGTATCAAAATAGTGAAATCTACAAAGCAAAAAGCGATATTGAGAAGCAAACTTCTGAATATCTGCAAATCAAAAAAGAACAACAGGAAGCCCGCGAGATCGCAAAGGAACAAGAAGCCCTCGCCAACCGTCCTTGGCATGAAAAAGCACTCGATTATGGCGGAAATATCGTCAATGAATTGACAGGTGTGAACGATGCAAAACGTGCTGCTACAGGCGTTGACCCGATCACAGGCGAAGAACTTACAGCAGGACAACGCGTCGCCGCAGGCGGCATGGCAGCAGCAGGCTATATCCCAATCGTCGGCTGGGCAGGGCGTATTTTCAAAGGCGGAAAAGCCGTCTATAAAACGACCCAAGCCACATCAGCCGCAGTCAGAGCAGTCGATATTTACAAGACATCACAAAAGTCTTTTGATGCGTTGAAAACTTCTCAAAAAGGCTTATATGGCCTCACCGCCACCAACGGCTTCAGCGAAGCGATTACGGGGCGTGATATGTTTGGAAATAAGGTCTCGAAAGAACAGCAGGAAGCGAGTATGAATGCGGCGCAGGGAATGCTTTTGCCGTTTGGGGCGAAAGGGTTTCATGGGAAGATGGAACTAACTCCAAACATCTCAAAGAGACACGACAAAATAGCTCATAACCACTACTACAGTAGAAAAGACTTTAGAACTCAAATCAACAATGCTACCTATACAGAACACGGTTTTAAACATTTAAAAGCCAAAACAGCTGAACAAGCTAAGCTATTTAGTGAAACAGGACGAAAGCAGGCACAGTATTTGCCTGATATAAAAAATAAAGTTATTGAGAAAGAAGCTTTAAAAAAAGGATTAATTGTAGAAAACGAGAAAGGTGCAGTATATTTTATTTATAATACTGGTCGTCCAGTTGGTTTTGATTTAGGAGTAGAAACGTCTTGGGTTAGAGCAGAACTAACTTCAAGTGGAGTTTTTCATGGTCATCCATTAGCAGGTAATCGATTACAAGAGTATTTAAAAATGGCTAAACCAAGATCATAAGGAGTGTAAGTGTTTAAAATGAAAATTCAGAAAAAACTTCCTAAATATAAACTTCAGCCACTTAGAATACCTTCAGGGTGGGAAACTAGTTACAATTCTTTAACAGAGTTAGATCCGGAATTACTCAATAAAGATGATTATGATAAATGGCTAAATTTCACTGAAGATTTATTACAAATCAAGAATAGCAAGAAAAATATATTGCTAGATGTCGGATGGTATCCGGAAGCAGATCCGGAAGGGGTTTATGGTTTAGATGTAGTAGAAGATTTTAATTGGGAAAATCCAGTCACATCATTTGAAACGAAACAAAAAGGCGAATTAATAGAAAAAATCGAGTTACTAATGTGGCAACTGAGTTAACAATGAAATAAAATGTGCACTGAAAATCAATACAAGATTTTCGGAGTCAAGGTTTTGAAACTTGACTGATCTAATTGATGATTATAATTATGATAAATAGTATGATGGGTGATTCAATGAATGAGAGTTACAATTATTTAGAGGAGTTAGAAGATTTTTTAGGTGGGGCATTTCATCAGGATATCGATTCACTAGAAGAAGCCTTAGATAAGTTTATTCATGAAGCTAGCAAAGATTGTCTGCTGTCTACTATAAAGGATTGTCAGGATTTTTTAAATAGTACTTTAACAATACAAGAAAAAGAAAGCTTTATCGAAAATAATGCAGAAATCTACTTTTCAGCGATCTCATTAAATCCTCTACAGTGGCTTAATAAAATAATAGAAGAAATGAAAGAAGCAGTGGACATGAAGTAACAAAAAATTTTTAAGTTTAAAATCTGCGGATACTGAGCGCATTGGGCACTTAAGTGCCTAGGTTCTGCGGTGATTTTGTACATATGAGCAAATCATGAATGCCAAAAGAATTGTGACGGATCAAAAAAGAAATAAAGAGATTATTCAGTACATATCTGACCTCATTACAAAGTTTTTCCATCACGAACTCTTTGTATACAAGCCTAAAAGCACACTCAAACGGGTGTGCTTTTTCTTATAACAAAAGAACCACCCAAAAACCTGCACAGCATTTGCTGAAAACATTTGGACTTCTTTGACGCATGTGAGTTGATTAGACTTATAACCAAAGAGAAGAAGGGAGGAATTCCAACTGCACTTAACCAAAAGAGGCACGACTTTACTATCAATGCTGATTCACACGACATCTTATTTATCAATTGAAGATTTACAGAATCGACTGAATGTCTCTACTCGAACTGTCTACTCTGAAATCAAACGCATGAATAGCTGGCTGGACACACATCAGCTTAGCGGCGTTCAACGAAAAGATCAACTTGGCTACTACTTACACCCACATGAAAAAGAAGTCATTATTCAAAAAGCTGACAACATTCTTGTCGGTCACGATTATGAGCCCTGTGTAAAGGAAAGAAGGGCAATCCTGCTCTTATCCATTGCATGCAGTGAGAAATATCTAAAAATAGAGGATTTTATGAAGCTCACCAAAGTGAGCAGAAATACATTGCTTGAAGATATGAAACAGTTAAAAAAAGCACTTTCAAAGCAGCAGCTCACGCTATACTACCAGGCAGCCTGTGGCTATTTGATTTCAGGAGAAGAAAGAGCGATTCGATTGGCTCTGAAACCTTATATTCAGACCATTCGCACCATGATAAAAAACGAAAAAGCATTTCCATCTTTTTGGTTAAAGGCCCCTATTTCGTATAAGAGATTACACTATCTCCTCCAACAATCTGAACAAGAGCTTAAGCTCGAGTTTGCAGATGACATGCTGGATCAGCTGTCTTTGGATCTCTTTTTCTACTATAAGCGGATGATGCTAGGACATGCTGTACATCTTTCAAACGAAGAAAAGCGTACATTACAGGAAACAGATGAATGCTTCGCGGCTATTCGTTTCATGGCAAGAATTCAAAGAGAAACTGGCATTCAAGTTCATGATGATGAAATCTATTTTCTTAGCACTCTATGGCTCAGTGCCAAGAAACAAAAGCTTCCATCAAATAAAAGGCCAGAAGAGCATCTCATTCGCACCATTGCCAGACAAATGATTGTTGATTTTCAGCGGTATGCATGTATCTCCTTTCAAGAGTACGAAGCCTTGAAGCACAACTTAACAATGCATCTCATCCCAGCCTATTACAGACTCATTTATCACATTGATATCAACAATGAATTAACAGAATCTATTAAAAAAACACAGCCAGAGGTGTTTGACATCACTCAAAAGGTCGTATGCCATCTAGAAAAGGCGACCTGCTCAAAGATAAGTGACCATGAAATAGCTTATGTGGCGATGCATTTTGGTGGTTGGATGAGAAGAGAAGGGATTTCCCCAATTGTGCGGCGTTCTGTATACATTGTTTGCGGCGAAGGAATTGGTACAAGCCACATGCTGAAAACACAGCTTATCGAATTAATCGGTTACATTGAAGTGCGTGGACTATTATCAAAGCGTTCATATGAAGAAATGTCATCCATTGATGTTGACTTTGTTGTATCAACAACACCTATTTCGTTTAAAGGAAAACCCGTTCACCTCGTTCATCCCATTCTCACTGCCTATGAGAAAAAAACCTTACTTCAATATGGGGAAGGTGCAGAAATCAGGTTTGATGAGAAAAATGTGAACGCTTTATTCAATATCATTCAGCAGCATGCCATCGTACAAAATGAAAAAGCACTGCTTCGTGATCTTAAAGAGCTACTGCATCCCGCATATGTATCCCATCAGAAAGGGTGGAAACCAGTGTTAAACGATTTATTAACAGAAAAAACCATTCATCTCCAGCAAACAGCAGAAACATGGCAAGAGGCCATCACAAAAGCAGCGCAGCCCTTACTCGATCAAAATGCCATTCAGAAAGGTTATGTGGAGGCCATGATTCAATCCGTTGATCAAAATGGACCTTATATTGTGATTGCACCACAAGTAGCCATTCCGCATGCTAGACCAGAGGACGGCGTGAACAAATTAAGCATGTCACTCATGTCATTCAAGCGGCCCGTTTTTTTCTCTAAGGATGAAAAAAAACAGGTTCGTCTCGTCATCGTACTAGCAGCCATTGACAGTATGACCCACCTGAAAGCGCTCAAACAACTGACCATGCTGTTAAGTGATGAAAAACGGATGAAGCAATTGGTTGAAGCAAGTGAATTAGCATCGGTTCAAGAACTAATTAATCAATTTTCAAAACGATAAAGGAGGAAAAAGAGAATGAAAAAAATTCTTGTTGTGTGCGGGAACGGATTAGGAAGCAGCTTTATCGTAGAAATGAATGTCAAAAAAGCATTAGAAGAGTTAGGGCTTGTAGCTGAAGTGGATCATACCGATCTCAGCACAAGTAAAAATGAACTGGCCGATCTATATATCGGAGCAACCGACATTATCGATCAGCTGGATGACGGCACAAGAACGGTCGCTGGATTAAATAACTTGTTAGACCAGGAAGCCATTAAAGACGTCCTTCGTAAACACATTTAAGCCACGAAAAAGGGGGATTTACATCATGATAGAACTGATCATGAACGATATATTGGGCACACCGGCCATTCTCATCGGTTTGTTTGCACTAGCTGGTTTACTTTTGCAGAAAAAGTCAGCTACCGATACTGTATCAGGCACCTTAAAAACAACGATGGGTTTTTTAATATTAGGAGCAGGCGCCACAGTCGTCTCTGATTCACTTGGCGTTTTCAGAAAAATGTTTGAAGCAGCATTTCATATTCAAGGGGTTGTCCCAAATACAGATGCCATGGCGGCTATTGCCCAAAAGGAATTCGGGACACAGACGGCTCTCATTATGATTTTTGGCATGCTGGTCAATTTGTTATTGGCAAAATTCACACCCTTTAAATACGTCTTTTTAACAGGACACCATACTTTGTATATGGCTGCAATGCTCGCAGTCGTTCTCTCGACAGCTGGTATGCAAGGAGCGTTTCTTGTCACCATCGGTTCAATTATATTAGGAACGGCTATGGTCATTGCACCCGCTATTCTTCAGCCATTCACAAGAAAAGTCACTGGAAGCGATGATCTGGCACTCGGACACTTCAGCACTTTCGGTTATTTTACAGCGGGAATGATCGGCAAATGGGTCGGTCGTCCAGAGAAATCGACGGAAACCATTCAAGTACCTAAATCACTCGGCTTTCTAAGAGATACATCTGTGGCCATTTCGATCACGATGGCTTTTCTGTTCTTTGCGATTGCACCGTTTGCTGGGATTCCCTTTATAGAACAAATGAGTGGGGGCACGAACTTCGCTGTCTTCATTCTCATTCAGGCGATTACCTTTGCTGCTGGTGTATACATTATTTTAGCTGGGGTGCGGATGGCAATCGGTGAAATCGTGCCTGCTTTCAAAGGTATTGCTGATCGTTTTGTGAAAGGGGCAAAGCCGGCACTTGATGCACCAACCGTTTTTCCATTTGCTCCAAATGCAGTCATTATCGGTTTTTTGTGCAGCTTTGCAGGAGGGATCGTATCCATTTTTCTTTTACCTTTGTTTGGATTAACTGTCATTGTCCCTGGTCTTGTTCCGCACTTTTTTTGCGGCGCTACAGCAGGGGTGTATGGCAATGCAACAGGAGGTGTGAGAGGGGCTGTCGCTGGGGCCTTTGTGAATGGATTGCTTCTTTCTTTTTTACCTGCTTGTTTATTACCTGTGCTAGGCACCCTTGGCTTTGAAGGGACAACTTTTGGAGATACAGACTTTGGTATCATCGGCATCTTGATTGGAATGATCAAGCTTTTATTTCAACTGTAAAAAGGAGGAGCCTAAGAATGACAGCCATTTTTTCACCTTCACTGATGTGCATGGATTTAACGCACTTCCGCGAACATATTCATATACTCAACACGAGAGCAGATCGATATCATGTCGACGTCATGGATGGTCATTACGTGAAAAATATCACCTTATCACCCTTTTTCATAGAAGAGCTTAGAAAACTGACAGATAAACCAATTGATGTTCACCTTATGGCAGAGTACCCCCAAGAATTTTTAATCGATGCCTGCATTGATGCAGGCGCAAGCATGATCTGCTTACACCCAGAGGTCGTGCAAAGAGACGTTTTTAGGATCATTCGGCATATTCATCAAAGAGACTGCAAAGTCGGCTTTGTCTTAAACCCCGCCACACCAATTTCGGCGTTAGATTCCTTTATACATTTAATAGACCGAGTGACGATCATGACAATCGATCCAGGCTTTGCAGGACAGCCTTTTATTAAAGAAATGCTTTGTAAAATCAAAAAGGTGAGAAAGATAAAAGAGCAAGAAGGGTACTCATATTCAATTGAAGTAGACGGCTCTTGTAATGAGAGCACGTTCCGGCTGCTTGCTGAGGCTGGAAACGAGATTTATATTATCGGCAACTCAGGTTTATTTGGACTTCACAAACAACTCGACACGGCTTGGCAGACAATGGAACAGTTGTTTACAAAAGAAACAGCCTCAATTGAATCACGTGACTAAAAGAGGATCAAATGAATCCTCTTTTTTTACGCAATTTTACTAAAACCCATAAAACTACTCAAAAGCAAAATAAAAAATCAAAAAATCACAATTGAAAACGCTTTATTAATGTGTTATCCTTCAAATATCTTTAGTAAATATTTAGTCAAAAACCAAGAGGAGTTTGCCTATGACCACACTCAAAGATATTGCTCATGATGCTAAAGTATCCGTTTCTACTGTCTCCCGTGTGTTAAATGGCGATCAAACACTTGCCGTTTCTCACGCAACAAGACAAAACATCCTCGACATTGCAAAGAAGTTAAACTATACCCCAGTGAGAGCAAGAAAAGCCGATCAAGCAGAGGAAAACAGCCCATCTGAATCCCCAGTCATCGGTATCGTTGTCGCTCAATCCATTGACGAAGAATTAAATGATCCCTTTTTTTCATCGATTCGAAAAGGTATTGAAAAAGAATATGCCAAACAAGGTCTGTCTACCCTCCATACCTTTCGCCTGAGAAGCATGGACAAAAGGGCGATGCTAAAGGATATTGACGGTTTGATTGTCATTGGACGAATCAGCCCTGATACGGTTGAAAAAATGACAAACAGAATGGAACACATTGTTTTTATTAATCATTATGCGGATGAAGATTTGTATGATTGTGTGCATGTCGATTTTGTCAGAGCGGCAGATCGAGCGATTCGCCACCTGCAATCGCTTGGCTATACTCATCTAGGCTATATTGGCGGAAAAGAGCGGGAGCATTATTTCGACGGAAATGCTGTAATTGAGGACGAAAGACAAACGACGTTTATGAGAAGAATGCAGGAGGCGGGAGGTCTTCATATGGATGACATTCACATTGGGGAATACTCCATGCAAGATGGCTATACGCTCATGCAACAAGCTATTAAAAAAGGAAAGCTTCCACAAGCCTTTTTTATTGGGAGTGATTCAATGGCGATCGGTGCAATGCGCGCACTCAACGAAGCCGGTCTACGTGTACCTTTGGACGTATCCATTGTTGGGTTTAATGACATTGAAGCTGCTTCATTTTCAAGTCCGCCGCTTACAACCGTGAAAGTATATACAGAAGAAATGGGGGAAGTCGGCTTGAAGCTTTTGCTTGAGCGAATAAACGGCAGAAAGCTCCCTCTAAAAGTCGTCGTGCCAACAAAACTCATCGAACGGGGCAGTACATGTCTCATCCATGAAAGGGGGTGAACCAATATTTCAGCAAACAAAAAAGAGACAAAAAAGCAGAAAGCAAGCTACTTAGCATGATGGCCAGATGATGCTAAAGAACAAGGCAGCCAGCCGGTATGCTCTCTTATCTCTTTGAAAAGAATAGAATTCCAGTATAATGGACTTCCTTTGTTTCCGCAACTGCATGAATTCTACCGATTATCGTCTGAATTTTCAGTGATTAAAAGGAGGATACCATGAATAAAAAAATCATGCTCATGACTGCGGCTTTAGTTTTAACCATTCTTTTGTCTGCTTGTAGCAATCACAGTACGTCCGAAGCAAACGGAAAGGTCACCCTGACTCTCTTTTCGACGATGAGTAATAGTGGGGAGAGAAAAACATTTGAAGAAGTGATTCGTGAATTTGAAAAGGAGCATCCTCAAATTAGAATCGATGCCAACTTCCCAGGCAATAGCTATGAAGATATGATCCGCGTCAAAATGGGAGCAAAAGATATGCCGGATCTGTTTGACACACATGGCTGGGCCAAACTGCGTTATAGCGAGTATGTGGCTGATTTAAAAGAGATGGATTGGGTCAAACATCTTGATCCTTCACTCGATCAGATTTTAAAGGACCAAGATGGCAAAGTATATGCTTATCCGCTGAATCAAGCAAAAGACGGGCTAAGCTTTAATGCCAATCTATTAAAGGAATATCACATTGAAGTTCCTAGAACACTTGATGAACTAAAATCTGCTTTGCTGGCTGTTAAAGAAAAGAGCAAAGGAGAGGTTGTACCGCTCTGGATACCAGGAGGAGACAACTCAAATATCGCCCAAGTTTTTGATGAACTAGCCACCCCTTTATTAATCACCGATCCAAAACATCAATACGGAGAAGAACTTGAAAACGGATCATTTGATTGGTCTCTTTATACACCGCTTGCACAGTTCATGGAGGAGTTGAAAGATCAAGATCTTTTAAACAAAGATGTCCTCACAGCAAAACTCTCTCAAGCACCTGAACTGATGGCACAAAACAAAATAGCCTTCACCTTTGTCGGAGGCTCTTTAGGACCTGAAACATCTGAACTCAATCCATCGATCAAAGTCGGCACAATGCCTGTTCCATCTATTCATGAAGGAGATAAGCAAAGCTGGATTGGAGGAGAACGGTTTACTGTCGCTGCCTGGAAGGACTCCAAACATTTAAAAGAAGCAAAACAATTCATCGATTTTCTCGCAAAGCCTGAAAATGTGAAAAAAATCGCAGAAGGCACATCCTCTGAAGCAGCTTTAAAGCAAGTAAAAGCGAAAAACTATTACTCTACGTTTTACGAAGAGTATAAAGAGGTGAAGATTGAACCGTATTTCGATCGAAAATACTTACCAAGCGGCATGTGGGCTGTCATGGCAACATCGGGTCAAGAATTATTAGCAGGCTCCGTCACACCAGAGAAATTATCGAAGAAGATGGAAGAGGAATATAAACGTCTGAAAAAACAATAGCAGGCCCATGCTGAAACAGGAGTGAAGCCAATGAATGACATCACAAAAGCACAGCAGCCAGCCTCATTCACCTCTTTACGAAAACAGAAAATGAAAAGAAGACAGGATTCATCCCTTTGGTGGATGTACATGCCAGCTGTTCTCGTTGTCAGTACCTTTATCGTTTATCCTTTTTTGAACGGAATTCAGCTTTCTTTTACGAATTGGAACGGGTTCTCACAAACTTATGAGTGGGTGGGCCTTAATCAATATAAACGTCTGCTTCAGGACCCAACAACATGGCTTGTAGTCAAAAATACGCTTCTATACGGAATCGGAAGCACAATCTTACAAAATATCATCGGACTTGGATATGCTCTCTTATTAAATCAAAGCTTAAAGATGAGAGCCATTACAAGAACAGTCATCTATTTACCTGTCATGATCAGTCCGATTGCGATGGGCTATATTTGGTATTTTGTGTTTGCTTACCAAGGTGGTGCCTTAAACGATGTGATGATGTTTTTCGGTTTTGACCAAATGAATGTGCTTGGGAATCCGCAATTAAACACATGGATCATTGTGCTTGTCAACACCTATCAATTCGTTGGGATTGCAATGATTATTTACTTAGCAGGCCTGCAAAGTATTCCTAAGGATTATTATGAAGCGGCACAACTAGATGGCGCATCAAGCCTCCAGCAATTCAGGCGGATCACATTGCCGCTCCTTATGCCATCCATCACCATTAACATTGTGCTCAATATCATTGGCGGGCTCAAGCTCTTTGATGTCATTGTGGCACTTACAGGCGGCGGACCTGGCGATTCCTCGCAATCCATGTCAACCTTTATGTATGATCTGTATTTCAAACGTCAAGATGCAGGCTATGCAGCAACACAAGGAGTCTTCATGGCGGTCATTATTCTTGTCATTAGTGCCGCAGCGCTCATTTATTTCAAACGAAAGGAGACCGAGGTGTGATGGATAACGCCTTTAAACGTAAGAAGAGATGGTATACCTTCCTCGCTCTTTTGATTACAACGCTTCATCTCATTCCATTTTATATCTTGGTGACGACATCATTAAAGGGGATAGGTGATTTCAGCTCAAAATGGCTGTTTCCGAAAGCACTTCATCTTGAAAACTTTCACACGGCATGGACAGAGGCTCAGCTTGGTCAGTCCTTTTTGAATACCGTGATCATTACGTTCAGCTCCGCTGTATTACTCATCATTCTTGGATCTCTTGCAGCTTATCCGCTCGCAAGAAGAAGCACAAAGCTTAATAAAGCAGTTTATGTTTTATTCATCGCTATTATGGTTATTCCACCGCTCACAGCACTTGTCCCGCTCTATAAAATGGTCGTTCAAATCGGGATGATGAACACCTATCAAATCGCTATTTTAAATAATGTCGCTGCTTTTTTACCGCTAACCATTTTCTTATACGCAGGCTTTATCCGGTCGACAATTCCAAAGGAGCTTGAAGAAGCAGCCCGTATTGATGGAGCGGGGACACTTAGAGTTTTTTTCACCGTCGTTTTTCCGCTTCTGAAGCCAATTACCGCATCTGTTTTAATCATTGCCTGTGTGTATATTTGGAACGACTATCAATTTGCTATCTTCTTTTTGCAAGATAAAGAGATGCATACACTCACAGTCGCCCTATCCCATTTTTTTGGTCAAAATCAACATCAGCTCCAGCTCGTTGGTGCCGCTGCACTCATTGCGATGCTGCCAATGGTGACGATGTTTTTACTGTTGCAAAAATATTTTATCGCAGGGCTTTCACAAGGCTCTGTCAAAGGGTAGTTCCACATATTTGATGTTAAAAGGAGAGTCGTCTATGTCTAAAATTACATTTATCGGTGCAGGGAGTACCGTATTTGCTAAAAATATATTAGGAGATTGTTTGTTCGTCCCTGCACTAAGCGGTTTTGAATTCGCTTTATATGATATCGACCATAAGCGGCTAAAAGAATCAGAAACGATGCTCCGCCATTTAAAAGAGAACTACGGTGCACATGTGACCATTAAGTCCTATCACAACCGAAAGGAAGCCTTAATGGATGCAAAATATGTAATCAATGCCATCCAGGTTGGAGGCTACCGGCCAAGCACCGTGATTGATTTTGAGATTCCAAAAAAATATGGGTTAAGACAAACGATTGCAGATACGGTTGGCATCGGCGGCATCTTCCGCTTCCTTCGAACAATTCCTGTGATGCTTGATTTTGCAAAGGAGATGGAAGAGGTTTGCCCAAATGCTTTATTGTTAAATTACACAAATCCAATGGCCACACTGACAGGTGCGATGCTGCGCTATACACCGGTTCAAACAGTCGGTCTTTGTCATAGCGTGCAAGTGTGTACAAAGGATCTATTTGAATCACTTGAAATGGATCATGAAGGCATTGAAGAAAAAATTGCCGGCATCAATCATATGGCGTGGTTATTAGAAGTGAAACGGGACGGAAAAGATTTGTACCCAGACATCAAAAGAAGAGCGAAAGAAAAGCAGAAATCACGGCATCATGATATGGTACGTTTTGAGCTGATGGATAAATTCGGCTACTATGTCACTGAATCCTCAGAACACAACGCCGAATACCACCCTTATTTTATCAAATCGCGCTATCCAGAATTGATCGGTCAATTTAATATTCCACTTGATGAATACCCGAGACGCTGCGAGGAGCAAATCAACAACTGGAATACCATGAAGCATGACCTTGTGGGCAATACACAGATCACACATACTCGCTCAAAAGAATATGGTTCTCGTATCATTGAAGCGATTGAAACGAACGTTCCCTTTAAATTTGCCGGGAATGTGCTGAACACAGGCGGTCTCATTCACAACCTGCCTGAAAAAACGTGTGTCGAAGTGCCGTGTGTTGCAGATCGGAGCGGCATTATGCCATGCTATGTCGGAGAGATCCCTGAACAACTGGCTGGGCTCAACCGGACCAATATCAGCTCACAGCTCATGACAATTGAAGCAGCAATCAGCGGGAAAAAAGAGCACATTTATCAAGCGGCATTACTTGATCCACACACAAGCGCTGAACTATCGATTGATGACGTCATCAAATTATGCGATGAACTCGTTGAAGCACATGGTGAGATGCTCCCGCATTTTTCAGAACCGAATCAATATACCGCATCAACCAACTTACAGAAATAAACCAGCCTCTACCTGATGCAACGCGCATCAGGTTTTTTTATGCTGCAAAAAGAGGATTGACTGAAAGCGTTTTTAATATTATGGTTTTTCTAAAGTTACCCAACAGTTTATCAAAAATACACCATGAATAAACCTCATCCTGGAATGATTTTTCTCAAACAAATAGATATCTGCAACTTTTCACACCTTAGAACAAGCTCTTGATCACAACGTAAACCAACACGACAATTACATTTGACAAAGAGTGTATACAGATGGATGCCCATTAGATGAGACAATGGCGATCATACACATCCTGTAAGCATGACATTTTTTCATAAAAAAGGAGAGAGGGAACATGACCAAAACAGATGTACAAACGTTGAAAAATTATATTGGCGGACAATGGATTGAGGCAGAAACAAGTCAAACAGAGGCAGTATATAACCCAGCTACTGGCGAGATCATCGCAGAAGTGCCGCTTTCAACAAAAAAGGATGTCGAACGTGCGATACTCGCAGCACAGGAAGCGTTTACGACTTGGTCTAAAACAGCCGTTCCCCGCAGGGCACGCATTTTATTTAAATACCAACAGTTACTCGTTGAGAACTGGGATGAGCTGGCTGGACTCGTCACAATTGAAAACGGAAAAAGTATAACAGAGGCAAAAGGTGAAGTGCAGCGCGGAATTGAATGTGTCGAATTTGCCGCTGGTGCACCGACCTTAATGATGGGAAAACAATTACCAGATATCGCATCTGGACTCGAATCTGGCATGTACCGCTATCCAATCGGTGTCATCGGCGGTATTACCCCATTTAACTTTCCAATGATGGTCCCTTGCTGGATGTTCCCGCTAGCTATTGCGTGCGGAAATACATTTGTTTTAAAACCTTCAGAACGCACGCCTATTCTTGCCACGCGATTAGCCGAGCTATTTGAAAAAGCGGGTCTTCCAAAAGGTGTTCTCAACATTGTCAATGGGGCTCACGATGTCGTCAATGGGCTGCTTGAACATCAAAAGGTCAAAGCCATTTCATTTGTCGGCTCTCAGCCAGTCGCAGAATACGTCTATAAAAAAGGCACAGAGCATGGAAAACGTGTCCAAGCACTTGCAGGTGCAAAAAATCATTCCATTGTTCTCAAAGATGCTGATTTAGACGCGGCAACAAAGCAAATCATTGGCGCTGCTTTTGGATCAGCAGGAGAGCGCTGCATGGCTGCGGCCGTTGTCGCAGTGGAAGAAGAAGTGGCAGATGAGCTCATTCAAAAATTAGTTGATGAATCAAACGAGCTCGTCATTGGAAATGGAATAAATGAAGAGGTCTTCCTTGGTCCAGTCATTCGAAAGGAACATAAAGAACGAACACTTCAATACATCCAGTCAGGGATTGAAGAAGGAGCCAGCCTCATTCGTGATGGCAGGAAAGACCTTGAAACAAAAGAAAGAGGGTATTTCGTTGGACCAACGATCTTTGACCATGTCACAAATCAAATGAAAATTTGGCAGGACGAGATTTTCGCCCCAGTCTTATCCATTGTCCGTGTCTCCTCACTAACAGAAGCGATCGACCTGTCCAATCAATCAAAATTTGCGAACGGCGCCTGCCTGTACACGGACAGTGCATCAAGCATTAGAGAATTTCGCGAAAACATCGACGCAGGTATGCTCGGTGTGAATATCGGTGTGCCTGCACCAATGGCATTTTTCCCATTTTCCGGGTGGAAGGATTCTTTCTACGGTGACTTACATGCGAACGGAACAGACGGAGTAGAGTTTTACACAAGAAAGAAAATGGTAACCGCTCGTTATATGTAATCTACATTCATTGAATAAACTAAAAAAATGCAGCTCTCCATTTGAGAACTGCATTTTTTGTTGTCTTCTAGTCAAAAAGTAAGGGTTTACATGATGGATTTAGCAGTGATTCCCCTATAAATCATCCTTTGTATTCATTCTTCATCAGCACATATCAACATAATTTGAAATTGGGCGTAAACCCCAATATGAGGAAGATGAAAACAGGAGGAAAATGAACCGATGAGGAAGAGGATGAAATGCGGTGTAGGTTTTTTGATTCTTGCTTTGGTACTAAGCTGTATTCCGGTATATGATGCGAGTGCAGCAAGTACCCCCATTGCAAAACGAGTAGGAAATGCAAATCCGCTCATAGACCATCACTTGGGGGCAGATCCGTTTGCACTTACCTATAACGGCAGAGTGTACATTTATATGTCGAGTGATGACTATGAATATCACAGTAATGGAACGATTAAGGACAATTCTTTTGCGAATTTGAATAAGGTCTTTGTCATCTCTTCGGCGGATATGGTGAACTGGACAGATCATGGAGCGATTCCAGTAGCTGGCGCAAATGGGGCAAATGGCGGCAAAGGAATTGCCAAATGGGCAGGCGCCTCCTGGGCTCCAGCGGCTGCGGTGAAAAAGATCAATGGAAAGGATAAGTTTTTCCTTTATTTTGCTAACAGCGGCGGAGGGATTGGCGTCCTGACAGCGGACAGCCCGATTGGTCCTTGGAAAGATCCTATCGGAAAAGCGCTTGTCACGCCAAATACACCAGGGATGTCTGGTGTTGTATGGCTTTTTGATCCAGCCGTATTTGTAGATGATGACGGAACGGGTTATCTCTATGCCGGCGGAGGCGTTCCAGGCGGTTCAAATCCAACGCAGGGGCAATGGGCCAATCCTAAAACAGCAAGGGTGCTGAAACTAGGATCTGATATGACAAGTGTGGTTGGCAGTGCATCTACAATTGATGCTCCTTTTATGTTTGAAGACTCGGGGATGCATAAGTATAACGGTACCTATTACTATTCCTATTGCATCAATTTTGGCGGCTCCCATCCAGCAGATAAACCACCAGGCGAGATCGGTTATATGACGAGCTCAAGTCCTATGGGCCCCTTTACGTATAAAGGACACTTCCTGAAAAATCCGGGTGCATTTTTCGGTGGCGGTGGTAATAACCATCATGCTGTGTTCAATTTCAAAAACGAGTGGTATGTCGTGTATCACACGCAAACGGTGAGCTCTGCCTTATATGGCGCAGGGAAAGGCTACAGATCTCCCCATATTAATAAGCTTGTGCATAATCAGGACGGTTCCCTACGAGAGGTCGCAGCCAATTTTGAAGGAGTCAAACAGCTATCCAACCTGAATCCTTTTCAGCGGGTAGAGGCTGAGACATTCGCATGGAATGGCCGTATTTTGACAGAGACTTCAACAGCTCCAGGCGGACCAGTCAATAACCAGCATGTCACAAACATTCAAAATGGAGATTGGGTCGCTGTCAGTAACGTCGATTTCGGTTCCAGAGGTGCCAGAACCTTTAAAGCCAATGTAGCAGCAGCTTCAGGCGGACAAATAGAAGTACGTCTTGGCAGTCCAGACGGTAGGATTGTCGGAACACTTAATGTCCCTTCAACAGGCGGGAACTGGCGAGAAATAGAAACAGCAGTAAACGGAGCAACGGGAGTACACAACGTATTTTTTGTCTTCAAAGGAAATGGTTCCAGCCTATTCCAATTTGATTCCTGGCAGTTTACTCAAAGGTAAACAAAACTGGTTGATGGGAGAGTGGGAAAATTTGATGTCCATAATCAAAAAACCAATTTGTACTTTATTGGTCTGCTTCACTATGTTGTCTGTCATGTTTTTAGGGCCTGGGGTAACTGAGGTGTCAGCGGCAGATGCGAATATTAATATCAATGCAGAAAGACAAGTGATTCGCGGCTTTGGCGGAATGAACCACCCGGCGTGGATTGGTGATTTAACCGCCCCTCAAAGGGACACCGCCTTTGGCAATGGGCAGAATCAATTAGGATTCTCCATCCTAAGAATTTTTGTAGACGAGAACAGAAATAATTGGCACAGAGAAGTCGCCACCGCCAAAAGAGCGATACAGCACGGTGCTTTGGTGATCGCTTCGCCTTGGAATCCTCCAAGCCATATGGTGGAGACCTTTAATCGTAATGGTGCATCTGCAAAGAGGCTAAGATACAATCAATACGCCGCATATGCCCAGCATCTAAACGATTTTGTGACATATATGAAGAATAATGGCGTTAATCTCTATGCCATTTCTGTACAAAACGAGCCCGATTATGCACATGAATGGACATGGTGGACGCCTCAGGAAATCCTGCGATTCATGAGGGAAAATGCCGGCTCCATTAATGCGCGCGTCATGGCGCCAGAGTCCTTTCAATACCTTAAAAATATATCAGACCCAATCTTAAACGATCCGCAGGCACTTAGAAATATGGATATTCTCGGTGCCCATCTGTATGGAACCCAAATCAGCCAGCTTCCGTATCCTCTTTTCAAACAAAAAGGAGGAGGGAAAGAGCTATGGATGACAGAGGTTTACTATCCGAATAGTGACAATAATTCAGCGGACCGCTGGCCTGAGGCATTAGGTGTGTCAGAGCATATTCACCATTCGATGGTGGAGGGGGACTTTCAGGCGTATGTTTGGTGGTACATCCGCAGATCATACGGTCCTATGAAGGAAAATGGAACGATCAGCAAACGTGGATACAACATGGCGCATTTCTCCAAGTTTGTACGTCCGGGGTACGTCAGAATTGATGCAACGAAAAGCCCTGAACCGAATGTTTTCGTATCAGCCTATAAAGGAAACAATCAGGTCGTCATTGTCGCGATTAACAAAAACAATGCAGGAGTCAATCAACACTTTGTGATGCAAAATGGGACCGCTTCACAGGCGTCAAGGTGGATTACGAGCGGTAACAGCAACCTCCAGCCTGGAACTGACTTAAACATATCAGGGAATCAATTTTGGGCCCATCTCCCTGCGCAAAGTGTGACGACCTTTGTAGTCAAACGCTAAAAAACACCAAAGCCAATTTTCTCATTAAAAAAGAAAATTGGCTTTTTTCTGTGTAAATAGAAAGTTGATTTTTCACGACGTCTACACTTTGGGTATAATAATAACAATGACTTCAGGAGAGTGATCATCATGCAAAAACTTCAAAGCAAAGTCTTGATTATAGATGACGAAAAAGAAATCTTAGAATTAATTCATACCGTATTAACAAGAGAAGGCATTGACCGGGTGATAACAGCTTCAACTGCCCGTGATGGACTCACGCAATTTCATCAAGAACATCCCGACCTCGTCATATTGGATATTATGCTGCCAGACGGTGAAGGGTATGATATTTGCAAACAAATCAGAGAGACTTCCCATGTTCCGATTATCTTTTTATCAGCAAAGGGTGAGGAATCAGACAAAATTGTAGGACTTGCCATTGGCGGCGATGATTACATTACAAAACCGTTCAGCCCAAAGGAAGTCGCCTATCGGGTAAAAGCCCAGTTGAGACGGTCATCATACTTACAGTCTTCTCAAACGGATCCCGTGATCAAAAAAGGCCCATTTGAGTTAAACGAGCAGCAAGCCGAGCTGACGAAAAACGGAGCGGCGATTGAACTCACGCCGAAAGAGCTTATGCTGATGACCTATTTCTTGCAGCACCCGAATCGCGTAATCAGTAAAGAAACGCTTTATCAAACCGTTTGGGGAGAAGATTTCTTCGGTTCTGACAATACAGTGATGGTTCACATACGTAGACTTCGGGAGAAAATAGAGAATTCCCCATCTACACCAGAATTTCTCGTCACAGTCAAAGGGCTTGGCTATAAATTTGTTGTAAAGGATGCGTAAGGATGAAATGGCGATTAACAGGCAGATATATGGTCTCTGTCATTATCGTGACCATTATCACTGTCTTTATTAACCTATTTGGCTTCATGATTTGGCTTGTACTGCAAGCAAGCAGCCAGCAAAACGAAGAACACACACCCGAAACCTTCACAAGATCATTTGAACAATACATCACCTTTTCCGATCAAGACATCACTGTGAGCAAAGAAGGACAGCAAGCCTTAAAACAACAAAATGCGTGGATTCAAATATTAGATGAAAATGGACAAGACGTCTATCATGCACAGGCACCTAAAGGCTTAAAGAGCAAATATACACCCATAGAAATCGTGAACTTACATAAATATAAAGATAAGCAATTGCTATCGACCATTTATGCTGGCGGAAAAAAAGGAATGGGCAAGGAATACAGCTACTTTATCGGATTTAAGGATCCTTCCATCGGAAAATATTTATTCTCGTTCAACACGAGAGACTTAGTATCAAGATTCAATATCGGAACGATGATTTTATTGTCAATCGATGCCATCATTGCCTTACTCATTGGCTACTTATTCAGTCGGCAGCTCATCAAACCACTTGACCGTGCGATTCATGGCATCCAGCGTCTCGCAAATGGTGATTATACGACAAAGCTGCGCGCTAAGGGAATATATAAAGATGTCTTCTATAATGTCAATCACTTATCAAAGCAGCTCGCTTCAAGCCAAAAAGAAAAAGAAAAATTAGAGCAAATGCGGGAAGAATGGATCAGTCATATTTCTCATGATATTAAAACGCCTCTAGCTTCTATACAAGGCTATGCAGAAATCATGAAAGATCCAAATTATCCTCTTTCAAATCAAGACATCAAACATTATGCAAACATCATAGAGAATAAATCACTGTACATCAAAGATGTCATGGAGGATCTAAATTTAACAACAAGACTGAAAAATAACGACGTGATGCTGCATAAAGAAATCGTGAACATTGTGCCTCTGCTGAGGGAAACGTTAATCGATATTCTAAACGATTCGAGATATGCAGATCAGACGATTGAGCTTCAAACGAATGTAGACAAGCTCATGCTGAATATTGATACGATCCTCATCCGAAGAGCGGTCACCAACCTTATTTTAAATGCTCTTGTTCACAATCATTCTGATGTAAAAATCATAGTACAGCTTGAACAAAAAGAAAACACCCATATTACGATTAAAGACAACGGCAAAGGAATAGAAGAGGCAGAGCTAGAAAAAGTATTTGATCGCTACTATAGAGGGACGAACACAGGAGGGACACATGCAGGCTCTGGTCTCGGGATGGCCATTGCAAAAGATATCATCCAAAAGCACGGCGGGGAAATTACGATACGTAGTATGATAGGTGAGGGAACAACGATTGATATTCAATTGTCCGCATGAACGAACATAAAAAAACGGTTCTGACCAACGACAGAACCGTTTTTCTCATCTAATATTCTGAAAACACTTTGATGCCTTTCACAATGTTCCAAATGAAGAAGTAAATCGCCACAAGGAATGTCACAGCATACGTTGCAATTAAGAATGGACCAGCATGACGGATATCGTTCATGCCAAGTAAACCTGAACCGGCAATACCAATACCGAAAATCAAATAAGGAATCACATGCGTCCAAAGTGATGTTTTCGCATGATATTTCACTTCGTCCTTTCCTAAGAAGTAAACGATAATTGGAAACAGAAACGGCGCAAAAAAGATACTGAAGTAACATAATGAAGACAAAATTTTATTCTCTCTCAAACCTTTTCACCTCTATGATTGATTTAGAAGGAGGGGGATCATTTAGCTCGCCACTCACTTCCTTACAAACCCATTGTACAACTTCAACCTTAACCTGTATTAATCCAAACCTTACAGCAACCTTAAAAATTTAAACTGCAAAACGAAGCCAGAAGATCTCAAATCTATCTTCATCGATTCACTCATTTGACATCAAAAGATCGCAAATAAATTTTTCGTCTTGACCTTGAAGCATGGTTCAACCTTTATAATGTAAATATAGGAAGACAAAATAAGAAAAAGGAGTAACGATGGAGTTGATGACCAGAGGAGAGCTTGCCAAAAAAACAGGAGTCAGTCCTGCCGCAATTCGTTACTATGAAGAGCACAACATATTACCTGCTCCAAACCGTCATTCGAACGGATATAGATTCTATAGTGAAGATTACGTTGTGAAAATTCAATTGATCAAAGATGCAAAAACATTAGGGTATTCATTAAAGGAAATAGCTGAAATTATGAAAATGCTGAGTCAAGATATAGAACTTGATACACTAAGAACGATTGTCCATCTGAAACATGAAGAAATTGAAAGGAAAATTAAAAGCCTTCGTCTGATTCAAGACCTTTTATCCAACTTATTAAAGACCCCTGAGAAAGAAGTACAAGTCTACCTTGAATCATTTCGTGTGCCAAATCAGGATGATCAATAAACCTATTGATATTGAGTTAAAGGAGAGAAAAAAATGAGTATAGACATTTTTAATGGCAAACGTTCTGAAGAAAGTATTCAATTTGAAACATTATTCGCTTCTCAAAGTAATAAAGAGAGCTTCTCGAGTATCGAAAACACAAAAAAATTTCTTGATCAAAAAGGAATTGAAAATACGCAGCCTTATGCCATTGGGAATGATGTGAAGTTCATTAGTGAGATAAAAGAACAGACATTGCAAGGCATGCAAGTGTTCACATTAAATGACCAAACGTCACCGAAACAAAAAGTCATTCTATATATACATGGCGGCGCGTGGACAAATCAGCCTTTAAATTTCCATTGGTGGTTCATGGATCAATTGGCTCAGTCACTAGATGCGAAAGTAGTGGCTCCTATTTATCCTAAAGTACCTCATTATAACAACCAAGATACGTATCCAAAACTCCTACACCTATATAAAGACATTCTGAAAACTGTTGAAAGTGCCAATCAATTGACGATCATGGGAGATTCAGCCGGCGGAAATATCTCACTTGGTCTAGCACACCTTTTAAACATGGAAGGACTAACGCAGCCAAAGGATATCGTGTTATTATCTGCATGTGTTGACATGAGCATGAGCAACCCTCTTATGTTTGAATATGCTAAAAAGGACCCGATTCTAGGTCCTGAAGGAATGGAAGTCATTACAAAAATGTGGGCAGCTGATCAAAGCGTCACTGATCCATTGATTAGTCCTATTTACGGTGACTTTAAAGGACTTGGCAAGATCACTCATTTTATTGGAACACATGATATGTTATACCCAGATGCCATAAAGCTTGACGAGAACCTAACAGAACAAGGAATAGACATATCAACCTTTGTTTATCCCGAAATGCTGCATGTGTTCGTTGTGATGCCAATTCCAGAAGCAGCAGACGCTCTTAAGAAAATCATTCAAGTGATCAATCGTTAGGGATTCTTCAGTTTACACCTAAAAATGCCGAATGCTCTGATGTAAATAGACGAAAAGGCTGCTTACTTGAAAGCAGCCTTTTTCAACTCAACATGAAATACATTCAGAATGTCAATTCACCACAGAATAAACTTTCCTTAAATGCCAATTTTTGTTTACATCGTGCGCATTTCCTATTAATATAATGATTGTTCGCTTTTTCAATGGATGTAAACAAATGGCTGGTTAGTAAAGGAGAGTGAATGATGAGTGTTTCCTTTCTTCAACCTATGGCTCTGATCTTATTTACATTGCCTTTATTATTTTTGATTTGGGGGATTGTAGGCTATATCATTTTTAAGCGGGTCTACGTCGTTTTAATGATTACATTTGTAGCTTCAACTGTTTTTATCTTTGCCTATACGGGGTTTGATATGTCGAATATGTATTGGGTCATCGCTATGACCTTTCTATGCATGTGTACCTCTGTCATCACAAAAATCATCCGATATATGGTTCATCGCTATAAAAAAGGATAAGAAGAAGCTTATGTGTGCAAACATAAGCTTTCTTTTTGTTTTCACGTGCAGATACCTTTTCAACATATAGATGGTTTTTGGATGTTGGTGGAATACATGCCGAAAGGTCACATCCCGTAAAACGAACACCATCAAGGGTGCAGTTTTCAAAATTGGCGATCAGCTTTTGTTTGCCATTTCCCTCAAAGGTGATATCCACTAGAAGAGAATTGACTGCATTTATGTACTATCCATCTGATATGGTAGATTCCATCAACGTACATGTCATTAGAGATGCGAAATCTTGTGACAGACTATACGAAGATTTTTTTGATCAATACATTTTGGAAAAGGCTGCATATGTTGAAAGCCTGTCATATGACGGCGTGGACTTAATCAAAAAGCAGTAACAAGTGAGATAAAAAAGAAGCTGTCATTATCAACAATGTTGTTTTTAAGTAACAACCTACTCTAAATGTTTAGGTACGGTATCTGTGTTTTCGCTTATGATTTCAGTGAAAATTGGATCTTGTGATTGATTCTCATGATTCACCAGGCTGCCATTTTGAATAAACTGAATGAGGTTTTGAATATCTTCCTTTGTGGCAGGCTGCTTTTCTGGTTTTAAAGCATATCCTAATTGTCCATTAGATTCTAACGTCGCATATTGAACATCACCGATGCTCGAAATACCTGCTTGGCGTAATCGTTCCTCTAATTTATCAACAGGTAATCTAAGACTTTTTAAATGACTTTCGATTAATGTGCCATTTTCAATCACTAATACAGCCTTACCAGAAATGATTGTTTCTGCATTGTCAAATTTAATTTGAATCAGTTCGGTGATAATGAGACAAAGCACTAAGAATCCAGCTATAACAAAAGTACTCCAAAGTCCCTGATTAGCAACAGGTTGGATCAACAAGGTGCCAAGAGCAATCATCATAACTGTTTGGGGAATCGTCATTTGAGCTATTGTTCTTCTTCCACCTATTCTTAAAATCATCGTTCCTACAATAAATATAAGAAGTGTTTTCCAAAT
Source organism: Bacillus pumilus (assembly GCF_003431975.1). GTDB lineage: Bacteria > Bacillota > Bacilli > Bacillales > Bacillaceae > Bacillus > Bacillus pumilus_N. The sequence continues at coordinate 1,812,729 of NZ_CP027116.1, read as the reverse complement.
TAATGTTACATCCATCGTGAGAACCCCTTCTTCATTTTTTCTTATTATGTGATCTGTTCCATGATTCATGTATTTTTTATAGACACATCAATGAAAAAAGTTCGAATGAAGTATAAGGGACTTACATTTGGGTGTCTCATCAGTATTAAAATCTATCATTCATTCCTTTTAATGTAGATAAAGTGAGAAATCTATTATTGTAAGTTTTGTATAACGATGAATATATTCAAATTATAAAAAGTAAATGGATTCACCGTTGATAAAAGTGAATCCATTTCTATATCCATATTAACCTACAAATACTTCTCCCTCCGGATAACGTATTGGGCTTTTGGTTCGTCTCATAAAGATAAATACAATGGTCAGAGAACCTACTCTGCCAATAAACATCAGAACCGACAGAATCACCTTACCTAAAAACGTCAAATCCGGTGTCAACCCCATAGAAAGCCCTACTGTCCCAAATGCTGAGAAAGTTTCAAAAACAATATCGATGAAAGGAGCTTTTTCAGTCATTGTCAATAAAAAAATGGTGATAAACACAAAACATAAACTAATAAAGCTGATTGCTAACGCTTTAATGACCACATCATGCTTAATAGTACGTCTATATATCACGGGTTCTTTATTTCCTTTAAGAAAATGGTGGACAGAAATCAAAATGATTATCATCGTGGTTAACTTAATCCCGCTTCCTGTTGACGCACTCCCAGCACCAATAAACATAAGGAACATCATAAGCGTCAAAGAACTCTCGTGCATATGTCCTATATCAAGAGAATTAAATCCCGCGGTTCTAGGTGTCACAGCTTGAAAATATGATGCCCAGAATTTATCAAGAAGACTCATCGGACCTAAAGTATGCGGATTGCCAAATTCCATTAAAAATATGAATAATAGCGCAATACCATTTGTAATGAGGGTTCCTATGATCATAAGCTTTGAATGGACGGATAATAATTTGAATTTCCGTTTATTCCAAATATCAAAAATCACAGTAAACCCGAGACCACCAATGATAAACAGAAAGCTGATCGTTAGGTTAATCAGTGGATCATTGACATAGTTCATCAAACTATTTGAAAAAAGAGAAAAGCCTGCATTATTAAAAGCAGATATGGCATGAAATAAACTAATATAAAACCCTTTTAAAAGACCATATTCAGGTATCCATCGAAATGATAATATACATGTGGCCAATAACTCGAATGTCATTGAAAAAATAAACAATACCTTGACAAGACGTACAATCCCACCAATATTTGTAAGATTAAAAGCTTCTTGAACCAATAATCTTTCACGAAGCCGAATCTTTTTGCCAAGTAATAGGATGACCATGACGGCTAAAGTTAGAAAACCAAGTCCACCAATTTGGATCATCAGCATAATGACTATTTGTCCGAACAAAGTAAAGGTTGTTCCAGTATCGACTACAGCTAAACCTGTAACAGTTGTTGCTGAAACAGCGGTAAAGAAAGCATCAATAATGGAAATAGATTTGACTGTAGAGACCGGTAAAGATAAAAGGAATGATCCAATGATAATAACTGTCAAAAATCCAAACATTAAAATTTGGGGAGGAGTTAATTTTATTGGTTTTTTTAAAAAATGATCAAGTTTAAACATTTCCAAGCCTTCTTTCGAGCACATGAAATTTTAATGTTATTATATAACGAATAGGGATACGATTGTCTATATATCATTAGTTTTTGTTTCCATTATCTTCATTTTAATAGATGGGTGTAGTAGATCAGCCATGTTGAAATCAATGGCTTATTTTTGTTTATTTAAGATGTTCAAACATTTGATCAATCTCAAAAAAATAAATACGATATCATTTAGTCAAGCGATTGAATCGTTTTCGAAGAACTAGGCATGAGACAGCAAATACTGCGAAAGCGCCTGCTGATCCAGCAGCAAACATGAGCTCATATTGTTCTAGTTTGGATTTGAATAACAAAGGGACAGAAAGAATGAGAGCAGCACCACTAAAGCTCAATCCTAATATCAACATTGCCAATAATTTATTCATAGAAACACCCCACAGACTTAGCATTGAAACATTGGAAACCAACTGATAAAGAATCATGTTAAGAATAGACATCCTTATCAGGCTGATTGAAGTAAGATTACATTACTTTTTCGACAGAACATATTTGTGATCTTATAAACATCATAACATATAAAAAAATCTATATATTGTTTTTTCGTATAAAAAAATATACAATTTAGTGGAATAAGAAAATGAGGTGCTTAGGCATGGAACATATTAAGAATTTATTAGAGAGTTATATTCCTTTAGCAAAATCTACTGCAAAAATGTTTGGACCAAATTGTGAAGTGGTGATTCATGATTTAACGAACCCTCAAGCATCTGTCATGTTTACAGTAAATAACCATGTGACAGGAAGAGAAATCGGTCAATCATTTGATCACCTAGTAAAAACTGTATTGCAATCAGAAGATTTTAAAGAAGATTATCTTGCTGGTTATACATTTGTAACAGAAGATAAGCGTACGATTCGCTCCTCGACTTCATTAATACGAGATGATAAGCAAAAAGTAATTGGTGCTTTCTGTATCAATTTTGATGTTGAAGCACTGAATCAAATGCAGCAATTTATGGACACGTTTCTTTCTACACAAGTTGAAGTTCAAGAAAATGAAACAACATCAAATAATGATCTTGAAAATGTGGAAGAAATAGTAGATCAGTTGATTCAACAGATCATACAAAACAGTGTTCATCCAGTCATGAAACGTCACGAGAAAATTGAACTCATTAAATTCATGGATGAAAAGGGCATTTTTTTAATGAAAGGATCTGTTGAGAAGGTCGCATCTATGTTAGGCATTTCCAAAGTCACCGTCTATAGCTATTTAGATGAAATCAAACATAAATCAAGGTAAGGAGTGTCAAAATGGAAAGCATACTCGAGGTAGGAAATCTAAAAGCAAACGGACACTATGCATTCGCAACCATTCATCAAAACACGGTCTATGTTTCAGGACAATTTGCCATCAATCCCGAAACGAGAGAAAAAGAATTCGGCTCCATTGAAGAAGAGACATTACAAGCGCTTAAAAATGTAGAGATGATTGTAGAAGCTGCAGGTAGTAAAAAAGAGAAGATTTTGCGCATGACATTATACATTTCAGATATTCATTTATGGGACAAAGTCGATGCTGTTTATACTGAATTTTTCGGTGAACATAAACCAGCACGTACGATTGTACCAACGAATGAATTACATTTTGGCTTCAAAATTGAAATTGATGCTATTTCATATATTTAAGATATTTTTTTGCCTATGCTATATAAAAAATTATATAGCATATAAAAAAATATTCGAAGGGGTGGATGATTGATGAATCAATTGATTTGTCACCATTGCGGAAAAAAGCATGAGATGACACCAACGCTATGGAAATGTGATTGTGGCGGAGTATTAAATTTGGTGAAAGATACCCCGAAAATAGATATCGCAGCTTGGGATCACTATCCAAATTCATTATGGCGTTATGTTGAAACCATGCCATTTTCAAAAGGTTCTAAGACGTGGGAAACTGTCACAATGGGGGAGGGTCAATCCCCTTTAATCGTTCTAGGTTCTAATGAGCCAAACACTTATGTCAAAGTTGATTACATGATGCCGACACTATCCTTTAAAGACCGAGGAGCCGCTGTTTTGATGACAAAGGCTAAGGAATTAGGGGTATCAAAAGTGATTGCTGATAGTAGCGGGAATGCAGGAACGGCGATTGCAGCTTATGCAGCACGCTGCGAGATTGCCTGTGACATCTATCTAAGCGATGACACTTCACCTAAAAAGGTCGCTCAAATAAAAGCACATGGTGCAACGATTAAAGAAATTCACGGGACGCGAGAGGACATTGCAGCTGCGGCACAAAAGGCAGTAGACAATGAAAACGTGTTTTATGCAAGCCATGTCTATAATCCTTACTTTTTTGAAGGTACTAAAACATACGCCTATGAAATCTATGAGCAACTAAATGGATCACCTGATGCTTTAATCATTCCGGTTGGAAACGGAACTCTTCTCCTAGGTGCATATTATGGCTTTAAAGAGTTATTTGAAAATGGTCTCATTCATAAAATACCGAAAATCGTTGCCGTACAAGCGAAAAACTGTGCACCTCTTGTGAAAGCTTATCAAAACGCGGAGGAATCAGCATCACCTGTGACGAATAAAGGAACCTTAGCGGAAGGGATCGCCATTGCTGCTCCAGCACGCTCCAAGCAAATTTTAGAAGCTGTACAAGAAACCAATGGGACGTTTATTGATATTGAAGAAGACGAAATCCTGAATGCACGATCTACACTGAGTGATAAAGGATTTTATGTCGAAGTGACATCTGCAGTCAATTTGGCTGGCTACATGAAATATCAAAAGAAACCAGAAGAAACCATTGTCATACCTCTTTGTGGTGCAGGGATTAAATCAAAATAACCCTATTAGAATTGTCTCTCCTTAACATATAGAAATTAAGCAGGTCCCAAAACGAGACTTGCTTTATTTAATCATTAATACAACAAGACATTTTCACAACAGATAGAGCCTACTCATAACCGGTGGCTAATAAAAAAGCAAGTGCGCTTCCATAACTTTTGGAACCAATGATATGAAAGTTTGTATCTGGTTGTCTCAGTTCTTTTTCACCATGTGGTCGTACAGTACCACAGCGGTGCATGTTAAGATTAATTATTCCAGAACGCACTCTATTGAAGAGAATTCCCTTACTAAATGGCTTAATCTAATACCTAATTGACCTCTTGCGGGCAATCGATCATTGGTTTTCCTCCAAATACCTCACTAATAATCTGCTTTCTTAAAATCCGTATAATTTCTGTAATTTTCATGAGAATAAATTTTTGTTTAAATTCATATAATTGATTGATTATATAAGCTTTCGGTTATATACTGTTGGAAGAGTTGATAACAGGAACCGCCACCTATCTTTAAGAGAGGGGAATCATTGTGACTACAGATGTTTCAATTGGTGTGACACATATGTCGAATTGTTTAAAAACACTCAGTGATCAAACAAGACTGATCATGATGAAATTGTTTTTGGAGAAGGAATATTGTGTTTGTGAACTGGTAGATATGTTCGAAATAAGTCAACCAGCTATTAGTCAGCATTTACGAAAATTAAAAAAAGCTGGATTTGTCCATGAGAACAGAAAAGGGCAGTGGCGTTATTATTCAATCAATACACTGTGTCCAGAATTTGAAACGATTCGGATCATCTTAAATCAAATTAATAAAGAAGATGACCTTTTAAAAAGAATACAACAGAACGCAACAAACATTTCTTGTTCGTAAGGAGGGATGGGTTTGAGTTTTGCCGTTTTATCATTACTCATATTTTTGTTCACTTTGGTATTGGTTATCTGGCAGCCAAAAAATTTATCCATAGGGTGGTCCGCATGTGGAGGGGCCATTTTAGCTTTAATCGTAGGTGTTGTGAATGTTGACGATGTGATCACCGTGACAGGCATCGTTTGGAATGCGACTTTAGCTTTTGTCGCCATTATCGTCATTTCACTCATACTTGATCGAATCGGCTTTTTTGAATGGGCAGCATTGCATATGGCAAAGGCTGCAAAAGGCAGTGGGCTACGTATGTTTGTGTATGTGACCATCCTTGGTGCAATCGTTGCTGCTTTATTTGCAAACGATGGGGCAGCACTTATTTTGACACCCATTGTTTTAGCCATGGTGAGAGCATTACACTTCAATGAAAAAATTGTATTCCCTTTTATTATCGCGAGTGGGTTTATTGCAGATACAACGTCGCTTCCTCTTGTCGTAAGTAATTTGGTGAACATTGTAACAGCCGACTATTTCAACATTACGTTTATTGAATATGCATCCAGAATGGTTGTTCCAAACCTTTTTTCATTGCTAGCGAGTATCACTGTGCTGTATCTTTTCTTTAGAAAGAGTATACCAAAACGCTATGATATGACTGAGTTAAAGCAACCTAGTGAAGCAATAAAAGATCCAAAGATGTTTAGTTTATCTTGGTATATATTAGCTTTTTTGTTGATTGGTTATTTTGCAAGCGAATTTTTATCTATACCTGTATCGGTCATAGCTGGAGTGATTGCCATTTTATTCTTGGTCATTGCACAAAAAAGCCCTGCTGTTCAAACAAAAAGCGTTCTAAAAGAAGCTCCCTGGGCGATCGTATTCTTTTCCATAGGTATGTACGTTGTTGTCTATGGCATGCGAAATGCAGGGCTTACTGATGCTCTTTCAAGCGTGATTCAAGCTGTAGCAGATCAAGGTTTATTGGCAGGGACTCTTGGTATGGGATTTATCGCAGCGATTCTTTCATCTGTCATGAATAATATGCCGACGGTCATGATCGATGCATTAGCCATATCCGGTACCGATACACAAGGAATGATGAGAGAAGCGTTAATATACGCAAATGTCATTGGTTCTGATTTAGGACCGAAGATTACACCCATTGGCTCCTTAGCAACACTACTATGGCTCCACGTCCTTTCTCAAAAAGGTGTGAAGATTTCCTGGGGGACATATTTCAAAATAGGGATCATTTTAACTGTACCAACACTATTCATCACACTTTTAGCTTTGTATTTCTGGCTATTGATTATACATTAAAGGAGACGATCAACATGTCAAAGAAAACAATATACTTTTTATGTACCGGTAATTCTTGCCGCAGTCAAATGGCTGAAGGTTGGGCTAAAAAACACCTTGGTGATGAGTGGAAGGTTTATAGCGCTGGTATTGAAGCTCATGGATTAAATCCGAATGCTGTAAAAGCAATGAAAGAAATAGGGATTGATATTTCTAATCAAACATCTGACCTGATTGATCAGAAGATATTGCATCACGCTGACTTAGTCGTAACACTATGCGGTGACGCAGCTGATAAATGCCCGATGACTCCTCCTCATGTCCAACGTGTCCATTGGGGCTTTGATGATCCAGCAAAAGCAGAAGGAACAGAAGAAGAGAAGTGGTCATTTTTCCAAAGGGTAAGAGATGAAATTGGAGATCGATTGAAACAGTTTGCTGAGACTGGAAAGTAACGTGAAAGAACATTCGAGATATTCATAAGTGTCAACAAAACTTGGGCTCACCTCATTTGGTGACGCAGTTGCTCTTTTAGGATATTTCAAGAAGAGAATGTACGCAGAAGAAAAATGGTTAAAAAAGTTACGCAGATTTAACTTATGTCAATGCAAATAGAACTTAATTTGATGAAAGGGAGGGTTCCGATCAACGAACCCTTTTTCATTTGGTAAGAGTAAGATCACCCTTCATCCTCTAAATATCTGTATAGAGTTGTTTTACTTATACCCGTCTCGAGTGTAATTTGAGCGATGCTATATTTTTTACTTTGATACATTTCTAATGCTCGCCTGACATTAGCATCAGGCTTTCTAGGGCGACCTGTATTTTTTCCTTTTCGTTTAGCTTCATAAATACCTGCCTTAGTACTCTCGCTTAAAACATCATATTGAAAATCTCCAACACTCTTCATAAGCTTAAAAAACACTTTACCTTCATTTGTTGATGTATCTACTTGATCAATGATAGATATTAATTGGACATGCTTCTGCTGTAGTAATTGAACTAATTCAATTAGGTGTCGTGTAGAATCAGCAATACTATAAAATTTATAAACAAATATTTGATCTCCCGTATTTATAGAATGTAATAAATGATTTAATTCAGGTCTATCTTTAGGAGATATTGTTTGTTCATAATAAATCCTATCACACCCTTTATTTTCAAGAGCTTTTGTCTGTAAAGTCATATCTATATCCTGGCTAAATGGACGTGCATAACCGAAAATCACTTTATCATCTCCAAAGAATTTGCTTATTGTTATTATAACAAAAAATCAATACGATTCTTTCTCAATGATATACAGTACCAAAAAAGATCGTTTTTGGCACAAAAAATGATGGACATTTAAATCTTGGTCTGTTAAATTTGAAGATGTTATCAACGGACCTGACTTCTATGAGAGTTAGAAGTCAATAAAAAAAGAAGGAGTGTTCTTTATTTTGTTCATACAAAAACTTCATAATGAATGGTTTCCCAATGTAAAAGGAGATATTTTAGCAGGGATCGTTGTTGCCCTTGCTCTAATACCAGAGGCTATTGCTTTTTCAGTAATAGCAGGTGTAGATCCAATGGTTGGACTTTATGCATCTTTTTGTATCGCCGTTGTCATTTCTTTTGTAGGCGGTCGTCCTGCAATGATTTCTGCTGCTACGGGTGCTATGGCCTTGTTAATGGTAACCTTAGTGAAAGAGCACGGTATTGAGTATTTATTTGCTACGACAATTTTAACCGGGATCATCCAATTCATATTTGGTGCACTTAAAATTGCTCGCTTTATGAAATTTATACCTAGATCGGTTATGGTAGGTTTCGTAAATGCACTTGCCATTCTAATCTTTATGGCACAGGTGCCCCATTTTGTTGGAATATCGAACCTCACTTATATCGCGGTTGCGGTTACGTTACTCATTATTTATTTACTTCCACGGTTCACTAAAGTGGTACCTGCTCCACTTGTCGCCATTGTTGCAATGACTGTTTTAGCTATTTTTGGTCATCTCGAATTAAGAACTGTAGGCGATTTAGGTAAAATCACAAGTTCTTTACCGAGCTTTATGATTCCTAATATTCCTTTAAACATTGACACATTGATGATCATCTTTCCAACAGCATTAGCACTTTCTATTGTTGGGCTTCTAGAGTCTTTATTAACCGCATCTATCGTAGATGATATGACAGATACAGAAAGTGATAAAAATAAGGAAAGTCGTGGTCAAGGTATTGCTAATATTGTTGCCGGATTCTTCGGAGGAATGGCAGGATGCGCCATGATTGGTCAATCAGTGATTAATGTGAAATCAGGAGGTAGGGGACGCTTATCCACATTTGTTGCAGGTGTTTTCTTAATGTTTCTCATTATCGTCCTTGGTGATTGGGTCGTGAAAATTCCTATGGCTGCTCTAGTTGGTGTGATGATTATGGTTTCTATTGGTACATTTGATTGGTCATCATTACGAACAATTACTAAAGTTCCTTTATCTGACTCTATTGTAATGGTTGTAACTGTAGTTACAGTTGTAGCAACTCACGATTTGTCTAAAGGTGTTTTTGCGGGAATCATTTTAAGTGCTATCTTTTTTGTAGCCAAAATATCAAAGGTTCATGTGCAAATCTCTTCAAACTCTTCAAATCGAGAAACAGTATACGATATTAAAGGTCAACTATTCTTTGCATCAGTTCAGGATTTTGTTAAATCATTTTCTTTCAGTGATCAACAAAAAGAAAAAGTCACATTAAACTTTGCTGAAGCCCATATTTGGGATGATTCAGCTGTAGCAGCAATCGATAAAGTTGTATTAAAATTGAAAGAAAACAATAAAGACGTTCTTCTAACAGGATTAAACGACGCCAGCAAAAAATTAATAAAGAAATTAGCCACCTATGATCAGCCAAGTCATTAATGAGGGGGATGGAAATGTATAAAAAAATACTTTTAGCTGTGGATGGTTCAGTCCATTCTGAAAGATCAACGGACCATGCAATCCAATTAGGAAAATTAACGACTGATACAGAAGTAGAGATCATTTATATTTTGGATTATGCTAAATCTAAAAGTGAAGTGTTGCATAGTGGAAGCGTAGAGGCACTAGAGCAAGCTAGAAGACAGAAACTGAAAAAAATAGAGGGAAAATTCAAAACTGAAGAATTCCCTTATAAACTAACGATGAAACATGGTGATCCCGGTCCAACAATCGTTTCTTATGCCAATGACAATCATTTTGATCTAGTTATTATAGGGAGCAGAGGATTAAACTCCTTTCAAGAAATGGTTCTAGGAAGCGTCAGTCATAAAGTAGCCAAAAGAGTGGACTGTCCAGTTTTAATTGTGAAATAAGGCAGAGGTAGAAAGTAGAGTTTCATGTTCTAAAATACTTGAAATAAACTTAAAATAATAAAATATTAAAGCATTAAATATATAGGCGATGGAGTTCGCGTAATTGCCATCGTGCTAATGACTCCTACCCACTTTAAAAATGGGTAGGAGTCTATTTTTTTGCCTAAGTAATTAAAGGAGATGATATGAATTGATTTATTTCTTAGTGGGGACAGGCTTTATGTATTACTTAGTTTATTTGGGGGACTTAGGAAGTCATTAGCATTCGCAGGCTGGCGAAAGAGGTAGATGATACACTTAGCGCATGTTCGTACTCCGGTACCATAGACTTTTATACTTCGTATGGGATGAACCCTTTTTTGGTTGTTGCACCAGCCTGCCTACAATATCTGTTGCGTTGATCTAAGCGCAGCTTTTTTGAAACTTTTAGCTGGGTCATATTTTCTATTGTCTTTTCTCGGCTTTATTATACGAAAAAGTCACAAACTAATGATTTATCTCCTGCTTAAAATTTTTGTAGTTACTATTTAATGATACATGCAATTCATGGTTCGCATTAACTGATGCAAAAAAAATATCAACCATTTTCAGGTCTTTTTTCTGTAACTCCTGAACAAGCCACTGTTCGGTTAAATGTAACTGAGTGAGAACTTGATTTTCTATGTTACCTTCAATAATAACAGGATAAGCAATGTTTCCAGATACTTTTTTAATTCCTACATCCTCTGCCGTAACAGTAGATTTATGAGGTTTTTTAAAAGCAGTTAGTTTCCCATTTGGTTCGATTAAGGCTAATTCTACATCATTTACATCAAAAATATCTTTTTCTCTTAACATTTGTAAGACATTATCTAAGGAATATCGGATTTTTTGTAAATTTTCTACAATAAAATCACCATTTCGGATGACAATAGTTGGTTCAAATGTAATCAGTCGTCCAAAAAAACGATTTTTTAATTTAAATTTCGACACAATGATTTGTAATAATCCAATAGCTATTATTGATAAAAATGTATATATATGAGGAATATCCGGATCAGCGATATCTGCCCCTGCCACGGCACCTAGTACAATAATGATCAAGAAATCAAATACAGGCACTTCTCCTATTGCCCGTTTTCCCATGAACAATGTCATAATTAAAAGACAAGGGATGATAGTGATGATCCTTCCATATACCTTTAAAATTTCTATAAACGTTTCCATTATTTATTATCTCCATGGTATCCAAGCGCAAGTTCTCTATCTGCACCCTCTATAGAAGAGGTGATAATCGGAATTATCAATATGTTTTTCGCCTTCATTCACTCAACCACCTTACTTTATTTTTGGATGATAGGGGAAGAGTTCTTATTTTATGGTTAGATTGTTTTTTTATCACGGTAAATTGATACATTTTTTCAAGTAAATACACTTTGATATTAGAAGGTACACGGACGAAACCAGACCTGACTATTATGGAGAGGTCATATGTCAATTAGAATACTTATCCGACCCATGAGTAACTCCTGTATTCGAAGCAGAAGACTCCAAACAGATCTAAATCGAGCTGAAATCACCCCAGAATGGTGGGGGATATATCAAAGTCTCTATGCTACAGCAACAACAGATAAGGTGTTAAAACGATATGACTGAGGACATCATGTTTGATTTAATATTAGTTTACATAATATATATTCTAGGAAGTTAAACAGCGGATGAATTTTCACTGTCTCATTATTAAGTATACTTATCTTATTGAGACAAAAAAGAAAAAAGAAAAAATCCAGCATTATTTGTTAGGTTTTGATTCATCAATATATTTATTAATTTTTGTAGAATTCCCGTCAACTACCACATTTGCTGGAACGCTTTTTGTCAGATACTATGACAGCGTTGTCGCCAAATGTGACATCTGGATTAATAGCGCCCAAACCATAGTTCACTGGTCAGTGTCTTTTGCAGTCAAGCGGGTGTCCACCTATATAAATATGTACTTTCGGGTCTAATACACACAGTGGTGTCCAATCGTGATTTTGCAAACGTCTAATAACACTGCATCTTGATCTTCTCCTCCCTTCTATTTATTCTGGTTCATCACTTCGATAAATGCATCAGTGAATTGTGACGTTGTGTTGATTCCTCCTAAATCCTTTGTTTTTATGTTCATTTTCATCATCTCATCTAGGGTACGTCTTATAAGAGCAGCTGTCTTTTTCAGCCTGTCGTCATGATATTTCACATATAACCATTCAAAAAGCATAACTGTAGAAAGAATCATCCCCATGGGATTGGCGATATTTTGCCCAGCGATATCTGGTGCTGATCCATGAGCTGCCTGTGCCATCGCTTGGTTTTCATTACAATTTAATGAAGGGGCGATTCCTAAACTTCCGACTAGCTCCCCTGTTAAATCCGATAAAATATCCCCAAACATATTCTCTGTTACAATGACATCAAAATCACCAGCACGTCTCACTAAATGAGCCGCCATTGCATCGATATGTACATCTTCTACTGTTACTTGAGGGTATGCCTTTGCCACCTCTAGGCATGTTCGCAGAAATAAGCCAGATCCTAATTTGATGACGTTTGCCTTGTGAACTATGGTCACCTTTCGCCTGCGATCCATTGCACTTTGAAAAGCAGCATGAGCGATACGTGTAATCGCTTTTTTAGTAAACACACCTGTCGATATCGCGACCTCTGGCGTAATCATCCATTCTCCAACGCCATGATGCATGTTCCGGTCTGGATAAAAGCCTTCTGTATTCTCTCGAAAAATAACGAGATCGACGTTTTGCACAAGTCCATGTATTCCGGGTAATGATTGAGATGGTCGAATGTTTGCAAATAAATCAAACGTATGACGAAGCTCTCCACTCGGATTTCTTCTCTCTTTCAATCTCTCTGGGTATGAGGAGGAATCATGAGGTCCTAAAATCCACCCATGGCATTTTTTTAATTCTTCTATAGTAGATGGCGGTACAGGATCTTGGTAAGCATGGATGGCTTCAAAGCCAATTGGACATTCAATCCATTCTACAAATGACTCCTGAAAATTTGATAGCGCTGCCATTAAGATGCGCATATTGGATTGTACAATTTCTGGCCCAATCCCGTCTCCTTTTAATACACCGATGCGATATGATTTCATCCTTTCTCCCCCTTTGTGTTTATTTTACCGTTTCATCAGAAGAATTGTGAAGGTATGTTATCTTTTGAACAGAATTGAAGATGTTCCACCCTCAAGTTATTTACGAATCAGCCAGTCTCATTTATAATCGAGTAGATTTGTTCAGCAAGCAGATACATCTTTAAATGTGAGGGATTACATGACATGGAATTAAAGTGGTATAAAGCGATCATCATTATTTTCACAATGTCTGGTATCTCCATCTCTACATGGTTTTCACGGACACCGGAAGTCAGAGATTTATTACAAGCGAATACAGGAACGATGGGTCTTATTTTACTTGGCTTATCCGTTGGTTCAATTGTTGGGCTTGTTCTTTCAAATGTATTTGTCCGAAAAAAAGGCGGCCGCGTGGCCATTATCATCAGTGCGTTTTTGATGTTCTTTGGATTTACCACTCTCGCCATTGGGTCAGCCCTCTCCTCTATCTTTGTTGTCACTGCCGGCCTATTTCTTTTTGGAGCTGGCTCAGGTATGTGCAATGTGGCGATGAACCTGGAAGGAACTGAAATTGAATACAGGATCAAGAAAACCATTTTGCCCATCTTGCACGCTTCCTTTAGCATTGGCACTTTAATCGGGGCAGGGGCTGGCATTCTTTTTATCCATCTAGGGGTCTCTGTGTTGAATCACCTACTTGTCATTGCCCTTCTTTTCTTTTTTAGCATCTTGATTTGTACCCGGTTTATCCCCCACGGTACAGGAAAGGATCAGCACGAGAAACAGCCAGATACAATCAATGATACTCAAACCGCGTGGCTGAACAAACGAACGGTCTCTCTTGCCATGATCGCCTTATGTCTTGCGTTTGTCGAAGGATCTGCCAATGATTGGATTCCACTTGCGATGGTGGATGGCTATCAAGTTTCACATTCCATGAGTACAGTCATCTATGCTTTATTTTTATGTGGAATGATTAGCGGCAGACTGATTAGCGGACGTTTGATCGATCGTTTCGGCAGAGTGTTATTGCTGAGAATTGCCATTTTATCAGCAGCTACCGGACTGTTCTTGGTTATTTTAAAGATTTCACTTGTTGTCTGTATGATATCGATCTTTTTATGGGGACTTGGCGCTTCTTTAGGCTTCCCGCTAACCATTTCTGCAGCTGGCGATGACAGCCGGTACGCGGTCAAACGCGTCAGCATTGTGACCTTATCAGGGTACACAGCCTCCCTATCTGGCCCGCCAATATTAGGTCTGCTCGCCAATCAAGTAGGACTGCTTCACGCCTTTATTTTTGTTCTTTTTGCCATATGTATAGCAGGAATCTTTACGAAAGCTGTCGCAAAACCTCATTCATTGCAAGTTCACTAAAAGTGTCTGATCCTCGATCATGGCACTTTTTTTAAATTTAAAAAATAAATTGAAACCTTTCATGAAGTGAAATAGTCCTATAAATGTCCTGATGTTTATCGCTTTTTTAAAGAGGGAAAGTAAAAAAATGAGGCTTTTCAAATAACAGAAAACGTGGTAAGATCATGAAAATAAACAGGAAGGGGTGAGAAAAATGAAAAAAAATATGCTGCTAAAATTAGCTGTCTTATTCATAGCACTTGCAAGTTTTCATTTGTTCTCAATGCCTCATTCCGTTCAGGTATACCATCATGCAAAGGTGGTTGCTGATCAAGAATCACATGAAATGAAACTCGTCCAGACAACGGGCGATGAAAAGAAACAAAAACATGTGAACGCAGTATTTGCCGCATTTACAGCACTGCTGATGATAGGCAGTATAACAGCTGGATTTGCACGCATCACTCATACTGATCATTATGACCGGAAAAAGAAGCATTTACTTGCAGTGTTTTACCAGTCTTCGTATTTCCGACTAGCTCGTGTTTAACCCAACCATCTAAATCAAAACAAAAATTGGGAGGTTTTACACGATGTTATTTTTCTTAAGAGTATTCATTTTAGGTCTATTCTCTGTTACTTCACTTTCACTTTTCGTCTACCAAGGAATTGAAGTAGTGCACGCCATTACAAGCATGTTTGGCAACCACGAGAGCTAAAAAATGGCCCATATATAAAAGGAACCCCCTGGTTTATCGCAGGGGGTTTTCGTTTGTTTATTTATTATCATCTGGTGCAGATTCAGGTGTTAAAAGAACATGAGTGACTTCTCCCTGCTCTTCCTCATCTACAATAAATGATCCATTGCTATAGCGGTCATTCGCTCTAAGAGTAGAGATGTCAAGCGGAATCGTTGCACCCTTCTCCATATCAATCTCTAGAGTATCGTGCAGAGATGCAGCAATCACAGCCACAATACGGTGAGGATTTTTCTTTAATTCTCTTAGCATCAGAACTCCGCGTTTTGCTCTTGATGTTTTATCAAATTCAGAGAGGTTCATTCGCTTCACGGCCCCTCTTTGTGTCGTCAGCACGAGGACATCGTTCTTTGGATCAATGATCTGGCCAGAGACTACTTCGTCCCCATCCTTCAAGTTGATTCCTTTGACACCAGCCGCTCTCGGACCAACAACACTTACTTCTTCTTCATCAAACCACAGTCCATAGCCATTTTTCGTCGCAATAAACAATTCCTGCTGACCTGTTGTCACATGAACATCTACGAGTTCATCGTCTCCTTTTAAATTCAAGGCGACAAGCGGTTTCGAATAGCGCTGCGCTTTATATTGAAGAAGCTCTGTTTTCTTCACCATTCCGCCTTTTGTAAAGAACAGAAGATACGACGTTTCATCAAATTCTTTAATTGGAATGGCTTTTTGGATTGATTCATCACGATCAATTGAAATGATATTCGTGATATGCTGCCCCATGTCTTTCCAGCGTATATCTGGCAGCTGATGAACAGGACAATAAATGTAGCTTCCTTTATTCGTAAACAATAGAAGGACATCCGTTGTATTCATTTCAAACTGATGAATTAGACGGTCAGTATCCTTCATGCCAAAGTCCTTACCGTTAGATGCGGCATAGGAGCGCTGGCTTGTCCGTTTGATGTATCCATCCTTCGTGACCGTGACGTAGACATCCTCTGATGCGATCATCACTTCAAGGTTAATCTTAATTTCTTCGATTTTTTCCTCAATGACAGATCGTCTCTCATCTGCATATGTCTTTTTGAGCTTTTTCAAATTGTTTGTAATGACCTTTAGCAGTTTTTTCTCGTTTGCTAAAATGTCTTCAAGCTCTGCTATACGTACGTCTAGCTCTCTTGCTTCATCTCGTAATTGCGTAATATCCGTATTCGTTAAACGGTATAACTGGAGAGAAACAATCGCTTCTGATTGAGCTTCTGTAAAGTCATATTTCTCCATCAAGTTGTTTTTCGCATCCCGCTTATCATTAGATGAGCGGATAGTAGCAATGACTTCATCTAAGATCGAAAGCGCCTTAATCAATCCATCTACAATATGATGACGCTCTTTTGCTTTTCGCAGCTCATATGTTGAACGATTTGTTACGACTTCTTTTTGATGGGTAATATACGCATCCAGTACAGTCGTCAGCGTCATTAAGGTTGGTCTACGATTATGTATCGCCACCATATTAAAGTTATATGGGATTTGCAGATCTGAGTTTTTATATAAGAAATTCAAGACACCATTTGCGTCTGCTTCTTTTTTTAGCTCTACTACGATTCGAAGTCCTGTTCGGTCTGTCTCATCGCGAACCTCTGAAATTCCTTCCACTTTTCTTTCAATTCGGAACTCGTCCATCTTTTTGACGAGGTTGGCTTTATTCACTTCATAAGGAATTTCTGTAATCACGATTTGCTGACGTCCACCGCGGATAGTTTCAATCTCCGCTTTTCCGCGAATCATAATCTTTCCTTTTCCTGTTTCATAAGCCTTCTTAATCCCATCTACCCCTTGAATGATACCGCCTGTTGGGAAATCTGGACCTTTGATGACCGTCATTAAATCCTCAACCGTACAATGCGGCTGTTCGATTCGTTTAATGACCCCATCAATCACCTCTCCCAGGTGATGCGGCGGAATATCAGTAGCATAACCAGCTGATATTCCTGTTGATCCGTTCACAAGAAGGTTTGGAAACATCGCTGGTAATACAACTGGCTCTTTGCTTGTATCATCAAAGTTTGCGACAAATTCGACGGTTTCCTTGTCTAAGTCTTTTAAAAGCTCTGAAGCAATGGCAGACAGCCTTGCTTCCGTATAACGCATAGCAGCAGGCGGATCTCCATCAATACTCCCATTATTCCCATGCATCTCAATCAGCACATTTCGTACTTTCCAATCCTGGCTCATTCTCACCATCGCTTCATAAACAGATGAGTCACCGTGCGGATGATAGTTACCAATGACGTTACCGACTGTTTTCGCCGCTTTACGGAAGTTTTTATCCTGCGTGTTTCCTTCTGCGTACATCGCATATAAAATTCTCCGTTGTACAGGCTTTAGTCCATCTCGCGCATCTGGAAGCGCACGATCTTGGATAATATATTTACTATAGCGACCAAACCGGTCTCCGATTACTTCTTCTAATGGTAAATCATGAAATCGTTCTTGTTGTGCCATGTTTAAACCTCCTCAGCTAGCGACAAGTTTTCATTTTCAAGAATGTTGCTTTCCTCATCGAGTCCAAAGGCGACATTCTTTTCAATCCATTTACGGCGTGGCTCTACTTTGTCACCCATTAATGTCGTGACGCGGCGTTCCACACGTGCAGCATCATCGATTTTGACCCTGACAAGTGTTCTCGATTCTGGATTCATTGTCGTTTCCCATAGCTGGTCGGCGTTCATTTCACCTAAACCTTTATAGCGCTGAATCGTGTACCCTTTTCCAACCTTCTTCAGTACATCATCCATTTCTTCATCAGACCATGCGTACTCAATGACTTCTTTTTTCCCTGAGCCTTTGCTGACTTTATATAAAGGCGGTAGTGCAATAAACACTTTGCCATGTTCGATCAGCGGCTTCATATAGCGGTAAAAGAACGTAAGTAGAAGCACTTGAATATGCGCTCCATCTGTATCAGCATCTGTCATAATCACGATTTTGTCGTAATTGATGTCTTCTACATTAAAATCGACACCGACGCCTCCACCGATGGCATGAATAATGGTGTTGATTTCTTCATTTTTGAAAATATCAGCAAGCTTTGCTTTTTCTGTGTTGATGACCTTTCCACGAAGCGGCAGCACCGCTTGGAATTTACGGTCACGCCCTTGCTTTGCTGACCCGCCCGCTGAGTCTCCCTCTACTAAGTACAATTCGTTTCTTGCCGGGTTTCTGGATTGAGCAGGTGTTAATTTTCCGCTCAGTGTCGCTTCGGACTTTTTCCGTTTCTTGCCGCTCCTTGCTTCTTCACGTGCTTTTCTAGCAGCTTCTCTTGCCTGCTGTGCTTTAATCGCTTTTTTCACAAGAAGAGTAGCTGTTTCCCTGTTTTCTTCAAGGAAATAAGCCAGCTTTTCAGAAATAACAGCGTCAACAGCTGAGCGAGCCTCACTTGTCCCAAGCTTTCCTTTTGTCTGGCCTTCAAATTGAAGCAGTTCTTCAGGAATTCTGACAGAAATAATAGCAGACAGTCCTTCGCGAATATCAGTGCCCTCTAAATTTTTGTCTTTTTCTTTTAAAAGGGCCACTTTGCGTGCATATTCATTAAAGGCTCTTGTCATCGCCGTTTTGGCACCGGACTCATGCGTACCGCCATCTTTTGTTCTGACGTTATTGACGAAGGAAAGAATATTCTCCGAGTAGCCATCGTTGAATTGAAAAGCAAAGTCTACTTCGATAGATTGATGCTCTCCTTCAAATGAAACCACTTCACTGAGAACGTCTTTTTCTTCATTTAAATAAGCAACGAATGCCTCAATGCCCGTCTCATAATAAAAGGTTTCTTGTACATCATGTCGTTCATCAATCAGCTCTATTTTTAATCCTTTTAATAAAAAGGCAGATTCTCTTAAACGTTCTGATAAAGTGTCGAAATTATAGGTCGTGACACTGAACATGACTCGATCTGGTTTAAAATGAATCAGTGTTCCTGTTTTTTTCGTTTTTCCGACTTTTTCAAGTGATGTGGCAGGCTTTCCGCCGTTTTCAAAGCGCTGATGATAAATAAAGCCGTCGCGTTCAATTGTGACAGTGAGCCATTCTGACAGCGCGTTCACAACAGATGCCCCAACTCCGTGAAGCCCACCACTTGTTTTATATCCGCCTTGACCAAATTTTCCGCCTGCATGAAGGACCGTTAAAATGATCTCAGGTGTCGGTTTTCCAAGCTTATGCATACCAGTAGGCATTCCTCGCCCTTTATCTTGGACGGAAATGCTGTTATCTTTATGTATTTTGACAATGATATGGTCTCCATGGCCAGCGAGCACTTCATCGACAGAGTTGTCTACAATCTCATAGACAAGGTGATGAAGACCGCGTGAATCCGTAGATCCAATATACATCCCTGGACGTTTACGGACCGCTTCAAGCCCCTCTAGCACCTGAATAGAATCATCGTTATAATCTACTTGCTGCTTTTTAACCAAATGCTTAATCCCCTTTCACTAACAAACATAACCGGCTAACCATCAAATGATCTCTCTAGATTTTAATGATGATCATGCTGCTCATTACTGTCTACTTTAATAAGCTGCATCATCACCATGCATGTGTGGTTCAGCAATACATGCTCTTTTGCTCGGCTATGAGGATGTTCTACATTCTGAAATCAGAACTAGAAGTCCATTATAAACAAGACTGTTTCATAAGCCAAATGCAATCATATGATGGTTTTAGCAAAACAGAACAAACGTTCTATTTTTATCTTATCGCTCTTTATCTAGATATGCAAGGTCACCGATATGTCCCTGTCGCCTTATTTTATCGCTTTCTACTAGAATCGCAAATATATTTCTGCAACAAAAAAGCAAAAATCCTTGAAAAACCAAGGATTTTTGACGATTTAATGAGTTTTTGTCATTGCATGAGCCACCTTGATGCATAAATCCATAATGGCGACCTTACCATTTTCCTCAATCAGCCTTTTCGCTTCTTCGTGATATACGCCTTGCTGCGCCCAAAAAACAGGTGCGTCCATTTCAAGAAATTCTTCTGCCACTTCAGGCAAAAACTCTGAGCGTCTAAAGACATTAACAATATCAACAGGCTCTTTTATGTCTTTTAAAGAAGCGACCGCTTTCACTCCAAGTGCTTCATCGATCGTTGGATTCACCGGAATGATCTCATAACCGGCATCCTGCATCGCTTTAGACACCATATAAGACGTCCGGTGCGGCTGATCGGATAACCCAACAACAGCAATTCGTTTACTGCTCTTTAATATACGGCCAATTTCTTGTTTCGTTGGATGATTCATCCAAACACCCCTTTCTCTCTATTTTAGCGAACTTCTGCTGAAAAACAAAGCTGAATCCATCTGCTTTCGATTTTTTCAAAAAAAGATCCCCATGTTTTTCATAAGATCATGTTAAAATGTAAGACAAGAGGGAGAATATAAAGGAGTTATGCAGATGTTAATTGCTTTGATGTTTATTTTGGCTTATCTTCTCGGCAGTATTCCATCCGGTCTCATTGTCGGGAAAGCTGCAAAGGGTATTGATATCCGTGAACATGGCAGCGGAAACCTAGGTGCGACGAATGCATTTCGTACGCTTGGTGTAAAAGCAGGGTCTATTGTTATTTCAGCTGATATTTTAAAGGGGACTCTTGCTTCAGCATTACCGTTTTTCATGCAACTGGACATTCATCCCTTATTAGCAGGAGTTGCTGCTGTTATCGGTCACAGCTTTCCTGTCTTTGCAAAATTTAAAGGGGGAAAAGCAGTCGCTACATCTGGCGGCGTGTTATTATTTTATGCCCCATTCTTATTTATCACGATGATCGCTGCTTTTTTCTTATTTTTATACATTAGTAAATATGTTTCACTATCATCGATGTTGACCGGCATCTATACATTCATTTACAGCATATTCACCAAAGACGTATTCTTAATCATTGTTGTTGCTGTTCTTGCTGGCTTTGTCATCTACAGACACATTGCCAACCTCAAACGAATTTTCAACAAAACTGAACCGAAAATCAAATGGCTATAGCCGTTTCATCAGCTTCATGATGTGGTAAAAGTAAAGAAAAGCTGTTTTTGCATCCTGCATTTTTAAAAACAGCATGACTTCAAAAAAGGGGCGATCACATTGAAATTAACGATGAAAGAAGATGCACTCAATTGGTACAAGGATGAACTAGATTTAGAAAAAGGTGATCATGTTCGCTTTTTTGTGAGATATGGCGGGTGCAGTAATGTACAAAAAGGCTTTTCTCTAGGCGTCGCAAAAGATGAACCTCAAAATGCTGGCGCAACCGCTGAAATAGAAGGCATTACTTTCTTTGTAGAAGAAAGTGATATTTGGTATTTTGACAACCATGATCTGCATATTGATTATAACGAGTCCGTGAAAGAACCAGAGTTTCATTATGAATAAACAAAAAAGATACCTCATCCCTCGGGTATCTTTTTTGTTCTATCCTTCAATATATAGCCCGTATTCCTGAATGTTTCCTAAAGACCGCTCCTTTTGCAGGATTCTTTTTTGCGATTCACCAATCAAATCAAAGTGAGGAAACCCTGCACGGTCATGAATCCATTCTTTTTTGAGTCCATATTTTTCTCCCCACTCTATCAACTGCTTCATATCCTGACAAGCTGCTTTTGTGACGGTATTGGCATGAGGAAAACGGTCATCAAGCCAATAATGTGTTAAAAAGGCAAGCTCTCCCTGCTGGACAGCTGATTTCCACGCATTTAACTCGCTTCTTTTAATACCAAAAGCCATGAATTAAACCTGCTTTTTCGACTGCTCGTATACTTTGTGCCAGGCAGGAAAAGCTTTTCTAAATTGGATAGGTCTAAAGGTATCTTTGTCTACACAAATATGTGAGGTTGTCCCAGTAATCGCAGTTTGCCCATCAGGCTTTTGAATTTCATAGCCATATACCGTTTTGAGGCCATTGTATTCTTCAATCCAAGTATGAACTGTCGCAGTCTCACCGTACAGTAATGGCTTTTTATATTGAACCTGCAAGTCTATAACAGGGGCAAGGGCACCATCTGCTTCTAGCTGCGCGTAGGAAAATCCTAATTCTTTAATCAGTGCTGTTCTGCCGACTTCCATCCAGATTAAATAATTGGCATGATATACGATGCCCATTTGGTCTGTTTCTGCATAACGGACTTCTATTTCTTTTTTAGATACATACACGTTTTCATCGCTCTCCTATCAAAACCTAAGGTCTCTGCCATTTTACCACAATCTAAATGGTTCTTCTAAAAGGAGGCAATAAAATAAACCAGGAATCCCTGGTTTATTCGGTATAGCCATTCTTTCTTGCTGCTTCTTCGTCCTTAATCTCAGAACGCATAGCATCAATGCTCATTTTTCGGTTCTCGTTTTTTTGCTTGATCATTTGTTTTTCCTGATCTGTTGAAAGAGCCATCGCTGCTTCAGATTCATCGATATTGTCAAGGGTGTTTTCGATCATATCTTGCAGCTTTTCAACATTATCCGAACGATCATCTGGATTGGATTGATATGACTTTCCGTTCATCATGATTCCCTCCTTATTCGCCCTTCGTCTGAATCACATCAGGCTGTTCATTTGATTTATTATGCATCTTTTTACCTTTATTGCGTTTGTATGCTACAGGTTTTGTCCCTAAATGGTCTGGTGTAAACTGTGCTTGTTTATCATGCTCTCTACCCATCATTCATCCCTCCCTCTTCTTTAGGATGAACGAAAAAGGGAAATTCATAACTTATTTCTGCCTAAATCGCTCTTCCAACTTTTCTTCAAGCTGGTTTAAAAATTCCTCATTGCTCAATAATTCTTTTTTATTTTCAAGTACAAGTTCTTCAAATGAGCGGCGTTTTCTTCGTCTCATTGCACTCACCTCCAGTGTTTTTATTTACATTTTCGCCAAAACATTTAGAAAATAAGCAAAAAGAGCTGAATCATTATAGATTCAACTCTTTTTCAATGTCTTTCTTTGTCAGCATTTGATGCTTCACAGACATGATGCGTCCTTTTTCATCTAATATGTATGTCGTTGGATATGAAAGCACATGATATCTTGCTTGAATGCCTTTTTGGTCCAATAAAATAGGAAGGCTCAGCTTTAATTCATCTGCAAATGCTGCAACATGATCTACACTTTTTTCTGTAGTCGTCAAATTTACCGCTAGTACCTCAACCTCATCATGCTCGCTTCTAATCGCATCTAAATCGGGCATTTCCGTCCGGCATGGCTTACACCAAGTCGCCCAAAAATTGACGAGCACTTTTTTTCCCCGGTAATCAGATAACGAAGCCGTTTCCCCGTCAAGGGTTTTCAGTTCAAAATCAGGGGCTTGATCCCCTTTTTCAAGACCAATTGCAGGCTCCTTTGGCCCAAATAGATTCCACGCAAGTAAACCAATCAACACAAGTAAAACAGCGCTTGCCATTCCTTTTTTCCACATGATTGATCCTCCACTATTTTAAAAAAGAAGAGAAAGCTATCTACTCGCCTTCTCTTCTTTGCTGTATTAGTTGCTTGCCAATTTTTCACGCAGTACCATTTGAAGAATACCTCCATGACGGTAATAGTCAATTTCGACTTCACTGTCAAAGCGAACAACTACTTCAAATGTTTTCTCATTGCCATCTGTATCAATTGCTTTCACAGTGACAAGGTCACGTGGACGAACTGTTTCATCAACATCGACTTCGAATGTTTCTGTTCCTGTTAGTCCATAAGTTTCTGCACTTTCTCCATCTTTAAACTGTAAAGGAAGTACGCCCATGAAGACAAGGTTACTTCTGTGGATACGTTCAAAGCTTTCAGCTAGAACGAATTTAATTCCAAGAAGGTTTGTTCCTTTTGCAGCCCAGTCACGTGAAGAACCCATGCCGTAGTCTTTCCCTGCTAAGATCGCAAGGCCCGTTCCATCTTCTTTATAACGCATACATGCATCATAAATGGACGTCACTTCACCAGTCGGCCAATAAGTTGTATATCCGCCTTCTGTTCCTGGAGCAATTTGGTTCTTGATACGGATGTTTGCAAAAGTACCTCTCATCATGACATGGTGGTTACCACGTCGAGATCCATATGAGTTAAAGTCCCTAGGCGATACGCCTCTTTCTTGCAAGTATTTACCCGCAGGTGTATCCTTCCCAATTGCTCCAGCTGGAGAAATATGGTCAGTTGTCACAGAGTCACCGAATTTGGCAACAACGCGCAAACCTTTAAGCGGTTCAACTTTACCAGGCTCCACTGATAGGTTTTCAAAGAATGGTGGGTTATCAATGTATGTGGAATTTTCATCCCATTTATACAATGCATCGTCCGTCGTTTTAATTTCGTTCCAGCGGTCATTGCTGTCAAATACAGTTTCATACTCTGAACGGAAGAGCTCAGGTGTCACTGTACTTTTCACGACGCTGTTGATTTCGTCCATTGATGGCCAAATGTCATCGAAATAAACGTTCTCACCATTTTTATCCACACCGATAGGATCTTTTGTTAAATCAATATTCACCGTACCTGCAAGTGCATACGCCACAACTAATGGTGGAGATGCAAGATAGTTTCCTTTAACAAGCGGATGAATACGTCCTTCAAAGTTACGGTTACCAGATAAAACAGAAGTGATCAAGAGATCATTTTCAGAGACAGCATCTTCGATTTCTTTCGCAAGCGGTCCTGAGTTTCCGATACATGTTGTACAGCCGTACCCAACAATGTTAAATCCGAGGTCTCTTAAGTACGGAAGAAGTCCTGAGTTCACAAGGTATCCTGTAACAACCTTAGAACCTGGTGCTAGTGACGTTTTCACGTAGTTTGGCACCTTCATACCAAGCTCACTTGCTTTCTTCGCAACAAGGCCTGCTCCGATTAAAACGTATGGGTTCGATGTATTCGTACAGCTCGTAATCGCTGCAATCGCAATCGCACCTGTCTTCATTACAGCTTTTTCACCGTTTGAAAGTTCAAATTCGATTTCTTTATCCAGTTCTGACTTTTCTAAGCCAAAACCTTGGTTACCAGCTGGGCTTTCGATATGTTGATGGAACGTTTCTTTCATTTCAGAAAGTGGAATCAAATCTTGTGGACGTTTTGGACCAGATAAGTTTGACTCAATTTTAGAAAGATCAATTTCCACAACATCAGTAAAAATTGGCTCTTCTGCATCTGGCGTATAGAATAAACCATTTGCGCGAGAATATTCCTCAACAATATTAATTTGCTCTTCATCACGTCCAGTAAGGCGAAGGTAAGCAAGAGCTTCCTCATCTACTGGGAAGAATCCGCAAGTAGCACCGTATTCAGGCGCCATGTTCGCAATCGTAGCACGATCTGCTAATGGCAGCTGTGCAACACCTGGTCCGAAGAACTCAACGAACTTGTTAACCACGCCTTTTTCGCGCAGAACTTGTGTCACTTTTAATGCAAGGTCAGTTGCCGTCGTTCCATTTGGAAGCTCTCCAACTAATTTAGCACCAATAACTTCTGGTACTGGGAAGTATGAAGGCTGACCAAGCATACCAGCTTCCGCTTCGATACCGCCAACGCCCCATCCTAGTACGCCGATACCGTTAATCATGGTTGTATGAGAGTCAGTACCAACCAATGTATCTGGGTAAGTGATGATCTCGCCATCTTCTTCAATCGCATGAACAACACTTGCAAGATACTCTAAGTTCACTTGGTGAACAATCCCTGTTGCAGGCGGAACAGCTTGATAGTTGTTAAACGCTTTCTTTGCCCAGCTAAGGAAGTTATAACGCTCTGCGTTACGTTCGAATTCTAAATCCATGTTAATGTTTAATGCATCTTCAGTTCCAGCTTTATCTACTTGCACTGAGTGGTCAATGACAAGGTCAACTGGAATTTCAGGGTTGATTTTATCCGGATCTCCGCCTACATCTGCCATTGCTTTTCTTAAAGAAGCAAGGTCAACGACTGCTGGTACACCCGTGAAGTCTTGTAAAATAACTCGAGAAGGTTTAAATGGAACATCAATTTCTCTAACCTCGGCAGTTCCCCATTTTGCCAAGTTTTCAACGTGTTCCTTCTTGATCACTCTACCGTCTACTTGGCGAAGCACTGATTCTAAAAGTACCTTAATGGAATAAGGCAGCTTAGAAACATTTCCGATTCCTTGTTTCTCTAGTGCTTCTAACGAATAATAGTGATACGTTTTCCCATTTGTCGAAAACGTTTTTCTAGATTGAAAAGCGTCTTGTTTAGCGACTTGCTGCTGTTTCGACATGTCCAAAATCCCCCTTTTGATGATCAAGATCAATTTCAATTCTCAGAAAAATCGTCGTATTTCACCACAATTTTCTCACAATTTCATCTTAAAACAAAATCATACATAAGTAAATAACAATGCTTTTATTAAATTCGATAAGTTTAGCTTATCATTAGGAAATGTTTACTCTTCATAAACCAAGCGGGGCGAGATCATACTACAATTGAGGTGATAGAACATGACAAAACGAAAAGCAAATCATGTGATTAACGGCATGAACGCAGCCAAGAGCCAAGGTAATGGCGCAGGCTATATTGAAAATGATCAACTCGTTTTAACAGATGAACAAAGACAAAACAATAAAAAACGTAAAAAAAACCAATAAGAAAGGAGCAATTATCATGACAAATAAAAACACTGGGAAAGACATCCGTCAAAACTCTCCTAAGGAGCATCAAGGCGGCCAGCCAGAGCCTTTATCGGGCAGTAAAAAGGTAAAAAACCGCAACCATACAAGACAAAAGCACAATTCTCATCATGATATGTAAACATTCTCCTTATATCCCGTGACAAAACGGGATGTTTTAGGTCTTTCACACATTTCAGTTCTCAACATATGATTTATTATGAAATGTGATGGAGGAGTGTTTTATGGAGAATGAAAAGCAATCGAATTCCTCTGATTTTCTTGAAATAGATGATTGGCTCAATGTCTTAATGGAAGATCCATTTGCTTGGTATGATGAACACCTCCCAATTGATCTTTATGAAACAAGCCGTGATTATATTATTGAAATCGATGTCTCAGACCTATCGATCACTGATGTAAAGCTGACTTTCTGTGGACATGAGCTGACTTTCGCTTGCACGGTACAAAAACCAAATAATGAAGGCGAACAGCCGATTGAAAAAAATGTGATGCTCCCTTTTTATTTGAACGATAAGGACATTGAAGCAGATTATGAAAACCGAATCATTGAGATAAAAATCAAAAAATATTCCAGCCATCCAAGCGGAGCATTTTCCTTTCAAATCCCTCATTTTAAACATTAAGAGCCCACCTTTTATAAGGTGGGCTCTCTTCCGTTCGTTTCAAGTCAATCCCTTTTGCGAACCACCATGGCCAAATAGTAGAATCGCTATACGATAATGTATTCTTTTTCTAC
Source organism: Bacillus pumilus (assembly GCF_003431975.1). GTDB lineage: Bacteria > Bacillota > Bacilli > Bacillales > Bacillaceae > Bacillus > Bacillus pumilus_N. The sequence goes on along the minus strand of NZ_CP027116.1, from coordinate 1,785,170 downwards.
TAAATGGTATGGGTCATTCTAGCAAATGGGCAATTATTAATGAAAAAGGGCGTTTATAGAGAAAAGAGACATACATTTTTGTTATTTTCTTCTATGATCTCTTCATGTAAAATAGGATAGAGAGATGAGGGGTATAAGGAGTGAGGACATGTTAAGCGGCTGGTTTTTGTGGTTCATTTTATTTTGGAGTACAGTCATGATCGGATTACTCGCAATCGGTGGCTTTTTTATGTTTCGCAAATTTTTAAAACGATTGCCGAAGGAAGATGGTAAATCAGAGCTTGATTGGCAAGATGAATATATTCAAAAGAGCCTCCACCTATGGCGGGAAGAAGACAAAAAGCTTTTAAATGAACTCGTATTACCTGTTCCAGAGCTGTTTAGAGATGTCGCCAAAGAAAAAATCGCAGGAAAAATTGGCGAGCTGGCTTTAAAAGAACAAGCTGCCAGCATTAATTTAGACTTAATCATTCGCGGCTATATCATCGCTACACCAAAGCGTGATCATAAGTTTTTATTGAAACGACTTCAAGAAAAAGACATAGATCACACACCATATGAATCGTTATTAAAATAACCTCCTTTATAAAAAGGAGGTTTAATTCATTTGAATTTGCTGCGGATCTAATTGTTTAGACAGCTTTCTAAATGACAAATACATGGCAACACGCCAAGGTACGATCATGCCAAAGGCAAGTATCCAAAACATTCCGCTTAGAGAGCCATAATCAATAGAAGAACTCAAGATGGTCTTCATTCCGATACGAAGAACAAGAAGTCCAATGAGAATAAACACAAATGCTTTTGACCGCTTTAAGTAAATCTCATTCCCTCTAATTTCAAACTTCGATGTTTTAATTAAAAAGATGGAGAAAAACATCCCCACTGTGATTGCCTCGAGAAATTCAGCTCCAGTTACCTGAAACATAGGAACAAAAAACATCAGAGCTCCAGTGCTCATGAAAATAGGAGGCAATATAATTTTTTTCGCAGTTGCTGGTTTTGCAGATGACTTAATGCGAATAAACATGACGGCTACCGCCATACATATCGCAATTATAGAAGAGATCAAGACCATCATATCAAATCATTCCTTTATACTTTAAGGTCAGCCTATGTATAATATACTCCAATTGACGAAAAAAAACCATTCGCCGCGACTGTAGAAAACGATTTCAAAAGCCTGTAAATCCACCAAACAAGGATGAGAACATGATGATAATCCATGTGAGAAGATCAAAGAAAAGCAATATTCCTACTACAATCATAATGATCCCGCCAATTTTCATAATAAGCTGCTGACGCTTTCTGATCCACGTCATTTTTGTGATGAAAAAGGATAGAACAAAAAACGGAACGGCAAACCCGAATACATAGGCAATCATATAGGGCACAGCCGACTCAGGATTGTTACTCGCCAGTGCGATAACAGCAGACAAAATAGGTCCTGTACAAGGTGTCCAACCAGCGGCAAATCCCATTCCGATGAGAATCGATCCAAAAAAACCAGCAGGTCGGTTTTTGAATTGCATTCTCTTTTCCCCCATAAGGAAAGAAGGCTGAAATACGCCGAGCGTCATAAAACCAAAGAAAATAATGAGAATGGCCCCAACCTGACGAATCGCTTGATGGTAATCATCAAAAAACTTTCCAACAAACGATGTCCCAAAGCCAATCGCAATAAAGATAATAGAGAACCCAACTAAAAAGAATAAGGTATGAAGCAGACTTCTTCTTCTCAGCATCACCTTCTCAGAGTTCACTTCATCTATACTAACGCCTGTAATATATGATAAAAAGGCTGGATAAAGCGGAAGACAGCATGGTGAAATAAAAGAAAGAAACCCCGCTCCAAAAGCTAAAAAGTAATTCAAATCTGTCAAAAGAACACCCCCTTCTTACAATATACAATAAGAGATGACAAAATCATTTCATTTTTTTTACATCCTCTCAATAAAGATGGTCTATTCTCTTAAAACCTTATATAATTTAATTTGACATCAAGATAACGAATCCTTTAAATTTGAAAATAAACCTTAAAATGGATATAATAGAATCGATTCTTTTTATCAAGATTTGCATGAAAGGAACATGACTTTGGTAAAAACATCATTATTAACTCAAATTGAAGAAAAAAGAGAAGAGCTGATGAAAGTTGTCTTGCATAATGGGATGACATCAACAGTGACCATCGAACATAGTCAGCAGCTAGATCATCTCCTCTTACAATATCAACGACACTTACACTCAAACTCAGCCAACTAATCAGATCTCATGATATCTATCATGCCGCACGATTTTTAGAACAGTTGATATGTGTGACCATAAACGAAACAAAAACCTCTGATGACAGGGGTTTTTGTTTTTTAATTAAGGTGCTGACACCAAAATAAAAACCACCTTCCCTGCTTCATTTATGCAAGTACAGTGGTTTTAAAGCGTCTGATGAAGGTGATTCAATAAAGAAAGGATGCTTGTCCATTCTTTATATAACCATGTTCCATCTATGATCATAATATCGTACGTATTATTTCGCTTGGTTGTTCATGGCTTTCATCATTTGATTGATTTTCTTCTGGGACGGTTTCATGCCCATTTGCATCATCATCATTCGAAGCATTTGTTCATTAATTGGTGGATTCTTTTTCAAGTAGCTCATCATATACTTACGAGCAATAAAGAATCCGAGTGCAACTCCTGCAAGCAGTGCAACAACGCCTACAAGGATGACAACCCATAAATCCATAATTCTTCCTCCTTCATGTTGTCTCGTATAAAGTGTACTAAACAAAAGGCTATTATACAACATTTCACGTTCAATTTTATTTTTTTAAACAAAATTCCTCACTTTTACCGGATTGAGCCACCCGTGCTTCTTTGAACCGAAGTCCATCGCAAGGAAACAAGGACTAATTTTTCTCAACACTTCAAAAAACACCGCTTCTGCCTCATAGCTTCCAGTGGCAGACATTTGGATATAACGATCTTTAATGATAAATGCAGCAGTTCCTTTTCCATCTGGTAAAGAAGCGCTGTATATCGAGCCGATTTGTGTATAGTGAATGTTCGTTAAATTGTTCATTAAACGCTGGTGCATATGAAAAGCAGGGATTCGTTTCGTCACGTAATCCACTTGTTTCACAAGCATAACCAATTCATCATCCGTGCGGTTCGTCCAGTGTAACGATTCAAACAAATGAAACAAAATCGATTCTTTGCCAAAATAATGATGCGCAAATTCATCCTCAATCCAATAAATATAATAATGGCGTTCCATGTCTATCCCTTCCTTTCACATTTCGTCAATCTCGTATATTGCTTGTATTATACAAAAATGTGAAAGAAAGAATTGTCTATATATGAAGCAAGAAGAAACTAGTTTTGTCAAAAAAACAAGAAAAAAGAAAAAAGTTTGCAGAGCGGATGAAAATGCTCTGCAAACAGATAGCAAAAAAGCATGATGCTTGGAGACTGGTTATTTGTTCAGCTTCGCTTTCACACGGCTGACCACATTGCTGACAGTAAATCCGTATTTCTCAATGATGGTTTCACCTGGTGCAGAAGCGCCAAATTGATCAATTGCAATGACATCACCATCGATACCAGTGTAACGCTCCCAGCCAAGTGAAGCACCCATCTCAATCGCAATACGTGCCCGTACTGCTGTAGGTAGAACGGATTCTTTGTATTCGTCTGACTGCTGATCAAATCGATCCCATGCAGGAAGACTGACAACAGATGCACGAATCCCTTCTTTTTCAAGCGCCTTTTGCGCTTCAATCGCTAAACCAACTTCAGATCCAGAAGCGAGTAGAAGTGCTTCTGGCTGTGCATCAGCAGCTTCAACGACAACATATCCACCCTTTTCTACTCCTTCATATGCCTTCTCTGGTGTTTGATCAATCGTTGGAAGGTTTTGACGAGTTAGAACTAGTGCTGTTGGTTTGTCCGTTGATGATACAGCAAGTTTCCACGCTGCAGCTGTCTCGTTCCCATCCGCAGGGCGAATGACAGAAAGGTTTGGCATCGCTCGTAATGAAGCAAGCTGTTCAACCGGCTCATGCGTCGGACCATCTTCTCCAACAGCGATACTGTCATGAGTAAAGACATATGTGACCGGAAGTCCCATTAGAGCAGCAAGACGAATCGCTGGTCTTAAGTAATCTGAGAAAACAAAGAACGTTCCGCCGAATACACGAAGACCGCCGTGAAGTGCCATACCGTTTAACGCAGCACCCATTGCAAATTCTCTAACACCAAACCAAATGTTCTTGCCAGCATAATTGTTTTTACCAAAGTCGTCTGTGTTTTTAATGGTTGTTTTGTTTGAACCTGCAAGGTCAGCAGACCCGCCAATGAAGAAAGGTACTTGCTTCGCAATGCCATTTAATACTTCGCCTGAAGAAGCGCGGGAGGCAAGGCTTGAACCTGCTTCATAAACTGGAACCTCTTGATCCCAATTCTCAGGAAGCTTTCCTTCAATCGCAAGCTTCAGCTGAGCTGCCAGCTCTGGGTATTCTTTTTCATATTCCTCAAATCGTTCATTCCAAGCTGCTTCTTTTTTCTGACCAGCATCTTTTACAGCTTCTTTGAAATGATCGTACACTTCAGAAGGTACATGGAAATCCTCTTCAAACGTCCAAGAGTAAGCTTCCTTCGTTAGCTTTGCTTCATCGCTGCCAAGCGGTGCACCATGCACACCAGACGTTCCTGCACGGTTTGGCGATCCAAAACCGATGGTTGTTTTCACTTCAATCAATGTAGGTCTGTCTGTATTTTGTTTCGCCTTTTCAATAGCAGCCGTCACTTCTTCAATGTTGTTGCCGTCTTTTACGTAAAGAACTTCCCAATTCATCGCTTCAAAACGATTCTTCACATTTTCAGAGAATGAACGATCTAAGTCGCCATCTAAAGAAATATCATTTGAATCATAAAGGACAATTAAACGGCCTAAGCCTAAATGACCAGCAAGGGAAGCAGCTTCAGAGGAAATGCCCTCCATTAAGTCTCCATCTCCGCAAATGCTGTATGTATAATGATCTACAACATCAAAGTTGTCTTTGTTGTACGTTTCCGCAAGATGTCTTTCAGCAAGTGCCATACCAACTGCCATAGCAATCCCCTGTCCTAAAGGACCTGTTGTGGCATCTACGCCTTCTGTATGTCCAAACTCAGGATGTCCAGGTGTTTTGCTGCCCCATTGGCGAAATTGTTTTAGATCTTCGATGCTGAGGTTGTATCCGCTTAAATGAAGCATGCTATATAGAAGCATAGAACCATGCCCCGCAGATAAAACAAAACGGTCTCTGTTAAACCAATGAGGGTTTTGCGGACTTACGTTTAAGTGATTCGTCCATAAAGCGTATGCCATTGGTGCAGCACCCATTGGCATTCCAGGGTGACCGGAATTCGCTTTTTCAATTGCGTCTATGGAGAGAGTACGTATTGTTGCAATAGATTTCAATTCAATCGTTTCCATATAAATCCCCTTCCGTATCTTGTGTACACCATTATCATAAATCTACTGTCCTTTTTTCACAACTATTTCACGCTGAAAAAGAGTGATTTTGTCACATTTAGTTTATCGATCGCCTAAAAAGTTATGCAAATATGAAAAAAGATGAGAATATTTTTCCCATCTTTTCAAAATTCAAGAAATCAGAGACTTAATGAAGGTTTTGATCTCTTTCTCTTTTTAATTTTTCTGGTGTGACATCGTTTCCTTCGGGATCGACGATTTTCACGGTTTTAAGTGTATTTTTCATAGAAGAACGAAAAGCTTTTAAATACTCTTCTCTTAATTGCTTTTGTTCTGTTTTTTCAGCGTCTGACAAACCGGTCTCTTTTGACTTTTTTGAAAGCTCATTTATTCTTGAAAGCTGTTCTTTAGAAATCATGACAAACTCCTTTAAAGCATTTTCTCTACATACTACTAAATATCAATCATTTTGACAACAAATCGCACTTTAAGTGGTCAGACCTTTCTCATATTCTTGATACCTTCTATGCACCGTTGCTTTTGAAATGTCAAAACCTAGTGCCTGAAGAGTTGCTGCAATTTCTGCGAATGTCATGTTGTTGTTTCTTAATCGAACAATTTCTGAAATCGGCACTTCAATACGCTCACGGCCAGGCGCATGGTCCTGCTGCTTTAAATTCAGTTCAGGCTGATACCCGCGCTCAACAGCCCTTCTCATTCCTCGCTTGATTTTCAGGTTATGAATTTTTCGTTGATACTCTTCAACGACTCCTACGATCTCAATGACCATTTGATCTGCTTCTGAAAGCTCAAGCTCGCCTCTATGAAAAACACTGTATACCTTTACGTTCTCTTTAAAAAGGCAATGAAGAAGCGCTATTTTCGCTTGTCCTCTTCCGAGACGCGTTTCATCCTGAATAAGAACGGCATCAATTGACTCTTCTTTCAGTGTAGCAAGCATCTCAAACACACCATCGCGGTCAAGATCATATCCACTTGCTTTTTCTTTGATGATTTTGACTACATTCATCTTGTGCGCTCCGGCTAAAGCCAGCAGTTCTTCTTCTTGTCTCTTCAGCGAGGTTTCCTGTTCTTCTTTGACAGTGCTCACTCTCGCATAGATGATTGCATTCATGACTTCAATCGACCTTTCTATTGTACTGTTGCAAGTTGATATACGACTGGATGCTCTTTTTTGACTGGTATGACGAGAATGTCACCAGGCTGAATGTCCGTTGAAGCAAGGTCATTGTGCTCGGTGACCCAGTCAATAAACGCATTTTTGTCGATTGATTTGCTGTCGTTTACTTGATCAGCTAACCCCCAAAGAGTATCACCTGATTGAACCTCTATTTTAACATACTGATTTGGATCATTATGGCTAGTGACTGCAATAAGTGAGAGAAATATGCCAACGATGAATGAGAATACCCCAATAAAAATAATAGATTCTTTTAACCTCATAATGTCATCTCTCCTAACAGAATATGTGTTCGCTCTTTCTGTCACTCATTATAAATACGAACAAACGTTTCTGTCAAACGTTTTTTTCGAACCTATGTTTGTACTGTTAGGAAAAACATGCTATAATTTCTTTAAAATTGACGTTTTGAGGTGCAAAAGATGACGAAGCTATCAAAAAGACAACTCGATATCCTGACATTCATCAAAGAAGAAGTAAAAAGCAAGGGCTATCCCCCATCCGTTCGTGAAATTGGAGAAGCTGTCGGTCTAGCATCCAGTTCAACAGTTCATGGACATTTAGCTAGATTAGAAACAAAAGGCTTAATTAGAAGAGATCCGACAAAACCTAGAGCGATCGAAGTACTAGATGAAGAGGAAATGAATATTCCAAAGAGTGCTGTAATGAACGTACCAGTCATCGGAAAAGTCACAGCCGGCCTGCCTATCACGGCTGTTGAGAATGTAGAAGAATACTTCCCTCTTCCAGAGACTTTTGCCGCACCAGATGAACAAGTATTTATGCTTGAAATTATGGGTGAAAGTATGATTGATGCAGGAATTTTGGACAAGGACTATGTCATTGTGCGTCAGCAAAGCACCGCTAACAATGGAGATATTGTCGTCGCCATGACAGAGGAAGATGAAGCAACAGTGAAACGTTTCTATAAAGAAAATACTCACTTTAGATTACAGCCAGAAAATCCATCTATGGAACCGATTATTTTACAGAATGTAAGTATACTAGGTAAAGTAATTGGTGTATTTAGAAATATTCACTAAAAAAAGCCGGTATTTCATCAGCTGATGATGAGAACCGGCTTTTTCTTTTATGAACAAGAATAGGCAAGAATACTAGAGCTCGGGAAAGAACCAAATGTAAAGTTCGGCCAAATAAAGCCAGTTGTTCTCCCAAATGGCTGTGAGGAAAGAACATACATTAAAAATACTTGGCCGTTTCTCATAAACACAATCGTCCATCTTCTATTACATCCCGCTGCAAATTGAACCGATTGCTGGCCTCCACCTGTTTGCCCTGAAATAAGTGACTGCATGCTTTGAGGCTGCGATAACGCTTGCTGATATTGCGAAATGATATGCTGTGGTGGAGCTGGCGGGGCTGATCCACTAGATCCGGGCCCAGTGCCTCCTCCTCCAATTGGAAACCCTGGAAATCCTCCAACTTGAGAAGGGAGCGACGGCCAACCTTGCATCTGCCTATCATATGCGTACCCATTCCACATACCTTCATACGGATAATACATATTCAACACCACTTTCTTAGACATTCATCACGACAGTATATGTCATAATTGAAAAAGCGTGTTGAACGTCCAAACAGAAATTTTTCCAAAAAACGTTTTGTTCTCCTTTAGAACGGTTAAATAGTAGATATAAAGAAAAAATAAAAAAATGAAAACTTTTTGCCACCCTCAAACGTTATATATATAGAAAGAAAAGAAATAAAAAACATTTCAATTTAATACTTGTAATATCAATGTAATTATTGTAACATTTGTAACATAAGAAGTTTTCATTGAGAAAAGGAGGCAATTGCCTTGAAAAAATTATTCGTTTTATTAACCGCTATTATGCTTATGATCTCATTACAATCTACAACATTGGCCGCTTCCAAAAAACAAGCCACTTTGACAAATAAAGAAGCGTTACATATTGCCCTTGATGCACGAGAACACTTTTGGAGTGCGATGTCAGGCTACAAAATTAATGAACATTCCGATTACAAATTAAAATCATTTAGCTATAAAGACATGACATACAACTATCTTTCTAAAACATTTGATACAAAGAAAAAACTAAACAGCTACCTATCTCAAGTTTTCACAACAGATGCCATCAATCATGGTTTAAAAGACTACCAGTTCATTGTTCATAAAGGGAAAATGGCTGTTCCAGTCGGTGACGGAGACAACATGCTTAATTGGGATAAAGCAACACCTAAGCTTGTTTCTAAAAAACAAACGGTCCGCACATATGAATTTACAGTTCCAACACTTGACGGACGCAAAGTAAAACGAACTGTTACGTACGAAAAAGTGCAAAAAGATTGGAAAGTCACAAAAATTGACGCTGTCATCTAAATGAAAAACCAGGCCACTCAATCGGCCTGGTTTTTATATTGGAGAAAATTCGGTCATGCGATCGAGCGCGTGAGCAAGTGATGATGCCGTTCGAAATTCATTAAAAGGAAGCCCGAGCTGAACTGCTGTTTGGGCAATTTCCGGTCTGATTCCCGAAATGGTCGTCTCTACCCCGATTAACCGAAGTGATGTGACGAGATCAAAGATTTGATGGGCCACCATTGTATCAATAATAACAACGCCCGATAGATCAATACATAAATGCTGCACGCCCTTTTGTGAGCACTGCTTCAGCGTATTTTCTAAAATAATCTTTGCTCTTGCTGTGTCAATGTCACCTACGAGCGGCAATAAGGCAATTTGACTTTTTAAGACAATGACAGGTGAGCTTAGCTCGTAAATCATATCTCTTTGTGCCATGAGCTTCTTCGTTGTATTTTTCACATATTGCTGGATGAACACATGGATTGAAATATTAAATGCCTCTGAAATTAAATCATACCAATAAAAGATGCGGTCAATATCAATTTCATCTTGACGCTGTTTAATAAATTCTTTTAAATAATGAAGGACCACTCTTTGATTGGACATGTATTCTCTCACGACATAATCTAATGGTGTATTTAAATGCTTCGGATCACTGGCTAAGTCCTCAGACCATTTTTTAAACTCGGTATGTAAATAAGTCTTATCTTCAATAAAAGCACGAATAAAATGCTGGTAATAATCTTGATTTTGCCGTTTTAGCTCTTCTATGATGCTGGAATCTGTTGAACGATATATTGAGTCTGGATCATCATCCTCAATTGATTCATACCATGTTTCAGTCAGTTTCTCTGCATGTTGCATGAAAAAATCGTATAATGCACGGTTCTTCTCCATAAGCATTTGTCCCTTCACATTTTCTTCTTGTCAGTCTCTGTACCTTAAAGATCAATTGTACCACTGAATCTTTTGTCCCTGCTAGCTCCAATACGCTCTGATCATTAAAAAAGGTCCCTATTCACAGGCACCTTTCTTCAAGCTTATTTCACAATAAATAAAATTCTTTTCCCATCAGGATAACCGCTCATCTGGTGCCCAACCCATGAGCCTGCGCCCCTATTATCAGATGGGCTGACATATTGAACACTCGCACCCTTTCCTCCCTCAAGACAAACCGCCATCGGCCACTCATCCCGGTCAAAACCAGGTTTCGTTGGAATTCCTTTTAATGATTCTTGCCTGCGGGCATCTGCTCCATTTCGGTCAATCGTGCACACATCTGAATGTCCTTTTCGAATGGCCTCTTGAATATGACTGCCTGTTTCAGGGTATCGTTCCATTGGAAATTGAATGATATGATCATATCGATCTGCGCCTTTTGCCGCCTGTTTCTCCCCAAATCCACCTAAAAGCGTGCCTATCCATATCAAAAAGCATAAGGTGACAGCAGTGATCCAGCCTCTTCTCATTTTCAAAAGTGTGTGACCTCCTTTTTTTCTCAAGCAGTATCTTGACTTAAAGGAAATGCGTCATTTTAATGTATGAAGGGTTAACGAATGACATGTGGAATAATTGAAGAGGCTGCAAACTCAATGGATCTTTCAGGAAAGACAGGTCGAAACGAGAAAAAAGCTTGTCCCCTATGAAGGAAACAAGCTCTAACCCCTAGCCTTTATTGCGCTTTTGCATAGTTAATAAATTCAACAAAGGCAGCTGTCGCTTTTGGACCGCCATTCATTGTTCCGTTTGAATACCCTGCGTTATGAACCCCAACAATTTGCTGATTTTGATCTAGCATTGCTGAGCCTGAATTTCCGCTAAAAGTATCAATCGTATAGTATGCGAGATTCGTATCTTCTCTTGTCACAGGACCCGACATCTCCCACTGCGACACCTTACCAGTTGATCTCATTTTATCGCCTGGATATCCTGAAATTTTAATCGTTGTCCCAGTTAAGTTTGTCACCTGACGGATAGAGCGATAACCGACCGTATTGCCAATGTTCGTATCCGTTTTGATTACAGCAAAATCATATTGGCTTGCACCTGTATTGATATATCCGCTTGGTACATAGAACTCCGTCATTTTTGCTGAGCCATTCACCGCAGTACTATCATTCATGCCTGGATACACCGATCCTTTTGCACTATAACTTCTCGATGCTGTATTGTACACGCAGTGCCCGTTTGTCAAAATTTTGTTAGGAGCAATGAGTGTCCCCGTGCAGCTTGAGCCGCCAAATGTAATATAAGCAATCGAATTATATGGTGCCACTCTTGTATTCGCTACTTTTGTTCTACCATCGTCTCCAATGACGACTTTTGTTTGAAAGTCTTTTAAATATTTTGATAGAGGTTTTACTTTTTCACCAACAGTAGAAGAAAGATCGTCCACTTTGTCAAAGGATGAGGGGGATTTCGTATCATTGTGGAAATCACTTGAAGAGATGACCTTCCCATCAGAAGTCACCATGTCATAATCAGACGTTAGTACTGAATTAGATGCAGCATGGGCAAAACTAGGCACACTTAAAGCACCAAAAACGAGTAGAGAAGGGAGTAACATTTTCACCTTTTTCATCATATTCCTCCTTTATGTCCTATATCAAAAATCATACGATTGTTTCATATTGGAGTAAATGAGAGAATATTCTTATTTTTTACAAAATGTTTCATTTGTAAATTAGGTGTTTTGTATCTTTCTAACTTTCATTCTATTGATCTCTCTATGAAACAGAAAAAACCGCCTGATTGGCGGTCATTTCTGTTTATCAGCTCCACACATCTTTTACATATCGATGGTCATTTGCAAGGGTTGTGAGCCAATTTGCAGCTGTTTCTTTCGAGCACTGTTTCTCATGCTGATAGAGGTCGATCAGTGTAGCCTCTACATCTGGCGCCATGACCTTTCCGTCCCCGCACACGTAAAGATACGCACCTTGGTCAAGTAAATGGATCAGCATCTCACCGTCTTCTTTCAACAAATGCTGAACATATACTTTTTTCTCTTTGTGACGAGAATAAGCCCGGTGGATGTGAACAACTCCTTTTTCTGCTGCAAGCTGCATTTCCTCAAAATACAGATCATCTTCATGAGGGTGACGGCAGCCAAAATACAGGTGAGCCTCACCTAATGGCTTTCCTTCCTTCTGCCAAACCCCTCTAGCTTGAACAAACCCTCTAAATGGAGCGATTCCTGTACCCGGTCCGATCATGATCATCGGTACTTCAGATGAAGGGGGCAGCTGGAATCCTGCCTGCGCTTCGTGAAGGAAACAGGCGACTTCTTCTCCTTCCTGCAGACCACATAAATAGTTTGATGCGACTCCTGCATATTCTCCGCGGCCGCTCCACGCTTTCCCTTTCACAACTGCCACTGTCATACTGACTCTTTTTTCTTCCACCTTTGGTGAACTAGAAATCGAGTAGTAGCGCGGTTTCAAACCTGGTAAAAGTGCCAAAAAGTGCACAAACGGCAGCTCACACGCTTCATATTGATCTAATAAGTCCAGCATGGTCACTCGTTTCTTTAGAATGGCTTCTTGATAGGCTTCACCAGCCATTTGCTCAAGCTCCACACGGTGAGGCGGACAAACTGTATATGCTGCAAGCTCTCTTAGCTGCGTACGTGTTGCAGGCTCTTGAAGCTCAACATGTGAAGCAAGTAATTCTTTTATTTGAAGCGGCTGATCTAAAGGTAAATGACTAGCCTCTTTCTCAGAAGAAAGCTTTATGTGTTGCTGAGGATCTAGATTGAAGCGATGAATGACCCGCTGAACGAGTGCATCACTATTTTTCGGAACAATTCCGATATGATCCCCTTCCTTGTATCGTTTCCCTTCAGGCAATTGTAGTTCTATATGTCTTGTTTTCCGCTCACTTGATTCAGATTGTAATTCCTCATTTTTCAGTACAACAGCTGAAAAGGCACCATATGTTTTCGCCACAGGACGTTCCACTAGCTCAGTTGTATAAGCAACTGATAGATTTGGCTTTTCCTTGCCTTTCTCTTGGAAGGTGAGCTTGAATTCTTTTGCCAGCTGCTTGAAGACCGTTTTCTGGAATGTTTCTTTATCCTCATCCATATCACCGCCCGCATCGCCTTCTCCTAACTTCGCAACACGTTTTGCACCTTTTCTTTCAAGCGCTTCATCAATGAGACGCGGGATACGCTGGTACGTACTTGCCCAATTTCGATCTCCGCATCCAAAGACAGCAAATGTCACGTTTGATAAATCCTGCTTCTCATCCTGCGTTACCCAATCGACAAATCCTTTTGCATGATCAGGTGGAAGTCCGTTGTAGGAAGCAGTCACGATTAAGACGGCACCACTATCTGGTAATTGTCGTGTATAGTCATCAAGCGGAGCCGTGGTCACGTCAAACCCTTTTGCTTTTCCGTCTTCAGCAAATTCATTTGCCATTTGCTGCGCTGTGCCTAGATTTGAACCATATAAAACAAGCAGTGGCGTCCCATGACTATCCACTTTTGCCTCACTCGCTTTGGTGGTTTTTTTTGGTTCTTCTTTCGGTGGTGCCATGAAGAATTGCTGCTTCCTTGGCCGCACTTTGATTTTAAAATCGTTTGGTTTAATCGTTAGAGATTCTTTTAAATCAAGTTCATATGATGTATGATCAATCAATTCTAAATTGTGCAGAACCATCGCCAGCACCATTGTGGCTTCATGAAGGGCGAACTGCATACCGATACATGCACGCTGCCCATTTCCAAAAGGCTTGTAGGCATGCTGCGGGATCTTTTCAGGCTGTAGAAAGCGTTCTGGTTTAAATTCTTCCGCATCCTCTCCCCATACCGCTTGATCACGATGTAACTTAGGGAGCAGCACGGAGACACTTTGGTTCTTTTTAATCGAATATTTCCCTCCGATGACGGTGTCTTCTTTTGCATAAAAAGAGAACGTCGGCGCTGTTGGCCAGAGACGAAGAGATTCGTTTAAAACCATACGAGTGTATGTGAGCTTTTGTACCTGCTTAAATGTTGGCAGTCCGCCTTGCAGCACATCATCTGCTTCTTGGACGGCTTTCTTTAATTTTTCTGGATTCTTTAATAAGAAATAAATCGCAAAGGATAGCAGCCCACTAGTTGTTTCGTGCCCAGCTATTAAGAAGGTAATGATTTGGTAACGAATATTTTCATCTGACAGGCGCTCACCTGTTTCAGGGTCCTTAGCATGCAGCATGAGGGACAGTAAATCATTGCCCGTTTTATCTTGTTTTTTTCGTTCTTGAATAATGTCATCTACTAATTGCTTCATAAAATCAACATTTTGTTCAAATTCTTTTCTTCTTTTGATCATTAATTTATCTGCAACGGGCAATCTGCTTGCCTGATCCATCGCTTCGTTTAAACCATTCACCATACTTTCGATGAATGGATGCTGATTTTCTTTATAAAAGCTGTTAAATCGAAAATCAAAACCACATAGCCCGATCGTATCTAAAGTGAGCTTTGTCATGTCCTCTGCTACTTCAATTTCTTCATCATGACCAGTTCTTTGCCATTTTTGTACAAGCTGTGTGGCAATATCGAGCATCATCTCATGATAGCCCTTCATAGCCTGCTGGCTAAACGCCGGCATCAAGATGTGATGAGCCTTTCTCCAGTTCGGCTCGTCTGTCCAGCTTGTAAATAACCCATCCCCTGAAAATGTTCTGACTTTATTGAGACTGCTTCCAATGTATTTATCAAAACGGCTCTCATCACATATTTCTTGGAAAAGTTCATGATTAGAAACAAAAATACTTGTCGCTTTTGCAAATTCAAACTGAAAGATCGGCCCTAATTCATCTGCCAGCCGCCAAAAGGTTTGAGAAAGCTCCCCTTTTTTGATATGAGGGATATTTTTAAATGGTCCGTATGTTTTTGGTTTTGGAATGATTGATGTTTGTTGCATATGCCCACTCCCTTTATTTCATTTAGATGCAACGCTAATGGCGCGCCATAGGCTTTGCTCAATGTCTTCTAGAAATTCAATCGTTGGCTCTATTTCTTCCGCAAGAATTTGTTTATGCAGCTGTACAAAGGCACCGAATACAATTGATAAAATGGTTCTACCTGAAAGATTTGGATGAATCCCATCCTTTTTTCCTTCTTCAAAGATAAGGAAGAGTCCATGTAATAAATGCTGCATTTTCTCTTTGCTCGTCTCGTCTAAGTAATGGGATCGTTTATCAATTTCTAAGAAATATAGTCCGCTTGGATTCTCCTTTGTAAATAAAACCAAGCAGTAAAATACATGCTTAAAGTACGCTCGAATACTTTCATTTGGATCTGGACTGTTTGTGTTCATTTTCTCGATAAAAGCAGAAAGGCTGCGCTGATACAAAGTATTGACGAGTGCCTCTTTACTGTCGAAATAACGGTAAATGGTTCCCGCTCCGACGTTTGCTTTTTTTGAAATCATTGGCATCGTGGTCCCATCAAAGCCTCGCTCAATAAATAAGTCTAGTGAAGCCTTCATGATCTGTTCTTGTTTATCAGGAGCTGCTGGCATTTTATCCCCCTCCTCTCACTTTAGGAATGAATGTTCATTCCGCATGGGGTATATTATATTAATATTTTAATTTCTTCTACTTATACTTAAACACACTTATTTTACCCCGTCACCACATTTTCTGAAAATAATAATAATTGAGAAATGATACCTATTTACATTGCATCCAAAGGACTTATAAATATTGGCAGTTTTGTGACATACGGGTGTCATCAGCACTACATATTCATTCCTGATCGATTGGAGAATGAATGTGATCATCATAGGGATCAATATATACCTCCCTTTACTTGTTTGGACGGCGTATCCTCATGTACCCATTACAACATCATGATAAGCTTTTTTGTTCGATTCAATGTTTCTTTATTGGAAAGCATTTTGACCTTCACTCCTTTCCTTTGTTCAGACTATATTATTAAAAAGGGAATTCAGAAATCGGTGATATTGCTGCCAGTTAATCTACAACAATTTGAGGTGGAACATGTGTAATGTTGCTGAGTACAACATTTTAACAGGAGCTTGGATTGATGCGCTTGGTACAATCATTTCTGCAATTGCAGAAATCAGATCTTTAGCAGGAATGAATGAAATCAATAATAAACTTGTAGCAATTGGAGAAGGTCTGCAAGCAGTCGGATCTTTTGTTATAGCAATAGCCCCTGAGGAGTATTCTTATGCTTTTACTGGAAACTTAATTGATGGTGCTGGTGCATCAACAAGCTCATTAGCTGCTTATTTACAAGATGTGGAGGGTGAAAATTCAGATAATCTTCGTCTAGAGATACTTGGTGATTCCTTTCAATCGATTGGTGCCTCTATCGCTGCTACTGGAGACTATATCATTGGAGAGCAACTATTTGCTGTTGGTAATTCGATTCAAGCATTAGGTGCTGGTTTAGAAGCAATTGGTGGCGTTTATGAATTAAAAAACAAGGAAGAAGGAGCACAAATTCTATCCACTTTGGGGGCTATTTCACAGGCAATTGGTTCAAACTTTGTTGCCCTTCTCTTAACTGATGAGTTCATAGCCAGCAACATATGTCCATATAAAGAGACTTGGAGGGGCTAGAAATAGATCTATATATTAAGACTTCTTGCGCTCGCCGCTTATTTCTCTTTAAGCCATTTCAACCTTCCCTGATCCATATATCAACACTTTTAATAATCTTTTTTTCTGCATATTTTCTGCACATAAGAAGAGAAAGGACTAAAACAAAGATTATTTTAGTCCCTCTGGCAACTATCTCATCTCTTGTTTAGAAAGACTCTTTTTTACACTATGCATTTATTTCATCATGATTCGATTGGGCTGCTTCAGTTTGCTCAAATTGTGATCGTAGCTCAATAATTGAGCGTTTTCTCACATTCTCTGGTTCTTGCTCAAGAAGCCACGTATAAAATCTAGCTTGCTCCGCTGTTTGCAAAGCCTGCATATATTTTTGCGAGGAACGCTTCTCTGCAACGCGCTGTTTGATCGCGCGCATCTGCTTCCAAAATTGATAATAAGGCAGCTTGAGCTTGGTCATAAAGCCGCTGTTATCCTCAATCACATACCCCTCTTCTTTGATCGAGTCGTCATGAGATACGGCCTGATACCATTTATAAAAAGACGTCCAATCGTGGAACACAGCCACTTCCTGCTTGCTGGACATTCCTAGCTGTTCACTTAACCTTTTCACTTCATTAAATGGTGCTTTTTCATAGCTTAGCTGACGCTTCACAATATCAAGTAAAATGAGTTGATCTTGTTCGTATGTGATAATATGCGGGTCTTTCTCTGGCAAAATGACTTCAAACACGAGAGATACATGATGGTCACGTACATATGATTTGATATAGTCGACCTGCACATCACCGAAGGTCTGATAGAATAGTTCTTCGACCCATGATGCATGCTGATTTTGTTTCACATGAGATGTATACGATTTGGACGTAAACACCAATTCATCTTCTAATTCGTTGTATCCAACCGTTCCTAAGTATCCATTTGCTTTATCATAGACGGTAACAGGAAATTGAAGATGGTTCACTAGATGATGCATTTTTGTCTCCGGACGCTCGTCAATGTTAAAAAATTTGTTGTAGCTTCTTGAAACAATCTGCTTTGACACCATATTGACAAACAAACCTCTCGCCTTCACATTCACATCATCCCACTGCCGTTCACTGAACGCTTTTTTCGTAAAGTTAAAAGATGAAATATGGTGCGGAAGCTTTAATTCCTGTACATATTCATGCTGATCTAAGTGAGCTAAAAAGTCATCCAGTGAGATATCTGGCTGAATAGTAGCCGATGGTTTTTTCTCAGAAGCTCTATAGACTGGATTGGCAATTTCGTGAGTCTCAATTCCGTCAGCTGTGATTTTCAACACCCTCAGCTGCCCACCGAATTCAACTTGGCCTTCTAAATTATAAGACCTTTCCGCTGCTTGAATAGGCAGTCTGTATAAATTGCGATGTCCGTGAATTTGAATGATATCTAATCCAGCGGTGTTTTGTACAAACAAATGGTCAATGTCATCTGAATATTCACCTACCCCATGAATGAGCTGCTGGGTTGACACATGCAGAAGTTCTTTTGGCAAATGAGCAAGCCCTCCGTGGGTAACAAGAAATGTTTTGCCATGGTACGTAAAATAAGTCAGCTGATGAAATGTTCTGACAAACTTTCGTACTTCTTTTAAATCAAAGTCTGCTGCTTCGATCTCAGGTGCAGTGTGCCGATTAAACATATTGCTTCGTACTTTTTCACCATGAGCAAACCGGTATAAATGCTGATCATGATTGCCTTCAATCACGATGACATTCCGGCATTCTCTATGTGCAAGCATCCATTCTAATACTTCCTTGTTTTCTATTCCTCTATCAAGTAGATCACCTGCAAAGATATAAAGTTCATTTTCTTTAATGTCTCCTTGCAAATAGGTGGTCAGAGCGGTATGACAGCCATGAATATCTCCGAATACATGAATGGCCTCATATTGATCGAAGGATCGGGGCTGATAGGTCATCACTTGCGGATATTCTTCCGGCTGTAATACAGTTACCCATGATGGGACCTTTTCTGTTTTTAATCGCTCATTCATTTGGTACAAAACAGACTCTCTCACAACTTTGTGAGGTTCCCTTGAGCGATTTTGCAAAAGAGCTGTTTCAAGCGGCACCTGAGTGAAATCGACGACATACACCCTGTAACGATACGATGTGGCCAGCGATTTATATTGAGATATCGATTTGCTTGAAATATGCGTGGCATCAATCACAGTAAAGTCTCCACGCTCCATACGGGCTGTGAGTAATTCAAATAATAAAGACCAGATTTTGTGGTCATGTTTGCTTGAAATTTCTAGTTTCCCATTGACAGACAACTGCGGTGGCTGCGTCAAAAGACGGATTTGATCCGCTGATAAAGTGTAAGGCTCTAAGCCTTGCGCTTTGATCCAAGTTGATTTCCCTACGCCTGGGAGACCTCGTAAAAGGACTAAAGTTCTCATAATGGTTCTCCTTTAATAAGTGATATTTTACCTATTATAGATAAATGATGGATAAATCTCAATCTTTTATTGATTATGGTAATATATAGATAGAAAGGGAGGTTTTACGTATGTCTAACGGAGAGAATATGGCATTTAACATGGGTGATCTTCTATTTCAAGTGTTCTCTCTTCTATTCATTGCTGCTATCGTGACGATCATTGTCATCGCTTTTCGAATGATCAGAAGAAAACGAATGGAATTGAAGAAGGTGGAGGAAAAATTGAACAAAGTGATTGAAAAAAACGATTTAAAAGAGTAAAAATCCGGGATTTAACCGGATTTTTTTGGTTTTTTCACAATTCCTTGACGCTGCTGCATCAAAAACAAAAAGACACCTAAAAGGACAAGAAGCCCGCCAAACATTTGAAGCAGGGTGAGTTTCTCTCCAAGCAGCCAAACAGCAAGAATCGTGGCTC
This sequence comes from Bacillus pumilus, assembly GCF_003431975.1. Lineage (GTDB taxonomy): Bacteria > Bacillota > Bacilli > Bacillales > Bacillaceae > Bacillus > Bacillus pumilus_N. The sequence continues at coordinate 1,765,675 of NZ_CP027116.1, read as the reverse complement.
CAACAGGTTCGCCAAGTATACTCATTGAAATAGTTGTGGCATTGACATAGGTTAAAAGCCAATTGTTAATCACATGAGACATGGTGGGAATGATGGCAAGTAATATAAAGATTCCCCACTCTTTACCCGGATAGCCTGTAAAAGGAGTTTGCTGAATCAAATTGAATAAAATTAAAAAAAGACCGGCAAAGCCAAACACACAAAAACTATAAATCCAATGAGATATTTTCCTTACAGCCTGTTGACCTATTAATAAATAACAAACAACCGCGATCACACTTAAAAAGGATAAAATGTCTCCTAGGATGGCTTCCTGGCTATGACCTATGTCTCCCCATCCAATCATAAGTGCACCAACAATTGCGGCACACATCGTCAAGAGTGCGGGCAGCGTGGTTCGTTCACGGAAAATGAGAAAGCCGCCTAATAAGGAGACCATCGGCTGAAGGGCGATAATAATAGTAGAGCTTGCCACAGTCGTCAGCTTCAGTGATCCAAACCATAACACAAAATGGAGTCCTAAAAAAAAGCCGGACATACATAAGAAAAGCCAGTCTCTACGCTTAATCGAGAGAAACTCTTTTTTTCGTGGCAGGATAAACGGCAGCATAAAGGCTGCGGCAAACATCATACGATACATACTTAAAATAGCAGCAGGTGCATTTGACCATTTCACAATGATAGCAGAAAATGAAATGGCAATAATTGAAATCACAAGCGGCAGTGCAATTGATTTCTTTGGAGCAGTTGTCTTCATGTCCATAAGCAGCTTCCTTTACATCAGCAGTAGATAAGAAATTCATCTTGTATGTCGTCATCTTACTATGTCCAATCCGATAGAGGCAAGATGATTTTAAAACTTGCGTAAGCTTTTTGCATGGGAAAATGGCTTTCATCTCGAAAGCCATCACTCATCATCTATCAATAGATAAACGGCCCGAACTGGACCATGAACGCCTACCACTAAATTCATCTCAATATCCGCAGAGTTACTCGGACCTGATATAAAATGAATGGCACCTTTCGCCTGCTCTCCCTCTTCTACCGAGCGATTCAGAGCCGAAACAGCCTGAATCATCCGCGGAACCACCGTGCTTTTTTCGATACACACGATATACATCATTGGTAAAAAATGCAGCGCTCTGCCTTGGCCTTGATGGGATGAAAGAACGACTGTACCTGATTCTGCAAGGGTATAGTCACTGAACACAACGGAATATGTCGCTTGTTCTGCCAGTCTGATATTTTCTTCCCTTGATGCCTCAGCATCCCAGTTTGTGACTGAGAATCCTTCGTGCTGCAAGCTGTCAAACATCGGATGAAATCCATATTGTTCAAACCGATGATCGGCCGCCGTTATCACTGAGCCTTCTCCATACTCTGTCATCAATAATCGTAATAAAGAGGGCGCTTCCTCTGGTGTTGTTTCGACCACTCTTGTGTGAATGCGTTGACATTGCTTCTTCAGTTGCTCGACTAGTTCTTCTTTAGACATAAGTCCGTTTGTTTCCCACTGGACTTGATGCTGCCATGCCGGACGCTGAATAGGTGCAGACGAGGAGGAATCTTTGCCACCTAATTGCTTCCGGATATGAGCTAAAAACGACTCTCGGTGAGAAATGGTCCCCTTCATCACTGCTCCTCCTTTTGTCTCTTTTTAAACCAATCTCTGAATCTTTCTTTACTTGGAGCTGGCAGGTCCCGAATATCTGTCCATTTCTTCAAAGGGCCTATTCCTTTTGAAATCTGTCCATTTGAAGCCATGCGATTCATCAAGACAGGGGCTGCCTTTGTTCCGAATTGATACATCCCAGGCGTGGAGGCCCCCATTCCGAACATTTTCATCGCCATCATTTCAGATTTAGGCGCTCTTCCCTCTTTTTCAACGATGACTTGTCGATGTTTGATTAACAACTCATGAAGAGGAATCTTCACTGGGCAAGCATCCGTACAGGCAGCGCACAGGCTTGAAGCAAAGGGAAGCTCCTTATAATCATCATAGCCGCCAAGAAGCGGCGATAAAACAGCGCCAATTGGACCTGGATAAATGGAACCGTATGAATGTCCGCCAACATGCCGGTAAACCGGGCACACATTGATGCAGGCTGCGCATCGGATACATTGGAGAACAGGCTGAAAGGCAGTGCCTAATATATTGGACCGCCCATTGTCCACAATGACCAAGTGGAATTCTTCTGGTCCATCCACCTCTTCTGCTGCTTTTGGTCCGACGACAGAAATGTAACTCGTTAATTTCTGACCGACTGCGCTTCTGCACAAAAGACCAACGAGAACATCCAACTCTTCCATCGTCGGAACAATCCGCTCCATTCCCATGACAGCAATATGTGTCTTCGGTATAGCCGTAACAAGATCCGCATTCCCTTCATTTGTCACAAGGCAAATGGAACCTGTATTGGCGACAGCAAAATTGCAGCCGGTCACACCAATATCTGCTTCGAGGAATTTTTCACGTAAGATGGCTCTGACGAAGCTCGTCATATCTTCAGGTGTTTCTGACATCTCATACCCGAGCTTTTCGTGAAAGACTTCTCGTATTTGTTCTTTCGTCATATGAAGGGCAGGTGCCACAATATGTGAAGGCGGTTCATGATCATCTACTTGCAGAATATACTCGCCAAGGTCGCTTTCCACCACCTCACAGCCGATCTCTTCAAGCGCTTGATTCATTTCAATTTCTTCTGTGACCATTGATTTTGATTTAACGATCTTTTTGGCCGCTTTTTTCTGCGCCACATCTTGGATATAGGCTGATGCCTCTTCCTTTGTTTTTGCAAAAAAGACATGACCACCGCGTGCACTAACGCTTTCACTCAATTCATATAAGTAGTCATCAAGATGTGTCAGCGTGTGCTGCCTGATTTCCTCGCCGAGTTCACGCCACTTTTCCCAATTGCCAAGCTCTTCGCTTGCCGTCATCCGCCTTTCATACAGGCGTTCCTGCGCTGAGGAAACAGCTCCTCTCATGACAGTGTCTTCTATGCCTTCTCCGATTCGTTCTTTAAAAGCCTTTTCTCCAATTTTCATACTCATGTGCCGTTCCCCCTCTTAAAATCAGCGGCTATTTAACACTTCTGCGATATGCATCACTTGAATTGGCTTATCAAGTCGGTTCAGCCTCCCGCCAATATTCAGCAGACATCCACAGTCAGCACCAATGATATATTCAGCGCCTGTCTCCTCTATACTTTGGACTTTTTCATCGACCATCTGCTCAGAAATAGGTGTCATTTTCACTGAAAAGGTTCCTCCAAATCCGCAGCAATTTTCTGCGCGTTTCAATGGTGTCATCGTCAAATCTTTGACATTTGACAACAGCGTGAACGGTGCTTCCTTAATTCGCAGCAGTCTCGTCATATGACAGGATGTGTGATAGGTTGCATTCCCTTTCAAACTCGCCCCTACATCTGTCACGTGTAATATATCAACAATAAACTCTGTCAATTCATATGTTTTCTCAGCAAGTGCCTCAGCTTTGGCTGACCACATTGGGTCTTCTTTGAAAAGATGAGGATATTCTAAAAACATCGCCTTACAAGAACCTGATGGTGTCACAACATATTCAGCTGATTCAAAGGCTTTGATCATATTTTTCGCTGCTTTGATGGTTTCTTTTGTATAGCCACTGTTAAAGGCTGGCTGCCCGCAGCACACTTGTGCCTCAGGAAATTCCACTTCTACACCGAGTCTTTCTAATACTTCCACTGTCGCCTTTCCTACATTTGGCTGCATGGTGTCAATTAAACAGGTAATAAATAAATGGACTTTCATCGGCGAACTTCCCTTCTTTGCTGCAATTTGATTCATCAATTTGGTCATCTGATGACGAAATAACAGACCCTATTTTCATTTTAATCCCAAATTTCTGAAATTTCAACGAAGCGATTTGTCTAAATTTGTACTTATAACTCGTGTGACTAAATGGAAAAAAACGCCCTTTTCATAGGGCGTTCAGGCTGTCGAGAAAATCTCGACAGCTTTATTTTTCCCCTTAAACTTTCCATCTCCTCATTTTATAATAGAGAAAACCCCACTTAAGGAAGGTGTTTTTCTCATGTTCCACACTAGAAATTCTTCTCAGCACGAAGCCGAATTTGTATTGCTAGATCAACTGGTCGAAGACACATATGGGAAGAACATAAAGAAAAGATCAGACAGAATCGGCTAACTGTCTCTGGAAAAGAGCTATATAAAAAAAGAAAAAATAGAGCGAAGCTTTGCAGATTCAAAACAACTGCATGGGCTTCGCTACTGCCGGTTGAGGGGAAAACAAAACGTGAGTGAGCAAGTTCTCCTCACAGCCGCATGCCAGAACATGAAAAAGATTGCCACACACCTAGCGAAGCTAGGCTAGGTGTGTGGGAAGCCTTTTTCATTAATTTTCATCCATCATACTTACGCTAAAATAAAAAAGATTGTAGAAAAACATGAGTTTCTCTACAATCTGAACGCCCTTTTCATAGGGCGTTTTTGATGATTATTTTTTGGAATTAATTATAGGTGTTAATGAAAAGGCGCTTTTAAATCCTTATGTTCCCTTTTTATGAAGAATGTATCTGTGTTTACTAGTATTGTAATCAATGTTATTATGTGATTTTTCAAACCAATCACTTATTAAGATTACTATACGAATGTGTCAACATATGAAAAACTTCTTCTAAACTATGATTATTTCCATTCATTTGACTATCTTGCAATCTTATTTCATCCAAGCTACCGGTGGCAATACAATTTCCTTTTTCAATTATTACTAGTCTGTCACATAATTTTTCAGCTACTTCAAGTATATGAGTACTTAAGATGATGGAGTTTCCTTTATAAGTAAAGGCTTTTAAATAATCTTTAATTGCCTTTATGCTTTCTGGATCTAATCCTGTAAATGGTTCATCCATAATCAAGAGAACCGGATTATGAACTAAGGCACCCATTAATATAATTTTTTGACGCATACCTTTTGAATAGGTTTTGATTAAGAAATCAATTTTTCTTTCAAGAAAGAGTATTTGGGACAGATCGGATATAAAAAGATCAATTTGATTGGAAGGAACTCCTCTTAATTCACCCATGAAGGTTACGTATTCTCTACCTGTTAAATAATCATATGGACTTAAATCATCGAATACACAGCCAATCTGTGACTTATATTCATTGGGATCATCAACCTCATATAAACTTACAAATCCGCTGTCAGGTTTCATTAATCCCGATAATATAGATAAAGTTGTTGTTTTACCCGCACCGTTTGAACCCAATAAGCCTAAAATTTCACCGGAACGTATGTGGAAGCTTATTTCTTTTATCGCAGGTATACTGCCATATGACTTGGAAATATTCACTACATTTAACATATAATCATCCTTACTCACTAAATTCACTTAAAGATGCGAAATTTTTAAATTCTAAATTAGTTAATTTTTTACAGCATAAACGGAAGAGTATTGAGCTAATCATAAATGCCATGCATGAAAATAATATTACGGTTAACAAAGAATTTTTGGAGAGTATGATGATTAAACTCCCAATGATAATAAATAAACTCGACAAAAATTTACTCATGATACTGGACCTTGTACTAGGCAAATCCAGATAGGTTTCTCTTTCATAATTCGGGAAGGTAATACTGGAGACTAGAGCAATTAGTATTGTAACAACCATAGTTAATAGATTTAAAGGAAGAATTAATAAGAAATTGACGTCAAATACTAAACAGGTTGCTGAACTAACAATAATTGAAAAAGGCAGTGCAACTCCTAACAAACTAAGCACCTTTGCTAAGCAAATTTCTTTTACTCTCACAGGAGTTAGTAAAAGATAAACGAAACTTTTCCCTTCAAAGTCGGGGGAAAATCTATTAAAGAGTCTATGGATTACCATGACGGCTCCTGAAAGATGGAGAATAGCAAAGATTGATAAGTGATTTCCCTCTATAAAAGAAATATTTTTGGAGGCTAAAAGATAATAAGGTATAAATATCAATATGTATTGAAAGGTAATTAATAAAAATGTTTGATTAAATCTATACATCTGGATTCTTTGAAAATGTTTATAATCTTTTTCAACAATTTTCCTTGTTAAAAATGAAATAAATTTAAGGTATTTTAGAACCATGGACAATCTGGACAAATACAAGTTAAATAAGCTGTTTCTTATCTCTGTTCCAGTGACATTGGAATTATTCCGTTGAAAAAAAACAATATATGTATAGACTTCTAAATGTTTTAAAGATTTACCCATTAACCAACAAATACAAATCCCTATAAAAAGGGAGATAGAGAGAATTGTCCATTTATCACTTATAAAATGAAATGGGTTAAAGAACACTAGTAAAGACTGGATAATATAATGGTTGTAAATTAATAAGTAATTTTCCCTCACCAAGCTATTAGGTATATATTCAATAAAAGGAAAAAGAATAGAAAAAAAGAGTATAATTATTATTATTTTTGTAAATAAAAGAAACAGGCTATAATTCAATCCAATTCTTTTACTTACTTTAGCCAAAATTATTTTCATCACTATATAGATTTTTAACGTTGCTACAATTAATATTATAGGAGTTATAAAAAGAAATAAAAACATTCCAGTTGCTAAACTAAGATTCAGCTTTATGGCTATATGAATGAAAAAGAGCACGAATATTACGAAGAGTAGTATACTTTTAAATAATTCACGCCCAATTAACTTACTGAGTATTATTTTATTAACAGATGGAACAGTAGAAGATAGTAACTTAAAGTCTTTAAGATCTAGCATACGGTACACATTAGAATAAACATTGCTAGTCAGAATGAGCAATATTATTAATGAAAATAGTCTATAGGCCCATTCACTTTGCTCTTTTCTAGTTAATGGTTCTAAATTCCCAAGCATAAATTCAACTGTATAAGAAGTAAAAAAATTAATAATAGTCAAAGTAACAGTGATGATGATACTTCCTACAAGAAATGGGAGATAAACACTTTGCATTCCCCCATTTTTATGGATATACAAAAATCTGTTTAAGATGCTTCTAAATTTATATTTGTTAATCAAATAAATTTCTCTCATATCCATCTACCTCTAAACATCAAAATGATATTTAAAACTAACTTCATATATTTAGGAGGATTAATCCTTCAATCAATGACGCTGCGAATAAAAAAATAATATACATAGTAAGTAGGACAACCATATCTATTAAGTCCTGCTTCTGTATAAATTTCCGATTTCCACGAATGGATTCAATCGTTATTTCACCAGGTTTTATAGCAAATGCAGTGACTAGAGCTATAGCAATCATCTCAAAAATCCCATGAAATATTGTGAATGTAATTACAGTTGAAATTGACATTGTTTGAGAGATGCTATAGATGGATACTCCAAGTAAATATCCTTGTAAGGAAACATATATTATTGATAAAAAACCGAGTGAAAAAACCCCAATTAACGCTGGCAGCAAGATAATGAAATTATGCGAAAAAATTGAGAAACAAACAGCAAAAACATCATTCTCACTATCACTAATCCCTTCCTCCAAATAACTAAGGGGAATGGTAGTCACATTCATATCATTGTTAATCGATAAGAATAATATAGTACCGAAAAAGCTAATAAAAACAACTAATAAAGCTAACTTCAACACCCGGAAATTTCTCTTTATAAATAATTTTAGCCAATTATATTTGGAATGGTACAGTTTAGCTTTCATATAATCACCTTGTTGACTCAATTGGTTTTCTTTATGTTCTCAATTCGTTTTTCAAAAGAGGGGTGACTTTCACGCCATTCAGACTTTCTTCCATAATCTCCATCTTCTTCTTCAATAAGACTGCTTAATTTAATCAAAGTATTGAGATACAGTGTTTTATTCTCAAGATGGGAAACAGCAAAGTTATCAGCTTGAATCTCAAATAACCGGCTGATTTTCTTTGGCAACCATTCTGTAATGAAGATCATGAGAATTACTCCTACTGGGAAAATAAGAACATATTGCCACCATCCGTTAGCAAGCATAACCTGTCTGGCATAATACATACTGATGCCCATAAATAATGTTACGATCAAAGTTAGAAACATGGTATAATGCGCATGTTTTAACTTCGCATGCCCCATTTCATGGTATAAGATGGCACGAATTTCATCTTTTTCAAACTTATCTAACAACCCTTCTGTCACATACACATCGACTCTTCTTTTAAATGGAAGTTTAAAAGAATATATCCAGGCATTCACATCCTGTTGAGAGTCTTTTTTCACCCAAATATTTACCTTTTGGTTTGTCTTATTCTCAATATCCTTGTGAATATTCATGAATGCTTTCGTATTTAAAAGTTCATATTTGTTTATTATTTTTTGAATGATTGAGTAACCAAAAATAAATAATATGATTAGGGCGAAGTACCAGCCACAAAATAGAAAAAGGTTATCCATGATCTTCGCTTGAAATGACAAAGGGAGTAATAAATAGGATCCGAAATATAGCAAAGATAATGTGGCAGCACCAAACAAAACAGCTTGCTCCCTAACATTCATTAAGAACGAATTTCCTGACGCGCCTTCATTTTCTTCTAAATCTTCAGGCGTATCTTTTGTAGTATACTCAAATGAATAAGCTGTCAATAAAATTGACAGGAAACTAGGTACAAGTATAGAGAGAATAATGCTTAATACATAAGAGCCTGTTATTGATAGCACATATCCCATTAAGAAATAATAATTTAATCCCAAGGGAAGAAAAATGGCTAAAACAAAGGGAATAAATAATGTGAATAGGTTTTTCATAGATTCATGAAGATTAAAAAATAAAAATAACATAGCTGGAAAAAGAATCCCCATTAAGGTAATTAATATAATAAATGTGGTATTATGCTTAAAACCTGTTTTGACCTTAGTAGTTTCTGTTAAATTTGTTAGGTTGTATTTAGAAAAAAAAGGATTTTGTGATACCTGTTCCATCTTTATTTTATCATCATGAATAGGTACAAAACCTCTTCTTAGAAAAACTGTTGCCTTATCTTTCATTAATTTGTCAGTTTCAATTGTGCTAATTCCATCCCTAGATGGAATCTCCGTGAAATGTATTTGCTTTCCCCCCAATTGAAAGGCTGCTTCTGATCGATCTTTGGAGTGACCTTCTTGATAGGTTAATAAAAAATCCCCCTGATAAAGGGAATGGGAGATCAATACTTTTGGATTGTTATCTTTGTTCGAATCAAGTAGAACAAATGGAGAAACAACTGCTGAACGAATACCAACTTCAATCAAAATGACTATTATTGTAATAATGCTTGCAATAAAAAAAGAAAGTGAGGCTTTTCGTAACATTTCATCACATCCTACTAACTGATTATAGAATTACATAAATGAAGTGAAAATCTCTGGAATTATTTTTAAAATTGTGTTTAGTAAGAAGGTGAAAGCGATAATCATTATGGACATCCGCTTACTAGAATCCCTTAACAAAATTTTCACACCTAAATACATGATTATGTATTGCCAAATCACAAAAAAATCTATATTTTTTAAAAAGCTGTTTAAAAGAGAATTATCGGTATCTTTTAATATACCAGAAAATCCTTTAATCTCGTACAATTCCCCAGAAAACATAACTAATAACGAGAAAGAAAACACCTTAATGGCTATAGGAACCCAACTATAACCGATAATACTGGATACCGCTCTGAATTCCCGGGTTTTAGTAGAAAACAGTGATACCATAAAATAGATGACAATTGATTGAATCAGCCACTCTATAAGTAATCCTCCACTTATAATAAAACTGAAAATACCAATTATGATAGCTGAATAAGACACCTTGTCTTCTAGTTCAAACAAGTGAGAAATTTCCTGTATTAAAAATTGTGAGGTGGATAGCACTAAAAATATTCCGATTAGCAAAATTAAAATGAACGGATAAAAATTCTTAGGTTTTTCAATTAATTTATTAAATAAAGATACTGGTTCAAATAATACAGATACGAATGATTTGACGCCCACTACAATTCCTTTCACCACACGGCTCCCCTTATACGTAATTAGTAAAGAAGAAGTAGTTATGAGAATCATAACTACTCTTCTTTACTTACCATGTAACAGCTGCTTTTTTACCTTTTCGTTTGATATACCACTTTAATGACATCCTTGCTGCCCAAGCGATAGCCGTTACGGTTCCAAATGAAAAGGCACCTAACACTATAGATATTGCCGAAGCAACGTCAGACCCCGTCATCACCATGTTGACAATTTTGGATGCCTTTTTTTGAGCCTGGTTCCAAGTAGTCTTTTTACTATATTTATTAATGATTTTGGCAAGGTTCACTTCTAACGATGATTTTTCTAAAGTTTGGATATCAGAATTACTAAATTCGTTTTGATTATATTTCACTGGTGACCCAATAGTTCCAAACATCACTAAAATAGATAAAAAGACCATCCCAAAAGCGGCTAGGATTTTAGAATGTTTACCATTAAAATTTACCATAATTACCACCTCCTTCTATCATTATCTAATATTACAATAAATAATATTAGAATTCAACATTATCATGTGAAAAAATAGATACTATTTAACTAATTTCAATGTTAAAAGATTGTTAACTCTTACGGGTATAGGTTACGTTAATTGATTGCGGTTTGATAAATTCAATAAAAATTGATAAGTTCTCTTTTGGGCTTCTCATGTTCTCCTCGATGAGAAGAAGAAAAAACAAAGTGAAAATTAACAATTCAGCCTATATGTTTATATAAAAAATGATACATTGAAGGGGCTATTAATTATGTTGAAGAGACATTTAATGACGCATGAAGATAATCTGCATGAAAAAAGTCGCCCTTTAAGGGCGCTTCAGAAGATTTATTTTGAAATCAATTCACTGATTCTTTCTTCAATTGGCGTTAACGGCCGTCCAAGTAATGTTTCGAAATCATCGCTTTCCACGGCTAAGGCACCATCACGAATGCCACTTTGAATGGCTTTGACGAATGGAACAGCTTCTTTTGGTACACCATTTGAAGCTAAAAATTCTCCAAATGTGTCTACATCGATTTGCTCCACCTTGACCTCTTTTCCGCTTACCTCACTGACAATGTGTGCAAGTTCAGTATGCGTCCGAAGCGGTCCTGACAGTTCATAGATTTCCTGGTTATGTTCTGGAAGTGTTAACGCATTTGCTGCCGCTTCTGCGTAGTCATTTCTTGTTGCCCAGCCAACCTTGCCATCTCCAATTGGACTTAAAAATGGTGCGCCGCTCACGGCTGCTAGTATCGGATCTTTTTCATTTTCTACATACCAATTGTTTCTTAAAAATACATGAGGAATGCCAGAGGCCACAATGGCTTCTTCTGTTTTTGCATGGTCATGTGCAAGGACTAGCTGACTCTTTCTTGCACTCACAACACTTGTATAAGCAATAAAGGATACACCAGCTACTTTTGCCGCTTGGATAGCAGCTGTATGCTGCTGAACGCGGTCTCCATCCGCTGTTGAAATGATCAAAAGACGGTCAATGCCTTGAAAGGCTGTCTTAAGTGTGTCTGGCTGAGTAAAGTCTCCGCGGCGTAAATCCACCCCAGCTTCCTTCAAATGTGCTGCTTTTTGTGGGTCTCGAACACTCACCGCAATTTGTTCAGCCGGTACCTTTTTAAGTAAATGCTTAACGACGAGCGATCCAAGTTGTCCTGTTGCGCCTGTTACTAATAATTTCATTTGTTTGACCTCCTCATTTTTCGTTCAACGGTGATGTTTTATGAATGGAATCGCTTTAGATACATATCCGTTCATTTGTTATAATCATATCGGTTACAACAACTGGTGTAAAAAAAGCTCAAGTACAGACTGAGCTTTTTTATTCCGCCTCTGTCAACAATTGCTTAATCGTCACTTGCTTTAGGTGATTCTCAAGAGCCGTCTGTGCTTCTTTTAGTTCATGCCGCAGTCTTATATCCATCGCTTGACCAATCGGACATGCGATGACTGGCTGATGGAAGTTAAATAATTCTTCTTCCTCACTTACATCGACAGCACGGTACACATCTAAGAGTGTGATTTCCTCTGCCGGTCTTTTTAAATAAGCACCGCCTACTCCGCGGCGAATCTCAATAAGCCCCGCTCGTTTAAGCATTGCCATCATTTTTCGAACAATGGCTGGATTTGAATTCACACTCTCAGCAATAAAATCACCTGTACACTCTTTTGAAACGCCCGCAATAAATGACAAAATATGAACAGCAATCGGATACCTGCTACTAATTTGTTTCACAATCTTTCACCACCGTTGTAATCAATATAGTTACAATGAGTGATTTTGTCAATCAATAAACGGATTTTTCTTTCTTTCCCACTCCTCATAGGTCATCATATCGAAGTCTTCCCCTGTATCAAGTTCAAGCGGCGCAATGCATTCAAGCAGATTGTCATCAGGGTCCAGAAAATAGATTGCTGCATGAAATTGCGGCGGATTATCGAGAACTAACGGCTGCTGCTCTTCTGAAAAGCCAAACATTGGGTGAATGCCGATGCCCTTTTCAACCAGCCAAGCCTTGATCTGTTCGATACTGGACGTTGTAATTTGAAAGGCAACATGCCGAGTTGAAGGATGGTATGGATAGGCGTTCATATCTACTTTCCAAAGACCGAGCCAGCTCTTTCCTTTCTCAATCCATAAAAAAGCAACTCGTTCGTTTTCATGCGCAAGTGTCAATTCCAATTTTTCATAAAATGCAATAGATGCCTTCAAATCACTCACAGGCAAATGGGCTTCATACAAACCTTTCATCATCATCAAAATCACTCCTTTTCTACTTCTATATTGCAGGAATGAATGAGATTATGCCTCAGCAAAACGGTGTATTTTATTTCCTTCATTGGTTTGAGAAAAATGGGATGTTTGATCCATTGTAGATGTGGGAAGATGTTCAAATAAAAGAAAGGAGCGCTTCATATGCCTTGGACGATGAATGATTATCCGCCTTCATTTCAATCGTTAGACAACGTCATTCGGAAAAAAGCACTTGAGATTGCGAACAAAATGATACAGGAAGGATATGACGAAAATAGAGCCATCCCAATTGCGATCAGCCAAGCGAAAGAGTGGAAAAAGAACGCCGCAGAGAAAGAGGTAGAGAAGTTCTCATCTCATGGTACTGTTACGCCATCTAAAGACAGTAGCTCCGCAAGACCAGAGCTCATGGATCATGCGCAGCATGTTGTTAAACACGAGGAAGGATGGGCGGTTCAAACAGAGAATGCAAAACGAGCAAGTGAGGTCAAAGAAACGAAACAAAAAGCAATTGACCGGGCAAAGGAAATTGCCTCTAATAAAGAGACCTCCGTTGTTATTCACAAAAAAGATGGGCACATTCAGGACGTGTTAAAACCGCAATAAGACCGCACATGAGCGGTCTTTTGTTATGCATTTTTTTCTTTTTTCGCAGGTGCTTTTCTTTTTTTAGGTGCTGCTTTTTTTGCTTTGGCTGGTTTAGATCGATCGATTGAAGCCTGAAGAGCCGTCATTAAGTCAGTCACATTGGATGCAGAATCTTTTTTGCCTGTTGCTTCTGGCTGAACCGTATGTTCTCCTGATATTTTATCGCCAATTAAGTTCATCAGCTGTTCTCTGTATTCATCCTGATATGCCGCCGGGTCGAAAGCTGTGGTTAATTGCTCGATTAAAAGAAGTGCTGTATCTAACTCCTTTTTCACGATGTTTTCCTCTTGGGGGATATTTGGTACATCTGATACTTGTCTAATTTCGTCAGGAAAATGAATGGTTTCCATCAGCAAAATGTGTTCATAGCACCTAACAATTGCTAATTGCTCCTTTGAACGAATCATGATTTTGGCCACACCAATTTTCCCCGATTCCTCTAAAGCTTTTCTTAATAATGAATAAGCCTTCGCACCACCTGTATCTGGTGATAAAAAGTAACTTCTTTCATAATAGATGGGATCAATCTCTTCTATCTTCACAAAATCAATGATTTCAACGGCTTTTTCTTCATTTTCTTTTCGCAGTTTTTCTAGCTCTTCATCGTCTAATTCAATGAATTTATTTTTCGCATACTCGTACGCTTTGATGATTTGTTCTGGTGCCACCTCTTCCCCGCAGTTGGCGCAAACCTTTTTATAATTAATGGGCGTGTGACACTCTTTATGGAGCTGTCTTAACTTAATATCTTTGTTTTCTGTAGCGGTAAACAGCTTTACAGGGATATTGACCAATCCAAAGCTAATGCCGCCTTTCCAAACTGTATGCATCGCGTCGCCTCCGTTCTATTTCTCCTTACTATGTAATGTTTTCGTTAGACTTATGTATGCGAATGAAAATTTCATCCCACATTAAGAACACATCATATGAGGAAGTGACAAGCACAATGAAACCTATGCGATTAACAACTGCACATGATATTCCTGCCGGTACAGACTGGGTGTATGAATTAAAATATGATGGTTTTCGCACCATCCTGATATGGGAGGAAAACGAGATTCATCTAGAAAGCAGAGCCGGAAAACGTTTAAACGAACAGTTTCCCGAGGTTATTGAACAGTGCGAACAATTAAGAGATCAATTTGCTCCTTTTTTACCGCTCACGTTTGACGGGGAATTGGTCTATTTACTGGATGAACAGCAAAGTGATTTTGCGAGAGTTCAGCAAAGAGGCAGACTGAAAAACAAAGAGACTATCAGGCTGCAGGCTGAGAAGTTTCCATGCCATTTGATTGTGTTTGATCTATTAAGAAGCATGGGGAAATCCGTTGTTGATTTACCGTTGATGGATAGGAAAAAACAGTTACAGCAAATTTTCCAAAAGGTACAACTTCCGCCATCTGTAAAGCTCGAGCACCCTTCCCTTCTTCAACTCATTCATACAGACCCAAATCCTGAATACATGAAAAAGCTGATGACGACATATTTAGCGGAAGGACTAGTTGCGAAAAAAAAGACAAGTAAATGGCACGACAACATCCGGTCAAAAGAATGGCTGAAAATGAAAAATTGGCGATATGTCTCTGTCATTGTGACTCGTTTTGACAAAGAAAATGGCTACTTTCAAGGCTGTATTTATCAAGAAGATCACCTTACAGAGGTTGTCCAATTCAAGCATGGATTTTCTAAAGAAGAAGAACAAACGCTACGTACGCTCTTTCAAACAAAAGGCAAGCGAATAGGCGCATCAGGATATGAAATCCTTCCTTCTATCGTCGCTAGCATTGCTTGTATATCCTTTGATGGATCCGCTTTAAGAGAGCCTCGGTTTTCTTCCTTTTTACTAGATGCTGACCCAGCAGCGTGTACGTTTCAGCAAATGCTTAAACAGCTGTATCCGCTCCCTGCTGTGATTGACATCACTCATCCAGAGAAACCAATTGTGCCAGCTCTTCATCTGAACAAGGCAGATTACTTACTTTATTTAAGACAAGTAGCTCCTTATCTTTTGCCCTTTTTACGTGAAAGACGACTCACTTTAATTCGGTACCCTCATGGTACGGGAGATGAATTCTTTTATCAAAAGTCGACACCTGCTTATGCACCAGATTTTGTTTTGACCGATCAAGCTGATGATATTTCATACACCGTCTGTAATGACCCTCAGACGCTTCTTTGGCTCGGTAATCAGTTGGCGATGGAATTTCATATTCCTTTTGAAACAAGGGATACGGACCGGCCAACCGAGATCGTCTTTGATTTAGATCCACCAACTGTTAATGAATTTCATCTAGCCATAGAAGCTGCTAAGCGAATCAAAGCGCTTTTAGACGGGCTATTTCTTACAGCCTTTCTTAAAACAAGTGGCGGAAAAGGACTTCAAGTCTATATTCCATTAAAGAAAGATGCCTTCACATACGAAGAAACAAGAACATCCACTGCGTTTATATGTCAATTTTTATGTGAACAAGCCCCTGAACTATTTACTATGGAACGACTGAAGAAAAAACGCGGCAACCGCTTGTATTTAGACTATATTCAGCATGATGCTGGAAAAACCATCATTGCTCCATATTCTCCAAGAGGAAATGAGCTTGGACTTGTAGCAACGCCGCTTGAATGGGACGAACTCCATCACGATGGACTTCACCCATCTCTTTTTACCATGCCAGCTGTCATAGAGCGTCTAAAGGAAAAAGGCGATCCATTCCGCCGCATGAGGCATCTTGTAAATGATGACACTTTCAGACAAGTTTTGCATCGGCTTGAAGACATCATACCTTCACATAAGATGGACATACGCGGTCATTAAGCGTTACACTTATTCATTAGAGAGTAAGAAAGGGATGACCGTTTTGACTGCACATTCATTTCGAAATATAGCACTTATCTTTTTATGCCTTTCCGCAGGAATTGTGGATGTGATTGGCTATTTAAGCCTAGGGCACGTGTTTACAGCCAATATGACAGGTAATATTGTGCTGCTTGGGATTGCAGCAGGAAGCTCCTTACAGCTAACAGCCCTTCATTCCATCACTGCACTGAGTGGGTTCGTTTTAGGGGTTTTACTTGCTGTTGTGATAGGCGGAAAGCATGAGACAACATTTTGGCCAAAAGCCGTTACACGTATCTTTATCATAGAAGTGATGATATTACTTCTATTTGCTCTCATGACCATTTTCTCTTATACACAAGGTGCTTATTTCATGCTTATTATCCTGTTAAGTATGGCCATGGGCCTCCAGACAGCAGCTGCCCGCAAATTAAATGTAGCGGGCATTTCCACAACGGTTCTTACGAGTACACTCGCTAACCTATTTGAAGATTTAGCTCAGCGTATATCACACCGAGAAAAAAGAAAAGCCCCTATTCAACATGTAAGTTTACTGAGAATAAGCTCTATTGTCTTTTACTGCCTAGGTGCCGCTTTAGCGGCATACACAGATGCGTACGATCCATTTATCATCATATGGCTACCTATCTCTATCCTAGGGATCATTGTGATAACTGCTGCAGTGAAGCATTTTCACCAATTGAAATAGCCAATCGTTAGATGGCTATTTCAACGTTCACTTATAACTTCTCACATAAAAACCAGGAGGACGCCCCATGATGAACGTAGAGCCATACGGATATCCAGAAAATGCACCATATCCTCCATATCCAGGAAAACCGCCTAAACCAGAGAACACACCTGGGCTCACGTAATATCCGCCAAAGCCGATATGAGAACCGACTGGTCCAATATGTGCTCCAGTAAAACCGCTGCCATGAAAACCTCCATATACCCGGGGATACATACAATCACCTGCCTTCGGCTAACATCTCATCTCATCATATGCATGACAATTGGAGCGGTGTTCCCGCTTTTTCTTTTACTTCTATGTACAATAGACCCATTTGATGAAATTTGAATGAAAAGTCCTGCAAAAAATTAAATTAAGCAGAGAAAGGTGACCTTTTTAACTTGTTGCGCTGCCCTATGTTTATTTAGAATAATGGGGCAGGTAACAAATTTGCACACCCCCTTTGTTGCGAATTCTTCTTATTAAACGTTCTTGTAGCGTTTAATAAGAAGAGCCTATTAACAACATACAAAAAACCCTTGCTGACGATATCAACAAGGGCAAGAGATAAATGGTGATTAACCACCAATGATTTTTTCTGCTACTTCGAAAGAACCCGCAACGTTTTGAGTCAAAACTGACGCAGCAATCGCTAAACCTACAACGAATAATACTTTTAAACCTGTTTTCATCTTAAATCAACCCCATTCTTTTCATATGTAAATCCGCTTCTAAACTTTTGTTCAAGTAAAACACAGACTGCTCATAAAGTGCTTGCTTTTCACAATATTTAGCTGCAAAATGTGAAAGTTCTTTTACTTCATGATATTCATTCTTCTCTTCTAACTTTCTTAATTTCTCATCAATTTGCTGAAATCTTTGTGATGCATTTGTTAAGTAAAGATCATGGACGATGCCTATTTTCAGCTGAAATACTTCATGAGAAGCATCCTTTATTCTGGCATACGCAGCCTCTATGAATTGGCTTGCACGCTGCTTTTCACCAATCACGCAGAGTTCCCGGCTGATCAGATACGTAGAATGGAAAAAGAAATCTGACTCATAATATTCTTGATGGGACAGTGCCTTTTCAAGATGACCTATTGATTCTTTCGGTTTGTTCCAAAATGAATATAAAATGGCCACATTGTGATGGAGCTGAGCCAGCATAAAGTCATCCTGCTCGCTTGTCAAAACCTCTTCCGCCAGTCGATAATTTTCAAGCGCCTCTTCATACCGGCCGATCTCTGTTTGATTCGCCGCAATGAGAGAATATGAAAGTGCCGTTCTTCTTTCATAATGCTTGTGCCGCTTATAGACGTGAAGGGCTCTGCGGATATAGCTTAATGACAACATGATATGACTAAGCCGGTAGTAAAGCCAGGCCACCTTAAAATCAAAATCAGCACGTTCGATTTCACTAGGAATTTTATCTAAGAGCTTTTCAGCACTTTGATACATTTGCAATGCTACCTCGTAATTTCCTTGATGCTGTTCATACACGCCCTCATAAAAATCAAAATAGTAGGCAAGGCGGTTAGACAAGTCATCCTCTTTTTTCCCATGATGACTGTCTATACTTTTCGTTGAAACACTGCCCTTTTGGCCTCTCAAATTGTACATGAGAATGTGATGTCTTTTCTCAAGAAGAGAATAGTACATGAGGATGTCCGTATCGTCAACTTCCTCTACTGCTTGTTTTGCTTTAGCAAATAACCGCTCTGCCTCATCCGCATGATCTTTTTTGATTTCCATGTTCCAATCATTTAATAATGATGCCAATTCCGCAACAGGAATTTTGCTCATTCTACACCCCCAATCACCTTCAGCTGCATCACATGATTTCACTAAATATGGAACTTCTATTAGCAATTGCTAATTAGCCCATTTGACATCATTTTAATATGAATCGCCTGAATCTTCAATAACCGTTTCCTTTGAAAATGCGTTTCTTTCTTCTAGTCAATGATGTTTTGCGTAAACATTCTGCCTTTTCCAGTTTGAAAGCAAACAATCCTCTCGTGAGAAAATGAAAAAAAGCCATTATACGTAATCAAATAGTGACATGAAACAGGCACTGCAACTAATCATTAGCGCTGCTTTTCATTTCTCATGTTTCTTTATATAATATAATCAATAGCTTCCGCGCCTCAGTAGCTCTAGAAGGGAAGAGCGCCGTAAAACAAATTGTAGCTAGCGGGTCGCAAGGCAAGGGTTTCAGAAGCACCGAAAAGCACATGAGCTGAGACAGGCGAAACTCCTGTCGGTGAAATTCCGTAGGGAAGCGTGTTGCCCCTAGCCTATGCTTACGAAAGGAGTGCGGGTTCGAATCCCGTCTGAGGCTTATGAGGTTGATGGAATTGGAGGATAAAACATCATGCATCTGTTTGAAGAATATGTAAGCAATATCGGTAATCCAGAGCTGAAGCAGCGCACGCAAGACATTTTACAATGGATTTTAGACACATTTCCTCAATTAGAACCAAGAATTGCTTGGAATCAGCCGATGTTCACAGACCATGGCACATTTATTATTGGGTTTAGCGTAGCAAAACATCACATTTCTGTGGCGCCAGAAGGGAAAGGAATTGATCACTTTTCAGCTGACATTGTACAAGCGGGTTACGATCATGGAAAAAAGATGTTTCGCATGAAGGAAAGCTTGCCAGTTGATTATCCTCTCCTCAAAAAAATCATTGAATTTAATATTGAAGACAAAGCGGATTGTTCAACGTTTTGGCGAAAATAAAGAGTACCCTGATCTGAGCCATTAATAGATCGGGGTATTTTGCTACAATATGTTAGTTTGTTCTCTTCTTTACAATTTTCTCCTCTAGCCACTCATAGCAAGTCAAAATGGCATTCACACTTCTTTGACATATCGGCAAACATACAACAGCAATCGCTGTTAAACAAGCTATGGTGGCACCTGCTAAGACATCAAATGGATAATGAACTCCTACCCAAATCCTTGAAAACCCAACAGCACACGCAATGATCAGCCAATAAAAATGCCGTTTGTGATACATCCAAAAGATCAGGCAAATAGAAAAAATAAAGATGGTATGATCACTTGGAAAAGAGTTATTCACTTCCTTCTGAATCAAAAGATTGACATGACTCCTTTCGGCAAAGGGTTGCTTGTTGGAATAAAGCATGCCTGCGAATTTTCCAAGTAACTCTGCCAATAGGAAAGTAAGTCCTGCAGATACGACCATGTGAACAGACATATGAGCGCTGCTAATAGCACTGTATATTCAGCTAGACCAATGAATATGGAATTCAAGTAGTTGATCGATACTGAGCTGATTCACCCACCTAAATAAACGTTCATTATGAACCTGCATCTCATTTCTCCCTTTTCCTCCATTTATGACAAGGATAATTGAAATGAGATGTCCGCTCCATCGATTGAACGAACAAAGCATGGAATCATATCACATGTTTGTCACTTTGCTGTCACTTGTACCGTCCTCATATGTAGTAAATGAAATAAACTCAAGAAAAGGGCCTTCTTTCCGCATGCCTAATCGCTTTAATCGCTCACACAATGCCTGTGAACGGACATTATCATCCTCTACATAGGTATGATTGTAGCCTTTTCATATTTTAGACGACATGCATTAACTCTGACAATCAAGGTCATTTTAAAGTATTCAAGTAAACTCATTCAAAAGCATTTTAACTATTAAATCATTGAATGAAAACTGATAAAATAGAACATAAGTTTCTATTTTATGAAAAAGGGGTTACTTCATATGATCAAAACAGTGGATGGCAATATTTTAGAGGCAAGTGAAGACATCATCTGTCACCAGGTGAACTGTAAAGGCGTCATGGGCGCTGGATTAGCCAAACAAATCAAAAGCAAATATCCGAATGTATACAAAGAGTATAAACAAATATGTGCAGAACACGGAGATGATTTGTTAAGCTCCGTACAACTCATCACAACAAGCGACGGAAAAACAATAGCCAACTTATTTGCTCAAACTGGATACGGAAGAAAAAGAATGCAAACCGACTACGATGCCTTGCGCAGTTGCTTACAAAGCCTAAAAGATACAGTAACCCATTCACATGAAGAAAAAAAACAAACTTCCATCGCCATTCCTTACGGGATCGGCTGCGGACTGGCGGGCGGCGATTGGGCGATTGTTGAAGGCATGATTGAAGAGGTATTGGGTGATTGTGAAGTGACGGTTTATCGGTTTAGATAGAGTGAAAAGAAAGATTGAATTAGAAAAGAATATTGTGTTTTCGATATTTTTGCTTTCGTCGACGGTTTCTTTGACACGCTAATCAATACAAAGTTGATTCCATATGTATTAATTTTTCTTTTGTTGCTAAGTGTGTCTGTTTTGTTATTGATTAAAAGAAGCCATTATTGAATAAGAGCACCATTTCTGCTTGGAATGGTGCTCTCAATATGTTCTCTAATCTTTATTTCTTTAATCTATCAATACAAATTTTATAACATCTTTAAAACTTAAAAGCTACTTCAATGTAGAAAGATATTTTTCTAAATGTTTTTTACCAGAATTGCTTTTAGGTATAATACCTAGATGATTATATTTCCAAATAGTTTTTCTTTCATGAGGGTTTGTATTCAAAAGGTCATCATAATTAAATTCTATAGTGAAATGTCCCGTTTCATCAAAAATCATTGTGAAATTTGTCCAAGGTTCTTGACCATTTTGTTCAAACTCTCTCCTAAGTTCTTGGATACAGTCGACTAATTGATGCCATTTTTCTTTGTATTCATGTTCACTTACTTCAAACAATTCAGTGATCTCATGACTATATACAAGTGTACCCTCATTTTCTTTAGATGAAAAATAAAAGTAAACAGTCTGAGAACCTTCAACTACCTCACCATATAAATACACCTTTTCCCATTCAATTGGTATTGTTCCCACTACAACATCAACTATTTGATTGTATAAATGTTCTATTTTTTCTTCATTCATTCCTTTTACCTCCATACACATTATCGAACCTTTTGAATTCCCATTCGTCATCACCATTTTGAAGAGCATCAGACCAAGTATTCTCAAGCTTTTTCCACTCACCTTTGTTTAAATTCCCATTCATCGGCACAAGATTATCAATACCCCCTGACCCTTTAAAAATAGACGCAATTAAATGTCCTCCATCATCATCCAGTAATCGATCTGGCTTTCCTGAATTAGACTGAGCATATTGGTTTCTTTTGACCTCTCCGTATTTTAAATCACTTGCTTCGACTTTGACAATGTGGTCATAGTGATCTTCTTAACTGACTCGCACCTTTGTCTCTAAGTCTAAGCATTTAATCATTCCTTCTTGGGTGATTAAATAGAAACTGAACAATCGTTCTTTATCAATGAGTTTTAAGAACTTTTGTTCGATTTAAATATTGGCATACAAAAAACCCTCCTTTAATTTGGAGGGCCGTGTGTTAGTTGTTTTCTTCTTTATTTTTAAGATAATTCAGCACAGCTTCTTTATCTTTCTCGTCTTCTGGTAAAAACCCGAACGTTTTATACTCCCATACAGCTCTTCTCTGGATACCATAAAGCCCTATAGATAAAATATCTTCATATCCATAATCAATCGAGAATTTCCCTGTTTTATCTAATTGGAGGGTAGCTGTTGTCCAAGCACCTAATTCATTTTGCGTATATGCTTTTTTCAATTCTTCAAAAGTTTTACTGAGTTCGTATAATAAATGAATGTATGTTGATTTACTTACATTATATTTAAGTGGAATTTCATGTCCATAAACACACTTTTCACTATTAGTCTCGTTGAAACAAAATGTAATTCCAGCCGAATCATCAAGTATTTCTGCATACATCCAAACTCTATCCCATTCACATGGTATTAATTCATTAATTGATTCTGCTATTTTTTTATAATAGCGTTCTATTGATTCCATTATCTTTAACCTCCATGTTGATTCTTGATAAATTCTTGAACATAACTTTTCCAATTTTATATTGTACTACAAATCTCTCAGGTCTTAATGAATCGTCTTTATAGATAGATTCAATACTAACTTCTACATGTTTAGGTGGGGTTGATTTCAATGCTTTCAACCACCGTTGCTCCATCTCATACCATTTCCCACCGCTTCGATTAATCTGTGAATTCATCGGAAGCAGGTTATCAATATCACCTGACCCTTTAAAAATAGAGGCAATCAAATGCCCACCATCATCATCTAGTAATCGGTCAGGCTTTCCTGAATTAGACTGAGCATATTGGTTTCTTTTGACCTCTCCGTATTTTAAATCACTTGCTTCGACTTTAACAATACGTCCGTAGTGGTCGGTTGTGTAGGTGTACCCTTGCTTTGTTGTATAAACGACATTCGGTTTTAATACTTTTTTACGTTTCCACCTTACATAATGATCTCCGTAACTAACAACGGCTGGAGGTGATTTTGGTGCTGGTAAGCGTCTGCCTGTCTTAGAGATTCCGTAGCCTGAGTTGTTGTCGAGACGCTTAGCCATGGAGAGGAGTTTATTTTTTAGATTTTCGCCGTCAAAAACGTTATACGGCAGCTTCGGTCCACCAGCCATTTGAAACTTTGGTGAATATGGCAATAGATTCGGAATAGATACTCTGTCTATTGATTTTGCACCTTGTTCAAGGCCTTTCTTCACTGTTGTTTTGGCCGCTGTTGTCCCCGTTTTTGTGATGGCTCCTGCCCCTTTAGAACCAAAGACAATTTCTGCTAGTGAACCAGTTGCATAGGCGAACCAGTGTGACCGAGAATATGCATCACCATCGATGACTTCTTTTTGGAATGAGTCTGAAATCGATTTTCCAATTGCTTTCGATGTTTCAGTTGTAAATATAGGCAAATAAAAACCCTCCTTTAATTGGAGGGCAATTGTATTAGTAATTGTTTTCTTGTTTATTTTTTATAAAATTCAGTACTGCTTCTTTATCTTCCTCGTCGTCGGGTAAAAATCCGAAAGTTTCATATTCCCATACCTCTACTCTTTGTATGTTGTCAATTCCTAAAGAATAAACATCTTCATAGCCATAATCAATTGAAAACTTCCCTGACTTCTCCAGTTGAACGGTAGCTGTTGTCCAAGCTCCTAAATCATTTTTTATATATTCATTTTTCAATTCTTCGAAGGCTTCACAGAGTTCGACTAATAAATGATTATATATTGAACTACTTACTTTATATCTTTCTGGAATATCATCACCATAAACATATTCTTCATTATTTGGTTCAGTAAAATAAAAAGTAATTCCAGCTGAATCGTCTAATATTTCTGCATACATCCAAATTTTTTCCCAATCACATGGGATCATTTCATTAATTGCTTCTGCTATTTTTTTATACTTCACTTCTAGTTCTTCCATTATCTTTAACCTCCAGCCTCATTTTTAATAGTCTCACGTTTGACACGTTTTCCAATTTTATATTGTACTACAAATCTCTCAGGTCTTAATGAATCGTCTTTATAGATAGATTCAATACTAACTTCTACATGTTTAGGTGGGGTTGATTTCAATGCTTTCAACCACCGTTGCTCCATCTCATACCATTTCCCGCCACTACGGTTGATCTGTGAATTCATCGGAAGCAGGTTATCAATATCCCCTGACCCTTTAAAAATAGACGCAATTAAATGTCCTCCATCATCATCCAGTAATCGATCTGGCTTTCCTGAATTAGACTGAGCATATTGGTTTCTTTTGACCTCTCCGTATTTTAAATCACTTGCTTCGACTTTAACAATACGTCCGTAGTGGTCGGTTGTGTAGGTGTAGCCTTGTTTTGTTGTATAAACGACATTTGGTTTTAATACTTTTTTACGTTTCCATCTTACGTAGTGATCTCCGTAACTAACAACGGCTGGTGGTGATTTTGGTGCTGGTAAGCGTCTGCCTGTCTTAGAGATTCCGTAGCCTGAGTTGTTGTCGAGACGCTTTGCCATGGAGAGGAGTTTATTTTTGAGATTTTCGCCGTCAAATACATTGTACGGGAGCTTCGGCCCACCAGCCATTTGAAACTTTGGTGAATATGGCAATAGATTCGGAATAGATACTCTGTCTATTGATTTTGCACCTTGTTCAAGGCCTTTCTTCACTGTTGTTTTGGCCGCTGTTGTCCCCGTTTTTGTGATGGCTCCTGCCCCTTTAGAACCAAAGACAATTTCTGCTAGTGAACCAGTCGCATAGGCAAACCAGTGTGATCGAGAATATGCATCACCATCGATGACTTCTTTTTGGAATGAGTCTGAAATCGATTTTCCAATTGCTTTCGATGTTTCAATTGGATGAGAAACAGCCGTTACGACTGATTCAACGGCACCCCCAGGGTCTGTTACAAGATCGTAGATGCCAACTACTGTATCTTTCGCCACATCGTATAGACCAACTGCAGCACCTTTTACACTATCAACGAATACCTCTGATGCTTCTTCCTGTGCTTTGATTTGAAGGAGCTGGCTGTAATACATTTTTTGATCGTAAGAAAGATTTTCATATCCAATTTCATCGACAATCTCAAAGTATTTCGCTTCTGATATACACGAAGGATCATTGAGCTTTTCTTTCAATTCTTTAATTCTTCGTTTCTCTTTTTCTTCTTTTTTCACTTTTAAATAGGCTTTCACCTGTGCATCGATTTTATCATGATTCTTGTACACAGCTGTTTCATGAAATGCTTTTGCATCATAATACATAGGCTGAGCGTTCTTTCCTTGTCCTGTAGCAGCCATCATTTTTACATAAAAAGTTTTGAGGTGATTCTCAATCGCTTCTGACTTTGCGTATTCTGTTTTTAGCTCATGATCTATTTTATGTAAAACATCAATTGTCTCTTTTCTTTTTTTGTTCGCATCGTCTAAATGTTCATTGACCTCTTTACTTGAAAATGTGTGTAATTCAATTAAATCACTGATATCGTCAAAAATAGTGGAAAGAGCATCTTTTTGTTCTTTGACCATATCTTTATTATTCTGAATACCTTGCTTCAATTGAGCGTCTAAAAAGTGCTCATCAATAAATGTGCTCCCGCCTAATGATTCATCATCAAGCTTTCCTTTCACTCCATCTAAAAAAGCCTTTTGCATCTCGATAAAATCAAGATAAGTGTCGGTGTAAAGTGCAAGATCATTATAAAAAGCTTTGATATTATCTGCACCTTTCCCGGTAAATTCATCACCTAACCCCGACACACTTTTTAATGCTTTTTTCACAACTTTCATTTCTTCTTGAAGCTCCTGATAGACCTTTGACCTCTGTTCTACAGCTGATAGTAAAGATGGAGCATCTAATATTTTCATATGTAAAAGACTCCTTTAATGGAATATTCTTTTACTAGAATACCATAAGGAGTCTTATACTTTAATCCAATTTATCTATTTTTAAACATTCAATCACGGAGCTAGTCTGTAGATGTTAATTCATAGCCATTTATGATCCTGCACCTCTTGAGGAAAGTAACACTGTATCACTTTTAGCATCTGCTTGAGCATGTTGTAAAGTAGGCATCCCAAGTATTGTACCTATCAGCAAAGTAGTAGTAATAATCACCATAATTTTTTTCATAATCATATGACCTCCTTTCCTATAAGCGTACAAGATTTTAAAGCCAATTCCAAGAAGTAGTTACTTTCTTCATAAAGATTTAACTTTTTATATATGGAAGCAACATCAGGAGCTAAAGCCTCTATATCAACATATGCTTTTCTTTCCTCCAAAAGAAATAGCCCTTTCTTGATATCCTCATAGCTTTCTCGTGGTGTTGTATAACATTTCTCAAGGATATTAAATTTCAAAATGAAATTTGTGTTCTGCTGTTCTTTAGAAAAGGATTTCCCCTCAGCAACCCAACTTATTGCTTGATCCAATTGATTTGATTTATAGCTTGATCTTGCAAATTCATACGCACATTGTAAGTATGAAATAGGAGCTGACTGTTTTAGATCATCTGCGGAAATTGCTTTGTTGAAATATTTAATTGCTTCTATATGGTGGTCATCCTGAATTTTGAGAAATCCTAAATCATAATAAGCCAACGCTAACAATCTCTTATCATTCTTCTCAATCAGTCTATCAACACACTCCAAAAGCATTCTTTCAGCTTTGTCTAATCTACCATCATCAATCAAATTCAGTGCCAACAACATATTACAGTTTATGGTCTGTATGCTGTAGCCTTCATGACCTTTGTAGATGTCCTTTGCGGTTTGTAGATGGTGGTGAGAAAGGAGCGTGACTTTATTGAAATAGTAGAGTGTGCCAATTTTATAATGAAACTCAGCCTTTTCAATTTCATCATGTACCTTGTCTAATTGTCTCTCAGCTACTCTAAATAGGACTAGAGCTTCTGAATAGTTATTCCTTGCACTCTCATACATACCTTTGAAAAGATAAAAGTAAAACCTTAGCATGTCATCTGTTTTGACTCTTTCACTTTCTGTTATTGTTGGTTGCCCCACTAAATCTTCCATAAGTACCTTAAATCTATAATCAAGAATATTGAAATAGAGTAAAACATCTTGATTTTCTTCCATTTCGCCTAGCATATCTTGAATCTCATCCCTCAACTCTACTGCTTGTGAAACTTCCCTCTTTTTAATATGCAAATACCATTTGTTGAGAGTGTTTGCCACATCTACAGAAGAAATCAAATTCGACATTCCATTACCCCCCTTGCTATCATTTCCTTTATATAATTTTAACACGATATTTACAACATATGTAAAGTCAAACTGTTCATTTTAATTCATGAAGATGAGATGCCACACATGAAAATGGGGAGTAAATTCATAATAGTCCTCGAAGAAGCTGAAGCATTTCTTTAGAGAGAAACTGCAAAAAAATATGCAGACACAGGCAATATTTATTGGACCAGAATTTTAGAACGTATTGACTATGAAGAGAAAAAAAGAAAAGCAGCTTTCGATAAAGCAATGGAACGTATAGGGGACCTCTAAAAAATTAAAAATAAGTCACAATGAATAAACCCTTGCTAGCAAAGTTTTTAACGATGATTCCGGTTGGGACCGACCAGCGACCTCTACCCTGGCAGGGTGAACGACATCACCCGAAGCAAACAGACATTCTCTGAAAAAGACTGATTTAATAAGGTTCTATGATGAGCCTTTCTGAATAAATATTTTCATTTCTGAACAAAACTGAAAGGGTTGGTCCCAATCCGTGTATAGAGAATTGGTCAAATTCATACGATAACATATTTAATCAGTGTGTGCGATAGCCTTGACTTCAATCAATTGCTCTGGGAAAGCCAGATATGTCACACCAATGAGACTGCCAGCTGGTCTGTGTTGACCTAAGTATTCCTTGAATAGATCTATGACCGTTTCGGAGTGTTCTTGTGGATTTGTTAGAAAAATTTCCACATATGCAATGTTAGATTTCGTGGCTCCCAATTCCACCAATACCCGATCAAGGTTCTCAAATGTTTGCAGAGTCTGAGCTTCAATATTCTCCTTACCAACGAACATACCATTTTTATCGTGTGAAAATTGACCTGAAATGTAGATTGTTCCCTTAACGCTATATCCTTGGGTAATACCGTGATCCCATAGATTGTGATTGTAGGTTTTAATATTAGTCATTGTTTTCTCTCCTTTATTTCAAAGTAAAGTAAGTATAAAATGAATATAGAGAAAAAAACAGTACGCACTATTTAGATAGTTACTACCAGAAAGGATAGTGTCAATATGAGTATGGCCGATTATAGAAAAAAGGGTAATATCCAAGAGACACCTTTTGGATATACATTATCAGTTATAGGAGGCAAATGGAAAATGCTAATTCTGTATCTCCTTTCGGAAAATCAACCCGTTCGCTTTAATGATATGAAAAGGAGACTTGGAACTATTACCTTTAAAACATTGAGTGCACAACTTAAAGATTTGGAGGCAGATGGGATGGTTATACGAAAGGAATACCCACAAGTCCCCCCTAAAGTGGAATACAGTCTTACATATAAGGCAGAAACACTTTTACCAATTTTAGAACAGTTATGTGATTGGGGAGAGAAAAATCGCAGTAATTAAATTCTTTTTGTATAGATAATTCAAAGTATTCACTATGAAGAGAAAAAAAGAAAAGTAGCTTTTGATAGAGCAATGGAGCGTATAGAGAACTTCTAAACTAATGAAAACTATAGTAATGATTAAGCCCAATCCGTCCCTATAAAAAAACAGACCCTGTTTGGTCTGTTTTAATTTTGCCTATTAGTTTTTAAATGTTGAATTTGGATCGATCATCGTTGTGTTTCGATCAGTTTTTTGAGGAAATACAGTGGTATTTCGATCAGTTGATTCTTGTGAGTAATTCAGAGAACCCAGACAAGCAGCACCTACCAATAAAGTGGTGCTAATCAATATCTTCATTTTAATATTCATATAAACACTTTTCTTTCGAAATCTCGTTGCAGGTTGGTCAAATCATTTTTTGATCAAAATAAAAACCCCTTGAAGCCAATGGCTCCAAGGGGTTTCCTGATTAATACTGAGACATATACTGATCGCGTTCCCATGGGTGTACTTGGGTGCGAAACATATCCCATTCGATTTCTTTTGATTCGATGAAGTGCTCGAATAAGTGATCGCCTAGTGCGTTGATCATGACTTCATTTGACTTCAGCAGCTCTAGTGCTTCTGCAAGTGTTGCAGGTAGGTCAGAGATGCCGTTTTCAAGGCGCTCTTCTTTGTCCATGACATAGATGTTTCTGTCGATTGGTGCTGGTGCGTCCAGTTTATTTTTGATTCCGTCTAGACCTGCTGCAAGTAATACACTTAGTGCAAGGTATGGGTTTGCAGATGGGTCTACACTGCGTACTTCTACACGTGTGCTGATGCCGCGTGATGCAGGGATACGGATCAATGGGCTGCGGTTTTGTGCACTCCATGCCACGTAGCAAGGTGCTTCATAACCTGGTACAAGACGCTTGTAAGAGTTCACCGTTGGGTTTGTGACCGCTGTAAAGCTTGTTGCGTGCTTGACGATACCTGCGATAAAGTGTCTAGCCGTCTCGCTTAACTGTAAATCTGCTTTTTCATCAAAGAATGCGTTTTTGCCATTTTTGAATAATGATAGGTTACAGTGCATACCAGATCCGTTAACACCGAACAATGGTTTTGGCATGAATGTCGCATGAAGTCCGTGCTTTCTCGCAATCGTTTTAACAACGAGCTTGAACGTTTGAATGTCATCACAAGAGCGGATAGCGCCTGCATATTTGAAGTCAATTTCATGTTGTCCAGGTGCTACTTCATGGTGAGACGCTTCAATTTCAAAGCCCATTTCTTCAAGCTCAAGCACGATATCACGGCGGCAGTTTTCACCTAGATCTGTTGGAGCAAGGTCAAAGTATCCACCTTTGTCGTTTAGCTCAAGCGTTGGCTCGCCTTTTTCATCTAATTTAAATAAGAAGAATTCTGGCTCAGGTCCAAGGTTAAAATCACTAAATCCTAGGTCTTCCATTTCCTTTAAAATACGCTTTAAGTTGTTACGTGGGTCTCCATCAAATGGCGTCCCGTCCGGCTTGTAAATGTCACAAATAAAGCGTGCAACTTTACCTTTTTCGGCTGTCCAAGGGAAAATAACAAATGTGTTGAGATCTGGGTATAGATACATATCTGATTCTTCAATACGTACGAAGCCTTCAATAGATGAACCGTCAAACATACATTTGTTATCGAGAGCTTTTTCTAACTGGCTCACAGGAATCTCAACATTTTTAATTGTTCCGAGAATGTCTGTAAATTGCAGACGGATGTACTTTACGTTTTCCTCATTTACTAATTTTACGATATCTTCTCTTGTGTATTTTGCCATTTCGTAAAACTCCTCCCCTACAAAAGGTAAAATTGTATAGCAATGGTTTTGCTAATTGGTTAACGGAAGAACCTTGACATATCCCCCTGCCTAAAGGTCGTTCCTTGTTGGAAACGTCCAGCCTGAATGAGTTCCTTCTTCAGTAGTTTCCTGAGTTCATCATCTGTCAAGTTGTGCTTCGCTGTGGTTTTCTCCTCTGTCTTTGTGTCAGACGCTGGATTTTCTGCCTCAGCTTTGGCAAAAAGTTTTTTGATTCCTGCCATGTTTACACCTTGTTCGATGAGGTTTTTAATTTCTAGTAATTTATCAACATCATGGAAAGAAAATAATCGGCGATTCCCATCACTTCTTGCTGGAAATACTAAACCATTTTCCTCATAATAGCGAATTTGCCTTGCAGATAATTCTGTTAGCTGCATGACAATCCCAATTGGGAATAAAGGCATTGAGCGGCGAATGTTATCACTCATCTCAACTGTCTCCTCCTCTTTGCTTAAATTTATTATATGTCATGTTATATTATGTGTCAACGAAATGTTAGGAATATTAACATGGATTTTTTTATCGAGCAGGTCCTTCGATAAAACCTTGTTCCAATAAGGCATCTACCGCACTGCAAATCGCATTTTTCACATGGGCATACGTGAGTCCACCTTGAACGTATGCAGTATAAGGCGGTCTGATTGGTCCATCGGCTGATAATTCGATGCTGGCTCCTTGGACAAATGTGCCCGCTGCCATAATAACATCATCCTCATAGCCTGGCATATAGCTCGCATGCGGTGTGACGTGACTGTTGATCGGTGATGCATATTGAATGGCTTGACAGAATGCAATCATTTTTTTAGGATCACCAAATTCGACTGATTGAATCAAATCGGTTCTTTTTGCATTCCACGCTGGATTCGTTTGGAATCCAAGCTTTTCAAGAAATCTGGCTGTAAACACTGCGCCCTTCAGGCTTTGTGCCACAACATGCGGCGCTAAGAAAAATCCTTGATACATTTCTTGGAGTGCATACAGTGATGCACCCGCTTCACTGCCGATGCCTGGAGATGTCATTCGATATGAGCAAGCTTCTACCCATTTTTCTTTCCCAACGATGTAGCCGCCTGTTTTGGCAAGACCGCCGCCTGGGTTTTTAATGAGAGAACCAGCCATAAGATCTGCTCCTACATGACATGGTTCTTGTAATTCAGTAAATTCACCGTAACAGTTGTCCACAAACACAATGATCTCTTCATTGATCTCTTTCACAAATGAAATCATTTCCTCGATTTCTTCTATTGTAAAGGAGTGTCTTGAGGCATAACCTTTGGAACGCTGAATGCCGATGACTTTTGTTTTAGGGGAAATAGACTCTTTGACTTTGTCAAAATTAACGGATCCATCGTGAAGCAAATCAATGGCTTTGTAATCGACTTGAAAGTCTTTTAATGAGCCTGTCCCTTCTTTGCCGCGAATCCCGACAATCTCCTCTAGGGTATCGTAAGGCTTCCCTGTCATGTAGATTAATTCATCGCCGGGTCTTAGTACGCCGAATAAGGCGATGGAAATCGCATGTGTGCCGGAAATAATCTGGGGACGGACAAGGCCGCTTTCACCTCCGAAGACATCCGCATAGATCTTTTCTAACGTATCTCTTCCCATATCATCGTAGCCATATCCAGTTGTCGGGTTAAAGTGAGAGTCACTGACTTTATGCTTTCGATAGCTTTCAAGCACCCGCCACTCATTTTGTTCGCTCTTTTGATCAATTTGCTGATGCATGTGTAAAATGTCATGTTCTGTTTCTGCTGCTATTTTTTCTAAAATACTGCCGTGTTTTAATGTGTGAAACATCTTCATTTAATTCCTTTCCTACAACATATACTTCTTCATTTGACCTAATATGGTCTGATCTTCACCACTAAATCCGGTGATCTCATAAAGTTCTGCTTCTTTTTGAAAGTCTAGCGATTCCACGAGCGTTTCTGATTTTAATGCGGAGATGAGCTTTCCTTCATATGCTGGAATCTTCACATGATAAGGCTTTAAAAAGTTTTGTTTCAGTTCAGCCATAATATCCGCTTTTAACCGCTTCACGTCTTCCTCTCGTCTAGCACTGATTAACAGATGACGATGTTTTGAAGAAGGGATGAAATCGGGTCTGATTTGATCTTCTTTGTTATAAACTGTCAGCATCGGTATACGATCGGCTTCTAATTCTTCTAAAAGCTCATGAACCGTTCGCTCGTGCCCTTCGTAATCCTCATTAGAAGAATCGATGACGTGAAGCAAATAATCCGCTTCCTTCACTTCTTCAAGAGTGGAGCGAAATGCTGCAATCAGTGTTGTGGGAAGGTCTTGAATAAAGCCAACAGTATCTGAAATCAGCACACTGTAGCCAGATGCTAATGTCATCTTACGAGTCATTGGATCAAGTGTCGCAAATAGCAGATCCTCCTCATGGCTATCTGCTTCTGTTAATTGGTTAAACAAAGTCGATTTCCCGGCATTCGTATACCCAACAATGGCAATTTGGAAGACTCCATTTTTCTTCCGGCGTTCGCGGTATCTTGTACGATGTTCTTTGACTGTAGATAATTGCCCGTTTATTTCATGAATGCGGTTTCGAATATGGCGTCTATCTGTTTCAAGTTTTGTTTCACCCGGACCTCTTGCGCCAATTCCGCCTCCTTGTCTTGAAAGGCTGATCCCTTGTCCACTTAGTCTCGGCAAGGCATACTGAAGCTGGGCAAGCTCTATTTGCAGCTTCCCCTCTCTTGTACGAGCTCTCTTCGCAAAGATGTCCAAAATCAATTGTGTACGATCAATAATTTTCACATCTAAGGCAGTTGCTAAAGCCTTTAGCTGACTTGGGGACAGTTCGTCGTTAAAAATAATGACATCACATTCAAATTCCTCGCAAAGCACTTCAAGCTCTTCTACTTTCCCTTTACCGATATATGTTGCGCTGTCTTGTCTATTTCTCTTCTGCGTCATCACGCTGACAGCTTCACCGCCAGCTGTTTTGGTTAAGGAAGCTAATTCTTCCATGGAGTATTGAAAGCGTTCATCCGTGACATGCGGCAATTGACAGCCGACAAGGATCGCTTTTTCGGTCATTTCATGTTCATTCAACGTCAGTTGTTTCCTTTCTGTACTTAAGTTTTCAGTAGTACCATCATACCAAACACATCACACGTATACCACTATTCGAATGGTTTATTTTAGTGTCTCTTTATGAAAAGGATACGCCATGTTAAGTAGGCGTATCCTCTTTCATTTGCAGATCGTGACTTTTAATCGTGAGCAAATCTTTTTTATCATAATGATCCACAAGCAAGAGTCTCATCGCCTGGGTTCGAATGGCCTTTTCAATCGTGTTTCGTACAAACCGTCCGTTACTGAATTTCGCAGGGCTTGTGGTGCTTTTAATGTGCATTAAATAATCTCGTAGCTTCCATTCAGCTTCTTGGGTAAATATATATTCTCTGTCAGCCATCATTCGCTTGGCAATATCCATGAGCTGATCGACGGTATAATCAGGAAAGCTAATATTAATTGGAAATCTTGATTGAAGGCCGGGGTTTAAAGAGAGAAAATGATCCATTTCCTTAGAGTAGCCAGCAAGAATGAGAATAAATTCGTGCTGTTTGTCCTCCATATGTTTTACTAGGGTATCAATCGCTTCTTTCCCAAAATCCTTTTCTCCCCCGCGGGCAAGAGAATAGGCTTCGTCGATGAACAAAATGCCACCTAGTGATTTTTTAATTAATTCCCTTGTTTTTTGAGCAGTATGACCAATGTACTCTCCGACAAGATCTCCGCGTTCCGCTTCAATTAAGTGACCCTTTGAGAGGACATTCATTTCAAAGAAAAGCTTCCCGACAAGCCTTGCAACCGTTGTTTTCCCTGTGCCTGGATTCCCTTTGAACATCATATGAAGCGCTTGTTTCCCTACCTTTAACCCTTGTTCCTGCCTTTTTTGATTGACAAAGATCCAAGCATAAATCTCTTTTATGTTTCGTTTCATTTCATCCATACCGACAAGGCTGTTCATTTCACGCTCTATTTCCCGTAAGATGCTGTGTTTCGCCTCATTTTTCTGTAAGGCTTCCAAGTATTCTGCCTCTGAGTCTGCATCAACCAGTACTTGTTTTTGTCCGTTAAGTATAATATTGATTTGGCCGTTGTTTTTATATGTGACAGCTCGCTCCAACGTATTCACCTCTCGCTCTTCTCTCTTTATTCTATTCGGGTGGAGCTGTAATCG
Source organism: Bacillus pumilus (assembly GCF_003431975.1). GTDB lineage: Bacteria > Bacillota > Bacilli > Bacillales > Bacillaceae > Bacillus > Bacillus pumilus_N. The sequence continues at coordinate 1,730,597 of NZ_CP027116.1, read as the reverse complement.
TGACAATCGCCCGCTTAAGCCCAAGTTTGCTGTCAAAATGACCCGAGATACCGAACATTGTAGGGATTTCTGCGGTTTCCCAGGAAATGATGTGCTATTTCCATTGTATTCATCCATTTTGGGCGGACAAACCAACAATTTGCTTTTTCTTAGAAAAATGTAGCTTTCTCATCATCAATTGTGCAGAAAAGAGTCTCAATGATTTCCGCATTTTGTACAGGCAATTCTGCTATTTCCTCATAAAATAAAGATGAGGTGATGAATAGATGGTGAAAATTTTTATTGATCCTGGCCACGGAGGAACAGATTCTGGAGCTAGTGCTAATGGACTTTTGGAGAAAAATATCACACTTCAAATCGCAATTTTACTGAGAGACATTTTGATTAGTGAATATGATGGGGTTTCCGTCCGCTTAAGTCGTTCAATTGACCAATCCGTCACTTTGTCCCAGCGTACAAGTGCAGCAAACAGCTGGGGAGCTGACTATTTCTTATCTATTCATATTAATGCAGGCGGGGGTACAGGTTTTGAAAGCTTTGTGTATCCTGGCGTTTCAGCACCGACCACCACGTATCGCAATACCCTTCATGATGAAATTGTTCGCTCGGTGGATTTTGCCGACCGCGGCAAGAAAACAGCGAACTTCCACGTTCTTCGAGAAACTTCTATGCCCGCTATTCTAACAGAGAATGGTTTCATCGATACGACAGCTGATGCAAATAAACTTCGCAACGCGACCTTCCTTCAAGGCATCGCTCGTGCTCATGCCACTGGATTAGAGAAAGCCTTTCAACTGAAAAAAAAAGCAAGTAATCTTTATAAAGTACAGGCTGGCGCTTTCAAGGTGAAAGCCAATGCGGATGAATTAGTATCCACACTGAAATCCAAAGGCTTTGACGCCTTTGTTGTATTAGAAGGCGGTATGTTCCGAGTACAGGCCGGGGCTTTTCGTACAAAGCAAAATGCGGATCACCTTGTCGCAAAATTAAAACAGGCTGGTCACGACGCATTCGTTTTCCAATAAGCTAAAGCTGTTATAACAAAAAAACCGGCTCAAGTCTGCTGCTGAGCCGGTTTGTTGTTTATTTATGCTAGGATGTTCACGACAAATTGAGACCACGTTTCAAGTCGGTCGAAGTATTCAGGTTTTTTTAAGTCTGCTGCTTTCATCCATTTACCTGCAATTTGATCTGTTTCTTTTACTTCCACATGAGCACCTGGCGTTAATTCAAGTGCTGATAACAATCCAATGTGCACACGGCCGACACTATTGTCATCGTCATTGATTAACCCAAGGGTTTTCATCTCAAGTTTATCTTCTTCTTGAATAGAAAGTTCCTCGTCCAGCTCACGATCCGTATTCTCTTTTAGAATCTCAGCAAAGTTTTTCCCTTCGATGAAATTCATGTGACCGCCAAAACCAAGGGATAACTTATGATGTAACCGAGTCTCTCCCCCGCCTTGAAGCCTTTCATATACATACACTTCATCCTCACGCTTAATCACAACATAAGGAATCGGCTGCTTGAAGTCAGGATTTTCTTCCGCATCGCCTCGGCGCATCTGCTCGAAATGCTCTTCGATCTCTTTCATGACCGTGTTGATTGTTTTCTCTTCACTATTTACACCATTAAACGCAAGTGTCTCATTTTGGAACACATGCGCGCGCGGTGCGACTAGTATGATTTCATCCATTTTTCCCATGTTCGGTATCCTCCAGTATGTAGCACGTTGTATGAAATGGCAAAAAGCCAAAACGAGTGATGCGTTTTGACTTTTATGCTTTACTTATGATTCATCTCCAAAGAAGAAATCATCATCTTTTAACGGCTCAACTGTTGCTTTTTTGTAGCCGTTCCCTTTCATTGAGAAGAAGTCATGTGACTTTGTTTTTGTATTAAGTCCGTTCAATACAATTGGGTTAATCTCTTCTTCTTCAAAGTAAGGGGCAAATCCAAGGTTCATTAACGCTTTATTGGCATTGTAACGAATGAACTTTTTCACATCATGCGATAAATTGACTTGGTCATAAATATCTTCCGTATAATGAAGCTCATTTTCATAAAGCTCGTTCAAAAGGTCAATTGAGAAATCATATAGCTCTTTTTGCGTTTCAGGTGTTTGTTTGTTGTAAATTTCTTGCGCTAATAATCCAACGTACACACCGTGAATCGCTTCATCACGCAAAATCAAGTTAATGATTTCACCGCTTTGCATGAGCTTTCCTTGTCCATAGAAATAAAGCGGGTAGTAAAAACCACTGTAAAATAGGAAGCTTTCTAAATAGACAGAAGCAACCATTGCTTTAAAGAGGGAAATCGGATCGTCCTTTTGAATCGAACGGTATAATCCGACAATCATATCTGCTTTCTTTTGCAAGAATTTATTCTTCTTGACCCATTCAAACACTTCACTGATTGTTTCAGTTGGCGCAAGGGTCATGAAGATATTAGAGTATGATTTGGCATGTACCGCATTTTCCATCATTGCCATAAAGTTTAGTACCGCTTTACGCTGATGGCCGTCCACATGTTCAGCCACAATCGGCATCCCTGTATTTCCTTGTTCTGTATCAAGTAAAGTCAGTCCAGCAAGTACCTTCATGTACGTATCTTGTTCTTTTTCGCCTAAATATTTCCAAGTTAAAAGATCCCCGTTTAAGGAAATCTCTTCAGGAAGCCAGAATTGCTTCACATTTTGGTTGTAGAACATTTGTGTAAAATCGTCTTCGTGTTTTGACCAGTTGGCTGCATCATAAATTTTTGTCACGTTAAACTCTCCTTTAATCAAACAACACAAGAAAGACAGCCTTCCTGCCCTGTATCCTTCGTTCTTGCATAATAAAGTGTCTTAATGCCTTTATGGTGTGCATACAGATCGATGCGGTTTAAATCACGCGTTGTCATCGTATCTTTCAGGAATAGTGTAAAGCTGATTCCTTGATCGACGTGCTGCTGAATCGTTGCAATCATATCAACCACTTTAAACATGTCCATATCATACGCTTCTTTATAGAAGAACCAGTTTTGCGCTGAAAGACCTGGCATTGGGTAATATGTTTTGCTATTGCCATATGTTCTTTCTTCGATACGTTCCATAATTGGCATCACAGAGGCTGTTGCCGATTGCACATAGGAAATGGAACCTGTTGGCGCAATACATAAACGGTAGCTATGGTACATACCATTTTCCGCTACAAAGTCTTTGAGTGCTGCCCAGTCTTCTTTTGTTGGAATGTGCATGCCTTCAAATAGCGCTGCTGCTTTCTCTGTTTTTGGTGTGAAATCATTCTCCACGTATTTATTGAAGTACTCGCCCGTTGCATAGCCAGAGCCTTCATAACGATGGAATGTTTCTCCTTTTTCTTTTGCAAGTTCACTTGAACGTTTAATGGAATAATAGTTCACCATCATAAAGAACGTATTCGCGAAATCTCTTGCTTCTTCACTTTCATAAGCCATTTGGTTTTGAGCTAAATAACCGTGAAGGTTCATCGCGCCAAGCCCAATTGATTTCATCGCTTTGTTCGCTTTTCGAACAGCTGGTGCGTTGCGGATGTCTGTTGTTTCAGATACAAGCGTTAGTGAGTCTGTTGCAAGTTTGACCGTTTTTTCGATCGATTTGTTTTTCATGACATTCATGATATTTAATGAACCAAGGTTACAAGAAATATCAAGACCAATTTCATCTTCTTGATCATAGTCCGCGTAAGAAGAGACCTCTGAAGCTTGTAGCACTTCTGAGCAAAGGTTTGAGAATTTCACTCGTGAAATATGGTTCAATGCATGCTCTCTATTCACATTATCTTGGAACATGATATATGGGTAGCCTGATTCAGAGCGCAGAACAGCCAATTTTTCAAGAAGTTTTCTCGGATTGACTTTTTCTTTTTTGACTTTCGGGTTTTCTACAAGCTGGTCATACATTTCTTCCATGTCCATCTCATCAAGATGCTGTCCATATTCTTTATAGACTGTGTGCGGATAGAAGGTATAAGCTGTTTTATCTTCTCTTGCAAGCTCAATAAATTTGTCCGGGATGACGACACCGATGGACAATGTTTTCACACGAACATCTTCATCCGCAGAGATTTTTTTCGTATCTAAGAAATCATTGATATCTCTGTGGAAAATGTTAAGGTAGGCACTGCCTGATCCTTGTCTTTGTCCCATTTGATCTGCATATCTGAATGCATTATCAAGGAGCTTCATCACGCCGACGACGCCTTTTGTCGCATTTTCAACGTCTTTAATTGCTTCGCCTTTTGCACGAAGTTTTGAGAGGTTCAAACTGACGCCTCCGCCTAGTTTTGAAAGCTGCATTGAGATATCAATTGCTCTCGAAATATCGTTTAATGAGTCATTCACTTCAAGCAAGAAGCAGCTCACAAGCTCACCGCGTCTTTTACGTCCAGCGTTTAAGAATGTTGGTGTACTTGGCTGGTACTCCTGATTGATCATCAGTTCTACAAACTCAAGAGCTTTTTCTTTATCTCCGCCCGCAAAGAAAAGCGCTACAACTGAAATGCGGTCTTCATAGCGTTCAAGGATTTTCTTTTTATCATTTGTTTTCAGTGCATAGTCATTGTAAAACTTAAACGCACTCATGAATGACGGGAATCTAAATTTCTTAGCATAAGCAGCTTCGAATACTTCTTTAATATCTGCCATGCTGTATTGTCTTAAAAATTCTTCCTCATAGTAGTCGTTTTCTATTAAGTAATCAATCTTCTCTTCTAAGTTGTGAAAGAAGACCGTGTTTTGATTAATGTAATCTACGAAATAACTATGTACAGCTTCTTTGTCCTTATCGAACTGAAACTTTCCTTCTTTTTGAATCATAATCTCGTTATTTAATTGTATCCACTTTGGAACCTGATTTTGTGACAATTCTTTCTACCTCCTGTGTAAACAATTCAACATCCCTTTTTGTTCCGCTTAGTTCAAAGGTGTGCAAAATAGGAACTTGATATTGTTTAGAAATCGTATCGGCGCTTTTTGCAAAATTATCTCCCCACACTTTGTTTCCACTCACCGCTACACCTAGTAATAGGTGAGCATTTTTCTCTAAAAAGGACTGAGTGGTACTAGGAACTTGTCCAAATCCTGTCGTAAAGGTGACGAGAATAAACGGCGTATCCAAAAACTCTTCTCCAGTCAATTTCTGTTTGTCCGTAAAAGGGGTCTTGTCCAAAAAGCGTTGAACATTTCCTGTTTTTGAATCAAATACGATTTGAATCAATTCCATCACGACCTACTTTTTAGTATTGTTGATCATTTCGCTATCCACTATATATAGTATACTATGTTTTTTCAAAACACAACATATAGATGTTCAAAACGAAAAAAATCAACCAACCCGACCGAACATTCATAGCCGAACTCGTACGTTCAAATAAATAGAGCAGAACAGAATCTAAAAATAGACTGCTCTACTCCCTATTCAACTGAAACCGAAATCTATCATAACACGAAAAAAAATCGCTTAGTAGACTAGACTTTTTGTTTTATTTTTGTAGGCGTCGCACTGTAAATCTTCTGACACTTCTGTAATTTCCACTTCAACACCTAATTCTTTTAGCACCGCTTCAAGCGCAGAGACGATTGAAGCTTCTCTGACTAACTCTTTTCCATTTACAGAAACGCTTGTTCCATATTCGAAACAGGAGTCGTCTTCACAAGTTTGTTCCCAATGATTAATTTTAATTTTGTGTGTCATGAACTCATCCTTTTCTGTCTAGATGTCTGATGCATGATTATAGTGTAGCGACTTCACATTCATTTGTAAATTTACGTGCTTACTGTTCTTCAGAAATATCATCATCTTCGTCCCATTCATCTATGTACTTCGTTTTAATGAGGGTCAGTTCTCCCTCTTTTTCATCAAACCGGTACACATGTACTTCATCATCTTTCACAACAGCAAAGTGGTTATTTTTTAGTGCAACCGCTGATTGTAATAGGCCATCTATATCTCCAGTATCATCTTGATTAGAATAGTTATGCCAGCTTTCCTGTCTCGATTCAATGTTTGATATAGCGCACGATCCAAATAAGACAACAACCCCAATTAATAGAAGGATCACTCTAATCCTTCTTAATTCAAGCTCTGCATTTTCCATCTCATTCCCCTCACCTTTCCCTATATCCAATAAGGAATTATACGCAAAGGAGACAGGAAAGTTTCACGGCATGCAAAATAGCCCCTCTGCACTGACAAAAAACGTAGCGGGTTCCAGCCGGTTATTCGCAGGTGCATGGGGGCTATTAGGTAGAACGTATCCTATTCTAATTCTAGATTTACATTCTTTTGAGGAGCAAATGTAGAGATGGCATGTTTATAAATAAGCTGCTGCTTTCCTTCTGTTTCAAGCAGCACCGTAAAATTGTCAAACCCTTTCACTTGACCGCGAAGCTGAAAGCCATTCAGTAAGAATACTGTAACAAATGTATTATCTTTGCGGATTTGATTCAAAAATTGGTCCTGAATATTAATCGGTTTCATGTTTCGTCCTCCTTGATTCTGATAACTACAGTTTCGCTTTAATTCCAAGCTTTCCTGCTATATATGCGAAAATTTCCTCTTTTTTGTCTGAAAAGTGGCAAGGCGGTGTCATGTCAAACCAAGTGACATCCATTTTATTACGGAACCACGTGAATTGACGCTTCGCATATCTACGGGAATTTTGCTTTAATTGCTGGATGGCTTCATCAAGTGAGCATTCACCTTGAAAATACGCATACAGCTCCTTATAACCAATCGCTTGAACCGACTGGCAATCCTTCAAGCCAGATTGATAAAGCGCGCTCACTTCTTCAATTAAGCCTTCACCTATCATCATATCAATTCTTTGATGGATGCGCTCGTACAAAAGCTCTCGATCCATGTTAAGCCCAATAAAGGCTGTATCATAAAGAGGAACTTCTTGGTGCCCGTTTTGCATCTCCGACATTTTTTGACCTGTTGTATGAATCACTTCTAGCGCCCGAATCACGCGGCGGACATTATTCGGATGAATGGCTTTTGCAGCATCAGGATCTACTGCCTTTAGCTTTTCGTGCAGCAGAAGGGGACCATGTTGCTGTTCAAACAGCGCCATTTCTTCTCTAAAAGCAGGGTCACTCTTCTCGTCTGTAAATGTATAATCATATAAAACAGACTGGATATACAAACCTGTTCCGCCGACAATCATGGGCGTTTTCCCTCTAGCGGCAATCTCTTTAATTTTCATACGAACTAGCTGCTGAAATTCAGCTGTAGAAAAGGATTCGTCCGGTTGTTTAATATCAATTAAGTGGTGCGGAACACCGTCCATTTCTTCAGGGGTGATTTTAGCTGTTCCAATATCCATCCCTTTATAAATCTGCATAGAATCACCGCTGATAATTTCTCCATTAAATGCTTTGGCGATATGAATGCTCAGTTTTGTTTTCCCGACAGCCGTCGGTCCTACTAATACAATCACTGGTTGTTTCGCTTTTTTCATAACATCACTCTCTTTTACAAACTGCCTACAGTATAGCATAACTTCTCTTGCTCACCTATAGAGAGCCTATCACCAGCCGAGTGGTTCATTTCCAATCACTTCATATGTTTTTCCTTTTAAACGGTGCGTATGTGTTGGCCGCTCCTCGTCGGGACTATAGACGACTCCTCCATACTGAATGGGGACAGGATCGTTATAGGCAGAATACGTGACTTCCTCAATCTCATGATAATGCGTGCCGTCCACTCTCGGTATCGCAGGCCCTGTGATACCGTAGTATCTGTGAAAATGCCCCCTTTCAAAAGAGGTGATCCCTCGATAGTAATGCGTATGCTTGTCAGTGCTGCTTCCATTTACAGGCTGAGAAATACCTTCTATTAAATGATAATGCTCCTCTGTGACATCCGTTCTTGCTTTATAAGCATGAGCATGCGGCGGACATTTTGCCCAATCAGATGGATACAGGCCCATTTTTGACATTCCCCCTTTTATTAGGCGTTCACCCAAACACATATAGGCCATTCGAATACACTGATGTCAGTTACAGTGATTTTATGTGAAAGGAGCCTTTTTTTATGAATTATTATGACGCACCGCCATTTATGCACGAAGACATGAGAAGACCATTTGGCTTTGGACGCCCAGGTTTCGGATTTGGAAGACCTGGATTCGGTTATGGAAGACCTGGATTCTTTGGACCTCCATTTTTAGGTGGTTTTGCTGGTGGTCTACTTGCTGGATCTCTGCTTGCGCCAGGATATGGATACGGCTATGGCTACCCGTATCCACCGCCATACGGACCTTACCCTTATTATTAAATATGACGTTTTAGTGAAAACATCTATTCATGAATTGAATCGATTGACACACTCGTTTTTCATGGGTTAACATTTACTTTACCGACCGTTCAGTAAAGTAGGTGTTTTTTTTATGTCTAAAACCAAAAAAGAGCAAATTTATGATGCAGCTGCCCGCACGATTTTAAAAGAAGGATTAAGCCACCTTACCCTTCAGCAAGTAGCGGAGCATGCAAATATGACCAAAGCGGGTCTGCTTTATCATTTTGCAAGCAAGGAAGAGCTCATCCAAAAAATGAATGAGCACGCGATCCTTTGCTTTCGTCAGCAGCTCGAAACGTATCAAGAAACGAACAAACATGAAAAAGCGCCTTATGTACGTGCATATCTATTGGCCACATTAGATGATCTTGATCGCCAACATACGACCCAGCTATGTACAAGTATGCTGGCGACCATGTCATTTGATGAATCGTTATTGAACCCTTGGCGTGACTTTTATGCGGAATTTAAAGCAAGAGCAGCCGAGGAAATCAACGACCCTGCATTGGCTCAGCTGATCCGACTTGCTTGTGATGGAATATGGTTTTCAGAAATGTTTCAGCTTGAACCGCTGAACCGAGAGGAAAAAACCCTTTTACTTCGACGGATTTTACACCTAATAGAGGAGGGATCATCATGATCCTCGGATATCTTTTTTTGGCTGTTGCTATTTTTTCAGAAGCCATAGGCGCTGTGATGTTAAAGCTATCGAATGGCTTTACACGCTTTAAGCCTAGCGCTATCGTTGTTGCTGGCTATACACTTGCATTTTATATGCTGTCATTGACACTGAACATTATTCCACTTAGCATGTCCTACGCAACATGGTCTGGGGTTGGTACCGTCCTCACGGCTATTTTTGGCGTGCTCTTTTTCAAAGAAACCTTGAACCAAAGAGCAGTCATTGGGATGGCGATGCTTGTCTCAGGTGTCGTACTTTTAAATCTGTCATAAAGGATGTGGAAGATCATGAAAGGAATGCTTTATTTAACAGGAGCCATTTTAACGGAGGTGTTTGGCAGTACGATGCTGAAGCTTTCACAAGGTTTTTCGCAGCTCCTGCCAAGTATTGGAGTGTTGATCGGATTTGGCTGCGCCTTTACCTTTCTCAGTTTGGCACTTAAAACCATTGAATTGTCATCTGCTTATGCGACTTGGTCCGGCGTTGGAACTGCACTTACGGCCCTTGTTGGACTTGTCCTGTTTAACGAAACCATTCATATAAAAGGGTTCATCGGCCTTGCACTTGTGATATGTGGCGTGATTGTCTTGAACTTGTCCAAAAAACAAGAGACCAAGGATAAGATCGATCAAACTGAATGGACGCCATAAAAAAAGTCATTTTCTCCATTAAATAAGAGAAAATGACTTTTTTATTTTACCCGCTAACTTGAATGGTTTCTTCTAAGGAAATGTTCACATTTCCCTGAACAGCTCTTGAGATCATACATGAGCTTTCGGCTTTATGCGCAAGTTTACGGGCCAGCTCAATATCTTGTGCAGAAGCGGATGCTTTAAGGGTGATGATAGGCCGGTGGATGATTTTTTCATATGTGAACACACCATTTGTCACATCGACGACAGCCTCAGAACTCATGATGAGATCCTCTTTCTCTAATTGGCTCCGCTCCATCATAGCGGCAAGTGTAATTATATAACACGTAGCTGCTGCACCTAAAAGCATCTCATCTGGATTTGTTCCAATGCCGGGGCCGTCCATTTCTTTTGGAATTGAAATCTTCGTTTTTAACTGTTCACATGCGATTGTACCTACATCGTTACGCAGACCAGGCCAGCTTGCCTGAAGATGAAAATGATGACGTGCCATATCTGTCTCTCCTTTTGTTATCACTTTTTATAGTGTAACAAGAATTCGCCTCGCTGTCTTAAGATGTGCACACTCCTTACGTGTATTCTTCATCCAGCACTGTTCGAATCGCCCTGACATACCGATAGAACGTCTCGTTTTTTGTACTTGACCGCTGCCGAAAATCGAAACTGTCAAATAACGCTTCACGTTGACTTCTACTAATCTCAAGCTGTACACTTTGCCCTGTTTTTGTAAGATTATTAATATTATGATTGCTCGTTCCGCTTAGGGTTGCGTGTGCAACTGCAAGTTCAGCAGAAAAACCGTTGCGCTCTAATGAGTTCACAATTTTTTCAGCACGGTCGTAGTCTGTTCCGCCAACAAGGGTGTGATCAATTCCCGGCTCCCCTTTATAACCGTGAACAGCTAATACATAATCATGTGCTTTTGCCTGCGCGACTCCGATAGGTTCATCAAAGTTTGTACTTGTAATATGAAGCTCTGATGCATTCTCTCTCAAGCCTTCAAATAAGTACGTAGAAAAATCGTTATCAAAAAAATGGACAATCTCACTAACGCCGCCTTCGATTCTCCCACCATGAGGCGACATCACTAGAAGACGGCTGCCGGGCACTGGATTGGATGTAATGTGATAATGATCTGTTGATTCATTCTCTTCCAGTTCTTTAAAATTGCGATACATATCATTTGAACCGCTTTCGTCTTCTCCACCTGATGACACTGGCTCATCATGTTCCTGTGCTTGCATCGTATAATAGACGCCCCATCCGAGTGCAAGCAGGAGAAGCAAAGCAAAAAACTTCTTCATTCCCGTTCTCCTTTAACAGATTTCTAAGCCGTTTCTATGATTAATACTGAATCATCATTTCTTTTCATTTTTTCCACATTTTCTCTTCAAATTTGATCATAACACTCTGGATCATGAGATTCCTCAAAAATAAGATAATTGCATTTATATACACAGAAACGCCTCTCCTCTTTGAATACAGAGTTAGAATAGTATGACAGACAAATGAAGTTATGTTTAAAATGACCTAGTTCTACCCAGTCTGTTTTCTTTAATTCGGCTTGTTTTTATGTGGATTTGATTTTTTCCCTCTGTGACAAATCACATTTGTATGAGCATTGACCCTGTCTAAACCCCCCTTTTTTCTGCAAAATCTATTGTTCCACTAGTTCTCTCTGAAGAACTCTCCCACCTATCATCGGCAGATTCTACATGTTTTTCACCTTTTTCTATTATTTTACAAAATGTAAGCGCTTTTCTTTTTTAAAGAGAAATAAGTCAGCCGCCAATATGAAAAAAAGGAGGGACAAGAATCCGAACCAAGTAGCTCTCATTCTCATAACGTAAGAGTGTACGAGAATGGATAGCTAGAATGGAGGGCATCACATGTTTGGATTTTCTATGGTGCAAATGGTTAGAACACATGCTAGTAAACTGGATCAGCCTTTAAGAGAGACCGTCCTTCACCTTTATAAACCTTTTAAATGGACGCCTTGCTTTCTTCACCGTTTTTTCGAAGGAAGACTAAAGAAGAGAAAGAAGCTTCGTGTGATCATTGAATATAAGGAAGGGGTGGTCGAAGCAGGTATTCAAAGCACAAAACAATTAATGAAAAAAAGCAGAAAAACAAATATCAAACAGCATTTTTCACATATCGACTGCTGTGCTGCGGAACTAACGCCGGCTGCTTTAGAGGAGCTGTTAGCGAATGGGGAGCATATTCGCAAAATCTATTTGGACCGGCAAGTTCATGCGCTTCTGGATGTGGCCACACAGGCAAGTCATGCTGATGAAGTCATTCGAAACGGTACAACTTTGACAGGAGAAGGCATTACAGTCGCTGTCATTGACACCGGTATTTATCCGCATGAAGATGTAGATGGGAGAATTCGAGATTTTGTGGATTTAGTCAAGCAAAAAACGAAGCCTTATGACGATAACGGGCACGGTACTCACTGCGCTGGAGATGTAGCTGGAGACGGTGCCGCTTCAGACGGCTTTTACAAAGGACCTGCCCCAAAAGCGAATTTAATTGGCGTGAAAGTGTTAAATAAACAAGGGGCTGGATCGCTTTCTACTATTATAGAAGGTGTTGAATGGTGCATCCAGTTCAATGAAGATCACCCTGATGATCCGATTCATATTATAAGTATGTCATTAGGTGGAAATGCCCAGCGTTATGATAACGAACAAGACGATCCGATGGTGCGTGCTGTCAATGCTGCTTGGGACCAAGGCATTGTTGTCTGCGTCGCTGCCGGAAACTCTGGTCCTAACAGCCAAACGATTGCAAGCCCTGCTGTTAGCCAAAAAGTCATTACAGTTGGCGCCTTCGATGACCGGAATACACCAGAATCAAACGATGATATCGTCGCACCATTTTCGAGCAGAGGTCCCACTGTTTATGGGGAAACAAAGCCTGATATTCTCGCTCCAGGAGTAAACATCGTCTCTCTTAGATCACCAAGGTCCTTTCTAGATAAACTCGATAAATCAAGCAGAGTAGATGACGATTACACAACACTATCTGGCACATCTATGGCAACGCCGATTTGTGCTGGAATTTGTGCTCTTTTATTAGAGCATTCACCACATTTAACGCCTGATGAAGTCAAAACCTTGTTAAAAGAAAATACGGGCAAGTGGTCTGGGGATGACCCGATGATTTATGGAGCAGGTGCCATTGACGCTAAAAAAGCCATCAAGGAATAAATAAAAAAAGCCCTTTACGTTGATTGGGACTGACCCCCGTTTTTGAGACAGGGATCAAAACACCTTTATACAGCCAATTGCCGATAGTTTATCGGTGATTGGTTGTTTAGTTTCGTTTGAATACGAATGTTGTTATAATAATAAATGTATTCTTTGACAGTGCGTTCTACGATGGTGGTCGTAGTTCGATCAATCCTGTTAAGATAGAACGTTTCAGACTTTAGTGAGGAATGAAACGATTCGATGGAGGCATTATCAGCGGGTGTCCCTTTACGGGACATACTCATGGTAATGCCTTTTATATGAACAGCTTTCTGATACTCGTAAGATGTATACACAGAACCTTGATCGCTATGTAACACGCAGTTCTTAGGCAATGCTGGTAGCTGATCAAGTGTGTTTAAGATAAAGTCTGTATCCTGCTTATCACCAATATTAAAAGCAATCACTTCTCCATTATACAAATCCAATATACTGGAAAGGTACAATGGTTTCTGTCCATAAGGCAAATACGTGATGTCCGTTACTAGTTTTTCAAGAGGGCGATCAGACTGAAAGTTCCGATCCAGTATGTTTCCGGCCACGGCATAGGGCTGCCCATTCTTCTTACGCTTTTTCATTTTAACACGGCATTGCCACTGGTTTTTCTGCATGATACGTTGAACAGTTTTATGGTTAATACGCATTCTCATTTTTAGTATGGCTGTGATTTTTCGATATCCATATCGATACTTGTGCTTTCGGCACAACGTGCCGACCTGTTTCTCTAGTTGTCTTTTAGATTGATTCTGATTCAGCTCCTTTTTCCATCTATAATACGAAGTGCGTAAGATGCCTAAATGGACACAAACGTCCTGTACCGTCATCGTTTTGCGAAATTCTTCTACCAGTTTGATTGACGTTTCCTTATCAACTTCCTTTCCAATTCGTTGTACTTTTTTAAAATTTCATTCTGTTGGCTCAGATAACGATTTTCCGCCTGCAGTCTCTCTAATTCGGAAGAGTACTCGGGACCCTTTCCATAGGTATATTGTTTTCCAACAGGCTGTTCGAACCGGTGTGTATCCCCAGCCTTATGCCACCTCATCCAGGTCTGAACCTGCGTCTTATTCTTGATATTCAATTCCTGCAAGATTTCTTTCATAGGTACGCCTGCCAATCTCATTTCTACAGCCTTCTGTTTGACTTCAACCGGATAACTCACTCTTGTCCCCATAGAAAAAACACCTCCATGTTTTATTTCGGATCACAACGATCCGTTTTGAAACTTGAAGGTGTTTTTTATTTGTCTCATTTTATGGGGTCAGTCCCATTCGTAAAGGGTGTTGTTTGTCTGTTGTTATGTGTGAAGTCTTTCTTCTACTTGAGCAGCTGACATGTTATGCTTCGTTCTCATACATCTCATCTCCTTTTTGAATGTGCTTACGCGCTTCAATCACAATCTCAAAAAAAGTGGAGGATTCCTTGTACATGTCGCGTTCCTTATAATAATTAGCCGCATCAAGTGCTAATTCCTCTAAATCAGCAAACATTTTTTTGCTTCGCAGACCAAACAGAGCTGACCTTAATTGCTCGCAGTTGTCTTTTTCTATATAGAGCGCCTGCAAAAATTGGAATTTCAACTGATAAAGTTCATCTCCCAATAAACAAGCTTCGTTGATTCCTTCACGTATAGCCTCACCTGCTCGCTGGATATCCCCGAGTTTAAAGCAAGTAAGGGCAAGTGAAAACAACGAATTGATCATCGTAGATGCTTGATCTTTCTGATAAAGGGAAATAGCTTGTTCAAAAAAGACAGTCGCTGTATGGTACGTTCCCATACTATAATGACAAGTCCCTAAGTTATTAAGAGCCATCGCTTTAAAATAAGATGTGCATTCTTGTCGTTCCATCGCTTCACAGACCTTTAACGCTTTTTCTAAGTAAGGAAGCGCCTTTTGGTGTTGATTCACATCAATCAAATTACCTGCCATGACAAAATCACATTGAATGCTTCTTTTTCCATAAAGCTGATGTTTTTTATAAATGTCTCTCGCCTTTTTAGCATAATGCATAGAGAAATACGTTTGTTTCATATGATAGTATACTTCAGCGATTTTATAGTAAAATTCTGCTTTTTCAATCTCATCTGTCACTAAGATCAGTTGATGTTCCGCATGCTTGTAGTATGAAATGGCCTCGATATACCTACGCTGGATAAACGCATACATTCCATGAAAAAAATGAAAGTAATAGCCGAGTAAGCCTGTCATCTCATCTTCTCCATCTTCCATTTCTTTAGGAAAAGACACCGCTTGAAGTGTTTCACTCCCAGCATGGACTGGCGTTAAGTGCTGAAGCATCATCTGATGGCGAAAATCCATGAGCGAATAATATAGAAGTAAATCTTGATCCTCTTCCATCTCATGAATTTCTTCTTCAACAAGGCGCTTCATGTCGTTTGCTTGTTCGACTTCAAATTTGCAAATATGCGTGTACCATTGATTGATCTTTACACCTACTTCGGAAGATGGTATTTTGTGTGCCATCCACTTCAGCCCCATTCTATCATATCAAACTGATAACTATTATTTTACATAATTTATGTTTTCAAGGCAAATTGTAAGTTATTACATATTTTATGTTCAATTCGCATATTTCTATCTTTTTTACCAAGTTTAAATAGAGTACTTTTGCCCATCAAAACGATTTTTTCTACGAAGATGGATCAAATTCTCTTAATACTTCTTTTAAAGCACGGATATAACGTCTAAATGCTTTTTTCTTTCCTTTTCTCGTATCAAAATCGTCAAAAAAGGCTTCTCTCTGCGCCGTGCTAATTTCTAGCTGAACACTTTCACCGCTCGCATTTCGATTGTTAATATTTTTAGGGTCTGTTCCAGAAAGTCGTTCGCCTTCTTGCACCATTTCTGCGGAAAACCCTCGATCTTTTAATTCTCGTACTACCGCTCTTTGCATTTTTTCGTTTGTTCCGCCCACTAGTGTGTGTTTTCTATCACTTTTATAACCGTGGATGGAAATGGAGAAGGGATACGTTTTAATCATTTGAACCAATATCGGTTCATCAAACTTGGTGCTCGTAATATGCAAATCACGATTATTGTCTCGTTTCGTCCCTTCAAACAAATACGTAGAGTACCTTTCTTGAAATGCTTCTACAATTTCACTTGTTCCTGGTTCAATTTCCCCTCCATGAGGAGAAAAGACGAGTAAATCACTTCCGCCCTTTTCATGAAATTCTATCTCATAACCTTCTCTTTCATGTCGGATGAGCTGTTTAAAGCTTTCATATTGATCCCCTTTTTTTCGTTCTTTTTGATATTTTTCTACCTCTTCATGATGTTGTTTTTGCTCTTTTTTTTCTTGAATAGAATGGCTGCATTTCACCATTAAAAGAGCACACAGGATCAGAAAGATGAATCCACATATCAGTAGTCTTTTCATTTCACCGCTCCTCTTCATTCTCTTAGGTGTCATCTTATCGCATTATTTTACTATCAATAGCTAAAAGATTTCAAAGATTGTCCGGCTCATTTGAAGGAATCAGGAGAACTTACCTGTTTTTTATGCTGCCCTAGGTATTTTTAACTTCTTTGAATCATTCGTCATCTAAGTAAAAACTACATCGAATGACCTTATTTTAGTTTTAGTTAAAATCACCTACAAAATTGGAAATATTCTTCTGCTTTCAAATAAAAAAAGCTGTAAACAAAGGGCGTGCCCTTCTGTTTACAGCCATTTACTGTATATCCATCATAAAACTCTTAGTTCATTTTCTAAAGCAGTCAGCACTTCATCTTGCGACAGTCCTTGTGCAAGTGAAATCTCACTCACTAACATGCCTCGTGCATCTTCAAGCATCTTCTTTTCACTTGAATTTAATGCTTTCTTCTGATTTCGTCTCATCAGATCTTTGACAACGTCTGCACCATCTTCGATCGCACCTGTTTTTAGCTTTTTCAGATTTTCATCATATCGTTGCTTCCAAGTAAGCGTGTCGTCGTTTGTTTCTTCTGCAAAATTGTTCATCACAACTTTCAGCGTTGCTTGATCTGCTACCGGACGTATACCTAGTTGATTGATTCTGCCTCTCGGGATCATCATCTGCATATTCGGCATTTGAATCAGAAAATATTCCTCCGTCTTACCTAAAATCTCTTTTTCTTCCATTCCTTCAATCACACCGGCTCCATGCATTGGATAAACAATTTTATCACCTATTTGAAACAAATCCGCCACCTCCGAAAGTATTCACAATATGATTATAACACATTTCATCAGAGGATAAAAATTTATATTTTATCATGTTATTTTAGCACTAGTCAATTCTTTTTATTTGAGTTTTTTCAGAAAAAGCCTTTTTTACAAAAGAAGCACCACCATCCAGTCCCCTTGTCTTATTCTTGCATATACTAGCATTGAGTCACATTTAGGAGGGATGACAATGTACAAATGCAAATGCAAGTGCAAACATTCCCACTCAAACTATTATAAAAAGCATGACGATCATTGCCATGTTGATCCATGTAAAGAAAAAAAGTTTTATCATAAAAAAGATGATTGGTTTGAGAGCGATTTTTGGGATACTTCTAGAAGCTACGATCCCTATTATTATCCTAAAAGTGTCTGTAGCAGCTGTAAGAAGCGTCGTAGAAAAAGACACAGCTTCTCTTTTTAGCATCTGACGCTTTCATCTGCTTTTCGTTTTCCCGGCTGAAATAGCCGGTTTTTTTCTTTCGTGTGGATAGGCTCATGAAGCGGATCATGCTCATAGAATATGGCAACCTGACAAAAAGGATGAGATATAAAATGAACAATACGAATAGCCAGATGAATCATTATCATCAAGGGAATCCTTACCATACTTTTGAAAATGTGTATACAGCCAACCATGAGCATATGATGGCGCCGAACATGAATGACCCTATGAATATGCCAAACCATTATCATCACGTTAAAAAAGATAAGTACAGTGGTCACTATCCGCATCATCATTCAGCCTATTCGCCGTATTCAAACCAGTATGATGCCTTTTCACATGTTCCGATGAAAGATCACTATCATCATGGTCACTATGGTGGATACGGAATGATGCCAAATCATCCATACGGATATCAAGATATGCAAATGATGATGCCGCCAAATCAGCAAATGCCAGGTCATGGTTATGGAATGAACCAACCAAATTTACATTTCCCCCGCTATTACTAGATCAAAGTGACAAAATAAGGGTATAATATACCATTTAATACCATATAGGAATATGGTAACCTTATAGGTAAATAATGGATGAAATCATCTGTTATTTACCTATAATCAACAAGGGGGAATGAGTAATGAAAAAAACATGGACAATTCTCATGATGGGGATGCTCACACTGGTCATGGCATTATCAGTACCGCTTGCCGCATCCGCAGAAGGAGCCAAAACGGAGGATGGCAAAGCATCAACCAATGCAAGACCAGCTGAACTTTATGCCAAAATTACAGGTACAAGTAAGCAGGAATGGTCTTTCTCTGACATTGAGCTGACGTACCGTCCAAATTCTGTTTTAAGCATCGGTGCCATTGAGTTCACATTGCCTGCAGGCTTTCAAGCGACAACAAAAGACATCTTCAACGGTAAAGCATTAAAAGACAAACACATTTTGAACAACGGAAAAACGGTCCGCATTCCGGGTAGATTCGATTTATTAGGAAGCTCACAATATAAATTACAACTTTCACATAAAGTACTTCCTGCTGCAGGTACATATACATTCCGTGCAGAAAACCGTGCGCTCAGCATTGGTTCCACATTTTATGCAGAAGATACATTGGATATTCAAAAGCGACCAATAGTCGTTACACCACCAAATCCTTGTGGATGCTAAATAAAAAATCGCTCCATTAAGAGCGATTCAGATTGTTGACAAAGGGCTAAAATGATGTTTATTTTAGCCCTTTGTCTTCTTTTCAGCGTGACATGAAAACCTTTGAAGTCTAGGAAGCACGAGCACCGGAGCGCAGACCTGACAAAGAATGCGAGGGTTTGTCTACACGCTGAATCGCTCTATTGAGCGTCTTTATTTGATCACATCACCCGTTTAAACATTTTCTCCATTTCATATGTCGAATGATGAATGATGATCGGCCGGCCGTGCGGGCAGGTGAAAGGGTCCTTTGTTTGCCGGAGTTCATCTAATAGGGCTTTGATTTCATCATTTCTCAAATGACGATTTGCTTTGATAGAGCCTTTGCAGCTCATCATGATCGCTGCTTCTTCTCTCAATTTTTTGATATCAACACGCTTTTCATCAAGCACTTGTTGAATGATCTCTTCAATCAGTTCAGCCTCTTCCCCTTTCGGAAACCACTGGGGGTGCGACCGAACAATGTAGCTACCTGAACCGAAAGGCTCTAAGAAGACGCCCACTTTCGTTAGAATATCTTTATGCTCTTCAATAATGAGCATATCGTTTTTCGAGTAGTGAAATGTCAATGGGACGAGCATTTCTTGCACTTCCTGTTCGATCTCTCCAACCTTCTCACGATAATACTCATACTTGATTCGCTCCTGGGCCGCATGCTGATCGATAATATAAAGCCCTCGTTCATTTTGAGCCAATATATATGTTCCGTGCATTTGTCCGATTGGATACATGACAGGAACCCGTTCATTTTCTGAAATGATGTCTGTCACTTCTTCTTTCAGTACCGTCTCTTCATATTCAAGTGAAGCTGCGGATTCCTCTAAATGAACACTCTCAGGTGGCGCTTCTTCATAAAATGCAGGTGATAACGTCTCTCTCTTTTCCTGCTCAAGCAGCCCATATGTGCCGGTCTGACTTGTCTCATATACAACTGATTCGAGCGGCTCAGGCTGATAGGAAAGTGGTGTTTCCGTTTGGCTTGGCTTTCCTTGTTTCGCATCAAAGGTTAAGGATTGCTGCTCATTTTTGATAGCTGGCATTGGTGCTTTCTTTGGCACGGAAGCACTTGGAATGAGCTGTTGCTTTTGAAAAACGCCCTTAATACCTTGTTTGATCAGCTCATGAAGTTCCTGCTCTTTACTTAGTCTCACTTCAAGCTTCGAAGGGTGCACGTTCACATCCACCAAAATGGGGTCCATCTTCATCTCTATAAATGTAATCGGATGGCGGCCAATCGGCAGCAGCGTATGATACCCTTCATGGATCGCTTTTACGAGAGGGAAATGTTTGACATATCTGCCGTTCACAACAGAAGACATATAATTCCGTGATGCCCTTGTCACTTCTGGTAATGAAATATATCCTTTCACTTCAAAATCAAGTGATTGCACATGCAGCGGCACCATTTTTTTCGCCACAGCTGTCCCGTAAATGGCCGCAAGCACATGCCGCACATCTCCGTTTCCATTCGTTTGAAGTAGAACTTTTCCTTGATGTCGCAAGCGAATCGATACTTCTGGATGAGCTAGCGCAATTCGATTGACGACATCCGAGATGTTGCCAAGCTCCGTATGAACGGTTTTCATGTATTTTAAGCGGGCGGGTGTATTGTAAAATAAATTGGTGACGATCATCTCCGTGCCGCGTCGGCCAGAGGTTTTTTTCTCTGAAATGATCTTTCCGCCTTGCAGAGCCAGGTGTGTCCCGGCTCCTTCACCAGTACTAGTTTTCATTTCTAAATGAGAGACGGATGCGATACTTGGCAGCGCCTCTCCCCTGAATCCGAGCGTTCTGACACGGAACAGGTCATTCTCATCTTTGATTTTACTCGTTGCATGGCGCTGAAAGGCGAGCTTACAATCTTCAGCATCGATTCCAACACCATTATCAATGATTCTAATCGAAGAAAGACCTGCTTCTTCTACATCGATTTCAATCACCGTACTACTGGCATCGATCGCATTTTCCACAAGTTCCTTGACGACAGAAGCTGGGCGCTCGACTACTTCACCTGCAGCAATTTTATTGGATAGGTCATCGGATAACTGAATAATCTTTGTCATTTTGCTCACCTCACCTTATCTTATAATTTCTTTTGCAATTCATATAGTTTTGTCATTGCTTCGAGCGGCGTCATATCCATTAGGTTGAATGACTTTAATTCCTCGATTACCGCTTGATCTTTCTGTTTCAAGACTGCTTTGGTTTGCGGTTTTTCTTCTACTTCAAAGAAAGAAAGCTGCTGCTTTTCCTCGGTCTTTTCTGTTTTTGGAGCCTCAGATACGTGCGGCATCACTTCATGTGATCCGCTCTCAAGCTCTGTCAAAATAGTCTGAGCCCGATTGATGATAGCATCAGGCAATTCAGCTAGCTGTGCTACATGAATACCATAGCTTTTATCGGCTGCACCCTCTTTAATTTGATGCAAGAAAACGACCGTGCCTTCATGCTCTTCAGCTCGTACATGGACATTTTTCAGCTCGCTTAATTGAGCTTCAAGGACAGTGAGTTCATGGTGATGTGTAGAAAATAGCGTTTTGGCTCCAATATGATCGTGAACAAATTCAATGATCGCCTGAGCAAGAGCCATTCCATCATAAGTGCTTGTCCCGCGTCCAATTTCATCAAATAAGATCAAGCTGTTTTTCGTTGCGTGCACCATCGCATTTTTTGCTTCAAGCATCTCTACCATAAAAGTACTTTGACCAGAAATCAAATCATCTGCCGCCCCAATACGTGTAAAGATTTGATCAAATATCGGAAGGGTCGCTTTAGATGCCGGCACAAAGCAGCCAATTTGAGCAAGAATTGAAATGAGTGCCATTTGTCTCATATATGTGCTTTTCCCTGACATATTCGGTCCAGTAATGAGTAAGGTTTGCCGGCCTTTTCCCATATGGCAGTCATTCGGCACATATTCCTGGTGATCCAACACTTTTTCAACGACTGGGTGACGGCCATCTATGACATCCACCTCATCCTCTGAGAATTCCGGACGAATATATCGGCGCTTTTCACTGACAGTCGCAAAGCATTGGAGTGCATCCAGCTCACTCATTTGTTTTGCGAGTAGCTGTAATCTCGGAATATAGGCTTTTACTTGTTCTCTAAGAGCTGAGAACAGTTCATATTCCAATTCGCTAATGTTTGATTCTGCTTCAAGAATCAGCGCTTCTTTTTCTTTCAATTCAGGTGTAATATACCGCTCTGCATTGGCGAGCGTTTGCTTTCTTTCATAACGCCCTTCCTCCAGCAAATGCGTATTCGCTCGTGTCACTTCAATATAATAGCCAAATACTTTATTAAACCCGACTTTTAAAGAGCGAATGCCTGTATATTCTCTTTCTTGCTGTTCAAGTCGTGCAATCCAGTCCTTCCCGTTTCGGCTGGCATCACGGTATTCATCTAATTTTGTGTTGTAGCCGTCTTTAATCAAATTGCCTTCTTTTAATGTCATCGGTGGATTCTCATAAAGCGCAGCTTCTAATAAATCAAGTAAGTCACCACAGGGGTCAATATTGTTCGCTCTTGATTTCGCCATTTCCTCTGGAAGTGTATGCACAAGCTCTTTAATGGCGGGTACTTGTTTTAAGGATTCCTTTAATTGAATGAGATCACGGGCATTTACATTGCCAAATGCAACGCGGCCAGCTAGACGTTCGAGATCATATACTTGCTTTAACCGTTCACGCAGATCCTCTCGCTCAAAGAAATGATCCATGAGAATTTGCACCATTTCCTGACGTTCCTTAATTTGCGAAAGACGAATTAACGGCCGGTCGATCCACTGCTTGAGCAATCTTCCACCCATCGCTGTTTTTGTTTCATCTAGCAGCCATAACAAAGAGCCCTTTTTGCTTTTTGACCGGATCGTCTCTGTTAATTCAAGATTTCGCTTCGAGTAAAGATCAATTTTCATTGTTTGTTCAAGCGCAAACACTTGAACTTGCTGAAGATGATCGAGACTTCTTTTTTGCGTTCTTCTTAAATACGCATATAGTTTGAAGAAGGCTGGTCTTAGATGATCATTGAGACGGGACACGAGTCGCTCAGCTTCATCGATTAATTCATCACGATCCTCATATGAAATCGTCGCCTGGCAGCGTTCCTTTAACGTCTTGACCGTTTCCTCATCGAGCTGCTTTGACACTACAATTTCTTTTGCACCGACAGAATAAATTTCAGACACCACTTCATCTAGTCGATCGATGGAAGCCGCCATGTTTTCACCTGTCGATAAGTCAGATAGCGCAAGTCCATATCCCTTTTCAAACTTTGTAACAGACGCAATGAAGTTGTTTTCATTTTCACTCAAGCCTTTACCATCCATCACCGTACCCGGTGTAATGAGTTGAACGACTTCTCTTTTGACCACACCTTTTGCCGTTTTAGGATCTTCCACCTGCTCACAAATGGCAACTTTGTAGCCTTTTGAAATCAATTGTTCTATGTATGCAGCAGCAGAATGATAAGGCACGCCGCACATTGGAATGGTTCCGCCATCTCTGCTTGTTAGTGTAATTTCTAGTTCTTGTGCCGCTTCTTTTGCGTCATCAAAAAACATTTCATAAAAATCGCCTAAGCGAAAAAATAAAAAGGCATCTTGATATTCTGCCTTGATTTTTAAATATTGCTGTATCATGGGCGTATAACTTGCCATATTTCTAATCCCTCACTATATTACATTCGAATTCATACCATCTTTCATTATAGCATAAAAAAAAGCCTTTTTTCTCCTAGATAGGGCACAAAAAAACTAGGGGGATATGCGCCCTAGTCATCAATTACTCTTCTGGATCACCCTGTAGGAATTCTGGATGAATATCCTCTAACTCCTCATCCACTTCTTCTTCCCACTCGTGATCATCTTTTTCTTTCCAGCTTGAATTGACCTCTACAACAATTTTGGTTTCTCCTACCACTTCAGCAATGAATTCACGCTCTGCTTGAACGATAATTTTATTACCATTTGGAGAAATGGTCACTTCTAAGCAATTCGGCTGCTGCAGCACTTTGGCAATCACTTCGTGCTCATCATCAAGGAAATTTTTATCTTTATACCTCAGTTTGATGATGTCTACATATTTCACTCGTTCTGTCACGACTTCTGTTTTTGTGTTGTCCGCGTAAGAGTACCATACGTTAATATCAAATGTTCCTTCAATCTCAACCGTTTTACCGACCTTTTCAGCATCATACTTATGATTAATGATCCAACCACCTAGGATGCTGGTTGGTTTTTGCGATGGAGAAATGGTGTGTGTGCTCTGGGTGAATTTCCTCCCTTTTGCAACCACCGCTTTTGTAATAATCTCTCTGTATTCAGACATTCCGGCATGCCTCCTTGTTCTTGATCGTTTTATCTTATGCTGGGCATTCGTCTAGTGTGTCACGATTTTGAACTCATGTTCAATTAAATTCATTTCTGTTTCAGTGTATGCATGGTCGCCCATAAACTTGCCTTGAAAATTGGAAAAGTTGGAGAGTGAGAGATTTGAGGATGATAAAGCATGAAGTAGTGGTTTTCTTCTTTTTTTCAACAAATGATGGTAGCAAAGCAAAAAACCCCGCATCTGCGGGGTTTCCTCATTTAATGGAGCAACTTGGTGATGAGTTTTTTACTTTTGAACCGGTTTCTCCTAATAAGAGGTCACCGCCGGTTGAAAGAATGATTTCATCCGTTACTTGATTAGAAATCGTATGCGCTACGAGCTGAAGCAGGGAATTCACTTCCACTTGTGATTCTTTAAATTCTTGAATCACCGGGATGTCATCCAGTTCTTCTTGCAGAGCATCGATTTTTTCTTCGACTTGTTTTAAAGCTTCATGCTTACCGTAATGCTTTAAATTCACCGCTTGTTTTTGAAGCGCCTTAATTTGATTAATGATCGTCGAAATTTTTGTATTTTCATTGACTTGCGCTTCTGCTTTTTTGAAGAAATCAACTTCTTCAGTTTCAGAAATCATTTTAGCGAGCTCTCTTGCGCGCTCGACAATCTCTTTTTTTGAATAAAGTGTCATTTTAATTCACCTCGATAGCTTCTCCAACCATTTCTCCGTCAAGAGACCAAGTTTTGGCTTGTGTGATTTTCACTTTGACAATGTTGCCAATCGCTTCTTTCGGTGCTTTAAAATTCACAAGCTTGCTTTTACTTGTATATCCGGCTAGGATGTCAGGGTTGTTTTTACTTTCACCCTCAACTAGTACTTCGACAGTCTGCCCTTCATATTCCTTCATTTTTTTCGCAGAAATTTCATTTACGAGTGCATTCAGGCGCTGCAGACGTTCTTTTTTTACACGCATTGGCACGTTGTCTTTCATTTTCGCTGCTGGCGTTCCTTCTCTTGGAGAGTAAATGAACGTATAAGCCGCATCAAACTCAACCTCACGATAAAGGGAAAGAGTTTCCTCAAACTGCTCATCTGTCTCATTTGGGAACCCAACAATAATATCGGTTGTTAATGAAGCATTTGGCATGGCTTCTTTGATTTTGCGCACAAGGTCTAGGTAACGTTCACGGTCGTATTTTCTTGCCATGAGTTTCAGCACAGAAGAACTTCCTGATTGAACTGGCAAATGAATATGATCGAGAAGGTTTCCACCTTTAGCAAGCACTTCAATTAGATGATCATCAAAGTCACGCGGGTGGCTTGTTGTAAAACGGATACGTGGAATATCGATTTTACGCAGCTCATCCATTAGGTGGCCAAGACCATATTCCATGTCTTCAAAATCTTTTCCGTACGCATTCACGTTTTGACCGAGAAGGGTAATTTCTTTATATCCTTCTACTGCTAAGCGTCTGACCTCTTGAATAATTTCATCAGGGCGGCGGCTTCTTTCCTTACCACGCGTGTAAGGGACGATACAGTATGTACAGAATTTATCACATCCGTACATAATATTCACCCAGCCCTTAATTTTCCCTTGTCGGGCTCTCGGAAGGTTTTCAATGACATCGCCTTCTTTTGACCAAACCTCAATGACCATTTCTTTTGAAAGATAGCATTCAGATAATAGCTCTGGCAGGCGGTGAATGTTGTGTGTACCGAAAATTAAGTCAACAAATGGGTGTTTCTTCAAAATACGGTTAACAACAGATTCTTCTTGCGACATACATCCGCAGACACCTAAGATTAAATCAGGCTTTTCACGCTTTAATGCTTTTAAATGACCGAGCTCTCCGAACACTTTGTTTTCTGCATTCTCGCGAATCGCACACGTGTTTAACAAGATGACATTTGCATCTTCCGTTGAGTTTGTCGGTTCATAACCAAGCGCCATAAAGATCCCGGCCATCACTTCAGTGTCATGCTCGTTCATTTGACAGCCATATGTGCGAATATAAAACTTGCGGCCGTTCCCTAACCCTTGAAACCGCTCGTCAATTTGAAATTGATTGTATTCGACTTCTTCTTTACCCCGTTTTTTTGCATCTTTTAAGGAAGGCGGAATGTACACAGCTTCAAAATATTGGCTGTAGTCCTTCTCGGATTTTTTGTCCGATGAACTTACTTGTCCACTCGCTTTTCTCTGCTCTTCATTCATGAATTTGTACTCCTTTCAAACCAAGCTCCACCCTACAGTATAGACTATTTTGTGATGAATTGAAAATAAATTCATATGTGACATCACTTTTCAATCCACACGAATTCTGCAAGAATATTGAGTAGGTTTCAGATGTAAATAGTCTTTGCCTAAAGGGTTTTGTATTTCTTTGACAACCTTCATCTGGTCTGTACCAACACTCTCAACTAAAGTAATGACATATGCTTCTTTTTCCTCTTCTGCTACCATTTTTTCTTGTTCAGATAAGAAGAATGGAAAGTCTTGATGAGACAGCTTAGACCCTTTGACTTCTATGAGTTTTTCTTTTCCATCGGGGTAATAAGATTTAATATCAAATCCATGACCATCTTCCGTTTCAGCCACCCAATTGACAGCTCCAGCTAGTTGCTCCTGACCCACTGCTTTTAATTGCTCTACTTCCATATCATAAACAAATTTCTCTGCTATTCTACCTGTCTCTTCATTTTGCTTTGCTCTTTCTTCTCTTAATTGTTTATAAACATCTCTATGAATGATTCTTTTTCTCCTAAATTTGTTCTGATGTTCTATTTTTGGAACAAGGTCCTGATCCAAATATACTTCGTAAACAAAATCATAAAAAAACTCATTTAAAGAATTGATATCTTCTATTAATTGATGATGGTCAAAATGATCAATACTATACTTTTTAAAGACCAATGAGCTTGCCACATATTTTTTAGGTCTTAATGATTTGCCCAAATAGAAATCACCTATATAAAATCCCTCTAGTCTTTTATGGTACTCTAATTCTGGCTGTAGCCGCTTCCTCCAAATAGCTGCCTCTTCCTTAATTTCAGATAAAGATAGATTTTCAGTTCCAGTTTCAATGGTTAAATAAAAATCTTCCCCGTTCTCTGCAAATAAAATAACAATAAATATCCCTTTTTGTGTAGTTGTTTTTTGAGAATTAGAATTCGTGGTTAATCGCCTGTCTAATAATGCAATCCAAAAACACTCTGCTACTTTTCCATTTCCTGTTGATGCTTTAATATCAATTCTATCCAAATTTCTCATTTGACGTTTTTCTAATTCATATTGAAGTTTATTTGGGATTTCTTTATTAAACATTTTGTGAAAAGGGTGATTCTTATCTGTTCTTCCTTTGTTCTTATAATCTAAACATTGCTCATAAAACTCTTCATTATTAAATAACATTTTTCTCACCACTTACCTCAATAGATCTATTTACATACATTATACATAACAAACGGTAGATTTGATGAAATATGGAAAGAATAACGCAAAAAAAGAGAGCCTGCGCTCTCTCAATCAAGTATGTTCAGTTTTTTTGCTTCTTCTTCGATGATTGTCAGTGCACGGTCTAGTTCTTCTTTTGTGTGCTCTGCGGTGATGATGGCTCTAATTCTCGCTTTTCCTTTTGCCACAGTTGGGAAGGCGATGCCTTGAGCAAACACGCCTCGTTCTATTAAGGCCTTTGAAAAGCGGAAAGTAAGGGCTTCGTCTCCAATCATAATGGGGATAATCGGTGTCTCTGTCGGTGCAACCTGAAACCCAAGGCTGACGACCTTTTCTTTAAAATAGGCGGCGTTCTCCCAAAGCGTGCCAATTCGCTCCGGTTCATCTAACAGTACTTCAATCGCTTCTTCACACGCTCTAGTCACAGCCGGCGGATGCGAGGTGCTGAATAAAAACGGTCTTGCTTTATGTTTTAAATAATCGATTAAAACTGCTGAGCCTGCTACATAGCCACCTAGCACTCCAACAGCCTTACTAAGTGTCCCAACCTGAATGTGCACTCTGCCATCAAGTTTAAAATGGTTGACTGTCCCGCGGCCATTTTCGCCAAGCACGCCCGAGGCATGCGCATCGTCTACCATGACAAATGCATCATATGCTTCTGCGAGCCTGACAATCTCAGGAAGTGGCGCAATATCTCCATCCATTGAGAACACACCGTCTGTGACGATGAGGCGGACGCGGTAATTCATAGATTTTTTTAGAATTTTCTCAAGCTCTTCCGTATTAGAATGACCGTATACTTTTTTATCTGCTTTCGTTAACCGGATGCCGTCAATGATTGAGGCGTGATTCAATTCATCTGAAATAACAATATCATCTTTTGTCAGGATACTTGATAACACCCCTTGGTTCGTTGTAAAACCCGATTGGAACACAAGGGCTGCCTCTGTCTTTTTAAATGCAGCGAGCTTTTTTTCAAGACGTTCGTGCATCGTCATTGTGCCGGCGATGGTTCGCACAGAACCTGTTCCTGCACCGAATTCATCAATCGCCTCTTTTGCTGCTTTCATCAGCCTAGGATGTGAGGTGAGGCCTAAGTAGTTATTTGAGGAGAGCTGTATGACGGATTGTTCATTTAATGTCACTGTGGATGATTGTTTTGAGTCAATTTCTTTCAATGTTTGGTGGGTGCCTTGCTGCTTCATAGTTTCCAGTTCTTCTTGTAAATACGTGAATTCTTTCATCATTTTTTCCCCCTTTGATATGATGGCATCATCAGTACGACCTTTCCGCACGTCCCATTTCTCATGAGTTCAAATCCCTTTTCGAACTGTTCAAATGGAAGTGTATGGGTGACAATTGGCTGGACATCGATGGTATTCGTTCTTAATAGCTCAGATACTTGACGCCACGTCTCAAACATTTTTCTCCCTGTGATCCCTTGCACGGTTAATCCCCTAAAAACAATTTGATTCGTAATATCAATGGTTACTGGCCGTTCTGGCAAGCTTAGTATATTGACTTTTCCTCCATTTGCACAAGCTTCGAGTGCTTGATTAATGGCAACTGGATGTCCTGACATCTCACATATCACGTCTGCCCCTTCCATCCGCGTGAACTGCTTAATGATCTCAACAGGATCATTTTTTCCGATATCCACGATATGGTCAGCCCCCATTTTCCGGGCAAGATCCAGCCTGTATTCGTTTTGATCAACAGCAAATACTTGGACAGCCCCGGATGCTTTTGCGACGGCAACTGCCATTAAACCGATGGGCCCACAGCCAAAAATCGCCACTGACTTACCTGAAACAGGCGTGTGCAGCACTGTATGAACAGCATTTCCAAGCGGCTCTTGGATAGACGCAAGCTCCACCGGCATTTGAGCTGGATTGTGCCACACATTTTGTTCAGGTACTTTGACATACTCAGCAAAACAGCCATCAATGTCTACCCCTAAAATTTTCGTTTCACTGCACAAATGCTGCTGACCAGTTAAACACATATAGCACTGATTACATACAACATGCGTCTCTGCCGATACAAAATCCCCTACTTTTGCACGTGAGACTTGCTTCCCTACTTTGACAACTTCCCCTGTAAATTCATGTCCGAAAATGTAGGGCGCTTTGACTCTCCCCTTTGCCCAGTCATCCCAATTATATATATGCACATCTGTTCCGCATATCGAAGTGGCTTTTACTTCAATCAATACTTCATGATCATTGATTTCTGGAATCGGCCTCTCCATCAGCACCGCTCCGTAAGCGCTTTCTTTTTTAACAATTGCTTTCATCGTTCCACACATGACGTACAACCCCTTTGTTAAAAAACTTCTCCCAATGAGATTTTAACACGTCTTATTTTAGTCGTAAATACCACTGTCTACTGTATAAAGACAAATGAACACTCCACAGAATTTTTTGCATATTTTTTAAAAAAAGATGTTAAAAACGAAAGGGAACCTCATATGAATATGAAGTTCCCTAGATTAAAGATTTAGTAGTACTTCTTTAAAAATTCTACAATATCACGGTTCATGTGTAACAGATGTTCTTCAGATGGGAAATGTCCCATATCGTATGTCTTAAATGCAATTAAATTTGGAATGATGTCACTAGCTACTTTATTTAATGAACTTTCAGGAAAAAAGATATCCTTTTTTCCTGCTATGATGAAAGTGGGAGAACGATAGGATGTTAATTCTTCTTTCGTTGTTAACTCGGGCATTTCTTGTTCAAGTCTAATATATTTAAATATATCACCAATCAATTTTTTATCCATTTCCCTCATGCTATGATCTGACATTATATCAGTGATTTTATTGAGATATTTTTGTGAGGAAGTTACTTTAAACAAGACTAATGGAATTAAAATACGTTGTATCATTTTAAACTTAGAGCCTAAACTTATGCCTGCAGGTGAGACCAAAACAGAACAGTCAATTTTGTCCGGCATAAATGCAGCTAATCTCAAAATAATACCTGCCCCGTATGACGGACCAACAAATGCACTTCGATCGATCTTAAAGTAATCCATTAGTTCTTTGATCCACTGGGCAAAACTATTATCCTTTGCTGACATTCTATTTTCACTGCTATATCCGGGATGACCAATTGTATCTGGAGCATATATTCTGTACTTGTCTATGAGAGGTAAAAACCATGATAAAGTCATCGGGTTTATACAATTACCACCCTGAAATATAAAAAGAGGTTTCCCTTCCGGTGGTCCTGCTATAAGTACATGCGTTTTCCCATAACTTGTATCAACATTAATCTGCTCAACATCAAAATCAAAAGACTTTAGATAATCATCATAATGTTGAGTAATAAGCTTTTTCCCTTCACTTTTATAAATGCTCCGCTTGCCCAAAAAAAGCCCCTCCCTTATAGAAATAAAGTGTTATGAATTGAATGATCAATTGTTCAAACGTAGTTCCGTTTACTGAAGTGACAAATGGGTCTAATCATTGAAACGAGCTCAAATTTATTTTTTTATCCACATCATAACAGAGTTACTTCACATAAAAAAGCAAATCCCCGAACAAAAGGAGATTTGCTTTTTTCGTCACCGTCTTTTTGAAACGGTAATATATAAGGCTGGCACAATGAGTAGTGTCAAAATTGTAGAGAAAAATACGCCTGATACAATGCAGATGGCCAGCGGTTTAAAGAGCGGATCATTACTTAATGCTACAGGCATAAGGGCGACAAGTGCCGTAAATGCTGTAAGCAAAATCGGTCTAATCCTTGCTCTTCCCGCTTCAATGACAGCTGTCTGTTGATCGAATCCTTGCTTACGCCGCTGCTCAATAAATTCGAACAAGACAACCGCATTTCGAACCACGATACCAGCTAATGAGACAATTCCCATTGTTGCCATAAAGCTGAACGGCGTTTGTGTGACAAACAGGCCGATAACGGCTCCAGATATCGCTAAGTAAACTGTACCTAGAACTAATAGTGGAAGCATCAATGAATTGAACTGGAAAGCGATGGTCACATAAATGAGCAGCAAGACCACCCCAAACAAGAGACTAATTTCAATAAAGAACTGGGTTTGATTTTCATTTTCTCCACCTTGAGAAATGGTCAAATCCTTTGCTGCATCACTTGATCCTACCTGATTGACGACTTCTTTCATGTCGTCTTTAAACGAGTCTGACGAGCCAGGATATGCCTTTAGCGTAATGGTCGGAATTCCATTTTCATGTGGAATGCTTTCGTACTGCTCTGTTTCTTTTTCTTTTACATATCGGCTAAGCGGCTCGAGTGAAGGTATACCACCTTCATTTGAATTCACAGGCACTTTTATTTCTTTTAGCCTTAAGCCATTTTGATGTGTCTTTATATCCTGCTTGACGACTAAATCAATATCATCCGTTCCTTGTTTAAAGGTACCTAATGGCATCCCTTCTGTGACAAGACCAAGCTGTCTGCTAATAAACTGAGCACTTAGTCCATCTTCTACCATTCTTTCACGGTTTAATTCAAAGGAGATCGTATTTACCGGCTGATTGACATCGTCGGTGATCAAGCTCGCTCCTTTTTCTTTCATTTCACTTGTGAGTGTTTCTTTGACATCAATGAGTTTAGAAAAAGAGTCACCCGCAATGGTTACAGTCACTGGCGCACCGGTTGGCGGTCCTTGAACAATGGTTTTCATAAAAAGATCCGCCTCTTTGAATTTCTTACGCAAAGGCTCTGTCATACGATCGATCAATTGTTTACTCGTCATCTGATCATTGTCTACTCTCACAACAATTTGACCCGTGTGATCACTTGCATTTGAGATACTTTCATTAAACAGGTTCGGCAGACCACCACCTGCAAAAATAGACGTTTCTTCAATGCCTTTCTGCTGTTTAATTTCTTGTTCTATTTTCTCTAGAGTTTCATTTGTTTTGTCTAATGTTGTTTCGCTTGGAAGTGTGACAGTCACAACGACCTCTTTTTTATTCGCCGCAGGGAAAAATTCAAAGGGTGTGACGAAAATCAGTAAAAAGGCAAGTGTCGCAACAAGAAGGCCACTAAAGCCAATGAGTAGCGGACGCTTTACAATCTTTGTCAGCACACGATCTGCATAAAAGTCAGCTAATTTTTTTAATGGTTTTCCTAGGAATCCCGGCTCTTTTTGAATCTTCTTATTCTTTTTTTTCCGATTCGCGGTGTATTGATAGACTGGCACTAGCGTCAATGAAATCACCATGGATGCAAGCACAGTTGTCACTAGGACAGATGGTAATGCTCGAATAAATGAACCATTCGCACCAGATAGAAAAACAAGTGGCAAGAAGGCAAACACAACAGCTAGTGTTGATGTCAAAATAGAACCCGCGACTTCTTTCACCCCTGCAATTGTTCCTTTGAGCGGACTTTCATAAGTTTTCATTTGCCTTAAAATATTATCGTTGACGACAATCGCATCATCGACAAGTATTCCTAACGCTATGATAAAGCCGATAATCGAAATCTGATTGAGGTCCACTTGTAAAAACGGCAGTGGAATCGTCCCGATCGTGATGGATAATGGGATGGCAAGTGACACGATAAACGCACCACCAATGGTGAGACCAAGTGTGGTGACGATAATGACAGCGATGATCGCAACAATGGCCTCTTTCATTAAATCTTTAAAAATGGCATCCACATCGCTTTTTTGTGAATAGTAGTCTACCCACTTCACTCCATTTGGAAGCTGCTTCTCTTTCTCAATGACATCACTGACTTTGTCATACATGTTAGGAATATCAAGCCCTGGTTTGATATTCACAGTAAATGAATAGGCAGGCTCTCCGTTATACGAAACAATGTCACTTTTCTCTTTTTCTACTTCTTTTAAGCTGCCGAGCTGACTGATTGTGACCGGTTCACGGTTCGTTTTGGAGAAAAGCTCAATTTTTTTCACTTGATCCAAACGGTCATAGGCATCTATAGACAGCTTGACCTTCTCGCCGCCTGCCCGAATATCACCAAGTGGAGATGTGTCAAATTCCTGATTGATGGCATTTGTGACTTCCGTTACATTTAATCCTTCATTCTCCAGCTTACTTGAATCCAAGTTTAATACCGCTTGTTTGTCATTGAAGCCTTTGATAACGACACTGTCTACTCCTTTGATGTCCTCTACTTTTTTCTTCAATGCACGCAGCGACTTCTGACTTTTTGCTAAGTCACCGGATTGGCCCGCCACTACCATATAAGACCCCACCGGCACACTGCCGAACTCGTCCTTTATATCCGGTTCCATCACCCCTTCAGGAAACGAGGATGCGACACTCGTTGTTTCATTCTTAATTTGGCTTGCTACTTTTTGAAAGTCAGCCTGATCGTCAATTTCAAGCACAATGTTTGAAAAACCAATGGCAGAAACTGAGCTCGTTTTCTCTATACCATTGAGATCAGATAAGGCTGATTCCAGCTTATTCGTTACATCACTTTCCACCTGTTTTGCATCCGCACCGGGAAACACGGTAGAAATCGTGACGAGATTCGCTTGGAATTCCGGCAGTTCTCGTTTAGGAAGCTGCGTGAATAAATAGCCGCCAGCAATGAGAACGATAAAGAATAAAATAAAAACAAGCTTCCCTCTTTTCAAAAAAGCTTCAAACATTATTTCACCTACTTAAATATTTATTTTTGATGAAGTATTTTCAACTTAATCTTAATTTATCATCATGGTGAAAAAATGCAAGCTCTAATATGTCATTTTTATCTATTTCATGAACTGAATATGTTATATAAGAAATGTATAGTGGTAAACAAAAACAACCTGCTTACATGATGTAAGCAGGTTGAAAATAATAAAATTAGAATTATCGTGGCTCCACAATCAATTTGATTGCTGTTCTTTCTTCTCCATCGATAAGAATATCAGTAAATGCTGGAATGCATATCAAATCCACTCCGCTTGGCGCAACAAATCCCCTTGCAATGGCGACAGCCTTGACCGCCTGATTCAGCGCTCCAGCACCGATTGCTTGTATTTCCGCTGCACCGCGTTCACGTAAAACGCCAGCTAATGCTCCTGCTACTGAATTCGGATTTGACTTTGCTGAAACTTTTAAAATTTCCATTTCTGCTCCCCCTTAAATTTACAATGGATAAGTGAGTGTTCATTAGAACAATCTTTGTTAGATGATGCTTATTTTTGAAAATCCATCCCCAAAATGTTTTTCAAAAATAGCAGGCTACCTACCATTTTTACTATATTCACGATAGAGGGCGCATATTCCTTCTTTCTGATTAATATTTTTCTGAAATAAATATGTGAACATTTATTCAAAGAAAATATGGTCATCATTTATCAAAATTCGATCAATTTTGACAGCTTTTTTCGACTGTTCGTCAATTTCTACGATCACTGCACTTAATGTCGTGCGGCCTTCAGCAATTTCAAAACGGACGGGAAGACTCGTTTTGAATCGTTTAATAATCGTTTCCCGATCAACACCTAAAATGCCGTCATAAGGTCCTGTCATGCCAACATCTGAAATATACGCAGTTCCTTTTGGCAAAACGCGGTTATCAGCAGTTTGTACATGTGTATGCGTTCCAACGACACATGATGCACGGCCATCTGTATACCAGCCCATCGCTTGTTTTTCACTTGTGGCTTCACCATGAAAATCAATAAAAATAAACGGTGTACGTTTTGATGCTTCCGCAATCAATTCATCCACTTTTTGAAATGGGCAGTCAATCGGCGGTAAAAAAGTACGTCCTTGTAAGTTGATGACAGCCAGTTCTTTTCCTTGTTTTTTTATAAACGTGAGACCTTTACCAGGTGTGCCTTCCGGGAAGTTGGCAGGGCGAACCATATTTGGCGCATTATCGATGAAATCAAAAATGTCTCTTTTGTCCCATGTATGGTTGCCCATTGTGAGCACGTCAGCTCCTGCTTGCAGCAACTCATGATAGATTTTTTCAGTTATACCTTTTCCATGAGCAGCATTTTCGCCGTTGACAATGGTAAAGTGGGGCTGATATTTTTTCTTAAGCTTTGGCAAGTATTCTTTTAAAGTATCTCGTCCAGGTGAACCGACGATATCTCCAACAAATAATATTTTCATGCGCTTTGAACCCTTTCTCTTTTAGAATGATCTTCTTATCAGTGTTGCATATTTACACAAAAAAATAAAGCGGCGCTAAGCGCACCGCTCTATTTTGCATACTCTACTGCGCGAGTTTCTCGAATGACCGTCACTTTAATGTGACCAGGGTAATCGAGCTCGTCCTCAATTCGCTTACGAATATCCCTTGCTAGACGGTGAGCTTCAAGATCATTAATTGAATCTGGCTTCACCATAATACGTACTTCACGTCCAGCCTGTATCGCAAACGATTTCTCAACACCTTCATAAGATTCAGAGATATCTTCTAATTTCTCAAGTCTCCGAATGTAATTTTCAAGCGTCTCACTTCTTGCACCAGGGCGTGCTGCAGATAATGCATCAGCTGCCGCAACAAGAACAGCGATAATAGATGTCGGTTCTTGGTCACCGTGGTGAGAGGCAATACTGTTGATGACAACAGGATGCTCTTTATATTTCGTCGCAAGCTCAACGCCAATTTCTACGTGGCTTCCTTCTACTTCATGATCAATGGCTTTTCCAATGTCATGCAGAAGACCTGCTCGTTTTGCAAGCTTTGCATCTTCTCCAAGCTCTGAAGCCATGAGACCTGCAAGATGTGCAACCTCAATTGAATGCTTCAGGACATTTTGTCCATAACTTGTACGGAATTTTAAGCGACCGAGAATTTTGATGAGGTCCGGATGTAAACCATGAACTCCGACTTCGAATGTCGTTTGCTCACCCATCTCGCGGATATAGTCATCGACTTCACGGCGTGATTTTTCCACCATTTCTTCAATTCGTGCAGGATGAATGCGGCCATCCTGGACTAGCTTGTCCAGAGCTATCCTCGCTGTTTCACGTCTAATCGGATCAAAGCCCGATAGGATAACAGCTTCAGGTGTATCATCTATGATCAAGTCAATACCAGTTAACGTTTCTAACGTACGGATATTTCGTCCTTCACGTCCGATAATACGCCCTTTCATCTCATCATTTGGAAGATTGACTACAGATACCGTCGTTTCAGCTACATGATCAGCTGCACAACGCTGTAACGCAAGTGAAAGAATGTTTTTCGCCTTTTTATCAGCCTCTTCTTTCGCTCGGTTTTCAGATTCTTTCGTCATGACTGCAATGTCGTGGGAAAGCTCATTTTCAACTTGGTCCAGAATGATTTGTTTCGCTTCATCTCGAGTTAGGCTTGAAATGCGTTCCAACTCGGCTTTCTGCAAACGAATCATATCATCCACTTTGCTTTCCATCTCTTCAATATGTTGTTGTCGTTCATTCAGAGAATGATCTCTCTTCTCCAACAGAGACTCCCGTTTATCTAAAGATTCGTCTTTACGATCAAGATTTTCCTCTTTTTGAAGTAAACGGTTTTCTTGTCTTTGAAGCTCATTACGTCTTTCACGAACTTCTTGCTCCGCCTCTACACGAAACGAATGAATTTCGTCTTTCGCTTCCAAGAGCGCTTCTTTCTTCAATGCTTCCGCATCACGCTTTGCATCTTCAACAATTTGTTCGGCCATGTTTCTTGCGCCGGATATTTTTGCTTCTGCAATGGTTTTACGAACAAAGTAGCCAACAACTAAACAGATTAGGCTCAGCAAAATGGAGATGATCGTAAACATCGTAGGCGACATATTTTCACCTCCTCTTGCTATGAACTTGGTTTTACAAATAAAGTGTCGGCGTGTACATTGTTTTGTGTCTCAACATACAGGGCCTTCACAGGGAATGAGATCCTCACTGCCCTTGTCAAGTTTAAATTAGTTATCAATCATGTTAAGAAAAACAAGTGATACATTCCCATTGTAATTGTGTCGGAAATACTTGTCAAGCTAGTCAGACTGAGGCGGAAGTCGTTATTTCAAGCAAAGACAGATCTTTTGCCCCGCTACCTGTCATGTAAATGTAAAAAAAAGACGCTTTTCAGCGTCTCAGTGTGTAGACAAATTCTCGCATTCGTTGTCAGGTCTGCGCTCCGGCGCTCGCTTTTCCTAGACTTCAAAGGTTTTCTATCACAATAAAAAGAAGACAAAGGGCTAAAATCAAGATCATTTTAGCCCTTCGTCAACCATCTCAGACGCTTTTCAGCGCCTTTTAGTCTTTAAATTTCCAATTCCTCTTGTCCTTCTTCTTCTTCAGCTTTCACTCCGTTTGTATCCAAACCGTAATGCTCTCTAATCTGCTCCTGAATCATCAGCATGATATCTTTATTTTCTTTAAGGAACTGTTTCGCATTTTCACGGCCTTGTCCAAGACGTTCCTCTTGATAAGAATACCAAGCTCCGCTCTTTTGTACGATATCTAGTTCACTTCCAAGGTCGATGATTTCTCCCTCTTTCGAAATACCTTCACCATACATAATGTCTACTTCGGCAATACGGAATGGCGGTGCTACTTTGTTTTTCACCACTTTAATTCTCGTTTTGTTCCCCATGATGTCGTTACCTTGTTTCAACTGTTCCGCACGGCGTACTTCTAAACGAACAGATGAATAGAACTTCAGTGCACGTCCACCTGGTGTTGTTTCAGGGTTACCGAACATGACACCAACTTTTTCACGAATTTGGTTAATAAAGATAGCAATGGTTTTTGATTTATTAATGGCACCTGATAGTTTACGAAGTGCTTGGGACATTAAACGAGCTTGAAGACCAACGTGTGAATCACCCATGTCTCCTTCAATCTCTGCTTTTGGTACAAGTGCAGCTACTGAGTCAATAACAACAATGTCAACAGCCCCACTGCGTACAAGAGCTTCTGCAATTTCAAGTGCTTGTTCCCCTGTATCCGGCTGAGAAAGTAATAGCTCATCAATATTGACACCTAGTTTTTGAGCGTAAACTGGATCTAGCGCATGCTCCGCATCGATAAATGCAGCTTGTCCTCCCTGCTGCTGAACCTCAGCAATGGCATGAAGTGCTACTGTCGTTTTACCAGAACTCTCTGGACCATATACCTCAATAATACGGCCGCGAGGATATCCACCTATTCCAAGCGCAGTATCAAGTGCTAACGAACCACTAGGTACTGTTGAAATACGTGTATCTGTTTGCTCTCCTAGTTTCATAATAGAGCCTTTACCAAACTGTTTTTCTATTTGTTTAAGAGCCATATCTAAGGCTGCTTGACGATCACTCATTCTATTGTTTCCTCCTTTATCAATTCCACTATCTATACTATACCTTGTTTTACGTCATTTGCCAAGAAAAAAACGAACACATATTCGATTTTTTTCTTGGCAAACTCTTAAGAAAAAAGTGGTTTCTATTAGAAAAAACACTCTTTTATAAAGGAGTAAACCTAACAAAAAACAAAATTAACTCTCTTTTAATAAGTTAAGCAAGTGATGCAAACCATATTTCACAGCACGCTTTCGAATGCCTGACCGGCTCCCTGTAAACATCCATTCAAACACGTCCGTCTGGTCTTTTGTGGATAGACCAATAAACACTTTCCCGACAGGTTGACCCTCATGGGTATCAGGACCTGCTACACCCGTAAAACTAATGCCAATATCACTTCCGGTCAGCTTTCTAACCCCTTCAGCAAGCTCTAAAGCACACTCTTTACTGACAGCACCATGGGAAGACAATGTTTCTTCCCGGCAGCCAAGCACCTGCTGTTTAACTTGGTTTGTATAACAAACGACACTACCGTTTAAAATGGATGATGCGCCTTCAAGATCTGTCAGCCATTCAGAAAACATTCCACCAGTCAAACTCTCAGCCGCTGCAACAGTTTTCCCGTGCGCATGCAATGCTTTGGAAGCTTCACGAACAAGTGATGTATCCCCATATCCGTAGAAATACTCACCTACCCGCGCTAAAATTTTCGCTTCTGTTTCTTTTAATAGACGATCTGTTTCTTTTTCATCCTCATGCTTCGCTGTGAGTCTTAGCGTCACTTCACCGTCAGATGCGAGAGGAGCAATCGTAGGATTGGTTTGAGCATCAATTAAATCTTCTAGGTCTGTTTCAAGCTGTGATTCACCGATTCCGAAGAAACGGAGAACAACAGATACGATTTTTTCCTTTAAACCGAGTTTCTCAGAAATCAGCGGCTTCGCCTCGTTCTCAAACATTGGATGCAGTTCACTTGGCGGCCCAGGAAGAAGCACATAAAATGTATCTTCTTCTTGAATAAACATTCCTGGGGCCATCCCGAACCGGTTCACGAGCACATCGGATCCTTCTAGAACGAGTGCCTGCTTACGGTTATTTGGTGACATGTCCCGTCCAGTCTTTCGAAAGTAGTCTTGAATGGATTCAAACGCTTCTTCATTTAATACGAGCTCTTTTCCAAGCGTGCTCGCAATGGTTTCTTTTGTTAAATCATCTTTGGTTGGTCCGAGACCACCAGAGAAGATAATGAAATTAGATCTTTCCTGCG
Source organism: Bacillus pumilus (assembly GCF_003431975.1). Lineage (GTDB taxonomy): Bacteria > Bacillota > Bacilli > Bacillales > Bacillaceae > Bacillus > Bacillus pumilus_N. Next base: position 1,690,537 of record NZ_CP027116.1, on the reverse strand, counting down.
CCACTTGAATGGCCTTTTTTAAACGCTCTGGATTGTCACCAACTGCTGTGTGGTAATAAACATTCACACCAATTTCAGCTAGCTGTTTGCTGATGAATTGTGCATTCGTATTCGTAATTTGCCCTAGCAAAAGTTCGGATCCGACTGCAATAATTTCTGCTTTTCTCTCTGACTTCAAAGCGTACACGTCCTTTTTAATTAGAATTCTTTAAAGCTTCCCAGTTTTTCGCAAAGTAATCCCAGCCTGAGACAACCGTGAAGAACACCGCTACCCACATCGCAAGGTCACCAAACGGGAATGATACAAGTTCAAACGGCAGGTTATGCAATAGAAGGGCTGAAATCGCAATGATTTGCGCCCATGTTTTCACTTTTCCAAGCATATTGGCTGCTACCACTTCACCGCCTCCGGCTAATACAAGTCTTAGACCGGTTACAGCAAATTCACGGCTAATGATGACAATTGCCATCCATGCCGGTGTGAGGTTGTATTGAACAAGTATAATTAAAGCAGCTGAAACAAGCAATTTATCTGCAAGCGGGTCTAAAAATTTACCAAAATTCGTCACCAAGTTCAGCTTACGTGCATAGTACCCATCGATCCAGTCAGTTGTGGAAGCGACAATAAACAGGATTGCGCCAACAAGGTGGGTCACTTCGATACTGACGCTGCCAAAGCGCGCAACACCCCAATCTAAAGGTGCAAGCATAATGATCATAAAAACAGGGATCAAGGCGATCCTAGAAAGAGTTATTTTATTCGGTAAGTTAAACATGAAATTCAATCCTCCAATAAAGCCATTTTTTTATGTATATATAATAGTAGGAACAAAAGAAAAGTCATCTACTTGCTTAAGATGACTTTTCCTTTCCTTTATTCACAATCACAATGTTTTGTGTCATGGTGTTTTTAGGGTCTAATTCGTACTTAAGCGTCTCGTCATTCACCTTGATATCAATTCCTGACGCATTACCTAGACGGATATCAACTTGAGAGAGCTCAGATAGGTCTGTTTTAAACGATTCGCCATCTTTTAGTTCACCCATCTTCAGCACTTTTCCAGATTCGTCTCTTACGCGCAGCCATGAAGTTTGTGTGGCAGAAATAGTTAACTCCATCTCATCTGCACCCGTCACTTCATACGTTGTCGTAGAGCCTTCTGTATTCGCCGCCTTTAAAGAGACCGTTTCATCATCTTTTGATGAATCCTCTTTTTCAGAAGGTTTTTCTTCATCATCTGAAGAATTCTTCTCTTTTTTCTTTTGGTCCTTTGCAAGAGATGAATCCTCAGATACTTCGTATTTAGATTCTGACTGCTGAGGAGCTGTCTGATGATTCTTCTGTCCGCTGTCTTGATTGACCGCCTGCACGATCACATAGATGATCGCAATGACCACAAGGACGCCTCCAATAATCAAAATGGTCGGCAGCAACTCAAGCACTTTTGAAGCAGGCTTTGGAAGTTCTCTTTGCGGCTTAATTGTTGATAATTTATCAGATACTTCATCGTTATACGTGCTTGGAACATCTTTACGAAACTCTTCGAACAATTGCTCAGAATTCAGTCCAACGGCTTCGGCATATTGTTTAATAAACGCTCTGACGTAAAATTTACCTGGAATAATATCATAGTTTCCTTGTTCGATTGCTAGCAAGTAACGCTTTTGGATTTTGGTCACCGTCTGAAGATCCTCCAGCGACATCCCTTTTTCCTCTCTGGCCTCAACGAGCCGTTTTCCCAATTCAGTCAACACAAACACCTACCATTACCATATTAAAAATCGAAGCCAGAAAAACCAGAATGATCAAACACTTGTGGTTCTTCAGCGTGCTCATATGTAATCTCTTCGTCTGCACTATTGCGCAATTCAATGATATAGTCGAAATCATCCATTGTATATTCTGAATTTTGAATAAAGATGTCTGGATGCTCAACCACCTTCGTTGCCGGCAGTCTCATAATTTCTCTTAGAAGCTGCAAGTGCTTCTCAGAACCTCTTCTTGTTGACACAATCCCATCAATGATAAAAACGTTATCTGGGCTGTATTCATCCGCAATCAGCTGACTTCGAATCGTCTGTTTCAAAAGAGTGGACGATACAAAAAGCCATCTCTTGCTGGCACATACACTTGAAGCTACAATTGATTCTGTTTTTCCGACACGCGGCATTCCGCGAATCCCAACCAACTTATGTCCTTCTTTTTTAAATAGTTCAGCCATAAAATCAACAAGAAGACCAAGCTCGTCCCTTTCAAATCGGAACGTCTTTTTGTCATCCGCATCACGCTGAATGTATCTGCCGTGACGAACCGCTAAGCGGTCACGAAGCTTTGGCTGTCTTAATTTTGTTACTTTTATCGTTTCCATTGTATTTAAAATTGATTCAAGGCGCTTCACTTGATCTGTGTGGTCACAGCGTAAAAGCATTCCGCGTCTTGATACATCAACACCATTAATTGTCACAATATTAATTGAAAGCATCCCCATTAAAGAAGATATATCTCCTAATAGTCCGGGACGGTTTACCTGTATCTCATATTCAAAATACCATTCGAGCTTTGCCAAATGATATTACCCCCTTCATTGTGGCAAATTTTTACCTTCCTTTATCATAAAGCATTTTCACATTTTTAGAAAGCACAATGTTGCTAAACGGTTAAAATAAAAAGAGAGGCACAAACGACCCCTCTTTTTGTTTAGTGCGAGCTATTATTTTCAACCAGCTTGACCATCATATTGGCAATGGCACGCTGCTCATCTTCTGATGCAACGCTCCAAAGGTCAGCAAGTACTCTTTCTTGCTCGTTCTTTGCTTCAACTTCGTTAGCTAAATATCCGCCAATTTCATACGCAAGGTTATTGATGGTATCTCCTTCTAAACCTTTATCCTGCGCATGATTTAAACGGTCACCTAAAAAGTTTTTCCAATGGTCCCAGTTCTCAAGTACTGACATGTCGATTCCTCCATTCGAAAAGATGAATTACAGCCATAGCTTTTGTCATGGAGAGATGAATTATACACGTTTTTTAACAGTACCAGCCGCCATTAACGGATAATATTTGTCCTGTCATATAACTGGACTGTTTTGAGGCGAGAAACCAAATGACATCGGCAATCTCCTCAGGTGATGCAAGCCTGCCAAGCGGGATTTCTTCTTCAAGCATGGCAATATCTTCTTTTGTGAAGCTTTTCATCATGTCTGTATCAACAGCACCAGGCGAAACAGCATTTGCTCTAATTCCACTTGGAGCAAGCTCTTTCGCCAGACCTTTAATAAACGCATTTTGCGCACCTTTGACCATACTGTACAGCACTTCACACGATGCACCTGTTTCTCCCCATATCGAGCTGACTGCAACGATATGTCCTGCTTTTTTTTGGATCATGGCAGGCAATAGGTTTTGGGTGAGCTCATATGGACTTGTGACATGCAGCTGCACCATACTGGCTAATACGTCTTTTTCTGTATCTGTGACTAATCCGACATGACTTTTACCGCTATTTAAGACAAGAATATCTGGAGATACAGGCAGACGGCTGGCGAGCTCATCAGCTCCGCCCATTTTAGCTAAATCCGCTTGAACGACATGCGTCTGAATATGACATGTTTCTTCCAGGTCAGCGGCAAGCGCTACGGCTGCCTGCTCATTTTTGTGATAATGGAGCATTACGTGGCAGCCTTCATGGGCAAGCTTTTTGGCTGCGGCCTGCCCAATCCCGCCACTGGCACCTGTTATCAGCGCCCAACGACTCATCACATGGATTCCTACTTTCTATTTGAAATATCTATTCTTTTCGTTTAAATGGGAACCAGTTAGCTGATCCGAACAATTTCACCATCACAGGTACGAACAATGGTAGCACAACGAGTGCGTACAGTAAAAGTCCTGTGAGAACAAGTGTTGCAATCTGTAAGAGAGACAGCACACCCGAAGGAAGCATTGCGGCAAATGTTCCTGCCAAAATAACAGCAGCAGACATGATAACAGAGCCCATATTCTTCATCGATTCGGTCATCGCAAACTGAATGTCTTTTGTTTTGTATTCATTGAACCGCTCCATTAAGAAAATCGAATAATCGACCCCGAGCGCCATTAATATGACAAATCCAAAGAATGGAACCGCCCAGTTAATGCCCGGATATCCGAAGAAGTGGGTGAAAATAAATTCTGTCATTCCGATGGCTGTAAAGTAAGTCAAAATAAGTGAACCTACCAAGTATAGCGGCATAACAAGCGAACGGAACAGGATCACTAAGATGAGGAAAATACCGATCATCATGTAAAGAACTGTCTTATTGAAATCTTGGTCTGAGAGCTGTTTTAAATCAGCGTTCATACTTGATACACCTGAAACGCCGAATGAAGCATCTTTTAGGTTTGTTTCAGGAAGTGCCCGTTCGACAGAAGCCTCTACTTGTTTGATCGTGGACAAGGCTTCATTGCCATATGGATTTTTTTCTAAAATGACATCAATCTTAGTCATCTTGCGGTCATCTGACATGTACGAATCAAATACTTGCTTAAATGCTTTGTTTTTCAGCACGTCTTTTGGAATAAACCAGCCGGCCATGTCTTGATCGGGTGCATTTTTCAGTTCGTCTAAGTAATCACCTGCACCCATTAACCCACTTGAAATTTTCTCTAAGCCGCTTACGCTCTTGTTCAGCCCATCTGTCAGCTTGGTCATGTCATCTCCAAAGCCGCCAATCTTTTCTTTCATTTGTTTTTGACCCTCTATCACTTGCCCGGCACCATTTGCAAGCTTTGGCATATTATCAGCTATTTGCCCTTGACCTTTAGACGTTTTACCCAATCCAGTTTCAATTGCGTCTAAGCCAGCAATGAGCTCATCGATTTGACTCGTCAAGACTTTTTGCTGCTCTCTAGCTTTTGCAATAAAGGCATCTGCTGCTTCAAGCTGTTTTTTCGCTTCTTTCGCTTGTTTGGCATAGCTGTCTGCCTGTTTCGCCCCTTCTTGCAAGGTCGTAGAAAGTTCATGATATGAAGCTTTGATGGCTTGATACGATTGATTTTCTTTTACCTGCGGGATTTGTTTTTCAAGTGTACTAAATTGTTTATTTGCTTGTGTAATTAACTTTTTTACATCCGCTGCCGCTGAGGAGGATGTATCTACCTGCGCTAATGCTGCCTTTAATTCTTTGGAAATGCTTTTATATAGCGACACTTGCTGATTCACTTGTGCGACTTGAGCCGTTAATTCTTTTTTCGCACCTTTAATGTTCTCTTTAATTTCTGCTACACCGTTTTTGTTTTGATCGATTCCGCTTTGCAGTTTTCTTAACGATTTTTCGACGTTTTGAATGCCCGTTTGCACTGATTCTGTACCAGAAATTAATTTGTTAATGCCTTTTCCAGATGATTTGATTTGCGGCGTTTGATCCTCAATGGATTGACTCATTGTCGTCAGTGCATCTTGGATTTTTTTCAAGCCTTCATTACTTTTATCAAGTCCGGTATTCAGTTCTTTTGCTTGTGATTTCACGTATAGATCACTCAACCCTTTACCGACAGGACGTGTCGCACTTCTCACTTTACTTACGCCATCTGTTTGTTCAATTGCACGACTGAGTTTTTCAACAGCAATCAGCCCTTTATTGTTGTCTAACAGATCAGACGATTTCACGACAATCGTTGCTGGTAGTGCTTCACCGGGCCCGAATTTATCAGAAATGGTATTGAATGCATTGACTGATTCGTATTTATTACCGATTTCATCTAAGCTGTTATAAGAAAGCGTTCCTTTATACATAAGAATGGGCGGAAGGGTAATGATTCCTACGATTAATAAGCTGAAAAGTGGTTTCTTAAATGAAAAACGGCCTGCTGTTTCCCACATTTTTGACTGAGGGTGTGCAATATCACCTTTAATCGGCCAAAATAGCACCTTTCCTAACACCGCCATAAAGAACGGAACAATTGTCAGAAGTGCCACAATGAGCACAGCAACACCAACTGCTACTGCAACAGCAGATTTATAAAGCTGGAATTGCGCAAGACCAATACAAGTAAAGCCGATCAGGACAGCAATTCCGCTGAATAAGACGGTCTTTCCTGCTGTTTTATACGTAATGAGAATCGCTTCAATTTTATCTTTACCGTGTGCGATCTCTTCTTTAAAACGGCTAAGAAGCAAAATACAGTAGTCCGTTCCTATCCCAAACATGATCGCAACCATGAAGATTTGAGTAAAGGTCGAGAGCGGGAAGTCGAGATATTTGACTAAATACGCCACGATGGATTGGCTCACCAAGTAAGACAGAGCCACTGCGACTAACGGAACGAAAGGCGCCACAGCTGATCTAAAGACAAGAACAAGAACAATGAGAATAAACCCAATCGTAATGAACTCTGTTTTCTTCAGACCTTCCTGCGAACTTGTGATCACATCATCATCAATTAACGGCTGCCCCGTCATTTCAAATGTCAGGTTTAAGCTCTTCAACTTTTCATTGACTCTGTCTTTAAAATCGGAAGCTTTGATTTTGTTTGAGTCATATGTAACTGGAACAAGGAGCGTCGTTCGATCTTTAGAGAGCATCTGTTGTTTGATATCTTTGTTGGCTTCAAAATAAGATGTGATGTCCTCTACATGTAGAGCTTGATCTTTTTCTAAAATCTCCATTGCCTTTTTTAAAGATGTTTCTCTTTCTTTTACGATGTTCTTTTCTTGAAAGACAATGACAATTGATTTTTCTGTATCACCGTTTTCAGACATTTTCTTTAATAACTGATTCGCATATGAGGACGGATAGCCGTCTGGTACAGAAATTTGCCCTTTTTCTTTTGTTAATTGCGCCATATTAGGAGCGGTGATGAGTAACACTGCCGCTAATACGATCCATAGAATCGTGATCAGCCATCTACCCTTTATGATTGCTCTCATTAGTACTTTGTGCCTCCTCTTCGATGATGACTTGATAGATCTTTTCATATGTTTGAATAAATGATTCCATTTCTTTTTCTTCCAGCTTTTCAAAATAAGATCGAACGAGATCCTGAAGCTGCTTTTCCATTCGGCTGACCACATCTTTGCCCTCTGGCGTAACGTACAGATGAACATTTCTTCGATCAGCTTGATCGTGCTCGCGGACAATATAGTTTTTCGTAAACAGACGATTGGTCATGGATGTTACCGCACTTTTGTTCACATTACATACATTTGCAAGGTCCGTTGATGTACAACCGGGATGTAAATTGATGTATCGAAGCGAGTAGTACTGATCGAGCGTCAGCTCTTTATCAAGCTTTTCCGTGATCATACTCGATACTTTTTTCTCCATCATGAGATAGACGTCTGCATACCTCTGAATGAGCTGTGCAATTTTATTTTGTTCCATACGCTGCTCCTTTTTAGTTTAAGTATTTAACTATTAAAGAGTTTAACTAATGAACAAAATGATTGTCAATGAAAATCCTCATAAATCACATGCTTTTTTCAAATGAGGCATAAAAAAAAACAAACTCTTTTGATCAGAGTTTGTCTTTTTTTATTTATTTTGTTTTCGGGACGACTTTGAAGACGGACATCCGTTCTTCATCAATTTCTTCTTCTATAATTTGCTGAATGTCGGCTAATTTGATTTGTTCAAGCATGGTCACGACATCAAATAAACTCATGTCTAAAAATGCATAACGAGTGAATTGGTTCGCAATGTATTCTGGAGAGTTCATGGCTTTTAGAAAGCTGCCGATTTTCTTCTTGCGCGCGAGCTCGATTTTTTCTTCTGAAATCAAGTTCTTTGCTTGAAGAAGGGTTTCTTTTAATTCTTTTGCCAGCTGATCAGGATCATTTGTATCTCCGCCAACTGACGTGAAGCCAAAGCCGCCCTCTTCCGTATAGTCGTAGCTGAAGGTTTCATCAATTAATCCTTTTTCATACATCTGTTCATATTGTAAGGAGCTTTTGCCAAACAGCGTCTCTAAAATGAGATTCATCCCAAGCTCGTGCTTTAGCAGCTGACTTCCTTTTTTATGCGGATTTTTTGTTTTTAACCCAAACATACATTTCGAGCCTTGTACGTTCATTGGAAGTTCGTATTCTTTCCTGTACACACCCTCAGGCTCATTGATGTCTTTTCGTTTGATCTCTGGCTGGTCTGTAAATGGCTTCTTCGCTTGATTCGCTCTGACTTGATCTAATATTTGCTTCGGATCAACAGGACCGACAACGAATAGAAGCATATTGCTCGGATGATAGAACGTTTCATAGCATTCATACAAATGATCTTTTGTGATCGGAGCAATACTTTCCACTGTTCCAGCTATATCAATTCTCACGGGATGCTTTTGATATAGATTTTCAATCAGACCGAAAAATAAACGCCAGTCTGGGTTGTCATCATACATGTTAATTTCTTGACCAATGATGCCCTTTTCTTTTTCAACCGTCTTTTCTGTAAAATATGGCTCTTGCACAAAATCAATGAGTGTCTCAAGATTTTGCTCGACATTTGAAGTGCTTGAGAACAAGTAAGCCGTTCTCGTAAACGTTGTGAAAGCATTTGCGGATGCACCTTGCTTACTAAATGTATGAAACACGTCGCCATCTTCTTTTTCAAACAGCTTATGCTCTAAGAAATGGGCAATTCCGTCAGGCACTCGAATCATGTCTTCTTTGCCAAGCGGCACAAATTCGTTGTCGACTGAACCATATTTTGTCGTAAAGGTCGCATAGGTTTTGTTAAACCCTTGCTTTGGTAGCACGTAGACGTCAAGTCCGCTTTCCATTTTCTCGTGATAGACCGTTTCTTGCAGCTGATCGAATTGAATTGTTTTCACTGTCATGAAGCACCCTCCGTTCCTTTAAGAAAATAGGTCGTATCCCATTCAATTTTCTGACCTACTTTGATGATGTCTTCTTTTGTCACTTGGTCAAGTGCGTCTAAAAAGGAATCAAGGGTTTCCCCTGTTGGCACAACGACATGCTGATACAGATATTCTGCTGTCCCATAAGATGTATCAATGGTTTCAAGCAGCTGGTTTTTGACGACAGCCTTTGTTTGCTCAATCACTTCATCTGAAAAATCACCATTTTGCATCGCTTTAAATTGTTCTTTAATGATGTCTACCGCCTGCTGGTAGTTGCCGACTTCAATTCCTGACATGACCATCATCAACCCTTTAAAGCTCTCAAGTCTAGACACAGCGTAGTACGCAAGGCTTGCTTTTTCCCGAACGTTGATGAATAGCTTCGAATGGGAGAAGCCGCCGAATATACCATTAAACAAATGCAGCGCTGGATAATCGTCATCTGCAATCGTCGTATGCGTGCGAAAGCCAATATTCAGCTTGCCTTGCTTTACGTCCTCTTCATCAATGACTTCTTTTGGTTCTTGATGGGATCTTGTTGATTCAGCCTGTTGCTTGACTGGTTCTCTTTCACTTGTTTTGAAATATTGAGAGACCATTCGGCTGATGTCTTGCTCATCAACATCTCCCACAACATAAAGATCCAGCTGGTTGGATTGAAGTGCATGCTCATACGCTTTAAAAAGCGAGTGGGATGTGATCGTTTCAATGTCTTCCATTTCTCCATTAACGTGCAGTGCATACGGTTCGCCTTTACACATTTCCTGCACAAGTCTTAAGTTCGAGTAGCGCATTTTGTCATCATACACGGCTTGAATACGTTGTTTTAATGTGCGTTTTTCTTGGTCTACATATAACGAACTAAACACCCCATCTTCAACATACGGGTGGAATAATAGGTCAGATAGTAAAGCAATCCCTTTTTCTAGTAAGGGAGTTTGATCCTTTAAATATTTTTCATTCGCCATTTCCAGGCGGAAGGTAATGATGTGATTCTCCCCTTTTTTCGCCATGTCTGCGGAAACAGTTGCACCATAGAGCTCATCAAAATAAGCACGCAGCTGTCCTGTTTTCGGCATTTTTTCTGTTCCTCTTAACAGCACATGCGGGAAAAGAGAACGCATGGTGACGTCGTCTTTGGATAGAGGCGCAAGCATTTTAAAAAGGATCGTCACAGTTTTAAATTTTTCTGTTTTGACAATATGAGTATGAAGACCAGGTGTGTCTAGTGTCTTCTCTTGTAAGTACGTCATGAGAAACCTCCTTTGTTCATCCTATTTATTATGTATTAGAACATAGCTGATATATACGTGAAACAGCCATTTAATAGACATTATATCAATCAGAGGAAAGGATAGGAAATAAAAACGCCTCTGCTATAAGCAGAGACGCCGGTCTTTATTTCATTCTAAAGGGCCACCAATTCCATTTACCGAAAATACGAACCATGACTGGGATAAATAGTGGCAATACAACAAACGCATATAATAAAAGTCCAATGAGTATGACCGTTGCAATTTCAACAAGTGACAATACACCGGATGGCAGCATGGCGGCGAAGGTCCCCGCTAATATCGCGACTGCTGAAATAATGACGGAACCCATATTTCTCATCGCTGATATCATCGATGCTTGCACATGCTCTCCCTTCCATTCATTAAAGCGATCCATCAAGAAGATCGAATAATCAATGCCGAGGGTGACAAGAATGACAAAGCTGAAAAATGGGACAGCCCAGCTGACACCATCGTAGCCAAAAAATGTTTTAAATATCCATTCAGTTAAACCGATGGATGTAAAATACGTTAAAATGAGTGAAAGTGTTAAGTATATCGGCATGACGATTGACCGTAATAATATAATTAAAATGATAAAGATACCAATTAACATGAAAATGACCGTTCGAATAAAGTCACCGTCAGATGTTTCTTTTAAATCTACATTAAGACTTGAGATACCAGACACACCATAATTTGCATTCTTAAGCCCGCTGACAGGTAAATATTGATCAAGGGTGTCTTCAATTTTCGCAACACCTTTCATCGCTTCATTACTGTATGGATTCACATTTAATATGACTTCAAAGGTTGTTAATTTACGATCTGGAGACATATACGTTTGAAAGATTTGCTTAAATTCATGACGTTTCAGTACCTCTTCTGGAATAAACCAGCCTGTTATTTCTTCATCTGGTGCTTGCTGCAGCTGCTTTAAGTAACCATCCGCTTCGGTGAAGCCACTTTTGACCTGCTCAAGCCCTTCAATACTTTCACCTAATCCATCTGTTAATAATGTAAGTTTTGATGAAAGCTGATTAAACCCTTTTTTAATGGCTTTTTGCCCGTCTGTCAGCTGATCTGCGCCATCTTCAATTTTAGGCATTTCTTTGATTAATTGTTTTTGTCCTTCATTTGTTTGATCAAGTCCATCATAAATTTGATCAAGCCCTTCCATGAGTGCTCGCACTTGCTGTTTCACTTCTTTTTGCTTGCTTGAAAAGGTTTGAATCACTGCATCTGCCTTCTTAATCTTTTCTTTAAACAGAGAGGCTTCCTCTTCATACTCACTCATTTGATCCCCTGCTTGATCAAGCATTTCTTTTGTGTCTTTAAACACTTTCTTGATTTCTTTATACTCTTCAAACTCTTTTACTTCCGGAAGACGTTTTTCAAGTGCTTCAAACGAAACGTTTTCGTAGGATTTTTTTACTTTTTGAATGGTTGCTATCAACTGCTGATTCGATTTTGCATGCCGGTCCAGCGTATTGACTACTCGCTTAAGCTCTTGAATCATCGCTTCACTGCTGCGATATTCTTGCTCTAATTCTTTTTTCGCTTTTTGGATTTTACTTCGAATGGTGCCGACACCATCTTTACTGCGCCTCACCCCATCTTCTAAAGAGATCAGGGACTCTCTTACTTCGCCTACTCCGCTTTTGATCGCTTTCGTTCCATCAATCAGCTGATCAATTCCTTTAGCGGATTCTTGAATTTTGGGTTTCTGTTTGAGAAGGGCGAGATTTGCTTCGGTTAATCCATCTGAAATTTTTCCGATTCCATCGTGGCCTTTGCCAAGCTCTCCTCCAAGTTCTTTTGCTTGAGAGGTGACATAAAGCTGACTTAGCCCGTTTCCAACAGGACGAGTGACACTGCGGACTGCTTTCACTTCGTCAATATCATTTAGTTTACGGGTCAGTTTCTCAATGATGACAATCTTTTCTTGGTTATCTAACTCATTGTCACTTTCAACAAGTACATTTAAAGGCAGCGCTTCACCAAAGCCAAATTGCTCTGATATTGTATTAAATGCAGACACTGACTCATACTTTTTGCCAATCTCATTTAGACTGTTATAAGATAGTGTGCCGTCATATATCAGAATAGGAGGCACTGTAATCAATGCGACTAAACCTAGGCTGATCAGCGGCCTTTTAAATGAAAAGCGACCCGCCCATTCCCACATTTTACTTTGCGGGTGGCGAATGTTTTCTCTTTTAGATGGCCAGAATAGAGATTTTCCAAAAACAGACATGAAAAAGGGAACAATGGTGACAAGGGCAATCAGCAGAATGCCAACTCCAACAGCAACACTAACGGCTGACTGATACAATTGGAATTTAGCAAATCCAATGCTTGAGAAGCCGACTAACACGGCTAACCCGCTGAAAAAGACCGTTTTTCCTGCACATTTGTATGTGATGATAATTGACTCTTTGACATCACGACCTTGACCAATCTCCTCTTTAAAACGGCTTAACAGTAAAATACAATAGTCTGTTCCTATACCGAACATAATAGCTACCATAAAAATCTGAGTAAAATTAGATAGAGGAAATTGCGTATATTCTACTAGAAAAGCCACAATACACCGGCTGACAGCGTAAGAAATGCCGATCGTAATAAGCGGAACAACAGGTGCCAAAATCGATCTGAACACAATAATTAAAATAAAGAAAATAAAGACCATCGTAATAAGTTCAGTTTTCTTCAGACCTTGCTGGGAGCTCTTAATGACATCTGAATCCACAAATTTTTGACCCGTCATTTCATATGAAACTTGATAGGGCTTTAAAACTTCCTCAATTTGTTCTTTCATCTTCACAGCTTTTATTTCGTAGTGGTCGAATTTGAATGGAACAAGAAGTGTACTTTTATCCTTTGATAGAAGTTGTTTTTGAATGTCCGGATCTACATGAAAATACGAAGTAATTCCGTCAATGTGGAGGTCTGGGGCATGTGTCATGAGTGCAGATAAAGCCTTTTTTAATTCCTGCTCCTTATTAGGGAACAGATGTTGTTCGGAGAATACAATGACACCCGTATCTTTTTTCCCGTTATGATCTGATAGCTTATCCAATAAGTGAAGTGCCTCAGCCGTCGGTGTCCCCTCCGGAACCTTTAATTGCCCTTTTTCTCTTGTTAAGTCCTCTAAATTGGGTGCAGTAATAAACAGAATCACAGCTGTTATCATCCACACCACTAATACAATCCATCTTGCTTTAATTATTTGCAACATAGCTGCTTCAAGCTCCTTCTAGTTCATCAATCAATTTGCTGTATTTGAACGTGTCTGAAGTGCTGACTGTGTCTCCTTCAACGTGCTAATGGCAGGATGACCTATTCAATTGTCTTTTCGTGTTGAAGAAACACATCATCATCATCACGCGGGCTCAATTTCTGCCTAAAGAAGGACAGAAATTGAATGTTTTTGAGCACCTCCTTATTGGGATAATTTAAAAGATATTACTATACATTAGTTTAACTATCAAAATTTTACATGTCAATTTATAAAAAAGAAAAAAGATGGCAAAATACCGTCTTTTTCTATGTTTAGACCGTTTTTAATTGTTCACTTTCATCCTCTTTATCTGGTTGGATGAAAAAGAGCACCAAAAATAGTGAAATGAGACTGCAAATGGTCGAGAGAATAAAAACAATCGCGTCCCCTTTATCCATCAAATAAGCGTAAATCGGAGGTCCTAAAGCGACACCGATAAAACGCATACTGCTGTAAAATGACGTGATTGTTCCGCACTGCTCCTTTTCTATTCCTTCTGTGATTAGGGCATCAAGTGCAGGCAGCACCATGCCGATGCCAACACCGCCAACGCTTAAGCAGACGAACAATACGTAAAAACTGTGATTCCACCATAAAAATATATAGGAAAGTGATAACAAGGCCATGCCGACGATTAAAAAGATTCTCATCTTCCCTTTTTCTTTTCCAATTGTTTTCCCAGCAACGTAGGAACTGACGGATAGAAAAAGGAGCGGGATACTAAGCAACAGCCCTTTTTTGACACCCTTTATTTGATAAGCTGCCTCTAGGTTATCAGATAAGTAAAAGAGCACACCAAAAAGAAGAAACATGATAAAACCGCCAATTGCAAAAATGGCATAAAGCCAGCGCCCTTCATGCTTAAAAATGGTCTTTGTTGATTTTAAAAATTCTTTGAATGTAGGCGGGTCCTCCTGTTTTTTCGCAGACTCTACCATGAACAGTACCATGAGAAAGCTGATGATTGAAAAGAACGGAATAAACCAAAACGGCACAAACCAGAACCATGAAGCAAGAAGCGCCCCGATAATAGGGCTTAAAACCTTTCCTGCTGTGTTGGAGGTTTCAATGGCGCCAAGTCCTGCACTCACTTCTTCATCATCATGAAACAAATCTCCTATAAACGGCATAACGACAGGTGCTGCCCCTGCTGAGCCAACACCTTGAAGGACCCTGCCAAATAGGATCCACATGTAGGGTTCTGTCATGATGGTTGAGGCAACTGCTGCCACAGCCCCACCAAGTCCTGCGATTAACAGACAAGGCAGCAGCACCTTTTTCCGCCCGATTCGGTCCGATAAATAACCGGCGATTGGAATACATAAGATGGCTACAACAGAGTATACCGTAATAATGAGGGAGACTTGAAAGGAAGTGATGGAGAGTGTCTTTTCTATCTCTGGCAATACGGGAATTAGCATCGAGTTCCCAAGTGTCATGATTAAAGGCACTGATGATAATGCAATAATATTCTTTTTACTGACTGTTTTCTCGCCCAACATCATTCACCCAATTCTATATACTGTTAAGACTTAGTGTGGCAAGTTTGACGGGTTTTATGTATGGGCAAACAAAAAGCAATCGCCTATGGAAGCGACTGCTTGTTAAAATCGTTTTCGTATCACATGAAAGCTGAATTTATCCGCTCGAAAATAATTGAGTGAGTATAAGACCGGCTGATCATCCTGATCATAATGCATTTGTTTCAGTAATAATAATGCTGTTTCAGGATCACATTCTAGTATTGGTGAAATCTGATCGTGGTAGCCAATTGGCTCAATGTCAGCAACTGCATATTTAATCCCGCTGTGTGGTTCTCTTCCAAACAGCTCAAAAAGCGACTCTTCTTCATGTGTAAAGGAAGCGGGAAGATGCTTGACTGGAATTTTATCTAAGCAATAAACCACTGGCTGTCCATCTGCTGTTCGCACTCGTTCCATTGAGAAAATCTCATCAGATTCATCACATTGAAAACGAATGACATCATTCTCTGTTGGGTCCCCTTCTTGCGAGGATAAAAAGATAGTACCAGGCGTCATATTGACCTGCTCAATCATTTTCGTGACACTCGTCAGCTGTTCAATGCCCGTAGAAAAAAGCGGTCTTGAGTTGACGAAAGTCCCTACACCATGCCTTCTTATTAAATACTTCTCTTCTTCTAATATACGAAGGGCTTCACGCAGTGTCGCTCTGCTCACGCCTAAAAGCTTTGAGAGCTCAAACTCAGAAGGCAGCTTTTCTTTTTCGGCATATACGCCTGTTTGAATATCTTCTTTAATACGGTCAATCACTTTCAAATATAAATGGCGATTGTCTGTTTTCGTCGACATGTTTTCCCTCCGTCTAATCAATGCAAATGATAAGATGAGAAATCTCTATTCCGAGATAAGTTGAACATAACTATATCATGTTTTTGCAAATAAATAAATAGTCTGACTTCCAGTTAACATAATCATACTATTGTTTACTTTTTTCAGGAAAGCTCTCTTCGAATTATGAAGAGAGCTCGTCATATTGTTCTTTTGATAGCAGCACTTCTCTCGGTTTACTTCCTTCATAAGGACCGACAACAC
This sequence comes from Bacillus pumilus, assembly GCF_003431975.1. Classification (GTDB taxonomy): domain Bacteria; phylum Bacillota; class Bacilli; order Bacillales; family Bacillaceae; genus Bacillus; species Bacillus pumilus_N. The sequence goes on along the minus strand of NZ_CP027116.1, from coordinate 1,674,573 downwards.
CCCGCTCTTCCATGGCGTCAATTAAGCGTGCCGCTCGGGTGTAGCCGATGCGGAATCTTCTTTGAAGCATCGAGACAGACGCCGTCTGCATGCCGATGATGAGTTCCACCGCTTCATCATATAGATCATCTTCAACAGATGCAAGTTGCTCCTGCGTTTCTTCAGTTGGAATCATTTCTTCCTGATATTGTGCTTTTTGCTGGGTGATGACATGATCAACGACATGCTCTACTTCTTCATCTGATAAAAAGGCACCCTGCACACGAACCGGTTTATTTGCTCCTACTGGTAAGAACAGCATATCCCCTCTGCCGAGCAGTTTTTCTGCGCCTCCCATATCAAGAATCGTCCTTGAATCTGTTTGCGAGGACACACTAAACGCAATGCGGGATGGAATGTTGGCTTTAATGACACCTGTAATAACATCGACAGAAGGTCTTTGTGTGGCGATAATTAAATGAATCCCGGCGGCACGAGCCATTTGCGAAAGTCTTGTAATAGAATCTTCTACATCAGAGGAAGCAACCATCATTAAATCTGCAAGCTCGTCAACGATGACGACAATATAAGGAAGTTCTGGCTGTTTGGCCTCTTCTGATTGATTCATTCGTTTAATGTAATCATTGTATCCTTCAATGTTTCTTGTCCCCGTATGAGAAAATAATTCATAGCGACGTTCCATTTCGCTGACGACTTTTTTGAGTGCCTGCGAGGCTTTTTTAGGGTCCGTCACAACAGGAGCCAAAAGATGCGGAATGCCGTTATACACATTCAATTCAACCATTTTTGGATCAATCATCATCATTTTCACTTCATGAGGTTTCGCTCTCATAAGGATACTTGTAATAATGCCATTGATGCACACACTTTTTCCGCTTCCCGTCGAGCCTGCTACTAGTAAATGCGGCATTTTGTTCATTTCAGCCAGCACAGCTTCACCAGAAATGTTACGGCCAAGCCCAATGAGCAGCTTCGCATTTGGACGGTCATTTTGCTTTGATTCTAATACCTCTTTTAAAGAAACCATTGCGATTTCTGCATTAGGTACTTCAATGCCGATGGCGGATTTACCAGGAATCGGCGCTTCAATCCGAATGTCTTTTGCTGCGAGAGCAAGGGCTAAATCATCACTTAGATTAACAATCTTACTGACCTTCACACCGACATCTGGATAGACTTCATATTTGGTGACGGCCGGTCCTAAATGAACCTGTGTGACTTTTGCCTTTACCCCAAAGCTTTGGAACGTTTTTTCAAGCTTTCTTGCATTTTCGTATATATTTTTCTTGTCTGTTTGCTGCCCTGAATGCTGCGGCTCTGCCAAAATATCCAGTGAAGGCAATTCGTAATCCTTGTTTTCAAGTTCAGTAAACGTCATCGGAGGAGCCTCTTTAGGTTCATCAGGTGAATCTGATGGAACCGGTGCACTATGCTCAGATTCTTGAAGAGGCTCTCTCTCTTTTGCCGTCTGTTCTTTTTGAACGAGCGGTGTGAGAATGTCATCTCTGTCAGCAAAGCTTGAGATAATTGGCTGGCTATTGTCAGTAGCCGGCATGTCCTCTTTAATCAAGATTTGATCATCATCGTCCTCTTCTTGTGTACGGGACCGTTTTTTCTTTTCACCAGTTTTCTGAGAGGGCGCGCTCTTTTTCGCCTGCTTGATTCCTTTCATATCTTCGACAAATGCTTTCCACTGCTTCACCAGAAATTGTGAGACAGGCAGCGTTACCTTCTTCACCATTTCTTGCAGGGATCGATTTGTGATCAGAACAATTCCAATCAGCAGCAAAACAATTGCCATAATTTGAGAGCCTGCTTGAGCAAATAAGAAATAAGAAGCAGCAAATAATACGGCACCAATCATGCCGCCTCCTAAATCAGGCGAGCCTGTCTCACCTTTCATATCCATTAAGAAAAGCTCAAATGTATTTCTTATCACACTTTGAGAGCCTATTGCACCCGCAGATGAAAGGTGCTGAAAGAGCTTCACATGAGACAAAAGCAAGATACTCGCAATAATGCAGTATAGTCCTGCCTTTCTCCTTGTCAACATATCTGGGATTTGTTTTTTCCAAAAGATGGTCACACCAAAAAGAAATAATCCAATCAGGCAGAGAATGAACCATTCACCTGCAAAGAATCTGAATAAATGTACGAAGGTTTGTCCAACGACGCCTAGCTGTAAAATGGCAATGATCGCTATGGCAATACAGACTAACCCATTCAATTCATATTTCAGTTTTAGCTGTTTATTTTGTTTTTTTCTCGTTTTCCGTTTTCTCTTTTTAGCCATACTCATCACCTTACTACGAAAGAAAATATAACCTACCGAAAGATCAGAAAGAAAGCAGCCTGGTTTTGGCTGCATCTTGTTGTAAGTTTTCCCTTTATTATAGCATAGAATCATTCATATGAGTCGGTTTGATTGGCGCCTAATTGTAACTTCAATCGCTTGCCTGGAGCAAGCTCTTCATTCAGAAAATCCATTGGATTGGTACTCATGACTTGAACGATTTCTGCTTCATCTTCTTTCATTTCAACCATGACTGGCACGCCTTGAATGCTAACCTGCTGAAGTTTGCGATCTCCTTGTTCCTCTGCGTAAATGGCTTCATATGGCACAGGAGTGTATAAAATCATTGGATCAGCCCCTCGTTTTGAGATGTCCGCTCTCCAATAAGCTCATTCAACTTTTTAATTGCTTGTCCTACGCCGCCCACTTCATTCATGAGCCCGTATTCTGCTGCCTCATGACCAACGACATTTGTCCCAATGTCTCTTGTTAAATTGCCTTTTGAAAACATGAGCTCTTTAAACTTTTCTTCTGTAATATCAGAGTGACTTGTGACAAAGTTAATGACTCTATCCTGCATTTTATCTAAGTATTCAAAGGTTTGCGGGACACCGATCACAAGACCGGTTAGACGCACAGGATGAATGGTCATCGTAGCGGTTTCTGCAATATACGAGTAGTCACATGATACAGCAATTGGGACACCAATGGAGTGGCCGCCGCCAAGTACAATCGATACAGTCGGTTTTGATAGAGATGCAAGCATTTCTGCGATGGCTAGTCCCGCTTCAACATCGCCGCCTACTGTATTTAAGATGATCAAAAGCCCTTCAATTTTCGGATTTTGTTCAACTGCTACGATTTGCGGAATGACATGTTCGTATTTGGTTGTTTTATTTTGTGGTGGAAGCTGCATGTGGCCTTCAATTTGGCCAATAATGGTGAGGCAATGTATATTTGTATCTTGCGGCAGCTGTGGTACGGCTGTTTCACCAAGCTGCTGTATTTTGCTCATAATGCTGTCTTTTTCTTCTGGCTTTCGCTCAGGCTGCTGTTCATTCTTTTCGTCCATTTGTCTCCATCCTTTCCTCAAACTCTCCTCCTATTATGAACAAGATGACCGTATTCAATCCGCATTCCTCACGCCACATCAAAAAAGCCCAAAGAGCTTGTGCTCCTTGGGCTTTCTCATCACACTTCCATAATAATTGGAATGATCATCGGCTTACGTTTTGTTTTTTCATATAGGAATTGATTGAGTACATCACGCATGGATTGTTTCAATGTCGACCATTCAACAATTGAGTTTTCCGTTTGCTCTTTGACAATTCCTTTGACCATTTCTGTCGCTTTCACAATCAGCTCTTCAGATTCTCTGACATACACAAATCCTCTTGTGATGATTTCAGGTCCAGAAATTAATTGTTTCTTTTGTTTATCGAGCGTAATGACGACAATTAAGATGCCATCTTGAGACAATAGGCGTCTATCGCGAAGCACGATGTTCCCGATATCACCAACGCCAAGACCATCAATCAAAATGTTACCTTGGTGAACTTTTTCACCGATTTTGACGTTCTGTCCTCTAAACTCAACAACATCCCCTTTATCAATCAGGAAAATGTCACTGCGCTTCATTCCCACTTCTTCGGCAATACGGGAATGTGCTTTTTGCATACGATATTCGCCATTCACCGGAATTAAATACTTCGGTTTAAGCAAGTTCAGCATGAGCTTTAACTCTTCTTGGCAGCCATGTCCAGATACGTGCACACGTTTTTGTGCAAAAATGACTTGTGCGCCGCTTCTTGTGAGGAAATCGACTGTTTTTGAATATGTGAGCTCTTGTCCAGGAAGAGGTGTAGATGCAATCACAACCGTGTCATCTTTTTCAATATGAAGCTGTTTGTGATTTTGTTTTGCCATTTTTGTTAAAGCCGCAAGAGGCTCTCCATGGCTTCCAGCTGTGAGGACGACCACATCGCTTTTCGCCATTTTCTTCACTTCTTGAACTGGGACAAATAATTCTTCGTCTGCTGTGACATAACCAAGCTTGATCGCCAACTGAAGAGTTGTCATCATATTCTTCCCTGCTACGGCAAGCTTACGGCCATTTTGATTCGTTGCATTAATGATCTGCTGCACGCGGTTAATGTTCGATGAAGATACAGCAACAATGACTCGATTTTCAGCATTGTACATCGCATTTGAGATTTCGTCTTGGACGAGCGCCTCAGAAGGTGTATAACCTGGTTTTTCAGCATTGGCACTGTCTGAAAGAAGTGCTAACACGCCATTGTTTCCAATTTTCGCAATCTCTCCGATGTCACAGGCTTGGTTAAGCGCTGGGGTTTGATCAAATTTAAAATCGCCTGTGCATACAATTGAACCAAGAGAGGTTTTGAAGCTGATTCCAACTGAATCTGGGATGCTGTGATTCGTTCTAAAGAATGATACCTTTGTTGTTTCAAACGTAATGACTGATTTCGCATGCACCTCACGCAAATCAGCTTTTTGATTGAAGCCATACTGCTTTAATTTTTCTCGAAGTAACGCAAGGGTCAGCTTCGTTCCGTAAACTGGTACAGACAATTTACTTAAGCAATGGAATACGCCTCCGATTGCTTCATCATGTCCGTGGGTAAGAAAAATTGCTTTCACCCGATCAGCACGTTCTGTTAAATAAGAGATATCAGGAATAACGACGTCAATGCCTAGCATTTCGTTTTCTGGATGCATTAAACCTGCATCTACCACATATATGTCCGAATCAATCTCAATGACATATAAGTTTTTCCCGATTTCTCCAACGCCTCCGAGTGCAATAATTCTTACGTTCTCTGTATTTTTCTTTTTCAAAATTCTTATCCTCCTAGTCTCAAGCCCGTCCATCATCGCTTAATGCTATTATAACTGAATCTAATTTTAGAAAACAAGATGAAGTCACATTTTAAGAAAGTGTTTATGTATAAAAAACGGTCATACTCAGGGACATCTGAGAATGACCGCTTACGAAATCTTTTGTTTGGATCAGCTTTTTAAGACGCTGCTTAAATCCAGTCTCTCTTCTTCTGACAAAGGCAAAAGCGGAAGACGAACAGATCCGACATCTAGTCCTTTCAGCTGAAGGGCTGTTTTGACAGGCGTTGGATTTGGCGCTGAGAAAAGCTGGTTCATGATTGGGAGCAGCTTTTGATGGATCAATGCAGCATTGGCTGTTTGACCTGAAGCATAGCTTTTCAGCATTTGCTGCATATCAAGTCCTACGATATGAGAAGCTACAGAGACAACCCCTTTTGCTCCAACAGATACAGCTGGAAGCGTTAAGCTGTCGTCACCTGAATATACATCGAAATCTTCCGGCGTCTCTGCAATGATTTTTGTCATGGCATCAAGATCACCACTTGCTTCTTTGATCGCGACAATGTTTGGTATTTGCGCAAGTTTAATCGTTGTTTCTGGGGCTAATGACGCAACCGTTCTCCCTGGTACATTGTAAAGCATGACAGGAAGAGATGTAGACTCGGCAATGGCTTTAAAGTGTGCATACATGCCTTCCTGTGATGGCTTGTTGTAATAAGGTACGACAAGCATCACTGCATCAACGCCCGCTTCTTCTGCTTTTTTCGTTAGTTTGATAGACGCATTTGTGTTATTACTGCCTGTTCCTGCAATGATTTTACAACGACCATTTGCTAATTTCACCGATTGCTGAAAAAGAGCGACTTTTTCTTCAGTCGATAAAGTTGGCGATTCGCCTGTTGTCCCTGCAACGACTAAAGAGTCACTGCCGTTTTTTAACAAGTAATCAATGAGAATTGATAGCTTTTGGAAATCAATGTTGCCCTTTTTATCAAAAGGTGTAATCATAGCTGTTGCGATATTTCCGAAATTCATTTTTTTCACCTCATCATGATTCAATCACATTTATCTTGAAAGTTCAAACACTTCATGCAGAGCATTGACAGCCGCTCTCATGTTTTCTTCGTTCACTAACACCCATATGGTCGTATGACTGTCAGCTGATTGTAAAATCGGAATATTTTGCTCGGATAGAGCCGAGACAATTTTAGAAGTGACACCTGGTACACCCATGATGCCTGCGCCAACAGCTGATACTTTTGCACAATTTGTTGTCACAATTGGCGTATAGCCAAGATCTTTTAGGATCGATGTTGCCTTTTCAGTCATTGCACCTGTCACTGTATACACAATTTCACTCGGTGTAATGTTGAAGAAGTCGACACTGATTTGTGCGTTTGCCATTGCTTTAAAGACCTCTGTTTGCACGCTGTACTGCCCTTCTTTTGCTGGGACTTTGATTTGCGTCACATCATTGACATGTGCAATACCCGTAATGAGTCGATCATACACATCATGGCTCATTTTATCTGAGTAGTGTGAGGTCACAAGTGTGCCCTCATCATCAGAGTATGTTGAACGGACCCTCATTGGTACTTTAGCTTGCATTGCAATTTCGACAGCTCTCGGGTGAATGACTTTCGCCCCTTGATACGCAAGGTTGCAAATTTCCGTATAAGTCACAACTCTAAGCGGCTTTGCATTTTCAACAATGCGGGGATCTGCTGTCATAACGCCTTCTACATCTGTAAAAATGTCAATAAAGTCTGCCTGCAATGCAGCACCTAAAGCAGCTGCGGACGTATCACTGCCGCCTCGTCCGATGGTGGTCACATCCCCATTTTTCGCGGCTCCTTGGAACCCAGCGACAACGACAACATCATGTTCAGATAGCGCTGCCTCGAGACGCTCACACTTCATATCAATAATTTTTGCACTCGTATGCTCCTTATCTGTCACAAAACCCGCCTGTGCGCCTGTCATCGCTACAGCCTTTAGCCCGTTTTCATTGAGCATACTTGAAAACACAACAGCTGAAATATTCTCCCCGCAAGAAACGAGCAAGTCTTTTTCTCGATTTGTCATGTGCTGCGCGCTGCCGTAAAGCAGGCTAAGCAGCGTATCAGTCGCATAAGGATCGCCTTTTCGTCCCATTGCGGATACGACGACAACAGATTTATAGCCTTTCTCTTTTGCCGATAAGATATGTGCAAGTGCCCTTTTTCTACCTTGATCATCTTTGACTGATGTACCGCCAAATTTTTGGACAATTATTTTCACTGTTTTCACTCCAAGTTCATTCTGACGTAACAGAAGAGAGCAGGCGAAAGATGCCTAACTCTCTTCTGTTCGTCCTCATCATCCATTGAATGTTAAACTAATTTTAATGCTTTTAAGCTTTCTGCAATTTGAACGGAGTTCCATGCAGCGCCTTTCAGCAGGTTATCAGAAACAATCCACATATGAAACCCGTTTGGACGGTCCAAATCTTTCCGAATGCGGCCGACAAATACGTCGTTTTTCCCAACAGCATCTGCAGGCATTGGATAAACTTGCTGAGACGGATCATCTTGCAGTGTAATGCCTGGTGCATCTTTTAGAATGGACTTGATGTCATCAACTGTTGCGTCATTTGATTCTAGTTCGACGTAGACAGATTCTGAATGACCCGTTTCAATTGGAAGTCTCACACATGTTGCCGCTACTTCTAGCTCTGGCATGTGCATAATTTTTTTCGTTTCGTTGATCATTTTCATTTCTTCAAATGTATAGCCATTGTCTTGGAATTTATCAATTTGCGGAATCGCATTAAATGCAATTTGATAAGGCATGACTTCCGGCTTTACATCTTCTTTATTTAAAATGGCTTGTGATTGGCTGTATAGTTCGTCAATGGCTTCATGTCCTGCACCTGATACAGCTTGATAAGTGGACACGATGACTTTTTTCATGCCATACGCCTGACGAAGCGGTTCTAATGCCGCTACCATTTGTATTGTTGAACAGTTAGGATTTGCAATGATCCCTTTATGGTCATGCAAGTCTTTTTCGTTTACCTCTGGTACGACAAGAGGGATATTTTCGTCCATACGAAAAGCACTTGTGTTGTCTACAACAATTGCACCTCGTTTGACTGCTTCAGGAGCTAGCGCCTTAGAAACATTTCCTCCAGCACTGAATAATGCAATGTTTACTCCTTCAAAGCTTTCAGGTGTTGCTTCCTGAACGGTATACTCTTGACCTCTGAATGTCACTTTTGTTCCAGCAGAACGTTTTGAGGATAGTAGAGTCAGTGTATCCATTTCAAAATCTCTGTCAGCTAGTGTTTTTAACATTTGTTGACCGACAGCTCCAGTTGCTCCAACTACAGCTACATGCAATCCTCTTCCCATCAGTAAAACTCCTTCCGACCCATCCATGATTCTTTTCTTTCGGATGGCCATCCTATGACTTTTTACATTTTATTTTACCATAGAAAAGCAAGGCTTGAAGTATCTTTTTTGAATCTTTCATGATTTTCTAGTGAATCTATTATTTGTTTGGTCCAATTAAAATCGGCTGAATTTGTCTATGCTGAAGTGCCTCTTCTACTGTCTGAGAAAGCAGATCCATGTTCGCGACCATGGAGGTCGGTTTTTTAAATGGATCATCTTGGCCAAATGGAATAAAGAAAATATTCTTTGTCGACATCAGCCTCATCAGATTTGTACCATTTAAACCTAGCGCATCGTTTGTTGAGATACCTAAAACGACAGGACGATGATTCCGAATGGTTGCTTTTGCAGCCATTAAAACAGGACTATCTGTCATGGCATTTGCGAATTTCGCCATCGAGTTCCCTGTTAATGGAGCAATGACCATACAATCAAGTGGTAGCTTAGGTCCGAGCGGCTCCGCTTTAACGATCGAGTCAATCGCTTGAAATCCAGTCAACTTCTCGATCCGCTCAATCCAGTCCGCCCCATCTCCGAATCTTGTATTCGTATTCTGGACCGTATATGACACAACAGGACGCACTTCTGCCCCTTCTTTTACAAGTGCTTCGATTTGTGGATACACGGCTTCGTACGTACAGTGGGAACCAGTTAAGCCAAAGCCGATTCTTTTCCCTTTTAATGTTGTCATGATTCCATCCCCCTTTTTTCCTCTGCAAGTTCACATAAGAGCCCAGAAAGCACTTTTGCAATGATTTGCCCTGCTGTCTTTGGTGCGACAATTCCCGGAAGACCTGGAGCAAGAAGCGCCTTCACACCGTGTTTTTGTGCAAAGTCAAAGTCTGTTCCCCCTGGGCGGGAGGCGATATCCAAAATGAGTGTCTTTGGCGTCATGCTGACGATGACTGATGAATCTAATACTAAGCTCGGAATCGTATTGATGATGATATCGACATCTGTTACTTCATCTTTTAAACGGTCCATTGAAAATGGATTAAGTCCCATCTCAAAGGCTCGCGCTAAATGGGCTGTATCCGCAGCACCAACTTTCACTTCCGCACCTAGCGCCCGAAATGTGCGGGCAATGGTGAGCCCTGTTCTTCCAAGCCCGAGAACAGCAACACGTGATCCATGAATCGTATAGTCCGTTTGCTGAATGGCCATCATGATAATCCCTTCAACTGTTGGAATAGAGTTATATATGGCAATATCATCTCGCTCAAACAGCCTCACAAGCTTTCGGTTCACCTGCTTTGCCAGATTGTCTAAGTACGTATTAGAAATACCTGAATACAAGGTACAATGTGCAGGGGTTCTTTCTAAATATGCTGCTTCCAGCAAAACCTGCTCATTTGAGAAGACTGTAACAACTGCGCCTTCATCCGTTGCCCCTGATACTGGCAGAATCATACTGTCTACCTGTTCGAATGGAAGTTCTGACATTTTCAGCTTCTCAGCACCGATAAATCCATGATCCAGCTGATCAAACCCAACCAAAAACACTTTGGCATGCTGCTGTGACAGCTTGCGAATAATTTCAAGCTGCCTTGCATCTCCCCCGATCACCGCAACCGTTAAACCGCTCAACATACTGACCGTTCACCTTCTTTATTTAAAAAAGTCTGTAATATTTTCTGAATCTCCCTTTCAGCATATGAGGAGAGGATTCAGCCTGTGAACAAATCGGAGAGAGAAAAGAAAAAGAGCACCCATTTATGATGGATGCTCTTTTTCCCGGGGCGGCTGAAGTTCTTCAGGCACATCGAGAATGATCATATCTGATCCTATTTTTCGAATGTGATTCCACGGGACGCGGATGTCATTTCCTTGTTTTCGAAAACCAAACCACTTCACGGAAGGTATGATGAGTGCTGTAATTTGACCGTCCTGTTCATTGATTTCAAGGTCGGTTTGTCCAAGCACGCCAAGCCGCTCCGCTCTTTTGATATCGACGATCTCTTTTCCTGACAGTTCACTTAGCCTCAAAATCGCATCACTTCCCTTCCGTATCATATATGCAGCCACAAGAAGAAATAGACCGTCCCGCTTTTTCAAGTTATGAATGATGCCAATTTGAATACCAAGCTGGTTTCAGTAGATGAAAGTGATCATGGTCTGCCAGCATTCTTTCCACTCTGCTCACCATGTCTTTTACATGTTCAGTGTCATAAGAAAGCGTCCAGACAATAGAAGAAAAGCAACTCATTGCTGTATAGATAGAAAAAAGAAGCCAAAAATCGTCTGTGGCCTGCGTACTTACATAGTAATCCAGTTGCCCTGCTGAAAACGGAATACTATTTTCTCGGCTAAATAAGGACAATTTATAAAAATCATGAACTGGGTCACCCCAGTCAGATTGATCAAAGTCAATGACTCCTGAATACTCACCTTCTTGTATGATGATATTCCCCAAATGAAAATCATCATGCTGGAATTGATTAGGCCTCGCCTTTACTGCATCAACATGTGATTTAATAAAATCTAATACGAAATGATCCTGATCGAAGGTCACTCCACTTGATTGATAGGCATGTACATACCGTTCATGTTTCATTATGACCCTCTCATCCCATGTCGCGATATGAGAAGGTGCGGAACATGTGTGCATGAAACTAAGTTCTTTGCCTGCCCGTCTACCGATTTCATACTGCTCTTCATTTGTCAGCAGATGGATGGATGCTCTAGCATTCTCTCCTTCAATAAAAGAGAAAATACGATAGGTACAGTTGAGTTCAGTATTCATCCCAATCTCCATTACTTCAGAACATAGAAGGCCTCGATCTTTAAACTTTTGCTGAACTGACGCTTTTCTTTTAAAATTGGAATACGTTTTGAGGTTTGATAGCTTGAGCACCAGCTTTTCACTTGAGGATGTTGTGACGAGATAAGTACGGTTTCCAGAAAGGCCAGATGTCATCGGCTCAAAGGAGGTGGCTTGTGTCAAAAGCGGAGAAAGGATTTTCAGTTTTTCACGTTCCATGTAAGCAGCGCCCCTTTCTTCTTGATATATAATAAACGGCAGACCTCTTAAGAAGCCTGCCGTGTTGTTTACATTATGATGGCTGATCACCCGTAGGACTAATAAGCGAGAGCGCATAATCCTCTGTAAAGATTCGTTTCGATAAGTTATTCACACCGTCTAATGTGACTTTGTTGATTTCGTCAATAATTTCATCAAGTGTGCGATGTTTGCCAAGGAGCAGTTCGTTTTTACCGTTTCGGCTCATCTTGCTGTTTGTGCTTTCAAGGCTGAGCATGAGGTTGCCTTTCATTTGCTCCTTAGAGTTCTCTAATTCTTTCTGCGTGATTCCCTCACGTTTTAAGACATCTAATGTTTGTAAGATGGTTTCAGAGAGCAGGTTCAGCTGCTTCGCTCCAGTTCCGCCATAAATCGTCAGCATTCCGTTATCTGCAAATGAGCTGTGATAGCTGAAGACGGAATAAGCGAGTCCTTTATCTTCTCTTACATCCTGGAACAAGCGGCTGCTCATACTACCACCAAGAACATTATTTAACACGATTAAGTCATAAATGCCTTTATCTCCAGCTGGAAGGCCATTAAAGCCCATGCAAAGGTGCGCTTGCTCTGTTTCCTTTTTGCGTGTGAGCTTGTCATAGTGAAATTGCGGCGCTTCTACAGGCTGTTTTTTCCCTCTCGTTTCATACGAACCGAACAATTTTTCAACCTCACGAATGAAGGTATCATCCACGTTTCCTGCTACAGAGATGACGACACGATCCGGTGTGTAGAATTCATCCATATAAGCTCTAAGAGAGTCACCGTTAAAGGTAGATAGTGTTTCTTCTGTTCCTAAAATCGGGTACCCTAACGAATGATCACCATAAATCGCTTTGCTAAGCAAATCATGAACAATATCATCAGGTGTATCCTCATACATTTTGATTTCTTCATAGACCACATTTTTTTCTTTTTTCAGCTCTTCTTCATCAAAAGCGGAATGAAAAAACATGTCACTTAATACATCGAGAGCGTAGCCAGCATGTGAATCAAGTACCTTTGCATAGTAGCAAGTGTATTCTTTTGACGTAAAGGCATTTACTTGACCACCAATGCGGTCAAAGGATTCTGCGATATCACGTGCAGATCTTGTCTTTGTTCCTTTAAAGAACATATGCTCTAAAAAGTGAGAGATCCCATTAATTTCTGGTGTCTCATGTCTAGAGCCTGTTCCAATCCAGACGCCTATTGCGACAGATCTGACAGTGGGATTGTTTTCAAGTACAATTCTTACTCCGTTTTGGCATGTATACGTTTTGACCAAGTTTTGCTCCTCCTATTCAACAAACAGATCGCATCACGGATGTCTTTTTTCACTTAGGAGGTCAGAAACCGTTCCTAATTCATATCCTCTTTCCTTAATTTGAGTGATAAGTGCGTCAAGACTTTTCGCCGTCGAATCTGTTGGATGCATTAATATCATCGCCCCATTGTGAATTTTTCCAAGCACCCGTTTTTGTAATACGTCTGGCGACGGTTTTTGCCAGTCAATGGTGTCCACGGTCCACATGATGGTTTCCATTCCTTCATTTGCGGCGAGCTTTACTGTTTCTTCTTTAAAGCTGCCGCTTGGAGGGGCAAACCACTTCGGTTTTTTTCCGAGGGATTCTTCAATTTGACGATTTGTTTTGGTAATCTGCTCTAATGCTCGTTCTCTTGTCAGTGTGCGCATATCCGGGTGATTGTATGAATGGTTTCCAATTTCATGACCATCTGCCACGATTTTTTTTGCAAGATCTGTGCTTTTTTTCACCCATTTGCCCTCTAAGAAAAAGGTCGCCTTGACCTGATGCTTTTCCAGTGTCTTTAACATCTTCATTAGATGCTCGTCACCCCAAGCCACGTTGATGAGGAAAGCATTCATTTTTTTATCTGGATGTCCCTTGTAAATGGGCTCAGCACCAAGTTCATGTAAATGAATAGAAGGTTTTGTTTCGTTGAAAACAAGTAACTTTTCATCGAACGACCCATGCTTCTTCATGTTTTCATAAGAGGCATCGATATTGACTGTCTGTCCATTTAGACCAGGCATCTTTTTCCACACTTTATCAATCTTAGCATTTTGCGCCTTCACTTCATAGTCAGAAGACTTCGATTCAATCTCTTGATATAAAATATCTTTTGATACAGATGCAACCTCGGCGTGCTCTTTCATTGATTCAATATATGTAACAGCAACCGGCTGCTTCATCGTTTGATATGACACGAGCAGTAAAAATACAAACACAATGAATGGTAACGTTTTTTTCAATGGTTGTCCCTCCCCTTTACCACAAATTATGATGGGGAGAAACAAGCTAGAACTATTGTTGGCGCAAGAAAAGAAAGAAGCCTGGCACGGATACCTGGCTTCTAACACAATTTATTTGTTCTCATTAAGACTGTTTTTCTTCTTTTTCCTTTTCTTCACGTAAAACAGCTTTGCGAGAAAGGTTCACACGGCCCTGTTTATCGATTTCAGTGACTTTGACAAGTAATTCATCGCCAATCTTCACGACATCTTCTACTTTGCCTACACGCTCAAGCGCAAGCTCAGAAATATGAACAAGTCCATCTTTACCGCTGAAGATTTCAAGGAATGCACCGAATTTTTCAATGCGTTTCACTTTACCTAAGTAAAGTTGTCCTACTTCAACTTCTCTTACAAGATCTTCAATGATTTTCTTCGCTTTTTGGTTCATGTCTTCTTCAGTAGAAGAAATAAAGATTGTACCATCTTGTTCAATATCGATTTTCACACCGGTATCTTCAATGATTTTATTGATTTGTTTACCGCTCGGTCCAATGACATCGCGAATTTTATCAGGATTGATTGTCATCGTTAAGATTTTTGGTGCATAACGAGACAATTCTTCTCTAGAAGCAGGAATCGTTGACAGCATGCTATCTAAGATTTCCATTCTTCCTTTTTTCGCTTGTTGGAGAGCTTCTTCTAAGATGTCTTTTGATAGACCATCGATTTTGATATCCATTTGAAGTGCTGTTACACCTTTAGATGTCCCTGCAACTTTAAAGTCCATATCTCCAAGTGCATCTTCCATTCCTTGAATGTCTGTCAGCACTGTGTAGTATTCGCCAGATTTCACAAGTCCCATTGCAATACCTGCAACTGGTGCTTTAATTGGAACACCCGCATCCATCATGGCAAGTGTGCTTGCGCAAATACTTGCTTGTGAAGTAGACCCGTTTGATTCTAATACTTCTGAAACAAGACGCACCGTATAAGGGAAATCTTTTTCAGATGGAATCACTGGTTCTAGCGCACGTTCACCTAACGCACCATGACCGATTTCACGGCGTCCTGGGCCACGCATTGGACCTGTTTCACCAACACTGAATTGCGGGAAGTTGTAATGGTGCATGAAGCGTTTTGATTCTTCCACACCTAAACCATCAAGGATTTGCACATCGCCAAGTGCACCTAATGTACAAATGCTGAGCGCCTGTGTTTGGCCCCTTGTAAATAGTCCCGAACCGTGCGTTCTTGGCAGAAGGCCTACTTCTGAAGAAAGTGGGCGGATTTGATCTACACCGCGTCCATCTGGACGGACTTTCTCTTCAGTGATCAGACGGCGGACTTCATTTTTGACAAGCTTATTTAATACATCTTTCGCTTGTTTGATTGTCGCTTCGTCACGCTCTTCTTCTTGAAACTTCTCAACTACAGCTTTTTTCACCGCACTGATGGCATCCTCACGTGCATGCTTCTCATGTACTTGAATCGCTTTCAGCAGGTCAGTTTCAGCAAGTGCTTTCACTTCGTCTGCTAACGTTTGATCTACTTCGTATAAAGGAATATCGATTTTTTCTTTACCGACTGCCTTCACAATTTCCTCTTGGAATTCGATTAAACGCTTGATCTCTTGGTGACCATACATGATAGCTTCAAGCATTGTTTCTTCTGGTACTTCATCGGCACCAGCTTCGACCATGTTGATCGCATCTTTTGTTCCAGCGACTACAAGGTTGATGTCGCTTTGTTCAAGCTGTTCTACATTTGGATTGATGATCAGCTTTCCATCTACTCGTCCTACTGTAACGCCGGCGATTGGTCCCTCAAATGGAATGTCAGACACACATAATGCTAAAGATGAGCCAAACATTGCAGCCATTTCAGATGAACAATCTTGATCCACACTCATGACGATACTAATGACTTGTACTTCGTTTCTAAATCCATCTGCAAATAGTGGACGAATTGGTCTATCAATTAAACGGCTTGCAAGGATCGCTTTTTCACTTGGACGGCCTTCTCTTTTAATGAAGCCACCAGGAATTTTACCTACTGCGTATAATCTTTCTTCGTAGTTCACAGTGAGCGGGAAAAAATCAAGTGGTTTTGGCTCTTTAGAAGCTGTTGCTGAGCTAAGCACAGCCGTATCTCCGTAGCGTACGAGGACCGCTCCGTTTGCTTGCTTTGCAAGCTGGCCAGTTTCAACTGTCAGTTGACGTCCGGCCCAGTCTATGGTGAAGACTTGTTTTTCTTGTCCCATTCTGAGATAAACTCCTCTCTTAACGTTAAATTTTAGTTAGTTCTTATTATGAACAAAATGATTTTCACATATCAATGTGAAAGCTGTATGTAGAAGGGTTTTTGCCATTCTTTCAACATTTTAACCATAAAATATTAGTGATTATACGATAAAAAAGCGGGAATCCTCCCGCTTTTTACGATTATCGACGTAAGCCTAGTTTGTTAATTAACTCACGGTAACGAGTTACGTCTTTATTACGTAGATACGTAAGAAGATTACGACGTCTACCTACCATTTTCAAAAGACCGCGACGTGAGTGGTGATCTTTCTTATGAGTACGTAAATGCTCGTTCAAGTTGTTAATAGATTCTGTTAGGACAGCGATCTGAACTTCTGGAGATCCAGTATCAGATTCGTGTGTTTTGAACTCATTAATTAATTGAGTTTTACGCTCTTGAGTAATAGCCATCCTGTTTCACCTCCAAATCATGTTAGCCCCATCTACCTCGCAACCGTCGGTGAAGTCGGCCTGCCAAGTAAGTGGTTTTAAAGCTACAGGAATTATCATACTAAAAATATGCTGAATTTGCAAATGGTAGAGCTGTTTTTCTATGAATTTTTTGTTTGGTTACGCTGATCATGAAAAAACTGAATCGCTTCTTCTTTATCTTGACTGATTTGAGCCGTTAATTCTTGGATTCCGTTAAATTTTTGTTCGCTGCGAATACGCTTGAACCATTGTAATTTAATCGGTTCACCGTATATTTCTTCGTTAAAATCAAAAAGGTTCACTTCAATCGCAGGCTGATCGGGACGTTTTTCATAAAATGTTGGTTTATAGCCAACGTTACAAACGCCGTCATACACTTTGCCCTTCACTTCTGCTCTCACTGCATAAACCCCTGTTGGCGGAATGATGTATTCAGCAGATAAACCGACATTGGCTGTCGGAAAACCGATCGTCCGTCCTCGCTTATCCCCATGAATGACAATGCCGCGAAGCTGATAAGGTTTTCCTAAAAGCTCACTCACATATTCAACATCTCCATTTTTCAATGCGGAACGTATGAGAGTCGAGCTCACTTTTCGGTCTTGATTGGACAATTTAGGGACGATGGTTGCTGAAATACGCCCTTTTGCGTACTCATCAAACGTTTCCATTGTGCCTGCACCAAAACGCCCAAACGTAAAATCAAAACCGGCTACTGCGTGCTTCACATTCAGCTCATTCAAATATTGATCCACAAACTCTTGAGGAGATAGCGCTGCAAAGCTTTCGCTGAATTGCACAATGTATAAATAGTCAGCACCCAGCTGTTTGATGAAATCAATTTTATCCTCAAGTGGTGTAATTAAGTCTTTAGGTTCACGCGCTTTTTGCAAAACATGTGATGGATGCGGATGAAAGGTCATGACCGCTAAGGCCAATCCTTCCTTTTTCGCCATATTTTTTGCTGTATCAATGACTTTTTGATGTCCGAGGTGAACACCGTCAAAATACCCTAAAGCCATAACAGACGGTTCTTGATCGTTTTGATTCAATGTATGAGGGTGTGAAATATGTATAGTCTTCACGAGATGGTCACCTTTTCTTTAAGATTGCTTGTCCTGAGATAAGATCTTCGCCGGCTTCATCAGATTCTGTTTGGTCGGATGCTTCATATATATCGCCATACAACGACCTGAAGGAGCAAAGACAGCGACACGATCCTCCTCTGCAAAATGAGCAAATTCATCAGGCAATGGCAGGACTGCACCGTTTTCCACTTTACTTGCTAATGTATCATTTATCTCCCATTTCGGCAAATGATTGAGCGCACGTTCGATCGGAACAAGGTGCTCATCTACTGTGCCTTCTTCGCTCATATCTCGGAGCTCATCAAGAGTGATACATTCATCTAGTGTAAAATCACCTGACCCTGTGCGAATAAGATGTGACATATGGGCTGGAAACCCTAGTTTCTTTCCAATATCAACCGCTAAGGTTCTGACATACGTTCCTTTTGAGCATAGAACAGTGAATCTAAATGACACCTTTCCATTTTCAAATAGAACAGGAGTGGTCCGCTCAATACGGTGAATCGTAATTTCGCGGCTTGGCCGCTCAATTTCAATACCCTCTCTTGCATATTCATAGAGCTTTTTCCCACCAATTTTCACAGCAGAAAACATGGGAGGAATTTGTTCAATCGCACCTTCAAACTGTTTCAACGCAGCATCGATTTCTTCTTCTGAAATTGGCTTTTGCACCTTTTTTTCTTCAACAATTTCGCCTGTTTGATCTTCTGTTGTTGTAGAAAAGCCAATCGTCATTTCTGCATTATACGTTTTTGATTTATCTGTTAAGTATTCTACAATCTTCGTCGCTCTACCGATACAAATCGGTAGAACACCTGAAACCTCAGGATCGAGGGTGCCTGTATGTCCGACTTTTTTGGTATGCAGGATCTTTCTCACTTTAAACACACAGTCGTGAGAGGTCATTCCTCTTTCTTTATGTAATAAAAGAACACCATTTATCATCTGCGTTCTCTCCTTTCATAAACGATGAAAAAGGACAGACGATCATCGCCTATCCTTATTTCAACATCTTATTCGTGGTCTTTTGTGTTTAATTCAGCAATCAGGCTTTCAATTCGGTTCCCGTAATCCACGGATTCGTCGAATTCAAAGTGCAGTTCTGGTGTTTTGCGAAGTCTGATTCGATTGCCAATCTCAGAGCGGATATACCCTTTAGCCTTTGCAAGGCCTTTTAAAGTTTCCTCTCTTTTCTTCTCGTCACCAAGAACAGAAATGTAGACTTTGGCAATTTGCAAATCACCGGACACTTCGACATCCGTTACAGTCAAAAAGCCAATTCTTGGATCTTTCAGCTTTCTGCCTAGGATGTCGCCCAATTCTTTTTTCATTTGCTCACCCACACGGGTTGCTCTCATACTCATGATCTTATCACCTCTAATTAAAACCACTCAGTTTTCGTGATCGTTCGTTCAATTTCAGGAAAGGAATCAATAAAGCTTAATACTCGCTGAAGCTCCTTTTCCACTTGAACCCGAGATGAGGAAATAACGGCGATTCCAATTGATGTACGCTGCCATGTATCCTGATAATTCATTTCAGCCATGGTTACATTGAATTTATGACGCGTTCTTGTCAATATACGCTGAAGAACCGCACGTTTTTCCTTCAGTGAGGATGCATCATAAATGATGCACTCACATTCGGTATAACCGATCATTTTCTTTCAATTTCTTGCATAACGAATGATTCCATAACATCACCTTCACGGATATCATTGTATTTCTTAATGGTAATACCACATTCATAGCCTTGTGAAACTTCTTTGACGTCATCTTTAAATCGTTTTAATACGTCAACTTCGCCTTCAAAAATAACGACGCCGTCACGGATTAAACGGATACCACTATCTCTAGTAATTGTTCCTTCAGTGACATAACCACCAGCAATGGTACCAATTTTAGAAACTTTGAACGTTTGACGAACTTCAACTTGACCGATCACTTTTTCCTCATATTCAGGGTCAAGCATTCCTTTCATCGCAGCTTCAATTTCATCGATGACTTTATAGATAATGCGGTGTAAGCGAATATCTACGTTCTCTGTTTCAGCTGTGCTCTTCGCATTTCCGTCAGGACGTACGTTAAATCCAATTACGATGGCATTAGAAGCACTTGCTAAGATGATATCGGATTCTGTAATCGCTCCAACACCCGTATGGATGATTTTCACTTTGACGCCTTCTACTTCAATTTTTTGAAGTGCCGCCGTCAATGCTTCAGCAGAACCTTGTACGTCTGCTTTCACGATCAAGTTGATATCTTTTACCTCACCTTGTTTGATTTGCTCAAATAGGTCATCGAGAGATAATTTCGCTTTGTCTGAACGCTGTTCATCAAGTTGTTTAGACGCACGGGCCTCGCCCACTTGACGAGCTGTTTTTTCGTCTTTGAATACGAGGAACTGATCCCCTGCATTAGGTACATCGTTTAAACCAGTGATTTCAACAGGTGTAGATGGTCCTGCTGTTTTCACGCGGCGGCCGATGTCATTAACCATGGCACGCACACGGCCAAATGTGTTTCCAACGACGATTGGATCACCTACATGAAGTGTACCAGTTTGAACAAGAAGGGTTGCAACAGAACCTCTTCCTTTATCAAGCTCAGCCTCGATGACCGTCCCTTTTGCCGCACGATTTGGGTTGGCTTTCAGTTCTCCTACTTCACTGACAAGAAGGATCATTTCAATCAATTCGTCAATGCCTTCACCTGTTTTCGCAGATAGAGGAACGAAGATCGTTTCGCCGCCCCAAGCTTCTGGTACAAGACCATGCTCAGTTAATTCCTGCATCACGCGGTCAGGGTTTGCTGTTGGTTTGTCAATTTTGTTGACAGCGACAATGATTGGCACTTCTGCCGCTTTCGCATGGTTAATGGCTTCAACCGTTTGCGGCATAACGCCATCATCTGCTGCAACAACAAGGATTGTCGTATCCGTTACCTCGGCACCACGTGCACGCATTGTTGTGAATGCTGCGTGTCCAGGTGTATCAAGGAACGTGATTTTCTTGCTATTTTCTTCTATTTGGTATGCACCGATATGCTGCGTGATTCCACCAGCTTCGCCTTCAACGACTTTCGTCTTACGAATGCTGTCAAGAAGCGTTGTTTTCCCGTGGTCAACGTGTCCCATGATCGTTACAACTGGAGGGCGTACTTGCATATCTTCTTCTTTATCTTCCACTTCATACTTTTCCAGTTCAGTTTCTTCTAAAATAATGACTTCCTCTACCGGAACGCCATACTCAGAAGCAATTAATTCAACTGTGTCTTTATCCAGCTCTTGGTTAATGGTTGCCATAACACCAAGCATCATCAGCTTTTTGATGATTTCAGCTGATTCTTTCCCAAGCTCTTCAGCCAGCTGGCCGACTGTCATTGAATTTGTAAATTCAATTTTTTCAGGAAGCTCTTTTTTAGGCTTCACAGGTCTAGCTTGCTGATGCTGCGGTTTGTTATTCCCACCGCGTTTATTTTTGTTTTTATTTTGGTTGTTGTTTTTTTTGTTTTTATTAAATTGATTATTCTGCACGTCATTCTTCTTTCTATCATTGTTTTTGTTAGATGATTGTTTTTTTTGTTCTGCGGGTTTCTCGTTAGCTGTCTCTTTTGCTTTGGCTTTTTTATAGATAGCGTCTAGCTTTTTCACAGTGTCGTCTTCAAGCGTCGCCATGTGGTTGTTCACTTCCACGTTCATATCTTTAAGCGCTGCTATAATATCTTTACTTGAAACATCTATGGCTTTTGCGTATTCATAAACTCTCACTTTAGCCATTCGTTCACCCCCAAATAAATTAATCGAGCAAGCTTATAAGCTTCTTAGCGAAGCCTTGGTCAGTGACAGCGACAACTACGCGAGCATCTTTCCCAATAGAACGTCCGAGAACGGAACGGTCTTCAACTTTTCTAACCGGAACATTATAAAATTTGCATTTGTCAGATACCTTTTTCTCTGTGTTCGATGAGGCATCTGCTGCAAGAAGAACCAGCTTAGCACGCGCATGTCTAATTTCTTTGATCACTAGATCTTCTCCTGACACGACTTTACGAGCTCGATTTGCTAGACCTAGCAAAGGATACCATTCAGATTCAGTCATTTGGTTTTTTCACCTTTTCAGCTAGTTCTAGTAATTCTTCAAATATGTGTTCGTCAATCTGTGTCTGAAATTGCTGCTGTAAACTGCGTTTGTTCTTTGCCGCAAGAATGGTTTCTTTATCGAGAGAAAGGTAAGCTCCGCGTCCGTTCATTTTTCCGGTTGCATCAACAGACACTTCACCTTCTTTAGAACGAACAACACGGATCAGTTCTTTCTTTGGTTTCATTTCTCCCGTCACGACGCATTTTCTAAGCGGGATTTTTTTTCGGCTTTTCACCTTTTACATCACCTCTTATTCGTCAGATTCCTCAGCTACTGGTTCAGCCTCTAAGAAAAGAGATTCAGAGTCTTCAGTTCTTGGGAAAATACCGAGTTCCCTTGCATCTGTTTCGCTTTTAATGTCAATTTTCCAGCTAGTCAGCTTTGCAGCAAGACGAGCATTTTGACCTCTTTTACCAATCGCTAATGATAGCTGATAATCAGGGACAATGACAGTTGTCGCCTTATCTTCTTCATTGACAATGACATCAAGTACTTTTGAAGGACTTAATGCATTGGCAACAAATTCAACAGGGTCATTAGACCAATGGACAATGTCAATCTTTTCACCTTTTAGCTCATTGACAATTGCTTGTACACGCTGACCTTTTGGTCCAACACAAGACCCAACTGGATCAACATCAGGATCATCCGTACGAACAGATATTTTAGAACGGTCCCCAGCTTCTCGAGCAACCGATTTAAGCTCTACAGTACCATCATAAATTTCTGGCACTTCAATTTCAAATAAACGCTTTAAAAGACCTGGATGTGTTCTAGACACATAAATTTGTGGTCCTTTAGTTGTTTTTTCTACTTTTGTAATAAACACTTTAATGCGGTCATGTGGTTTGTAGTCCTCATTTGGCATTTGTTCGTTGACCGGAAGAAGGGCTTCGATTTTGCCAAGTGACACGTAAATGAATTTACTGTCAATTCGCTGAACGATTCCCGTCATAATGTCTTCTTCGCGATCGATAAACTCAGTGTAGATCACACCTCGCTCTGCTTCTCTCACTCGCTGCGTTACGACTTGTTTCGCTGTTTGAGCTGCAATGCGCCCGAAGTCTTTTGGTGTGACTTCAATCTCAACGACGTCACCTACCATGTAATTCGGGTTGATATTGGCCGCATCATCTACAGAGATTTCAAGGCGAGAATCATACACTTCATCTACAACATCTTTTCTTGCAAATACGCGAATTGTTCCCGTTTCGCGGTTTAAATCAACACGAACATTTTGTGCTTGATTAAAGTTACGCTTATATGCAGAAATGAGTGCAGCTTCTATCGCTTCAATAATAATTTCTTTACTAATACCCTTCTCTTTTTCAAGAACAGTCAGGGCATCTAACAACTCACTACTCATTTTTATGGTTCCCCCTTATATCAATGAAAAGGTTAATTGAACGAAACTGCTAATCTTGCGTTAGCTATTTTTTCGTATGGAATATTGATCTCTTTCTTTCTTGTCTTGATCTTCACTGTCACTGTTGCAATCTCACCATCAAAGCTTGTAAGCTCACCTTCAAATGCTTTTTCACCATCAATTGGTTCATATGTTTTCATGAAAACATTTTTTCCAAGTGCTTTTTCAAAATCAGCTTTTTTCTTTAATGGGCGCTCCGCTCCAGGAGAGGATACTTCAAGAAAGTAGTTTTGGCTAATCGGATCTGCCTCATCAAGCTTTTCGCTCAAGGCTTCGCTCACTTTGGCACATTCTTCGATATCGACACCTTTATCAGAGTCAATAAACACGCGAAGGAACCAGTTTTGACCCTCTTTGACAAATTCAACATCAACGAGTTCAAGCTGTAAGCCATCTAAAATTGGCTGTACCATTTCGCTTACGACATCCACTACTTTTTTGCTCATTCTCTTCCTCCTTGTGCTTTCGATAAACGCTCTTATCAATCATTCTGCATAAAAACCCTGCTTTATGTGAGCAGGGGGAGCAGAAAACGGATGAATAATGTCGAGACAAAAATTGCCTGTTCAATACAAAAGAGCGGGTTTCCCCACTCTTGTCTCGGTAATCGTTAGCATTTCCATAAAAACTATACCATATCCATTTTTTTTATGCAAATGAAGTTCCTTATTCAGCAGGCATTCGTCATCCGTTCTTTTCATTTATTCTGTGCGCATGTTCACTAATAAGTGCTGCCCTTTATGATACTCAGTTGTTGGAGTGATCCTGGCATATGCGAAGTCAGTTAAATTCTCTTCAAGCCGATCCTTCAGGTACAATCACATCTAGTCGAAGTGGTGTTTGTTCATTTGAATCAAGTTCAATTGTCTGTTGTTTTAATATTTTATTTTCGCTACCGATTCGAATCTCATATGTCCCGTGAAATGCTGGACATGTCACTTTGCCATTAGCCCCTGTTTTTTCAACTCTTTGTGTCGTCCACTCTTTTAGAAGCTTTTCATAACGTCGACCTGCTTCATTTAAAGACCAATCATAATTAACGATGGCCGCATGCTCACCTCTCCAATGGGCACCTGCCCAAAATCCCCACATCAGCACTCCTTTTACGGCTGGATGACTAAATGCCACGCGGTATAAAGCCTCTAGGTTATCCGCTCTTTTATTTGCGTCAGGTTGAACAGAGTCGTACTCTGTGACCCATATAGGCAGACCAAGCTCAGCAAGCACATCGAGCCTCTCTTTTACAATGGCTGGATCGACCCGCTCTCCAAAATGACCTTGAACACCAATCGCCTCAATAGGTGCGCCCAACTGTCGCAGTTCATTGATATGCGCTTTATAAGCATGGTGCTCACCATATGAGATCACATTATAGTCATTCACAAACAATAGTGCTTGAGGGTCAATCTTTTTCGTTTCTTCATACATCCATTTCCAAATATTTTTCCCGAAGCGGTCTTTAAAGAATGAACCATGCATCATTTCATTGTTTACATCCCAATGACGGAATCTCCTCTTAAAATGATGACCCGCATGCTCAAGCCGGTTTTTCATGGCTGCATACACTTCGTGATTGGGCAATGTCCTTAGCCAGCTTGGATTCGCATCTTCTACCTCCCAAAATAAAGCGTGGCCTCTCACTGGAAGTTGATGTCTATCTGCAAAGTTCAGCATCGCATCTGCTTTTTCGTAAGTGATTCTTCCTCTTTCCGGCTCATTCGCATACCATTTTGCCTCATTTTCAAAAACAGCCCAATTAAAATATTTCACGAAAAAATCAGCATATTGTTGATTAAACAACACTTGGTCATTCATTGCCGAGCCAAATGCGAATTCATGCTTAATTTGCTTAATTTCCACCTCTACACCTGCTATTGGCTTGTTTTCATGATTTGTGACGTTTATTTGAAGGTCTCTTTGTCTATGCTTTGAGATTCGATCATTCGCCTCTTTTTTCCACACCTGATTGCCCTGCCCATTTTCGCCCTTATTTAATGATTGATGAAGAAAGCTTCTTTCTTTAACCATGTAAAAACACCCTTATCTTCATTGGATTTATATTTCTTATTCAAACTGCCAGCTGAAAGAAGCCGGCAGCTCGAAAACCTGCTAGTTGATGAGACGATGGTATTCAGCATAGGCAGTGGCCATATCCACTTGGGACCAGAAGCGGTGATAGGTGAAAACCGGTGCCCCATTCTCCCATTTACCTGTTGCTTCATTAAATGAAGACTGATATTTACTCTCGAGTGAAGACCATGCTGGATCTTGTTTAATGTTCGGGCGAAGATCAGCAAAACTCGCATAGACCCCATTACCTCCTCGCTGCGGATCAGAAGGAGTAGTGCTTGATCCAGGAATCTGGTTCCCTTGACCAAATGTCCCGTTCCAACCATTTGGGAAATACACTTCTTTTTTAAAGAAGCGGTCATAGTCCTCTCTGTCTTCCTCTGTCACAATGCCCACGCCATCATTGTAATTCCACGCCACCTCAAGGAGCTGTGCGGCTGCATCTTTCGCTCTTACGCCAAGCGCTGTATAGTCCCCAGTCTCTAGCTTAGTGGCAGCAGCAAAGAATGTTAAAGCTTTGACTAGGCTCCCTAGTACGCCCGTATCCTGAGTTGGATCTTTTGTAACAGCAGTTAGGTTTGGATTTCCTGTTGCAGACTGGAATCCATTCCAAGTGTCAGGCTGTCCGCTCCATGCAATATTTCCAGGAAGCCAAAACTCGCCAGGTGCACTCGTTGTAGCCACAGTAGCATTTGTTCCCCCTAGAATTCTTCGTCCTTGGTCATCTAGGAAATAACCCTCTTCATCCGACACAGGACGGCTGCCGATAAAAATGTAATCGAGTGCATAGTTCACCCATTTTGTGATACAAGATTTGGCCATTTGGACATTTTCAGACGTTTTATCTCCATCTTTCACAAAAATATAATAAAGCTCTGCTACGCGCTCCATCGGCCATGCCTGCATTCCGAACCAGTTATTAGAAGGCGGGTCAAGATAAACAGGTGCATCCTCATATGCCATATCGTAAAAAGTACTTCTTCCTGCCGGATAAGCACTATAGTCTCCATTCCAGCTATTCGTTGCGCCTCCTGCAATCGCTCCTTCTTTAGATTGCAGCCATACATAAAATTCAAGCTGTCTCTTTAATGTTTTTTCCCAATCGCTTGCACCAGTCGCTGAAGATGGCTTTAAGCCTCCTTTATCTGTGGATAACGCATAAGCGGCGACAGGGTTTTGATATCCTTGGTGACAATGGCTGGCTCCAATACGCCACGACCAGTTTGCATAATCGCCAAGTCCTCCGCCCCAAGAGGTATACCACGCCATTAAGAAATGACAGGCTCCTTTTCCGTTTCCAGGGTACGGATTCCCCTGTTTGCCACTTCCAATCGTCTGAAAATACTTATCATACATACCATAACGGAGAAAATCCCCCATTTTTTTCGCTTTATTAAGATAGGCTGGCTGATTATAGCCGAGTTCCTTTGCCCAATACATCGCTTGTATTGCACGCGCATCAGCATCCGTCGCATTGGTATAGCGCCACTGAGCAGCCGGTGCTTGATTTTCTTTTGTGAACAAACTCATAAAGCCTTCATTCGGCTTCCCAAAAGATTGATCATCTTGGGATGGATGCGGGATCGCCTCCCATACAGATTCCTGCGGCCCTCGCTGGAACGTGTTCACATATGCGGCTTTATGTGATGGGTTGAGCAAGTTTCCATACCCGTACCAGTTATCAACATCGAGAAGCCAGTGCATTAAATACGTTTCATTCGTTCCATAGGTTGACTTCAATTCACCATCAATCGGGTCTTGACCCGCAGCACGAGCCCCGCTCAGCTGGCTCGGATATTGATCCGGAAATGGTTTTTCTGCTGCGTATGTGGCTGGGCTAGATGGATTATAAGCGTTCATATGCGGCTGCTCATCACGCCCATCTTCATTGACTGGGATGATGTACTTCTCCATATTGTCCCAAGCAGCCTCTAATTTGCTCCAATCCCCTGTGTAATGTCCGTACAACACCTCTAGCCACAACCAATAGCTATAAGCTTCTGATGTCGTCATATGTCCATAATCAGGCGCTTCACAAATGAGCGTCTCAATTGAATGATACGGAATTCCTTCTGGAGAAAAATATCCATTCGCATCACTTTTGATTTGATGATAAAGCGTTAAAAAGCGTTCTTTGTTTGACAAGTCCTTCACCCTTTCAATGAATCTTTCATTTTATTTATCTGGAAGCGTACCAAATACTAAAGCACCATCATCAAAGACGGGTATTCTCGTGGTTTTTTGCATATTGGATGTTAACCCTTGAAAGGAATAATCATTTGAGGCATCCCATATATTCGACCCATTTGGCGCGGATAATCGAAACTGGATTTCTTTTTTATGCTCTGATTCTCCTCCAGGAAAAATCGCTACGCCCGTAAAATCGATTTCTGCAAAATAGACGTGGGCTGAGGCGTCATATACCTTCAGTGGAGATAAGGAAGCGCCTTCATTGTAGGCAGCCGTCACTTGAATATCTTTTTCAGTCAATCCCTTTGCAAAGACCTCGCTCAGATTGACGTAATATCTAAAGGAAAGCGTTTGGCTGCTTCTAGCCGGCCATCCGGATCGATTGTATAGTACCGCCTTCACCTGAGTGGATGCTGCATCGTTATTCATCACGGCTGCCTCTACAAAAAACTCATCCTCTGCTTGTTCTTTAGGCGGGAAATTGGGCAGCTTTGATTGCCCCTTTCCAAATAGCTGCACCATTTTGGCTATATTTCCTGTAAAGGCGGCATTATAATCCGTCGCCACCTCGTTTGATACATAATCAGAGATATCATCGTCATATTGATCCTGTGCATTAGGCCCACCAACAAGCGCCCCATAAAGAGTGTGCCGGTGATTCGGAGGATTTGTCAGCTGGTTAGACCATGAGCCATGTGCAGTTCGGTGGTGTGGATGCTTCGGCGGGTTCTGGCCAAACCCAACGACATAGCTTCTATTAAGCGGATTATCACCTAGCATATAGTGAGTTTGCTTGATTGCAAACGTTTGGTAACGATTCTTTTTTTCTTCGTCTGACACCCAATCAGCATAAACAAAGGCTAAAAATGCCGCATTTGCTGTATAACGAAGCGATCCCCATTGATCAAGCCATGCCAATCCGCCAGGCGTATAAGTGATTCTTTCAACCTTTCCATTTTGAACAAAACCCGTCGTCCAGTAATCGAGATTACGCTCTGTCGATTGTATAAATCGATTTTCCTTCGTAATTCTTGCAAGTAAGATTTGTGAAGCAAAAAAAGTATTGTCCCATGACATGGTAAACGTATAATCCCAATCCTTTGGCCATTCCTCTACTGCTTTTAATGCTTGATTTAAATAAGTCTCTTCATTTGTCGCCAAGTACAGCCAAATGCCGCCCCAAATAAGCTCGTCAATATAGCCGCTCCAGGAGTTGTAAAACGGCTGAGCATTTGTGACACAATCTGTATACTCGCCGCGGTACCTGTCAGCAAATGCATAAAGCTGTTTCGCATGCGTCAGAAGCTTTGCTGCATAAGGGGCATCTGTCTCTTTAAAAATGATAGAACCCGCTGCTAAAGCTGCCGCAGTTTGGGCGGCCACTTCTGTTCCCGGACAATTTTCATCAATTTTAAAAGCTGGCCGGCTCATCGGCATTACTTCTGCCGGTCCCCACCAAGCATGATCTGCGTTTCCATCACCTACTTGTGCCCAAAACTCGTTCGGACCTGTATGTGCTTTTAAGAAATAATCCGTTGCCCACTTGATTTGATCTAAGATGTCATCAAGCAGTTCTGCCTCTTCATACGCTTCTCGGTATTCATATACTGTCCAAGCAAGAACAGCTGCTGAGTACGCCATCGGAAGGCCAAATTTCACATGATCACCCGCATCATACCAGCCGCCAGTTAAATCATGACCTACATCCTTCCCGTCCTCTAGTCCAGAATCTCCTCGCCAGTTGAGACGGTTGCTTTTGGGAAGCTTTCCAGACCGCTGTGCTTCATAAAACAACAGAGATTTTTGAAGAACCTCTACATAGTTATAAGATGCCATGTCTCTATTACTCACCTCTTCTTTTTAGTCAAACATTGATAAATAGATAAGCCACCTCCTCTTACTCAGCACGTGATTTGAACAGTTTTGAAAAGAATCAAATAAGTTTCAAAAATAAGCATAGTAAACAGCAATCAGCTGTGCGCTCATCGAATGTTTTTTCTCTTGATTCTTTTGGTGACTGTACCCAGAATGATCATATGTCGCTTCACAACATTTCAGACGGTGAAATTCTCTTTTTCGCTCTATTTGGGTAGAAAGAATGACATACAATCTCTTCTCTTAAAACATCACGCTAAATCAAGATATATGAAGGAGCAAGAAAATAATTCCAATTGGAATGAAATTCTTTATTAGTTTACATAATAATATTATTGTTTCTAAAAAAAGAACGCCCATTTAAGGGCGCTC
The DNA here is from genome assembly GCF_003431975.1 of Bacillus pumilus. Lineage (GTDB taxonomy): Bacteria > Bacillota > Bacilli > Bacillales > Bacillaceae > Bacillus > Bacillus pumilus_N. Next base: position 1,644,838 of record NZ_CP027116.1, on the reverse strand, counting down.
TTCATCAATTAAAACAAAGAAAGCTGGTTTTGATCAGGAAGTGCTTCTAAGCAGCCTTGACGATCTAAATATTCTAAGATCGTTTTCGACACTTTTCCGCGTTTTTGTAAATCCTCTTTTGAAAGGAACTCCCCGTCTTGACGTGCGCGAACAATATTTAATGCAACGTTCGTTCCGAGTCCAGGGATCGAGTTGAATGGCGGAATTAATCCGTCTCCATCAATGATAAACTCTGTTGCACTTGACCGGTAGAGGTCCACTTTTTTGAAATGATAGCCTCTTTCACACATTTCAAGTGCAAGCTCTAGTACAGTTAATAGGTTCTTTTCTTTTGGTGATGCATCTAGACCTTTTGAGTGAATATCGTCCATGACCGCTCGAATCGCATTCGATCCTTTTGTCATTGTTTCGATATCAAAATCATCTGCACGAACAGTAAAGTACGCTGCGTAGTAAAGAAGTGCATGGTGCACCTTAAAGTAGGCAATCCGTACCGCCATTAATACGTATGCAGCCGCGTGGGCCTTAGGGAACATGTATTTGATCTTTTTACATGAATCAATATACCAGTTCGGTACGTTATTATTCTTCATTTCTTCTTCCCATTCAGGAGGAAGTCCCTTCCCTTTACGTACAGATTCCATGATTTTAAAGGCAAGTGACGGCTCTAGGCCCTGATAGATGAGATAGACCATAATATCGTCACGACACCCAATCACTTCACTGAGTTCACACGTTTTATTATGAATGAGCTCTTGCGCGTTGCCGAGCCATACATCCGTTCCGTGTGAAAGTCCAGAGATCTGCACGAGCTCTGAGAAGGTCGTTGGTTTTGTATCCTCAAGCATCTGTCGAACGAACCTTGTCCCAAACTCTGGAATACCGAGTGTCCCTGTTTTACAACCAATTTGCTCTTCTGTTACACCTAGAGGCTCTGTTCCTTGGAAAATTTTCATCACTTCAGGATCGTCTGTTGGAATTGTTTTTGGATCGATTCCGCTTAAATCCTGAAGCATCCGAATAACCGTTGGATCATCGTGCCCCAGTATATCCAGCTTGAGCAAGTTGTCATGGATGGAATGGAAATCAAAATGCGTCGTTTTCCAATCAGAACCTGTCGCATCTGCTGGATATTGAATAGGTGAGAAATCGTAAATGTCCATATACTCCGGTACTACGATAATACCACCTGGATGCTGGCCCGTTGTCCGTTTGACCCCTGTACAGCCTTGAACAAGCCGGTCGATTTCTGCACCTCTCATATGAAGATTATGATCTCCTGCGTAGCCTTTCACGTAACCATATGCTGTTTTTTCTGCAACTGTACCAATTGTACCCGCTCGGTAAACATACTCTTCTCCGAACAGCTCTTTCGTATAGTTATGGGCAATCGGCTGATATTCACCTGAGAAGTTCAAGTCGATATCAGGGACTTTGTCTCCTTTAAAACCTAAGAACGTTTCAAAGGGAATATCATGTCCGTCTTTTTTATACGGTGTACCACATTCTGGACAGTTTTTGTCAGGAAGGTCAAAGCCTGAACCAACAGATCCGTCATTAAAGAACTCCGAATGCTTACAGCTTGGACATACATAATGCGGGGCGAGCGGGTTCACTTCCGTAATCTCTGTTAATGTTGCAACAAGAGATGAGCCGACAGATCCCCTTGAACCAACAAGATATCCATCATCAAGAGATTTCTTTACAAGTTTATGAGAGATTAAGTAAATAACGGCGAACCCATGGCCGATAATACTTTTTAATTCTTTCTCAATACGGTCTTCTACGATTTTCGGCAAATCATCTCCGTAGATGCTGCGCGCCATTTGATAGCTCATTTCCCGTATTTCTTCATCTGCACCTTCAATTTTTGGTGTGTAAAGATCATCTTTAATTGGTTTAATGCTTTCGACCATCTCAGATACTTTTTTCGTATTCGCCACGACAATCTCTTTCGCTTTTTCGTCTCCTAGGAAGGAGAACGCTTCAAGCATTTCATCGGTCGTTCTAAAATGAACTTTTGGCAGTTCATGACGGTTTAGCGGATTCGCTCCACCCTGTGATGAAATTAAGATTTTACGATAAATTTTGTCTTCTGGATGCAGGTAATGCACATTTCCAGTTGCGACGACTGGCTTATTCAGCTTTTCGCCAAGCTTTACAATATTTGTGATGATTTCTTTTAACGCACGTTCATCTCGGACCAGTTCAAGCTGAAGCAGATGTTGATACACTTCTGGCGGATGAACTTCTAAATAGTCATAAAATGCTGCAATGTCTTCCACCTCATCAGGTGATTTTTGCATCATTCCTTCAAAGACCTCACCCTTATCACAGGCAGACCCGACAATTAGACCTTCTCGATATTTCTCAAGCTGTGAGCGCGGAATGCGCGGAACCCGGTAGAAATAATGAATATGAGAAAGGGAAACAAGCTTGAATAAATTCTTCAGACCGGTCTCATTTTGTGCGATCAAAATGGCATGGTAAGGACGAGAACGCTGGAACGCATTGGACTGACCCATGTTTTCATTCAACTGATCGTGATAGGCAATCTCTTTTTCAGCCGCATCTTTTAGCATTTTCAGCATGAGGTAGCCTGTCGCCTCTGCGTCGTAAATGGCCCGGTGATGCTGCGTTAGTTCAATATCGAACTTTTTACAAAGTGTGTTCAACCGGTGGTTTTTAAATTCAGGGTAAAGGAATCTGCCGAGTTCAAGTGTATCAATCACAGGATTTGACGCTTTATCTGTTTTTAACAGGCGCTTATACGCTGTATTTAAAAAGCCCATATCAAAGCTTGCATTATGCGCAACAAGAATATCTTGTCCAATCCATTCTTTGAAATCCCGCACGACATCAACGACATCTGGTGCATCTCTAACCATATCATCGGTAATACCCGTTAATTCGATCGTTGTCGCGGATAGTGGGTGGTGAGGATTTGCAAATGCCTCAAAACGGTCAATGATTTCTCCGTCTTTGATTTTCACTGCTGCCAGCTCAATGATCGTGTCATAAACCGCTGAAAGTCCAGTTGTCTCTACGTCAAAAACGACATACGTCGCATCATCTAACAAACGATGCTCTGGGTTATAGGCAATCGGTACCCCGTCGTCCACTAAATTGATTTCCACTCCATACATCATTTTGATGCCATGCTTTTTACTTGCTGCATACGCATCTGGAAATGATTGGACAACTGCATGATCCGTCAGGGCAATCGCTTCATGTCCCCATTTTTTTGCTTGTTCGACCAGTCTGCCGATCCCTGTGACAGCATCCATTTGACTCATTGGGGAATGCAAATGAAGTTCGACACGCTTTTTACCCTCTGGTGCCGTATCTTCTTTCAGCTGAGGTTTCATTTCATTGACGTCATTGGCAATCATGACAAGATCTCTAACAAACGTATCGTTTTGAATGCTTCCTCTTGCTTTGACCCACATGCCTTTTTTCAATGATTTCATCAGCTGTGCATCTTCTTTTTCTCTTGCAAACATTTTAATTAAAATACTGTTTGTATAATCTGTAATCTTAAAGATACACAGCGTTCTGCCGCTTTTCAGCTCACGCGTTTCTGCATCGAATACGTAGCCTTGAACTGTAATTCTTCTTTCCTCATCCATAATACTATCAAGCGTACGAATTTCTTCATTGTCTTTAATTTGATAGCCAATCATAAGCGGGCCAGACGGACCTTCCTCCTGATCCTCACTTTCTTTCTTCTCCATTTCAGTGAGGGCTTGCATCGCTCTTTCTTGATCCTCAGCGAGCTTTTGTTCTCTAAACTTCTGAATCTCTTGATCTGATACAAAAATTTCTGTATCGAATTGCAGCTCTGGAAAGCCCACTTGTTTAAAAGCTGCCTGAAGCATCGGGCTGTACTTCTTCTTGATGGCCAAAGCCTCTGTTTCGCTTTTCGTTTTGATGATGATTTTATGTCCAGACAGCGATGGTTTTTGCTGCTGAAGCAAGCTGATGATTGGAGGAGAAATTCCTTGAAGCTCTTCCACACAATGTGACCAATACGATTGAACGAGCTCTTCAGATATATTTGGATCATTGACTTCAATCGTACAAGTGACTTGTGCAATATGAGAAAATGCATTTGTCAGCCTGCTGAGAAACATCGCATATACCTTATAAGGCAGAAGCGCCTTAAATTTAAACAGGAAATGCCACGTTTTTGTCGCCTTATGAACCGTCAATTTGACGATTTCACCTTCTTCAAAGTAACGACTGAGGTCATCATCTGTCATTTGAATCTGATTGAGTAATATATGAAATTGCCGCCGTGTGATCGGTAATTGTTCATCCAAGACAGGACCCTCCTTTTTTCAATCAGAAAGGTACCTCTTTTCTACAGGAGGTACCTTCATTTTTTTGTTCGTTTTTATGCTTGGCGTATAAATGAAATCAGTTCATCAACAGATACTTCATGCGATTCACCTGATTTTCTAAACTTCACTTCCACAATGCCTTCTTCTGAACGTTTTCCGCAGCTAATGCGAATTGGCAGCCCAATTAAATCACTGTCTGCAAATTTGACTCCAGCACGCTCTTGGCGGTCATCAAAAAGTACGTCAAAGCCCTCATCTTCTAAGCGCTCATATAACGTTTCAGCCAGCTCTTTTTGAGCATCGTTTTTCATATTTAATGCAAGGAGATGAAGGTCATACGGCGCAACTGCTTCCGGCCAGATGATTCCTTTTTCATCATGATGCTGCTCAACAATCGCTGATAGAGTTCTAGAAATACCGATACCATAGCATCCCATAATCATTGGCTGCGCGCGTCCATTTTCATCAAGGTACGTCGCATCCATTGACTCAGAGTAACGAGTGCCTAGTTTAAAGACTTGTCCTACTTCAATCCCTTTTGCAAACTGGATGGTGCCTTCTCCATCTGGGGAAACGTCTCCTTCTTGAATCAAACGAAGATCGGTGAATTCTTTCACTGACACATCACGTGCGGGATTGACATTGACATAGTGATAATCCGTTTCGTTTGCACCTGCAACAGCATTTGTCATGCCCTTAACTGCTAGATCTGCATAAATATCGATTTCTGCTTCGAGCTTAACTGGACCAACAAATCCAGGCTCTGTTCCAATGACTTCTAGTACTTCTTCACGTGAAGCAAGCTCTACAAGCTGTGCTCCGACCAAGTTTTTCACTTTCACATCATTTACTTCATGGTCGCCTCTAGTCAGGATCAGAACATATGCATCATCGGCTTTAAACAAAACAGACTTGATACAAAGAGAAGAATCCACTTGTAAAAATCCAGCCACGTCTTGAATCGTTTTCACTTGCGGTGTATGGACTTTTTCAAGTTCTTTGAAGTCCGCAGGGTTTGCTTCTTCCCCCTGGTACACAGCTTCAGCCATTTCAATGTTTGCAGCATAGGAGGATGTGTCAGAGTATGCAATGGTATCTTCTCCCACTTCTGACAGTGCCATAAACTCATGTGTATCTTTTCCTCCCATTGCACCAGAATCTGCAATGACTGGTCTAAAATTAAGACCTACTTTTGAGAATACATTTGAGTAAGCTGTAAACATCTTGTTGTATGTGTCATCAAGGCTTTCTGGTGAAGAATGGAACGAATAGGCATCCTTCATGATAAATTCACGTCCACGCAGCAGCCCAAAACGCGGTCTCTGTTCATCGCGGAATTTTGATTGAATTTGATAAAGAGTTAAAGGAAGCTTTTTATACGATTTCACTTCGCTGCGTACGAGTGATGTAATCACTTCTTCGTGCGTTGGGCCAAGTGCGAACTCACGGCCATGACGATCTTTCATACGCATCAGTTCTGGACCGTATGTATACCATCTTCCTGACTCTTGCCACATTTCTGCCTGTTGCAGCACTGGCATTAACAGCTCTGCTGCTCCTGCCTTTTCCATTTCTTTACGAACGATGGATTGAATATGCTGAATGACTTTATGAGCGAGCGGCAGATAATGATAGATTCCGCTTGTATTTTGTCTAATGAACCCAGCTCTTACTAATAGCTGATGACTTTTCGCCTCAGCATCTGCCGGCACCTCTCGAAGAGTTGGAATAAAAGTCAGGGATTGTCTCATGTCGTTACACCTCATTTATGAAATAGGACTTCTCACAAAAACTCTTGTTTCCCGTAATGAGAAACAAGAGACATTGGTTTTTTATAAAAATAATCGCTGGATGTCATTCCACGTAACCACTAGCATTAACAGCATGAGGAATGCAACACCGATAAAGACAACAAGTGCTTCTTTCTCACGATTAATTGGTTTACCGCGAATGGCTTCCACAAACAAGAAGAGTAAACGTCCTCCGTCTAATGCAGGAATCGGTAATAAATTCACGATGCCTAGGTTAATACTGAGGAACGCCGCAAACTGCATTAATGTTAACACACCTTGCTTAGCTACTTCTCCGGTCATGTCATAGATCCCAACAGGACCTGCTAGCATGTCTAGTGAAAATTGTCCTGTGACAATTTTTTGCAAGTTCGTTAAGATGAGACCGGCTGTTGAAATCACAGTCGTTCCTGAAGATGAAATGACTTTCAGAAATCCATTTTCCGTTGGCGGATAAGATCCAAAACGGCCAATGCTTTTTCCGTCTGCTTTCACTGCTTCTGGTACAACCTGCACAGTGCTTTCTTTGCCGTCTCTGTCAATAACGACATTCATCTTTTTCTCAGGATTCTTTTGAACAGTTTGAACGACGTCTGTCCAAGAGTTCATTTTATCTCCGTTAATGGACTTGATGTGATCTCCCTGCATAAGTCCAGCTTCCGCCGCTCGGCCGTCTTTCGTCAGCTTTCCAAGTACAGGATCATCAACGGTTACCCCTTGAATAAAACCTAAAGCAACCAAAATGACATACGCCAGGATAAAGTTCATAATCGGTCCGGCTGCGATCGCTTTAATACGCTGCCATACCGTTTTTGAACCAAATTGACGATTGTATGGTGCAATTTGAATTTCTTCACCATCTACAACATAAAAGCTTGTTTGACTGACATTGTAGCCAGTTAAAATATCTTCATTTCCAGCTTCATATCCTGAGATTCTCATGGCATGATCTAAATCAATCTGCTCCACTTCGATGACAAGTGCATCAGGATATTTTTCTTTATCATTTAAAATGATTTTTTCTACTTCATTTTGCTCATTGAATAAGAGCCCCACTGTATGACCTGGTTTAATTTCAATGACTTCAGGGTCCTCTCCTGCCATTTTAACAAATCCGCCAATAGGGAGAAGTCTAATGGTATAAACGGTTTCTTTTCGTTTAAAGGAGAAAATCTTCGGCCCAAAACCAATTGCGAACTCGCGGCATAAAATACCCGCTCGCTGCGCCATAATTAAATGGCCAAGCTCGTGGAAAAAAACGAGCGTCCCAAAAATAATAATAAACGCAATCACTGTATTCACGAACATACCACCTTATGTGAGGATTGATTGAACAAAGTCTCGTGTATCTTTGTCCACTTCATGGATATCTTGTAAACTAGGCGTTGAAATCACATGATGTCTATTTAGTGCCTTTTCAATCAATTCTTCAATTTGCAGGAACGTTACTTTGCCTTTCAGAAATGCATCGACTGCCATTTCATTTGCTGCATTGAGCACAGCAGGCATTGTCCCTCCTATTTTACCTGATTCATAAGCAAAATGTAAGCAGCGATACCTGTCAAAATCCGCTTTTTGGAAATTCAATTGTCCAATCTCCCAAAGGTTCAATGATTTCGCTTCTGGTAATGGCGCCCTGTCAGGGTATGTGAGTGCATATTGAATGGGCACTCTCATGTCAGGTGTACCTAACTGAGCCATGACGCTTTTATCGTGAAATTCCACCATTGAATGAATAATGCTCTCTTTATGTAACAGCACATCAATTTGCTCATAAGGAATATCAAACAACCAATGTGCCTCAATGACCTCAAGCCCTTTATTCATCATCGTTGCTGAATCAATGGTAATTTTCGCTCCCATTGACCAGTTTGGGTGATTCAGCGCTTCTTCAACCGTAACACCTTCAAGTTCAGTTCGTTTTTTATCTCGGAAACTACCACCTGAAGCTGTCACGATTAAGCGGTCAATGTTTTTAGCTTGTTCACCTTGCAGGCATTGAAAAATAGCGGAATGCTCACTATCAACAGGAAGTAAAGGTACATCAAATGTTTTAGCGTACTCTTTTACTATATGACCAGCTGTCACAAGTGTTTCCTTATTTGCGAGTGCAATCGTCTTTTTTTGTTCAATGGCCTTTAATGTGGGAACAAGCCCAACACTTCCTACAAGTGCATTGACCACAACGTCCACTGCATCATAGGTCGCTGCCTCGATGTTGGCTTCTTCACCCACAGTCATCTTGACATCGTATTCAAATGAATGGCTTTTTAGCGAGTAATAGGTTTCTTCATTTAAACAACCGACAAATTCAGGCTGAAACTGTTCAATGATTGGTATGGCCTTGTCTACATTTCGGCCGAACGTCATCGTTTTCAGCTTAAATTTGTCTGGATGCTGCCTGATCACATCTAATGTTTGTTCACCAATTGATCCTGTTGCGCCTAATAGCGAAATATATTTCAAAATGCCACTCCTTCTCTCGTTCAATAAGTTTCTATGAGGTTAGCTGGAAAATGTAGCCAGCAGTAAATATAAAAACGGCAGAACGAATAAAAAGCTGTCAAACCTGTCCAAAATCCCGCCATGTCCAGGGAGAATGGTCCCTGAATCCTTCACTTGATAGTGGCGCTTTAAAGCAGATTCGACAAGGTCGCCAAGCTGTCCAAAGATACTAAGCAAAAGAGTAATAAACATAACAAGCAGATATGATGGCAAAAATCCTGTAACCGCTTGAAACACAAGTGACAACACGACCGCTGTGACAATTCCGCCGATAAATCCTTCTACTGTTTTGTTTGGGCTGATCTCTGGCCATAGCTTTCGTTTCCCCATAGATTTCCCAATAAAGTAGGCACCTGAGTCAGTCGACCAAATAATCACTGCTGCGAAGAAGATCGCACTCATGCCATATAAGCCTCTAATTTGGATAAAATAATAGAAACTAACGCCAATATATAATGTCGCCAATACAACAAAAGCAACCTCATCAAATGTGAAAGAGTTTTTGCTCAAAACTGTATAAGTTAAAAGGATTAAGACTGCAAATAAAGCAATTTGCATTTTTGATGCGTCTACGTTCGGGAAGAAGCTGTTCTCTCCGCCCATTAAAAGCCAAAGCAATATTAAGCTGACAATACCAGGAAAGCTGAAAATTGAAATCTTTTTCATTCTTAGAAGCTCAAAAAGAGCGACACTTCCCATTAAGTAAATCAGCAGGGTAAATGGCATTTGTCCATATATAACCGCAAGTAAAAAGACTGCAGCTGCCACAACACCCGTCAAAATTCTTTGTTTCATCTGCACCACCCTCTAAATTCCACCGAACCTCCGGCCGCGGCGCTGGTATTCTCCAATAGCACCTATAAGATGCTCATCAGAAAAGTCAGGCCATAGCACATCCGTAAAGACAAACTCGCTGTACGCAATTTGCCAAAGCATAAAGTTGCTTAATCTAATTTCTCCACTTGTGCGAATAAGCAAATCCGGATCTTGAAGAGATTCTGTCATTAAATAAGCTGAAAACATCTCTTCTGTGATATCTTCTGCTTGAAGCTTACCTTCTTTGACTTTTTCAGAAATTTGTCTGCATGCGGAGACGATTTCTGTACGCCCTCCATAGTTGAGCGCAAAATTCAAAACGAGTCCGTCGTTATCCGACGTACTCTTTACTGCGTTCTCTACCGCTCTTTTCGTATGCTGCGGGAGGCCGTCTGGATCACCTGTTAAACGCACACGGACATTTTCTTCGATGAGTTCGGGCAGGTAGATGTTTAAAAATTCTTCAGGAAGCTTCATTAAAAAGTCTACTTCTAATTTAGGACGTTTCCAATTTTCCGTAGAGAAAGCATACAAAGTCAGCACTTTAACATTCAGCTCATTTGCAAGCTTTGTCATGCGCTTGACGACTTTCATTCCTTCATGATGTCCTGCTACCCGTGGAAGCGCACGTTTTTTCGCCCATCTTCCGTTTCCATCCATGATAATGGCGATATGTTCAGGAATTTCTCCATTTAATATGTCTTCTTTTGTCAGGCTTTCTAAGTTGGAAGCTGCAGTTTGCTGATTCTTCCAATTTTTGAGTATATTGAGCATGAGATTCCTCCATCACCCAAAAAGGTTGCGTTCCCGCTAATAATATAGTCACCAACAGTATTAACAAAAAAACCCCCTGTAAACATGAAGAGGGTCTTTTCACTATTATCTATTGTACATAGTTTTTTCTTAAACTTCCATGATTTCTTTTTCTTTATCTTTCGTCACATCATCAATTTTAGCGACATATTCATCTGTCAATTTTTGAACACCCTCTGTCGATGATCTTAATTCATCTTCAGTGATCTCACCATTTTTCTCTAGCTTTTTCAACTCATCGTTTGCATCACGACGAACATTACGAACAGCTACTTTAGCTTCTTCTGAATATTTTCTGACCACTTTCACAAGCTCTTTACGTCTTTCTTCTGTCAGTGCAGGAATTGCAATGCGGATCACATTTCCGTCACTTGTTGGCGTAATACCAAGATCAGACTTTTGGATCGCTTTTTCGATATCACCGATGGCTGTTTTATCATAAGGTGTGATAATCAGCATACGAGCTTCTGGTACTGTGATTGACGCGATTTGGTTGAGTGGTGTTTGTGCACCGTAATAATCAACTGTCACTTTATCAAGCAGTGAAGCATTTGCTCTGCCAGCGCGAACAGTTGCTAGTTCACGTCCGTATGCTTGAACTGCTTTTTCCATTTTTTCTTTCGTTTGGTTCAATACTTCTTTTGACACGTTATTTCCCCCTCACAATCGTTCCGATTGATTCGCCGTTTACGGCACGTTTAATATTTCCTTCTTCCATAATGGAGAATACGATTAATGGAATGTCATTGTCCATACATAATGAGGACGCAGTAGAATCCATTACAGCAAGCCCTTCTTTTAGCACATCAAGATATGAAAGCTTATCATATTTTACTGCATCCGCATCTGTACGAGGATCAGCACTGTAAACACCGTCTACATTATTTTTCGCCATTAAAATGACATCTGCTTCGATTTCTGCTGCACGAAGTGCTGCCGTTGTATCTGTAGAGAAATAAGGGTTACCAGTACCTGCAGCAAAAATCACGACACGTTTCTTCTCAAGATGACGGATCGCTTTTCTTCTTATGTATGGCTCTGCAACTTGTCTCATTTCGATAGAAGTTTGTACTCTAGACTGAATGCCGAGCGTTTCAAGGCTGTCCTGTAACGCGAGTGAATTCATCACTGTTGCCAGCATCCCCATGTAGTCTGCTGTTGCACGGTCCATTCCTAAGTCACTGCCTGTCTTCCCGCGCCAAAGGTTTCCTCCGCCTACAACAACTGCAACCTCAACATCAAGTTCTGCAATTTCTTTGACTTGCTTTGCAATTGAATGAATAACAGTTGGATTAATTCCATTTCCAGCATCACCTGCTAGTGCTTCGCCACTTAGCTTCAGTACAATGCGATTATATTTCGGTTTGCTCATGATAACCTCCAAGTGTAAACTATACCGTCTCTTATTATGCGTAAGAAACTGTCTTTTGTAAATCAATATCCTCTAAAAAATAGGGAACACAGTGCTTGTGCTCCCTAAAAAAGCCCCAGAGAGCTTTTCAAACATTATTTTTTCACTTGGCTCATCACTTCTTCAGCAAAGTTGTCTTGACGCTTTTCGATACCTTCGCCCACTTCATAGCGAACATAAGTTTGAATGCTTGCGTTTTTCGCAGCGACTACTTGTTTCACTTTTTCATCTGGGTTTTTAACGAATGCTTGGTCAAGTAAGCAAATTTCTTCGAAGAATTTGTTTAGACGGCCTTCTACCATTTTAGCAACGATGTTTTCAGGCTTTCCTTCTTGAAGCGCTTGTTGAGTTAATACTTCACGCTCACGGTTTGCTTCTTCTTCTGACACTTGGTCACGAGAAATGTATTTAGGGTTTACAGCAGCAACGTGCATTGCAATGTCTCTTGCAAGCTCTTCATCAGTTGTTCCATTAAGAACAGCTAATACACCGATACGTCCGCCCATGTGTAAGTAAGAACCGAATGCTGCGTTATCTTCTTTCGTGATAACAGAGAAACGACGTAGAGTGATTTTCTCTCCGATTTTCGCAATTGCAGATGTGATGTGCTCTTCAACTGTTGAACCGCTTTCCATTTTAGAAGCATGAGCTTCTTCAATTGTTGCAGGTTTAGCAGCAAGCAAATGATCAGCAAGTTCGTTAAGAAGTGATTGGAATCCTTCGTTTTTCGCAACGAAGTCAGTCTCAGAGTTCACTTCAAGGATCACGCCTGTGTTGCCATCAGTTTTAATAAGTGTTAATCCTTCAGCAGCAATACGGTCTGCTTTTTTCGCAGCTTTTGCAATGCCTTTTTCTCTTAGAAGATCGATCGCTTTGTCGATGTCACCATCAGTTTCTGTTAACGCTTTTTTACAGTCCATCATACCTGCACCAGTTTTTTGACGCAGTTCTTTAACTAATTGAGCAGTAATTGCCATTTTACATTTCCTCCTTCTATGTTAAAACACGGATTACTAGGTGAAAAAAAGGTGATAAAAGGCATTTCCCTCTTATCACCTTTTGAATAGGTTACGCAGTTGTTGTTTCAGTTTCTGTCGTTTCTTCTACAACAGCTTCTTCTTCGCCTTGTTTAGACTCAAGAATCGCATCTGCCATTTTAGCAGTTAGAAGTTTTACAGCACGGATTGCATCATCGTTTGCAGGGATCACAACATCAATTTCGTCTGGATCACAGTTTGTGTCAACGATACCGATGATTGGGATATTCAATTTACGAGCTTCTGCAACTGCAATACGCTCTTTACGAGGGTCGATAATGAAAAGTGCATCCGGAAGACTCTTCATGTCTTTGATTCCGCCTAGGAATTTTTCAAGACGCTCTAATTCTTTTTTCAGTTGAACGACTTCTTTCTTAGGAAGAACTTCGAAAGTACCGTTTTCTTGCATTTTTTCAATATCTTTTAAACGCTTGATACGTTTTTGGATTGTTTCAAAGTTTGTTAAAGTTCCACCAAGCCAGCGTTGGTTCACATAGAACATACCAGAACGGATTGCTTCTTCTTTCACTGAATCTTGAGCTTGCTTTTTCGTACCAACGAAAAGGATTTTTCCTCCATCAGCAGCAAGATTTTTTGTGAAGTTGTAAGCTTCCTCTACTTTTTTCACCGTTTTTTGAAGATCGATGATGTAGATACCGTTACGCTCTGTAAAGATGTAACGCTTCATTTTTGGGTTCCAACGGCGTGTTTGGTGACCGAAGTGAACACCAGCTTCTAGCAATTGTTTCATAGAAATAACTGACATTTTGTTGCCTCCTAATATAATGGTTTTTTTTCCTCCGCTCAAGTCATGTTCACATAAAACTGCGCCACGGCAGCACCTTCATCTGAATCATTAAGCGTGTGTATTTAACACCAAGAAATAATATAACATATGATGGACTGACAATCAAGAATCCTTTACAGCTTTCCGCTAAATTTTAATAAAAGCTCGATTTCTGTCTTGCCCGTTTTCAATTCTTTCGCTATTTCTTCTAGCGAACGCCCTTCGTCATATAAGGTCTTCACTTGGTCCTCGAATGTTTCTTCTACTTCAATTTCAGAAAGCATAGAAGCTTCTGATTCATGATATGGAACGGGTTCGTTTACCTTCTCTTCCTGCACTTCAACTTCGCTAAGGAGAGCTGACAAGTGATCTGGTACTGGATCTTCACTTTCTACCGATTGCTGGGATTCAATTGGTGGTTGTGGCTGCTTTGGTGTCTGAAAATCCGATTTCAGCTCTTCAGCAGAAAAATCAGGGGAAGCGGCTGCTACTTTTGATAGCTTGTCATTCTCTTCTTTGACTTCCATCAAAAATGCAGCCAGGGTATTTTCCGTTTCTTCTAGAAGTTCTCGCTGTTTTTGTTCAGTTGCCTTCAGCGAATTCATTCTCGTATATAAAATGATCACAAAATAAATAAGTGCAGCATGAAGCATGAAACTAATCAGCCATAGCATATGTTTTCACTCACTAACTCTTTAAGATTGAATGGCTTTATCAAGCAGATGCTTCAGCTTGAACAATGCCTTTGAATGAATTTGCGAAATGCGCGAGGTAGATAAATTTAGCACTTGACCAATTTCCGTTAACGTCAATTCTTCTTTATAGAAAAGACTAATCACGAGCTTTTCTTTTTCCGATAGCTCCGTTATTTTTTCAGCAAGCTGTTCTATTAATTCATCTTTCAGCATCTTCTCTTCAGGTGTCACGGTTTTCTCATCGCGAATCATGACTTGGACGTTTTCACCGTCTTCTTGATCATGTAGCTTCTCATCGATTGAAAGTAGATTCGCAAAGAAACCTTCATTCATTGTTGTGACAACATCATGCTCACTCATGCCGAGCTCCTCTGCCACTTCTGTCGGCGTCACATTTCTCAAATAGCGCTGTTCAAGCTTTTCAATAGTCGCTTCTACTTTTTTTGTTTTTTCTCTTGATGTACGAGGCAGCCAGTCCTCTTTACGAAGACCGTCGATGATGGCCCCGCGAATTCTGAAGGATGCATAAGTGTCAAACTTCAGATCTCTACCGGGGTCAAATTTTTCAAGGGCATCATATAAACCGAGCATCCCTAGACTGATCAAGTCTTCTTTATGCACTGACTTCGGGAGACCGATGGAAATTCTTCCAACATGATATGTGACAAGCGGCATATAGCGGCGCATAAGATCATCTCCAGCAGCTGGGTCCTTCCACTCTTTCCATCTAGCCCATAGCGCCTGATCTTCGTAATTTAAGGATTGCATCTTTCTCCCCCTATACTTCCTTAGTTATATCTTCATAATACCTTGCTTCACAGTGCGGATCTCAAGCTCTGTCGTAAGCGGATCAAATTCAATCGTACGGCCATTGTTTCCGCCCGTATCCTCACTAATGATCGGGATGCGATAAAGAGACAGATGTTCTTTGACAGCTGCTACGTTTCTAGGTCCAATTCTCATCAGATCATTGGTTGATTTAAACTTAAACATTTCTGCGCCGCCAGCAAGTTTTGCCTTTAGCGCATGTTTGCGTGCTCCTTCTTTCAGAAGCAGATCAATCGTATGCTTGATCCCTGTATCTGCATATTTAGCCAAGTTCTCGACTGCCCCTTTAGCAAGAGAAGAGTCTGGAAGCATGACATGGACAAGACCTGCCAGCTTTTTTTCTTGGTCAAACAGAACAAGACCTACACAAGAACCAAGTCCGGATGTCCGAATCCGGTTCGGTGTTTTCACAAGTTGAACATCCGCTATACCAACCTTTACAACTGCCGGGATCTGAACGTTCATTACAGGTTACCTAATGCTTTGAATAGTTTTTCAAACGATTCAAAGTCTGGTAATAGAAACATATTTCCTTTCAGCTCTTGCTTATTTTGATCATCAAAAATAGATGTATCAATCACAATTGCCTGATCGCCTAGCGGGCTGAATTGCATTAACCCTTCACTAATGACAGCCCCGAACATATCGAGCGTGACATCTGGAACACTCGGGTGAAGCTGCAACTTTGTTAAATCTGCTAGTGCTGACAAATAAGAGCCTGCTAAAATATTCCCCAGCTCATGTAGTGCTGATGTCCCCATCGCATGCTCGTGAATGGTATCAATATCAAATGCCGGGTCCTGTACAAGCTCTCTTACAAATTGCTCTGCTTGCTCAAATGGCATAATGAAAAAGATAGAGCCGGATAAGTCTCCTTCCATTCGAAGAAAAATACTTGCAACTGGAAGGTCTGCTCCGCCAAAGAAATCCATTAAGTCTTCAAACGAGAGAACCTTGACAAACGGGACAGCCATATCGATTTTCCGATCCAATAGGCTGGCAAGAGCAGACGCGGCGTGGCCTGCTCCAATATTCCCAACCTCTCTTAATACATCCAGCTGTTCATCTTTTATTTCATTGAAAATGCTCATTTCACATCCCCCTTAATGAACAGGAGCATCTTGAACGCTCTTGTCGAGGACAGCACCAGGATGAATGATATTAAATAGACGCTGATCATGCTTAATGATACCTGTCACCCATGATTGTCCTTCTTTTTCCGCTGACTCAGGAGAAGATTCTACTTCTTCCTGATGGACTGTAATGACATCATTCGCTTCATCAACAATCCAGCCGACTTCAATGTCACCAGCTTGTACAATAATCATTCTTGTTTCATCTGTAACTTCGTTGTCAGTCGATCCAAGTCTGACTCTAAGGTCAATGACAGGCGTCACGACACCGCGCAGATTAATCACACCACATATATAAGGGGCAACGCCAGGAATTCTTGTCGGCTGCTGCCATTTTTCAATGGACTTTACTTCTGATACTGAAATGGCGTATTCTTTTTTGTTTACGATAAACACAATCATCTTTTCGCCAGTTTTGATATCTGTACTCATTTCAGACCGCTCCTCTATTGTTTTTTACTTGATCAGTGCATTACAGTCAACGATGAGTGCAACTTGACCATCGCCTAGGATTGTTGCGCCTGAGATCGCAAACACGTTTGGCAGATAATCTCCTAGTGATTTCAATACAACCTCTTGCTGACCAATAAATGAATCGACCACAAATGCTGTCAACTTATCTCCTTTACGAACAACGATGATGTGCAGCTCTTCCTCTAATTCATTCGCATTTGGTACTTGGAATTGTTTCTTCAAGTACACGACCGGTACGATAAATCCACGGAAATCAATCACTTCACGATCATGTGTTTGAAGGATGTCGCTTTTCTTAATGACAGCCGTTTCAATAATAGAAGAAATCGGAATCGCAAATGTTTCCTCTTCCAGTTTCACAAGAAGAACAGAAATAATCGATAATGTAAGCGGAAGCTGGATAGAGAATAGTGAACCCTGTCCTTCTGTTGAGTTGATGCTCACAGAACCGCCTAGTGATTCCAGCTTGTTTTTCACAACGTCAAGGCCTACACCGCGGCCTGAAATGTCAGAAATCGTATCAGCTGTAGAGAATCCTGCGGCTAAGATCAATGAATCAATTTGTTGATCTTCAAGTGTTTCCGCTTCTCTTTCCGTAATAACCCCACGCTCTAGTGCTTTTTCAAGCACTTTCTTACGGTTAATCCCGCCGCCATCATCTTCTACTTCAATGAAGACATGGTTTCCGCTATGGTAGGCTTTTAATAAAACTGTACCTTTTTCTGGCTTACCTTTTTTCACACGTTCTTCTGGCGATTCAATTCCGTGATCTAAACTGTTTCTAAGTAAGTGTAAGAGCGGATCTCCAATTTCATCGATCACTGTTCGATCAAGCTCTGTCTCAGCGCCTTCAATGATCAATTCAATTTTCTTATTCAACTCTTTTGTCAATTGACGAATCATACGCGGGAATCTGTTAAACACAGTTTCCACAGGGACCATTCTCATGTTCAGGATGATTGATTGCAGGTCTCCAGAAATACGTGTCATTCTTTCAACTGTGTCTGTGAGTTCGTTATTTTCTAATTCTTTTGCAATCTGTTCTAAACGACCTCTGTCAATAACCAGTTCTTCAAATAAATTCATCAGAGAATCGAGACGGTCAATGTTGACACGAATCGTTTTTGTTCCGCCGGCAGCTGCACCGTTATTGCCATTTGCTTTTGGTGCATCGCTTGCTGGTGATTTCGCAGCAGGAACGGAAACTTCTTCTTTTTTCTGTTCAGGTTTTGCATCTTGTTTTTCAGCTGAAGCCGTTTCTCCAAATGCAGGGACTTCAGAAATCTCAACATGTTCAACTTCTGAGATCGCTGTCACGATTTTTTTCACTTCATCCATCGATTGTTTAGATAAATAAGAAATACTGAATTCAGATTCAAAATCTTCTGATTCTAAAAGTTCTGCATTTGGAACGGTTTTGACGACTTCACCTGCTTCGTTCAGTCTTTCAAAGATCATATAGACTCGAACGGCTTTTAATAAACATGCGTCGCTTAATGTCACAGTGAGTTCATAACATTTAAAGCCTTGTTCTCTTGCTTCATCAAGCACCGTTCGTTCAAATTCGTTATAGTCAAGATCGTTACCAGATGATGCCGCTGACACATCCGCAGTTTCAACACTTGGAGCCGCCTCTGCATGGCTTTCTGTCACGTCTAGCTTTTTACTAATCTCTGTGACATCGCGTTTCCCATCGCCGCCTTCTGCAATTGATTGAACCATTGCTTCAAGGTGATCAAGTGCTTCAAACATCGTGTCCATCGACTCTGGAGTAACAATCATTTGTTCATTTCGAATGGCATCAAACATGTTTTCTAAATGATGCGTCAGTTGAGCCATATCATCATAGCCCATCGTTGCACTCATGCCTTTCAATGTATGAGCCGCTCTGAATATATCATTCACTAGCTGCAAGTCGGTTGGGTTCTTTTCTAAATCAAGAAGTTTTTCGTTACAAGTTTGTAAGTGTTCTCTGCTTTCATCTAAAAAGATATCTAAGTATTGGTTTACATCCAACGTGTTCACGCCCTCTCTTTTTTCATGGAGCTTATAATTGCATGTGCGATGTCATCCACATGCCTTGTTTCATGTGCAAGGCCTGCTTTAATGACTGATTTAGGCATTCCGAAAACAACACATGATTCTTCTTTTTCTGCAATGACTTTTGTATGACCGCTTGCGACCATTTTTTTGACACCTTCTGTGCCGTCACTACCCATGCCTGTCATAATGACAGCAATTTTCTCGTAACCCTTTATGCTGCTGATGGATTCAAACAAATAGTTTACAGAAGGTTTGTGCCGGCTTTCCGTGTCTTCTGGAGACAGTCTAATGACTAAGGACGCTCCTTGTTCATGAAGTGACATATTCATTCCACCAGGAGCTATGTAAGCCACTCCATTTTTAGCGATATCTCCATCTTGTGCTTCTTTAATCGTAATTTGAGATAAATGGTCTAACCTAGTAGCAAGTGATGCCGTAAATCCTGCCGGCATATGCTGCACAATCAAGATGGGAGCTTCTATGTCCTTGGGCAGCTTCGTGACGACTCTTTGAAGCGCCCTTGGTCCTCCCGTTGATGTTCCGATCGAAATAATCTTTCGGAGTGAGCCGCTTTTTACTGCTTGCGGTCGAGGTGCAGCGACTGGAATTGGCGGCTTCATCACCGGCTTAGGTGAGACTTTCACTTCAGTGCGTTTTCTTGACAGTCCTGCCGCAAGTACCCGCTCTACAATTTGACCTCTTACTTTGTGCAAATCGAGCGAAATACTTCCTGAAGGCTTTGTGACAAAGTCAAAAGCACCGAGTTCTAAGCAATGGATGGTTAAATCTTTCCCTTGCTTTGTCTGGCTTGACACCATAATCACGGCAAGGTCGTGTTCAGCCAGAATTTGTTTTAATGCTTCTGTTCCATTTAAAACAGGCATTTCCACATCGAGTGTGACAACATCTGGATTCAGTTCCTTGATCCGTTTTAAGGCATCTTCCCCATTTCGCGCCGTTCCGACGACTTCTATTTCTTGCTCGGCACTTAGGAAATCACTAATGAGCTTTCGCATAAAGGCCGAGTCATCTACTACAAGCACTCTAATCATGAGTCCACCTTCCTCCTTTTAAAAAAAGAGGACAACTTATCTATAAACGTATGCTGCTCTCTCTGTGCCTCTCTTATCTGCTGTTGATAAAGTGTTTCTGCCAGCATCTTAATGGTTTTACTCAGCCTTGAATGAGGCTGCTTGATATAAAATGGGATTTGTTCAGCCACTGCTTTAGGAACCGCAGGATCGTCAGGCACAGCACCAGCAAATACAAGTTTTCTGTGTAGAAATGAGGTGACCACTCCTGCTAATTTCCGGTAAGTTTCAGACCCTTCTGAAGGGGTTTTACACCGGTTGACAATGATCTGCACAGATTGTTCAAACTGATGGATAGCTAAGTGTTTAATGGCGCTATAAGCATCCATAATTGATGTTGGTTCTGGCGTTGTGACAACCACCACTTCTCCTGCTGATAAAACAAAAGGCAGTTGATCCTTCGACAAGCCTGCACCCATATCAAAGAAGATACAATCAAAGCTGTGCATCATTCTTTCCATCTCCTCTAGAAAGAAAGACCATTGATCTTTATCTAAAGAAAACAGCTGTTCAAGTCCGCTTCCGCCAGAAATGTAATAAAGGTTGTCCGTTCCTTGTGTCATCGCTGCTTGGAAGGATTTCTTTCTGACAAGAACATCTAATATAGAGCTAGTCGAGATTTTTCCAAGTAAAATATCAATATTCCCCATACCAAAATCAAGGTCGATGACTAACACTCGCTTGTCTGCATTCGCGATAGACAGTGCCATATTCAGCGTCAAATTCGATTTCCCTACCCCGCCTTTACCGCTCATGACGGCAATGGTTTTTGCCTGTCCACTTACGCTGAGAGGAGCCGGCGTGATCGTTTGACTTTGCTGAACAAGCTTTCTTAAACCTTCTGCTTGGTCGGGTTTCATCATTGTAAAACCATCCTTATTAATTCAACAGGAGAGCCTTCAAGAATATCTTCAGGCACATTTTGACCATTTGTTAAAAAACCAAGACCGATTTGAGTGTCTGCAATGATTTGAAAGATCGTTCCCATCGTGTCTGTTTCATCTACCTTTGTAAAAATGAATTGATCGATTGGAACATGTTCAAAACGCTTAACCATCGCTTTCATGTCCTGATACTTCGATGTCGCACTCATGACAAGAAAACTTTGAATGTTTTCATCAAATGGAATAATATCTGTCAGCTCTTTGATATATGCTTCTTCTTTAAAGTTACGACCAGCAGTGTCAATGAAAATATGATCATACTCTTTAAAGGTCTCTTGGGCTTTTACAAAATCCTCTCTCGAATAACAAACCTCAAGCGGTGCATTCAGAAGCTCCGCATATGTTTTTAATTGTTCAATCGCTGCAATTCGGTACGTATCTGTTGTAATAAATGCGATTTTCTTTTGCTGCTGAATGGCGGTTTTGGCAGCTAGCTTTGCAATTGTTGTTGTTTTACCAGCCCCAGTTGAACCAAAAAGCACGATATATTTTGATCGAATCATCGGCTCATCAGAGGTATGAGCTGGCAGCATATTTGTCAGTAGCTGTTCAAGTTCTTTTTTCATTTGACCTTCCTTGACAGCACCCTTTGTTAAAAGGTCTTTAAGGCACTCATCGCGAATGGCATCATCAAGACCTTGATCCTTCAGCTTTTGATCAATTGCTATGAGAGGATCAGGCAAAATACCAGCATGACGCTCATTCCTCGCATATTCTAAAGGCTGCGCAAGAGAAGGTTTTGTTTTCACTGCCTCAGGAATAGCAGATGGCTCTTCAGGTCGGTGTTGAACGTGCTCTTTTTTCGGAAATACTGGGAAAGGAGGCGCAGGTTGCAAACCTTTACTCGCTCTTTCTTCAAAATCTTGATCCAGCACTGCAATCACTTCAACCATTTGCTGTTTCTTTAAACCGAATAGCTTTCGTTTAACTACGGTTTTGGAGTTTAAAATGACGGCGTCTTTCCCAAGCTGCTGCCTAATTTGAATCGTTGCCTCCTGCATAGAATTCGCTGTGATTTTTTTCATTTTCATTAGATATCCACCACTCCGATGCTCTGTACTTCCACATTTGCTTCTAGTTCGTTATAAGATAGTACCGGTAAATCCGGGAAATATCTTTCTAACAGCTGCTTGACGTACATTCTTATAGGAGGTGAGCATAATAGAACCGGCGTTTCCTGACGAAGCGAAAGCTGTTCAATTTCTCTCGCCACTGATTGAATCACACTTTCAGAGGATTCTGGATCTAACGATAAGTAGTTGCCATGCTCTGTCTGCTGTACGCTGTCAGCAATCACCTTTTCAACTCGACCTGAGCATGTCACGACTTTCAATGATTCATTTTCTCTTGCGTATTGTGCGGTAATCTGTCTAGCCAGCGCCTGTCTGACATACTCTGTTAACAAATCTGTATCCGTCGTTAATTTGCCGTAGTCTGCAAGCGTCTCAAAGATGGTCACAAGGTTTCGAATAGACACTTTCTCTTTCAGCAGTTTTGCCAGTACTTTTTGAATATCACCGACTGCCAGCGGATTTGGCGTTACCTCATCCACTAAAACAGGATAAGTCTCTTTAAGATGATCGATTAATTGCTTCGTTTCTTGGCGTCCGAGCAGCTCATGCGTGTTTTGTCTAATTTTCTCTGTAATATGAGTAGACACAACTGATGCAGGATCTACAACCGTATAACCAAGCATCTCAGCCTGATCTTTTTCTGCTTCTGATATCCATTTAGCCGGAAGACCGAAGGATGGTTCGATTGTTTCAATCCCTTCAATCGGATCATCATCAGGTGTAGGGGACATCGCTAAGTAGTGATCAAGCAGCAGTTCACCCTTTGCCACTTCGTTCCCTTTTATTTTGAGACGATATTCATTTGGGTTAAGTGCAATGTTATCTCGAATTCGGACAACTGGAATGACAAGACCTAATTCGAGGGCAAGCTGCCTTCGGATCATCACAATTCGATCTAACAGATCTCCACCCTGATTTGCATCGGCGAGCGGGATCAAGCCGTAGCCAAATTCAAATTCTATGGCATCCATTTGCAGAAGGTGAATGACGCTTTCTGGACTTTTCATCTCTTCTACCTCTGCCTGTTCCTCCAGTACCTCTTCAATTTCTTCTTGATCCTGTTTGTTTTTCGACATCAAGTATGCCCCGAGTGCAAGTAAACCTGCGATCGGTCCTGTCAAAAGAATACCAATAGGCGTGAACAAGCCAAGAAGGAAGATCGTGCCTGATGTGACGTAAAGCATGGCCGGGAATGCAAAAAGCTGACCCGTAATATCTGATCCAAGGTTTCCGTTAGAAGCTGCTCTCGTCACGACAATCCCTGTCGCTGTTGAAATGAGGAGTGCAGGTATTTGTGAAACAATTCCGTCCCCTACCGTTAAAAGGGTAAAGTGGGAAGCTGATTCTTGAATAGACATTCCTTGCTGAATCATCCCAATAATGATGCCAAAAATAATATTGATAATGACGATAATAATACCTGCGATGGCATCCCCTTTGACAAACTTACTTGCACCATCCATCGCTCCATAAAAGTCGGCCTCTCTGGCTACTTTATCACGGCGGTTTCTCGCTTCACTTTCTGTCAGCATCCCTGCATTTAAATCTGCATCAATACTCATTTGTTTCCCTGGCATCGCATCGAGTGTAAATCTGGCAGCTACCTCTGAAACACGCTCAGCCCCTTTGGTGATAACAACAAACTGAATGATGATCAGAATCAGGAAGACCACAAGACCAACGAGTACATTTCCTCCAACAACAAATGAACCAAACGTTTCTACAACCTTTCCAGCATCTCCAGTCGATAAGATAGAACGAGTAGTAGAGATGTTGAGCCCTAAACGGAAAAGTGTTAAGAGCAGTAGCAACGATGGGAAAATTGAAAATTGCAGCGGTTCTTGCATGTTCATTGTGGTGAGAAGCACGATAAGCGCAAGAGAAATATTAATAATGATTAAAATACTTAATAGAACGGGCGGAAACGGTATGACCAGCATCGCCACAATTAAAATAACACTGAATAAAACAGATAAATCCCTTGCTGACATGCCTGTTCTCTCCTTTTAAAACCAAAAATTCATAAAATCTTTTGTTTCGTTTTATAGACGTAAGCTAAAATTTCGGCGATTGCCTTAAAGTATTCCTCTGGCACTGCTTGATCAATGTCAACTTGATCATAAAGCGCACGAGCGAGCGGCCGGTTTTCTACAGTCATGACATCGTGCTCTTTCGCAATCGTTCTAATTTTCAAAGCCAAAATGTCTGTCCCTTTTGCTACAACATAAGGAGCATCCATTTTTTCTTCGTCATATTTCAAGGCAATTGCGTAGTGCGTCGGGTTTGTAATGATGACGTCCGCTTTTGGGACTTCCTGCATCATCCGTCTCATGGCCATTTCCCGCTGCCGCTGTTTAATTTTAGATTTTATGAGCGGGTCACCCTCAGATTTTTTATACTCATCTTTGATGTCTTGTTTGGACATCCGTAAGTTTTTTTCGTAATCAAATTTCTGATACATATAATCAAGCCACGCTAAAATCAAGAGCGCACCTGCTGCATAGAGACCCATAATGAGGGTCATATTTGCGACGAAATGAAGGGTTTCCTCTGCTGTTAATAAAGGAAGCCGCAGGATTTCATCAAAGTGCGTCCAAAGTGCAATGAATGTCGCAAAACCAACAAATCCAATTTTTAAAATGGATTTTAATAGCTCTACAAGGGCTCGAATACTGTATATCCGTTTAAACCCTTTGATTGGATCGAGTTTTTCTAATTTCGGTTTGATTACTTCTGTCGAAAAGAGAAACCCGACTTGTAAGTAGTTACTAATGATACCTGCCAGCATACCAACACCAAGGATTGGCATGAGGAGGAGCGCTGTTTCTTGAAGCAATTCCACAAATAGTTGATGAATATTAGATGTGCTAACTTTCATTAGCATGGTTGTTGAATAAAAACGTTCGATGAGCGCTATAATACGCTCTTTCATAAAAGGCCCAATAAAAAAGAATGATAAAAAGATTAGTAGAAATGAGATGGCTGTATTGACGTCGGTGCTTTTGGCAACCTGCCCTTTTTTACGTGAGTCCTGTCTCTTTTTTGGCGTTGCTTTTTCTGTTTTTTCACCTGCGAAAAATTGCAAATCTAGTCTCAGTCTTGAGATCATGACGAACCACCGACCAATGCTAAGAAATTCCGCATGGTGAGCACAATCGTTTCAAATGTATTTTGAACAACACCGAAAATGACACCCATACAAATGATGATCATAATAAAACTCACACCCATTTTAATAGGAAGTCCGACCACAAATACGTTCATCTGCGGAACTGTTCGTGCCACAATGCCTAATGCCAAATCGACCAAAAATAAACTGGCCACAACTGGTGCTGAGATTTGAAAGGCAATGATGAACATTTGGTTGAAGCTCTTTGCAATAAAGTAAGCAAAGGATTCACTGCCGAAATTCAGCGCATACTGATCAACTGCAATATATTGAAAGCTGTAATAGATCCCATCAAGCAGCAAATGATGTGCATTGGTTGCGAGCATCAATAGCAATGTGACTGTATAAAAAAACTGTCCCATCAGCGGCGTTTGTGCCCCTGTTTGTGGATCAATGACATTGGCGA
This sequence comes from Bacillus pumilus, assembly GCF_003431975.1. Classification (GTDB taxonomy): domain Bacteria; phylum Bacillota; class Bacilli; order Bacillales; family Bacillaceae; genus Bacillus; species Bacillus pumilus_N. The sequence goes on along the minus strand of NZ_CP027116.1, from coordinate 1,619,480 downwards.
TCGCAAACCCCATTTGAAAATCAATGAATGAGCCGGCAATTTGAACAGCGGACACCATGATATATGCAATCAGTCCAAGCAGAAGTCCGACCATTGCTTCTTTCACCGCAAGCATCATATAAAGGCCGTCTATGTCGAGTGCTGGCGGTTCTTTAATCGTGCTAAAACTGATCACGGCTAAAAACAGTGAGAATCCAACTCTGTGTATAGCTGGGATTGTTCTATGCGCTAAAAGCGGTACTGTCACAAAAAAAGCAGTGATTCGAATAAAAACTAAAAGAAAAGCAGGGAATAATTCTATGATTGACATCGCCGGTTAACCTGCAAATCGATCTAAATTCGAGAACAGCTCTGTCGTAAAGGACACAATTGTCGACAGCATCCATGGACCAAATACAACAAGTCCAATGAGAACTGCCACAATCTTAGGAATAAACGCAAGCGTCTGTTCTTGAATTTGGGTTGTCGCCTGAAACACACTGACAATCAGTCCCACAATGAGTGCCAGCGCTAAAAGAGGCCCGCTGACTAGTAATACAACATACACTGACCTTTCAGCCATCGTAATGACAAATTCTGAACTCATGTTTTAAGCACCTACTCTAAAAGCTTTGCAGCAAAGATTTAACTATCAAATACCATCCATCGACTAGAACAAATAACAATATTTTGAAAGGGAGCGATATCATAACTGGCGGAAGCATCATCATCCCCATTGACATCAAGACACTTGCAACCACCATGTCAATAATTAAAAATGGAATAAAGATCATGAAACCAATTTGAAATGCCGTCTTTAATTCTGATATTGCAAAAGCGGGTACCATCGCCGTTAAAGGAATATCTTTTATCGATTCAGGTGTATCCATTTTTGCGTAACTAAGAAATAAAGCCAAATCTTTCTGTCTCGTATGTTTACTCATAAACTCTTTAATCGGCACTTCGGCTTTTTCATATGCCTGATTTAACGTAATATCATCATTTAAAAGCGGCGTAAGTGCCTCCTTATTAATCTCTGAGAACGTGGGTGCCATGATAAAAAATGTGAGAAACAAAGCAAGCCCTACAAGCACTTGGTTTGGCGGCATTGAGTTGGTTGCAAGTGACGTTCTGACGAATGAAAGAACAATCACAATCCGTGTAAAACACGTCATTAAAATGAGAATGCCTGGCGCAACCGAAAATACGGTTAAAAGTAAAAGCAGACGGACAGATGTGCTAATATTCCCTGCGCCGCTGGAATTAAATAAATCGATAAACTCATTCATTTTGTTTCGGGCCTTTCTTTCTGACTTCTGATTGGGTCTTTTTCAATTCGGCTAGCTGCGCCTTTAAATTGGCTGAAAAAGAAGAAGTGGTTGACTGATTTTGTTTCTTTACCTGCGAAGTGAATTTTTGAACGATTTTTGGAAGATCTGTCTTGCTTTCCATCGCTTCTTCATATTGTTTCACGATCGCTTCACATTCTTGTTCATCATCAATTTCTTTTAGCAACTGAATGGAATCAGCTACACCGACAACTAATACTCGTTTGCCCACTTTGATAAGCTGGACTGAACGGTTTTGACCAACTGTCGTTCCACCAATATTTTCAACATAACGAAATGGTTTGAGTAAACGGTTTTGCTTACCAACAAATCTCACCAATCCGTATATGAGCAGGATGACAAAAAGTAAGGCACCAATCATTTTGACAAAATCCATAATGGAGACAGAAGAAGAGGGAACTTCTTCTGCCGGATTCGTTTGATTGTTAGTGGTTTTCTTTTCTTTATCCTCTTTGCTGCCTTTCTCTTCTTTAATCCAGTCATTCACTGTGCCATTTTCAGGATCTTTCGTTTCAGCAAACAGTGAGGCAGGCTGCATCGTCAAGAAAAGCATAAAACTGATCATTGCTATACATATCAAACGTTTTTTCAACAAGTCTTACACCCTTTTTTAGCCTAACGTTTTATTAATTGCTTCAAGTACACGGTCTGCCTGGAACGGCTTTACGATAAAGTCTTTTGCACCTGCTTGGATCGCATCAATAACCATGGACTGTTGTCCCATTGCAGAACACATGATGATCTTTGCAGAAGCATCGATTTGTTTAATTTCTTTTAAAGCTGTGATCCCGTCCATTTCTGGCATTGTGATATCCATTGTCACAAGATCTGGAGAAGTTTCTTTAAATTTTTCAACAGCTTGAGCGCCGTTTTCTGCTTCTCCTACTACATCAAATCCATTTTTTACAAGAATATCCTTTATCATCATTCTCATGAATGCTGCATCATCTACGATTAATACCTTAGTAGCCATTTACTTATTCTCTCCCTATATGTTTGTTTATTTTAAATTAGATAGTCTTTCTGACTGACTTAAAATGTCAGTTACACGAACACCAAAGTTCTCATCAATGACAACGACTTCCCCTTTGGCGACGATGCGTTTGTTAACTAGAATGTCTACTGGCTCTCCAGCAAGTTTGTCCAGTTCAATGATACTTCCAGCTGAAAGTTCAAGAACTTCTTTCACACTACGCTGAGTTCTTCCAAGTTCAACCGTAATAGAAAGTGGAATATCCATCAGCATATCTAGATTTCCAAGCTGACTTGTCGTGTGCTGAGGCTCACTGAACGCTTCAAATGTAACAGGTGCTACATTTACAGGTTCTGCCGGTTTTGGCTTCGCCTGTCTTTTCGGAGGAGCTGCTTGCTGCGCTGGTGCAGATTGCGTCTGCGGCGCTGCCTGCTGAGGTTCAGGTGTACTCGTTTGAGGTTCTTGAACCGGCTCTTCCTCTTGCGCAGAGACTGTTAATTCTGCGATTAAATCCTTCGCAAATGTAATAGGATAAAGCTGCATAATATTTGAATCAATGAGTTCACCTATTTTTAATCTGAAGGACACCTTGACAAGCATTTCTTCAGCTGGAATTCGGTCTGTTCCTTCTCCTTCTTTCACATCAAGTAATTCGACGCGAGGCGGAGAAATATCAATCTTTTTATTAAAGACCGTCGACATGGATGTTGCAGCAGAACCCATCATTTGGTTCATTGCTTCTTGTACTGCACTTAAGTGAATCTCGCTTAAAGAAGGGTCAGCATTTGTCCCGTCTCCGCCCATCATTAAGTCCGCAATGACTGCTGCATCTGTTTGCTGGACGACAAGCAGGTTACTTGCACTGAATCCTTCCGTATAGTTCACTTCAATCGCGACGTACGGATGAGGAAATTCCTCATTCAGCTTACTCTTTTGAATCACTGTGACAGTTGGAGTGGTAATCTCCACTTTTTGATTTAATAGGGTTGAAAGTGCTGTTGCAGAGCTACCAAATGAAATATTTCCAATTTCCCCAATGGCATCTTGTTCCATTGCAGAAAGGACTGTATCAGGCTCTATATCGTCATTGCTGCCTCCTTTTAGGAGCGCATCAATTTCATCTTGTGATAATTTACTTCCGTTATTCTCCATCTTCTTCACCTCTTATGTCGTGATCTAGAATTTGAATCGCCTGTTTCCGATTCACGCGGCCGGCCTGTCCCAAGAATTTCGGTTTATTTCCGACCATAACAGTAAGAGGCGCATTTACTGGTTTGTCCAGGGCAATACAATCACCAATTTCCAAATTCAAAAACTCTTCCACCGTCATTTCCGATTCCCCTAGCTCTGCGACTACCGGTATTTTTGCCGTCATAATCCGTTTTTCAATGGCCTTTGTTTCTTGTTGCTTTGGTTCATTTCGTTCAGACTGCATCCAGTAGTGTACAGACAGCTTCGGAATAATAGGCTCTAATACAACATGAGGAATACATAGGTTAATAACCCCGCTTACCTCACCAATTTGTGTATTAAGAGAAATGACGACAACTGTTTCGTTTGGTGACACCATTTGAACAAACTGGGGATTTACCTCGAAATCTGCCATTTCTGGCTCGATGTCGGTTATGGACTGCCACGCTTCTCTGTAATTTTCCAAAGCTCCCTCAAACATGTTTGAGATAATCTTTGTTTCGATTTCTGTAAGTGATTCTGTCTTATTATGACTAATGCCAATCCCGCCCATCAGCCTGTCCATCATGGCATAGCCGATTGTTGGGTTCACTTCAAGCATGATTCTTCCTTCAAGTGGGCTGACATAAAATAAGTTTAATAATGTCATATTAGGAATCGAACGAATAAATTCTTCGTATGGTACTTGGTCAACCGAGCTGACAGTAATTTGAATATATGATCGTAGCTGAGCTGAAAAGTGCGTGGTGAGCAGTCTAGCGAAGTTATCATGAATCCTTGTTAAACTTCGAATCTGGTCTTTTGAAAAACGCAGTGCACGTTTAAAGTCATACACCTTTACTTTTTTCGTCGTTTCTTCTTTTTTCAGCTCTTCTGCATCCATTTCACCTGTAGATATGGCGGATAATAATGCATCGATCTCATTCTGGGAAAGCACTTCTCCTGACATTTCTTCACCTCCATCGTGTCAATTAATCGCCTCTATTGCAGATTAAAGGAGGTTATATATACTTCTTTCACCTTGCCATCTTGCAAATAGTTATTCACTTTGTTTTTGACTTGTGTTTTAAAATGTTCTCTGCCTTTTTTGCCATCAAGTTCATCTGCATTTGTGTCAGATAAAATATCGATTACGGCATCTTTCACTTGAAAACTTCTTTTCTCAAGCTCTTCTTTTGCTTTTTCAGAGTCCGTTTCAATATTCAATACAAGTTTAACCGCATTTCCTTCAGACTTTAAATTAGTAACAATCTCAGGAATTTCAACAGAAGCTTTTACGACTTCATCTGCTGTTGGCTCTTTTTCAGCTTTTGCTTCGTCTGATCCATTCAGCAGGTAGATGATGCCTGCTCCTATTCCACCGATGGCAATAATCATGATTAGCATTACTACGACTAATTTCTTCTTCATTCAAACTCCTCTATTCCTTGGTTCAATGAAATGACTTGGATTTTTCTGTAGAAAGAAATGATCTTCTCTTGAAGCTGCTCTTCATCTTCTTTCACAACGAATTTCTTTCCATTGGCTAATGTAATGGTCGTGTCTGGAAAGCTTTCGATTTGCTCAATATGGAGAGCGTTCAGCATAAATCCTTTGCCATTCAATCTTGTCACTTCAATCATATTAAGCAGAGAAGCGATCACTCGCTCCCCCTACCTCCTATCGTTTCAGATTCACAAGCTCTTGAAGGATTTCATCAGATGTTGTGATCGTCTTTGCATTCGATTGGAATCCGCGCTGTGCGATAATCATTTCGGTAAACTCGTCTGTTAAATCAACGTTCGACATTTCAAGTCTACCTGTTTGGATCACGCCCGTTCCTTCTTCACCAGGTACGATAGGGTTACTTGGTGCACCTGAACTTAACGTTTGGCGGTAAAGGTTGTCACCAACTTTGTCTAACCCTCCTGCGTTACGGAACGAAACGAGTGATACTTGACCAACGGTTCTTGATACATTGTTTTCAACAACCGAAATCGTCCCATCTGGACCAACACTCACACTTGAAATGCCATCTGGAATCGTTATCTTTTGTCCATCCATTCCAAGCAGGTAATTTCCATCAGAAGTGACTAAGCTTCCCTCTGAATCAGGTTTGAAATTCCCAGTTCTTGTATAAAGAATTTCTCCTTGACTTTGAATACGGAAGAATCCATCACCATTGATATAGAAGTCATACGGTTCATCTGTATTTTGAGAAGCTCCCGCTGACATGATTTTATCAATAGAAGATAAAGATGATCCTAAACCAACTTGTTTCGAGTTGATTGAACCAGAGTTGTTCGTCGGCCCACCAGAACTTGAAATGGTTTGGCTGACCATATCTTTAAAAGTGATACGGCTTTTTTTGTATCCGTGTGTATTGACGTTGGCTACGTTATTGGCTACAACATCTAATTTTGTCTGGAAGTTTTTCATTCCGCTAATTCCTGAGTAAAGTGAGCGTAACATTTATTTTCCTCCTCGAATTACTTCGTTTTTTCTCCAACTGCTGTAACATCCCAAGGGCTGATTTTCGTCCCATCTTCTAAATATAGGAAGTATTCATTGTCAATGTTTTTCACAGACTTCACAGTGCCAGATATCTCTTTATCATCCAATTTGCCCGATACTTCTTTACCAATCCACCCTACATACGTCGTAAACGGATCTTGGTGTGCAACAAATGTAGACATGAGCTGATTCAGCTTGGTGATAGAATCGTTCATATTGGTTTGCTGTTCTAAAGATGAAAATGTCGCAAGCTGTGTGACAAACTCACGGTCATCTAGTGGATTTGTAGGATCTTGGTTTTGAAGCTGTGTGAGCAATATTTTCAAGAATTGATCTTTGCCAAGCGTATCTGTTTTCTTTGCTGCGTTTGAAGAAGTGTCTGTTTGTGCGACTGTTCTATTCGTAGCATCAACTGTTGCCATTAGATTTCCTCCTCTTCTTCATCTGATCCAACAAGAGCATCCAGTACATCTTGGAATTCTGCTTCCTGTTCATCAGGCTGCTGAAAATCGTGTCCTTTTGACTGCTGTTGCTTGTTTTGTTCATTAAACTGTCCAAATAACGACTGTTCATTTGATTGAAGTGGTATATGGAAACGGTCCACTTGAACCGACATATTCGGAAGCGCCTGCTTGAGCTGCGGCAGGTGATGCTCTAACAGCTCTTTTGCCGCTTGTGTCGAAGCAGTAATCTTACTCGCATACATACCATTTTGCTTCGTCAGCTGAATCGTGATAAATCCGAGATTTTCTGGATTTAATCGAACTGTAAAGCGTCCGCTTGAGTTACCAAATGGCGTGAATTTCATTTGCTTCCACGTATTTAGAATTTGCTGATCAACCGTTCCCGGCTTTTCATCAGTTGTTTGTGTCTGCTGAACAGGAGCTGCTGATTGCAGTTGAAAAAGCTGCTTATGACCTGGCAAAAGCGTATGAGTGATCGTTTTTTCAGAAGCAGGTGCAGCAGTGCTTTGCCCTTTGACCACTTCTTTTTTGATGAGCCATTCAAGAGAGGCAGCCCCTTTAGCAGGAGTAGCAAGAGTAGATTCTTGTCTTGGAGAGACCAATTCTTTCAATTCTCCTAAGGCAATTTTCAACTCTTTGTCTGACCCTTTTGCATTTGCCATCATATGGTCGATTAACTGATTAAAGTGTTTCAGTTCACTTTGAGACATTGAATTCAGCTTTGGCGCTGATCCCTGCGAGAAGAACTGCTCTTTGACTTGCTGAATCAGTTTCTCATCTACTCCATTTTTCGAAAGAAAGTGAATGAAGTCTTGACCTTTCGTTTCAATATCCTTTACTAGCTTTGTATCAATGCTGAGCGGCTGTTGATTGAGCAGTTGATATAAGAAAAAGTGGACTTGTATGAGCTGCTCACTATGTTCAGAAGCTGGCTGATCAGTTTGATCACCGTAAATCGACGATTCCATTTTTTGGAATAACTCTTCAAGTGACTTGAGATCAGATGAATCAAGCGTTTGACCTTGAAGTGTTTGAAGCGCTCCAAGGAGCTCTCCGTCGATCCCTTCTTCCGGTGATTGCATCCATTTTTCAATGATTTGCATCGCATCATTGATGGAAAGAGAGGCACTCGCTTTCTCAGCATTAACAAGACCGCTTTGTGCGCCTGCACCGCTAAGCAATTGTTTAAACAACCCACGTGCAGATGCCGCATCGCTCCCTTTTACTCCCAAAAGACCTTGAGAAGATTGCTGTAAGGCTCCAATATCCAATAGCTTCACTTATTGTCCACCCCCATTTTCACTTTCTTCTTTTTTGGCAAGCTCTTTCGTAAATGTAGCCGCCTTCTGAGGTGTTAGTTTTGCTAATATGTCTGTTAGTTTATTTTTGCTCAGCTCTTCAAGGATCTTCAATGCCTCTTTATCACTTAATTCTGATAAAATTTTGGCGGATTTCCCTGCGTCCATGCTTTCATAGATGCTGGCAACTTTCCCTTTTTTCTTCTGATTAGAAGATGCTGACGCATCTGAGGAAGTCCCTGCTGCATTATTGTCTGACGTATTGGTTGAGCTGCCATTTGATGAACTGTCATCCGCTGACGTATCATTCGCATTATTTTCAGACGTTTTTTCAAGTGAACTGATTTTTTGATTCAGTCTTTTAATCTCTTCATCACTTGTTTTTAAATCTTTTTGTGCAATTTCAAGCTCATTTTTTTGCTCTTTAATGGTCTTCTTCAATTCTTTCAGCTCTGCTTCACTTTGATTATTATGTGAAGATGACGTTTTTGAGGTGTCATCTGATCCAACCAAACTGCTTACGCCCGGAATGTTTTGGAGCGGTTTTTTTAGATCAAAACCTGCCATATAAAGGATTGTGCCAGCCACTAACACAAGCACAATCAATGGGATGATGACAATAAACAAGATCCATTGAAATTTACCGCCGCTTGATTCTTTCGTTTTTTCCTTCTTAGGCATTCATCTCGACTCCTAATGTCCTTGAAACATGAATTGGCTGATAGAGATATCATCCATTTCTTTCATTTCAATTGCCTTATGTTCAAGGGAAAACTTTTCATACTGCTTTTCTTTCATTTTTTCAAACTTTTTAAACTCAATGTTTTTTTCTGTTAAATCAGATTGTTTTTCATTCATTTGATGGCGTTTCATGATCACAAGCTGCTGATAATGCTGAATGGTGTTATCCAAATTGGTCACAAATTGCTGGTAATGACGCATTTCTTGAACACTCATTCCGCTTCTCAGCTTTTCTTCCTTGCTTTTTTCCATTAGCTCTTTTTTACTCATATTTTCATAGAGTTTTTCAGCAACTTGCTCAAATGCCGAAACGGATTGTTGGTACGCTGCGAGTGACTTGTCTTTTTCATTTTCTTTCAGTTCTAAGAGTTTTTGAAATTTGTATTGATATCTCACTGTTTTGTCAATCCTCTCTATTCATCAAACGGAGCAATAAGCTCACACTGTCTTCAATCGATACAGCCTCTTCAACATCCTGCTTCAAAAATGAAATGAGATGCGGATAAGCCTGCATAGCCTCATCAATGTCTTTCGAAGAGCCTTTTTTATATGCTCCAATGTTAATGAGGTCTTCAGCGTTTTGATAGGTGGATAAAAGCTGGCGGAACCGGTTGGCCGCTTCCTTATGATCATGACTTGCGATATTGCTCATCACACGGCTGATACTTTTCAGAATATTAACAGCGGGAAATTGTCCTTTGTTGGCTAAAGCGCGATCAAGTACAATGTGGCCATCCAGGATCCCCCTGACTGTATCAGCAATCGGCTCATTCATATCGTCACCATCAACAAGCACTGTGTAAAACGCTGTGATGGAACCAAGCTGATTCGTTCCAGTTCGTTCAAGCAATTTTGGCAGTATAGCGAACACCGAAGGCGTATAACCTTTTGTTGTTGGTGGCTCACCAGTTGCAAGACCTATTTCCCTTTGTGCCATGGCGATCCTTGTGACAGAGTCCATCATAAACATCACATTTTTGCCTCTGTCTCTAAAATATTCCGCAATAGCAGTTGCTGTGTAAGCGGCCTTCAGCCTTGTCAGTGCTGGTTGATCCGAAGTTGCGACGACAACAATCGATCGCTTCAATCCTTCAGCACCTAAATCCTTTTCGATAAACTCACGAACTTCACGGCCACGCTCTCCAACAAGGGCAATGACATTCAAATCTGCTTCTGTCTGCTTTGCAATCATCCCCATTAAGGTGCTTTTTCCAACACCACTTCCAGCAAAAATTCCGATCCTTTGACCAGTGCCAACTGTGAGGAGACTGTCGATCACTCTGACACCAACACCCATCGTTTCTCGAATAGGCGGTCTGTCCATTGGATTCGGAGGAGACTGATCTGTTGAAACAGGTGCAAGTCCCTTCGGAAGCATGCTGCCGTCTAAAGGATGACCAAAGGCATCAACGACTTCACCAATCAACCCAGTCCCTACTTTGACCTTCAGCGACTCACCTGTCGCTTCAACAAGACTTCCTGGTGAAATATTGGATGCTTCTACATAAGGCATGAGCAGAATATTTTCATCTCTAAACCCTACGACCTCTGCTTTTATCGGATGGTGCTTACTCCCTTTTTTATGAATGAGACAAACGTCTCCGATAGAACTCTCGGGCCCCTTCGATTCAATCATCAGTCCAACAACTCGATTGACTTTACCGAATCGTTTATAAGGATCTGCGGTTTCAATCGTTTCTTTTAACGCATCCATGTTCATTTGTGATCACCTGAATCAATGACTTCTAGTAATTTTTCTTTCAACTGATTCATTTGGGTATCAACACTCGCTTCCACTTTTCCAAAACTTGTTTCTACGTAACAAGTTCCTTTTGGCGCTTTTTCATCCGAGTAAATGGCAAGGTGTGTATCCTTTTGCAGGATTCTCATTAATTCGTCTTTGTAATCCATCACATGATCGTAATGTTCAGGGTCAACATAGATGGAAATATCGTCATATTCTTTCACTTCTGAAATGACCTGTTTCACAAGAGCAAAAAATTGATCTTTCGTGTCCTCAGCCGAATACCATACGCGTTTGGCGAGTTCAAAAGCGAGTTCCACAATTTTCTCAGCGGAGCTTTCAATTTTTTCTTCGTAGTCCTGCTTTGCAAGACTCACAATGTCATTTGCTTGATCAAGAATCGATTGATACTGCCTATTCGCATCCGCTTCGCCCTTTTGAAAGCCTTCTTGATAGCCTGTTTGTTTCGCTTCTTCAATGAGCTGCATTCTTTCTTCTTCAAAATCAGCGCGGCGCTGATTGATTTCAGCCATTGTTCTTTCAAGCTCACTATTTGCCTTTTCTACTATACGGCTTGCTTGATCTTCAGCGTTACTTAATACGAGCTGCGATGCTTCTGTTTCATTGACAAGCTCTTCTTCGTGATGTTCTTTTTTGAACTCCACTTGCTGCAAAGGAATCGTTTGCCGGCCTTGCTCAGGAATAACAGATGTTTCGTGTTTGATAATCCTAGACAATGATATCGTCTCCTCCGCCTCGAGCTATGACGATTTCTCCAGCTTCCTCGAGTCGTCTTACGATGCTGACAATACGGGTTTGTGCTTCTTCGACATCTCTAAGCCGGACAGGTCCCATAAACTCCATTTCTTCTTTGAATGTTTCAACCATTCGCTGGGACATGTTGCGGAAGACAATTTCTTTGACCTCTTCGCTTGCCACTTTAAGAGCGAGCAATAAGTCATCATTTTCTACATCTCTGATAACGCGCTGAATCGCTCTGCTGTCAAGAGTAACAATATCTTCAAAGACAAACATACGTTTCTTGATTTCATCAGCAAGCTCAGGATCTTGAATTTCAAGTGTGTCTAAGATGGTCTTCTCAGTCGCACGGTCTACACCATTTAGTACTTCTACAACCGCTTCGACCCCGCCCGTTTGCGTGTAGTCCTGTGTGAAGGTTGAAGAAAGCTTTTGTTCAAGAATACGTTCCACTTCATTGATGATCTCTGGAGATGTGCGATCCATTAAGGCAATACGTCTCGCAACCTCTGTTTGTACTTCCTCGCCTAACTCAGATAAAATTTGCCCAGCTTGTACTGGATCTAAGTAGGAAAGGATGAGCGCGATGGTTTGTGGGTGCTCATGCTGGATAAAGTTTAAGATTTGTTCTGGGTCAGCCTTTCGAGCAAAATCAAATGGTTTCACTTGAAGTGAGGATGTTAATCGGTTTAAGATGCTATCCGCTTTGTCCTCACCAAGCGCTTTTTCAAGCACTTGTCTTGCATACATAAGACCGCCTTGTGATATGTAGTCCTGCGCGATGGCGATGCTGTGAAACTCTTCGATGATTTCATCTTTTTTAGCAGTATCTACACTTCGTACATTGGAAATTTCTAATGTTAATTTTTCAATTTCGTCTTCAGACAGATGTTTGTATACAGATGCTGACACGTCTAGCCCTAAGGAAATCATTAGGATTGCTGCTTTTTGTCTGCCTGTTAGTCGATTTGGATCTTTTCTCGACATGTGTATTCCTCCTAATCCTCGGACAGCCAGCTGCGTAGCAATTTAGCAAAGTCTTCTGGTTTTTCTTTTGCCATTTTTTCAAGCTGATTTTTTCTCACCATTTCTTCTGTTTCTGGTTCAGTGTCGATATCAGGAACATGGATTGGTGTACGTTCATCAAACTCAAACTCTTCTTCTTCTTCTTTTCTGCGTTTACGCACGAGAAGAATAATGAGAGCGATAATTGCAAGTAGTAGCACACCGCCTACAATATAAACCCAGATTGGAATATTGTTTGATGGGTTTTCTGCTGCAGTTTGCTGTTTACCGTCTAATTTTGATACAGATAAAACAATTTTGTTATCTAGGTCTGCTTCAGTGAGCGCTTGACCATTTGTATATTCTTTGTCAATTGAAGTGCTAATGATCGTTGAGAGAATCTTTTTGATATCATCTTGCCTTTCAGGCGTTAAAGAGTTTACATCGTTTGCTGTTGGTGGTTCGACCAAAGCTTGAATGCCAACATCTCTAATTTTATAAGGACTTTCTTTGATATCTTTGTGGATGCGGTTGACTTCATAGTTGATACGATCTTCACTCTTTTCGTAATCTCCGCTTCCGTTCGCTCCATCGGCACCTTGATAATTTGTTACATCATCGTCGCCTGTTCCAGCGGTGCCACCAGCTGCTGCACCATTTCCTGAATACGTTTCAGCAATCTTTTCAGCGCTGACCGCGATGCCTTGCATGTTTTCTTTATCAACTGGTTCTACAAGATCTTCTTTTCTTTTCTCTTCAGTAAAATCAATGTCTGTTGTGACTGATACAGCAACTTTATCTTGACCCATCATTGTTCCGAGCAGCTGCTGAATTTTTCTTTGGAGGTTCTTTTCGATTTCCTCTTTTTTCTGCTGCTGTGCATCCATTCCACTTGCATAGGAATCGGAACTGCTGTTTAAGTCGTAGTAGTTAGAATCTTGGTCCATAATGACAATGTTTTCTGTTTTTAAATTCGGCACACTTTTTGAAATAAGATGATAAAGGCCTTTTACTTGCTGCGGCGAGAGCGTGTAGCCACGTTCAACTTGCAGCACAATGGATGCTGATGCATTACTTTGCTCTTCTCCAACAAAAACGGAATCTTTTGGCAGGTTAATCATCACTTTTGAATCTTTAATCCCATCAATTGTGTTGATCAGATTGGATAGTTCTGTCTGAGTTGCGTCTACTTTCAGAACATCAAATTCATTATCTGTTAAACCGAAGCCGGAATTGTTCGCAAAGAAGGAGTAATCAATATTCCCTGTCTTAGGGAGACCCTCAGATGCGAGTGTTACTTTTAAGGAATCTGCTTGCTTTTCTGGAACGAGAATCGTTGTTCCATTGTTCGCAAGTTCCGATTTAACGTTTTTGCCATCCAGTTCCTGTTTGATTTGCCCAGCTTCAGCCTCAGACAAATCTCTAAACAACGGAACCATTTTTTCAGAAGAAGCAAAGATGCTAACAACCGTAATAATGATTGCTAGGGCAGCAACGCCGCCAATCATAAGTATTTTTTGTAATTTTGATCGATTTCGCCAAAACTCAACTGTTCTTGTTCTTAATTGCATTAAAGTACGATTCATCTTAACCCCCGGTCATTCCATTCAGTCTTTTTTTGTCCTTCAGCACCTCCTACATCTGCATTCTCATAATCTCTTGGTACGCTTCGACTGCTTTATTTCGAAACTCCGTTGCAGCTGTGAGTGTCACACTCGCTTTTTGTGAGGCAATCATGACTTCATCTAGATTGACATCTTTTCCTTGTGCAAGAGCATTTGTATACTGGTCTGATTTCAGCTGTGATTGATTTAATGCCTCAATGGAATTCTTCAGCACGTCAGAGAAATTCGTTTGACTTTTAGGTGCAGCCGCTTGAACGGACGATGCATTTGTCAATTCACTTGCTTGCTGAGCGGTTTGAAGCTGGAAAGGAGATATTGCGTTAACCAATTCTTTTCACCTTACTTTCCTATTTCTAAAGCTTTCATCAGCATGCTTTTATTTGCATTTAGTGCGGTCACGTTTGCTTCATATGACCTTGAGCTGCTGATGAGGTCAACCATTTCCTTTAATGGATCAACATTAGGTGTTTGAACATATCCATTTTCATTGGCATCGGGATTTGTAGGATCATATTGAAGGTTGAATGGAGTTTCGTCTTCTGTAATCTTTGTTACTTTGACGCCGTTTCCTAATTTGCCGCTTGAATTCATACTTGAGTTCAATATAGATGAAAATGATTCACCTGACGGCTGTAATGTGACGAGTTTACGTCTATAAGGCTCCCAGTTGCCATCAACCTGTTTAGCTCTTGTTGTATCCATATTTGCAAGGTTAGAGGATACAACGTCCATTCTGAGCCTCTGTGCAGTTAATGCTGAGGCCGAAGCGTTAACGCCTGAAAAAATCGACATCACTTACCTCCTGTCAAAACTGTTTTAAGAGAATTGAATTTTCCGCTCATTCTTTCAACCAACGCATTATACTGAATTTGGTTTTTAGCGAGTTCACTCATCTCTTGATCAATATCGACATTATTTCCGTTTTCTTGATAAGAAGTACGGTTGCTTGAAACAACTGAATAATTAGACCCTGTTTTAGAAAAATCAATGTGACCTTGGTATGTTTTTTTAGCATCTAATTTGATCGACGCATCATTTAGCATGTCATGGAATGCGACGTTTTTCGACTTGTAGTTCGGTGTGTCTATATTCGCGATATTGTTGCTTATGACTTTTTGCTTAACATTCGCTCTGCCCAAGGCATTCTCAAGGTTGCTTATCGTTCCAGAAAATATATCCAAAACCATATACCTCCAATCATATGTATTTCATTCCATTTAATCATGTCGAGATTTGTAAAACCATATGTTCATTGTAAGAAATAATAGGATTAAAGTCTATGATGTATATGTAAAAAAAACTCGTAATATATATCTATTTTACGAATAGGTATAAAGGCCTAGATTCAAAGAACTACAGAATTGTAAGGGGTTTCTTGGAAAAAAGAGTGTCATTTTTCGGACAAATACTCATTTTTCACACAAAAAAAACCCTTTTCAGCTTGTATTTTGGCCGAAAAGGGGTTTTGATTAATGAGATTTTAAATTTTCGAGTTCAATTAAAAATTTGTTGTTTAACACTTTGATGTATGTTCCCTTCATTCCAAGAGAACGAGATTCGATGACGCCTGCACTTTCTAACTTACGTAAGGCGTTCACGATCACTGAACGAGTGATTCCTACACGGTCAGCAATTTTACTTGCGACAAGTAGCCCTTCATTGCCATCAAGTTCTTCGAAGATGTGCTCAATGGCTTCAAGCTCACTATATGAGAGAGAACTAATCGCCATTTGGACAACGGCTTTACTTCTTGCTTCTTCTTCGATCTCCTCTGCTTTCTCGCGAAGGATCTCCATTCCAACAACTGTTGCACCGTATTCAGCAAGAATCAAATCATCGTCTTTGAAAGTATCTTGCAAACGAGACAAGATTAACGTTCCTAAACGATCTCCTCCGCCGATAATTGGGACAATTGTTGTCAAACCTGATTCGAATAAGTCACGGTTCTCAATCGGAAAAGCTGTATATTCACTGTTAATGTCAAGGTTTGAAGATGTTTCAGGGACATTGAATAGACTCTTTGTGTATTCTTCAGGGAACTGACGGTCTTCAAGCATTTTCTTCATACGTGGATTTTCAATCTGTTGGTTAATCGAGTAGCCTAGTAGTTTCCCTCTTCTACTTAACACGAAAATGTTTGAATCAATGACATCTCTCAATGTTTCTGCCATTTCTTTGAAATTAACTGGTTTCCCCGCTGCATCTTGCAGCATTGAGTTAATAATCCTTGTTTTTTGTAGTAACGCCATAATAATGATCCTCCTAGATTACTTTATTCATTTGTTAAAGTATAAATTGACTTAAGTCTTTGTTATTTGCGATCTTTCCTAGCTTCTCTTCTACATACTGAGGGGTAATGGTCACTGTCTCCATTGTAATATCAGGCGCCTCAAATGAGAGCTCTTCAAGCAGCTTCTCAAGTATGGTATGAAGCCTTCTTGCACCGATGTTATCTGTCTCCTGATTGACATGATAAGCCACTTCGGCAATCTTATGAATAGCATCGTCAGAAAATTCAAGAGATATACCTTCTGTTTCAAGTAAAGCTTTATATTGCTTTAATAATGCGTTATCTGGTTCCGTTAAGATCTTCACAAAGTCTTCGATACTTAATTTATCTAATTCTACACGTATTGGGAAGCGCCCTTGAAGCTCTGGAATCAAATCTGATGGTTTCGCCATATGAAATGCACCTGCTGCTACAAAAAGCACGTGGTCTGTTTTCACTGCCCCATATTTCGTCATCACCGTTGAGCCTTCTACAATCGGTAAAATATCACGCTGAACCCCTTCACGAGAAACATCTGCAGAAGATGCACCACCGCTTTTGGCGATTTTGTCGATTTCGTCGATAAAAATAATCCCTTGCTGTTCTGCTTTATAGACGGCTTCCTGACTGACTTCATCCATATCAATCAGTTTTGAAGCTTCCTCAGCAGTTAACGCCTTTCTTGCTTCTCTGACGGTCAACTTTCTGCGTTTTTTCTTTTTAGGCATGAGATTGCCGAGCGCATCCTGCATATTCATGCCCATTTGCTCCATACCCGAGCCTTGAAGCATATCAAACATAGACGGCTGCTGTTCTTCCACTTCGATCGTGACATAATGATCTTCAAGTTCTCCCATTGCTAGTTGATGAGCGATTCGCTTTCTTGTCGATTCAAGTTCAACTTCTTCATTTGATTGATCTCGATCACGGTCATCTTCATCAGAACCACCAAACAGCATCTCAAATGGATTTTTCATAGACTGGCTTTTCTTCTTACCAGGAACAAGTAAATGAACAAGACGTTTATTTGCTTGTTCTTCCGCTTCTTCTTGGACGTCTTTCATCTTTTCTTCTTTGACAATTCTGATCGCTGTCTCAACTAGATCTCTGACCATCGATTCTACATCACGGCCGACGTAACCAACTTCAGTAAACTTCGTCGCTTCCACTTTAATAAAAGGCGCACCAGAAATTTTGGCAATTCTGCGGGCTATCTCTGTTTTCCCCACACCTGTTGGGCCGATCATTAAAATATTTTTCGGAACGACTTCATCCTTTAGCTTATCATGTAAAAGGCTTCTTCTGTAACGGTTTCTTAAAGCCACCGCCACTGCTTTTTTCGCATCAAGCTGACCAATGATGTATTGATCAAGCTTTTCAACTATCTCTCTTGGGGTGAACGGCTTTTTCTCCATACGTCTCATGTCCTTTCTATTCAAGCTCTTCTAAAGTGATTTGATCGTTCGTGTAGACACAAATTTCCCCGGCAGTTTCAAGAGCTGCATGAGCGATCTCTCTTGCTGTCAGGTGATCACCTGCATGTGTTTTAAGTGCTCTCCCGGCGCTAAGCGCATAATTGCCGCCTGAGCCAATGGCCAAAATACCGTCATCTGGTTCGATGACCTCTCCTGTCCCAGAGACAAGCAGGATGCTGTCTTTGTTCATGACGATCAGCATGGCCTCAAGCTGCCTGAGCATCTTGTCACTTCGCCATTCCTTCGCTAATTCGACAGCTGCACGCTTTAAGTTACCACCATATTCTTCAAGCTTTGTTTCAAACTTTTCAAAGAGTGTAAATGCATCTGCTACTGAACCTGCAAAGCCTGCGAGCACCTTGCCTCCGAAAAGACGGCGCACTTTTTTTGCCGTGTGTTTCATCACGACAGCCTGCCCAAATGTGACTTGACCGTCACCAGCCATCGCACTTTTCCCTTTATGTTGAACGGCAAAGATGGTTGTTGCATGAAATGATGACATGAAAAAACCTCCTTTTAGGATCGTTTAAAAGCCCTTGGGTGATGAGACATGTACGTGTTTCTTAAAGAATCTTTTGATACATGCGTGTACACCTGTGTTGATGATAAATTTGAGTGACCGAGAAGTTCTTGAACACTTCTCAAATCTGCCCCCTCGTTTAAGAGGTGTGTAGCAAAGGTGTGCCTTAACATGTGAGGATGGATATGTAATGTGCCAGACGCCTTTTTCATTAATTCAGTAAGAATGAATCGAACGCCCCTGTCTGTAAGAGGCGCCCCGCGCTGATTCAAAAACACGTAGGCAACAGCACGATCTTTCCCCTTCGCTTTCAGCTTCTGCCTTCCATCCTCTAAATAAGTGATGAGTGCTTCATGAGCATATGAACCAAAAGGAACATACCTCTGCTTGCTGCCTTTCCCATGAACAAGCACTGTATCCATCGATAAATCAAGATCAGATTCTTTTAATGAACATAACTCACTGACCCTCATACCTGTTGCATAAAGAAGTTCTAAAATTGCCTGATTTCTTTGTCCGAGCGGTGTGCTGACATCAGAAACTGTAAAAAGCTCTTTTAGTTCCTCTTCATACAAAAATGAAGGAATTCGCTTATCCTGCTTTGGTAAGCTAACGAGTAAAAAAGGATTTTCTTTCACAAGCTGTTCTCTTAATAGAAATTTATAAAAGCTGCGAAGCGCAGAGACTTTCTTACTAATCGTTCTTCTTGTCAGGCCTTTTTCATAAGCTTCTGTTAAATAAATTCTCGTATCTTGATAGGATACCTCTTCAAAACCGTCTATTCCTTGAATGTTCATAAATCTGACAAATTCTTCTATGGCTTCTGTATATCCTGAGATCGTTAAAGCTGAATAGTTTTTTTCAATTTGCAGATATTCAATGAATAAGTGGACAAGACGCTGTTTATTCGTCATTTTTACACCTCTTTAAGGCTTTTAAATGGTATCACATATCTTGCTTTCCGTGCAATGTTTTACTACAGAGATTTCGAAATAGTTTGAATAGTTTCGATTGCGCGCTTAGCGTACTCTGCATAACGCTCTTGTTTGTTTTTAATTCGAACACCAAGATCCTTCAGCAAGCCAAAATTCGCATTCATCGGCTGGAAGCTCTTCTTATTTGTCGATGTGATGTAATAGGCCATACTACCAATCGCTGTTTCCTCGGGAAGTGTCACAAGCTCTTCTCCTTTGACAAAACGAGCCGCGTTAATTCCAGCCACTAGCCCGGAAGCTGCGGACTCGACATAGCCCTCAACACCTGTCATTTGGCCGGCAAAGAATAGATCGTCTCTATTTTTAAACTGATAAGTTGGTTTTAAAAGACTTGGTGAATTAATAAAAGTATTGCGGTGCATAACGCC
This sequence comes from Bacillus pumilus, assembly GCF_003431975.1. Lineage (GTDB taxonomy): Bacteria > Bacillota > Bacilli > Bacillales > Bacillaceae > Bacillus > Bacillus pumilus_N. The sequence continues at coordinate 1,600,232 of NZ_CP027116.1, read as the reverse complement.
GTAACGAACAATCTCTGCTTCTTCAAGACCTGGAATCAAGCGAAATACTTCCTTTTGATCTCCCCACTTCAAATGTGTTTGGAAGCCAACGATATTATATAAAGTACCTGCTGCATCATCCTGTCTTAATTGAACAACAGCGTAAGGTCTTTTTCCTGTTTTCGGATCTTCAAGTCCTACTGGCTTCATCGGGCCAAACAGCATCGTTTTCTTTCCTCTTTTCGCCATGACTTCAATTGGCATACAGCCTTCAAAGAAGATTTCTTTTTCGAATTCTTTTAATGGCACAGTCTCTGCAGAAATGAGCGCCTCATAGAAACGATCAAATTCCTCTTCTGTCATTGGACAGTTTAAATAAGCAGCCTCTCCTTTGTCATAGCGTGATTTTAAGTACACCTTATCCATATCAATGCTATCTTTTTCTAGAATTGGTGCCGCTGCATCATAGAAATAGAGATACTCTTCACCTGTTAACGTTTTTAATTCTTTTGAAAGTGCTTCAGATGTAAGCGGGCCTGTCGCAATAATTGTCGGACCTTCTGGAATGCTTTGCACTTCTTCTTGAAAGACCGTAACATTCGGGTGGTTTTTCACGCGCTCAGTGACGTTTGCTGCAAATTCATGACGATCTACCGCTAGCGCTCCGCCAGCAGGGACTGAGCTTTCATCTGCTGCTGCGATAATGGCTGAATCTAAATGACGCATTTCTTCCTTTAATACACCTACCGCATTCGTCAAAGCGTTCGCACGCAGTGAATTGCTGCATACAAGCTCTGCAAATTTATCCGTGTGGTGAGCTGGCGTTTGTTTGACAGGTCTCATTTCATACAAATTGACTTTAATTCCGCGCTTGGCAATTTGCCAAGCCGCTTCACTTCCGGCTAAACCTGCTCCGATCACATTTACAAATTGACTCATTGTACAACTCTCCTATTTCGTAAGTTCTGTTTGATGACATAAAAAAGCAGGTGAACAAGGTTGCTCACCGCTATTTTTGTGGTTCCTCTTTATAATCACAGCTCACACATTGAACCTGCATGCCTTTTTTCAGCTTTTTCTCTACAAGCATATTTTCGCATTTTGGACACTTTCTTTCAATTGGTTTGTCCCAAGAAACGAATTCACACTCTGGAAAACGATCACAGCCATAAAAAATGCGGCGTTTTTTAGATTTTCGTTCAACGATGTTTCCTTCGTGACAAGTCGGGCATTTCACACCGATGTCTTTCACAATTGGTTTTGTGTTACGGCAGTCAGGGAAGTTAGAACATGCCATGAACTTACCGTATCTACCCATTTTGTACACCATTGGATGTCCGCACTCTTCACAGTCAACCCCGGCGTATTCAGGTTCAATCTCAACTTCTTGCATCTCTGCTTCTGCTTTTTCTACGCGTTTTGCAAAGTCTTGATAGAAGCTGTCGATAATGCGCACCCACTCAATCGTACCTTCTTCAACGCTATCAAGTTCTTTTTCCATTTTCGCTGTGAATTCCACGTTAATGATTTCAGGGAAGAATTCAATGATCAAGCTCAGAACAATTTCTCCAAGTTCTGTTGGAATAAACCGTTTGTTATCAAGTGAGACATAGCCGCGCTTTTGAATCGTATCTAACGTTGGTGCATACGTAGACGGTCGACCGATTCCTAGCTCTTCAAGTGTTTTAACAAGTCTTGCCTCAGTGTAGCGTGGGGGCGGCTGCGTGAAGTGCTGTTCAGGTTCGATATCTTTTGAAAGAACCGTATCGCCTTCTTTCAGATCAGGCAGCATTTTGTCCTTTTCTTCTAGCTGGTCGTCTTTCCCCTCCACATATACCTTCATGAATCCAGGGAATTTCACTTTACTTCCGTTAGCACGGAATGTAAGTCCGTTATTGTCAAGGTCTACACTCATTGTATCAAGAACAGCCGGTGCCATTTGGCTTGCCACAAATCGTTCCCAAATCAATTTATACAGACGAAGCTGATCACGGCTTAGGACATGTTTGACATCTGCTGGTTTTCTTAATGTAGAAGTCGGTCTGATGGCTTCGTGAGCATCTTGTGCATTATCATTCTTTTTGGCGGTTCGTTTTGTTGTATTCAAGAAATTCTTACCGTACGTCTGATCAATGAAAGCAGATACTTCTTCAATCGCCGTATTGGAAATACGTGTTGAGTCTGTTCTCATATATGTAATGAGTCCGACTGTACCTTCTTTACCAAGATCAATTCCTTCATATAATTGCTGTGCAATCATCATCGTCTTTTTCGCACGGAAGTTTAATTTTCTGGCAGCCTCCTGCTGTAAAGTAGATGTTGTAAACGGAACAGCTGGATTACGTTTACGCTCTTTTTTCGTCACTTTCTCTACAGAGAATTTGGTCCCTTTTAGTTTCGAAAGGATTTCTTTTACATCTTCTTTTGTTTTCAGTGGATGCTTTTTCCCATTGACGCCAAAGAAACTTGCTTCGAAGCTTTCTTTGCCTTTTAGGAATGTACCGTCAATTGTCCAGTATTCTTCTGGTTTAAACTCATTAATTTCATTTTCGCGATCAATAATTAGTCGTAGTGCAACAGATTGCACACGGCCAGCACTTAATCCCTTTTTAACTTTCTTCCATAAAATCGGACTGATCTTATACCCAACAAGACGATCTAAAATCCGTCTCGCCTGCTGTGCATCAACTAAATCCATGTTGATCATACGTGGATGCTTAAAGGAATCTTTAATCGCATCTTTTGTAATCTCATTAAAGACAACACGGCAGTCAGAAGAGAGGTCAAGGTCAAGACTATGCGCTAAATGCCAAGCAATCGCTTCTCCCTCTCTATCGGGGTCAGCTGCGAGATAGACTTTCTTTGCTTTTTTCGCCGCTGTTTTTAATTCCTTTAAAACGGGGCCTTTCCCGCGAATCGTAATATATCTCGGTTCGAAATCATGCTCAGTGTCAACACCAAGCTGACTTTTCGGTAAATCCCTTACGTGTCCCATTGAAGCCTTTACTTTATACTTTTTACCTAAATAACGCTCAATCGTTTTCGCCTTGGCTGGCGACTCAACGATGACTAAATAATCAGCCATACTCAAAATCCCCCTTAAGAGGTGTTCTCTCTTTATACATTTCACAATTCATATTTATGTTAATTGCACCTATCTAACAGGCAATCGTTAAAAATTCTTTATGATGAACATCATTATAAACACGAAAAACAAAGTGTAAACTTAAATCCTCACTATTATTAAATATTCCTGTGTCTTTTGTCAAACGATATTTTTATAAGGGTTCAGTATATTGAACACTATGGAAGGAGAATTCCTCTAAAATATCCTTCGTTGAATGAACAAGCTTCGCTCCCTGCTGGATAAGTCTAGCTGGACCTGTGGAATTAGAATCAAAGATAGAACCGGCAACCGCAAATACCTCTTTTCCTTGCTCAAGTGCTTGATAGGCTGTAATGAGCGAACCGCTCTTTTCTTTGCACTGTATCACAATGGTTCCTCTTGTCAGAGCACTAATTAAACGATTTCTCATTGGAAAATGCCATTTTTCTGGTTTGACATAAGGCGGATGCTCGGATAAAAGCAAATGATGCTCGCCCATGTATTCAGCCATTTGCACATGTTCCTTTGGGTATAAGTGCTGAAAGCCGCCTGCTATAATACCGATGGTTTTCCCTTTATGTCTTATGCACTCTTTATGTGCAAGTCCATCAATTCCTTTTGCTAAGCCACTCACAATCATCCAATCTTCCTGTACAAGCTCACCAACAATTTTCTTCACACATGCTTCTCCATAAGATGATGGAACTCGTGTGCCTACTACACCTAAACTTTTTTCTTCATTTAAATATGATACGTTTCCTTTTAGGAATAACACAGGGGGAGGATCATAAATATGTTTTAGTATGCTGGGATATAAGGGTGATGTGATGGGAATCATATGAATGTTTTGCTTTAAATAGGCTTGAACGATGTGTTGAAAAATGGGGAATTCATTTTTTTCGGCTTGTTTTAAGCGGGTAAAGTCGATCTTTTGTAATGATCGATCCTGTTTGAAATGATGTGTTTCTTCATTTATATATAGCTTAGGATCGACTTTCCACCATTTTGTTAACAAAGAGGGTGAGATGAGGCCTTTTAAGCGGTGAAAAATCATTCTTTCGGACACGTTGTACATACCATTCCTCCAGTTTAAGATAGAAAGAAGAAGACTTGTCAAAGAACAAGTCTTCTTGTGTCATTAATGCGTTTTACAAGCTTCGAAGAGATTTTTCTCTTTTAACACTTTAATTAATGTTTCTCCCATGACAGATGGTGTCTCTGCCACTTCAATTCCACATTCACGCATTGTTTTTACTTTTTCATCAGCTGTTCCTTTACCACCAGAAATGATGGCACCAGCATGTCCCATGCGTTTTCCAGGAGGTGCTGTTTTACCGCCAATAAAGCCAACAACTGGCTTTGTCATATTTGCTTTTACCCATTCAGCTGCTTCTTCTTCAGCTGTACCACCGATTTCACCGATCATAATGACAGCATGTGTATCAGGGTCTTCATTGAATGCTTTTAACACATCAATAAAGTTCGTCCCATTTACAGGATCTCCGCCGATTCCTACAGCAGTCGATTGACCAACGCCAGCTTCTGAGAGCTGATGTACCGCTTCATATGTAAGCGTTCCAGAACGAGAAACAACACCCACATGACCTTTTTTATGAATGTAGCCGGGCATAATCCCAATCTTACATTCTTCAGGTGTAATAACACCTGGGCAGTTAGGGCCAACAAGTCTTGTCTTTTTCCCTTCCATATACCGTTTCACTTTGACCATGTCAAGCACTGGAATGTGCTCTGTGATACAAATGACTAGATCAACTTCTGCATCGACAGCCTCTAAAATGGCATCTGCTGCAAATGGTGCTGGTACATAGATAACAGAAGCATTTGCGCCAGTTGTTTGAACAGCTTCAGATACAGTATTAAATACAGGAACTCCTTCTACTTCAGTTCCACCTTTTCCAGGAGTGACTCCGCCAACAATATTTGTTCCGTACTCAATCATTTGTTTTGTATGGAACAATGCGGTTGAACCGGTAATCCCCTGAACAATTACTCTCGTATTTTTATTAATAAATACACTCATTTAGGTTCCCTGCCTTTCTGCTCTACTTGACTAAAGATACAATCTTTTCTGCTCCGTCAGCCATAGACTCAGCAGAAGTGATATTTAAGCCTGAATCACTCAGGATTTTCTTCCCTAATTCAACGTTTGTTCCTTCAAGACGTACAACGAGCGGTAATGTTAAGCCGACTTGTTTTGTCGCTTCAACGACACCTTCTGCAATGACATCACATTTCATAATGCCGCCAAAAATGTTCACGAAAATCCCTTTTACATTTTGATCAGATAAGATGATTTTGAATGCTTCCGTTACTTTTTCAGCTGTTGCACCGCCGCCAACATCAAGGAAGTTTGCAGGGTCACCGCCGTAATGCTTGATGATATCCATTGTAGACATCGCAAGACCTGCACCATTGACCATACAGCCAATATTTCCATCTAGAGAAATGTAGCTTAGATCATATTTAGATGCTTCAATTTCTTTTGGATCCTCTTCATCAAGGTCACGGTATTCTAATATATCTTTTTGTCTATATAAGGCATTGCTGTCAAAGTTTAATTTTGCATCAAGTGCCATGACTTTTCCATCGCCTGTTACAACAAGAGGATTAATCTCAGCAATTGAACAATCTTTTTCAATGAACGCATTGTAAAGACTTGTCATAAACTTAACAGCTTGGCCAACTAATTTTGTTGGAATATTAATTTTAAACGCTACTTCTCTTGCTTGATAGCCTTGCAAGCCAATCGCTGGGTCGATGACCACTTTGACGATTTTTTCCGGCGTTTTTTCAGCTACTTCTTCAATTTCAGTACCGCCTTCTTCAGAAGCCATCAACACAATTCTTGATGTTGCTCTGTCCAAAACAAGTCCAACATAGTACTCTTTTTGGATATCGCAGCCTTCTTCAATAAGTAAGCGTTTTATTTCGCGCCCCTCAGGACCAGTTTGATGTGTGACAAGTGTCTTGCCGAGCAATTCCTCTGCAAACCCTTTCACTTCATCTTTCGTTTTTGCAATTTTTACCCCACCTGCTTTACCACGGCCGCCTGCATGAATTTGTGCTTTTACGACATACACAGAGCTTCCTAGCTCTTCTGATGCTTTCACTGCTTCATCAGGTGTAAATGCTACTTTACCATTTGGAACTGAAACCCCATATTTTCTTAGGATTTCTTTTCCTTGGTACTCATGGATATTCATTTCCCATCCTCCCAACATATGTAGAACCAAAAATTATAAAATAGACTGCGCTTTCATTTTAAAGAATAAAAAAGAGAATGTCTAGGGTTCTATGTAAAATCGCAAAATCCTTCTAAACATTCAAACTTTTATTTTATTAAAAATATAAATTTTTCAGTCAAATCACTTTTTTTGCCTTATTTTTTCATTTTTTGATCTAATCTATAGATAAACGAAAATATTTCTGCTACAGTATCGTATAACGCTTCAGGGATCTCCTCATCAAGCGTTAAGTGGCGCATGAGTTCGACTAAATTACGGTCTTCTTGAATAGGGACCCCCGATTTTTTTGCTTCTTCAATAATATGATCCGCCACATAGCCGCTCCCTGTTGCAACGACTTTTGGCGCCTTTTGTTTTTCTTCATCGTAATGTAGAGCGACCGCTCTTCTAAGCGGTTTTGAATCCTTCATACTCGTAAGTCCAGCCCTTTCTCGCTGATTTTATGAAAATGTTCATCTAAAAAGTGAGACGGATCTACAGGCTCTTGTCTCTTCTTTGCTGTAATTCCCGTTAAACTGTATCCTAGGGCATTTAAATTCTCTCGAACAGCTGGAATCATTGGATTAATGGTTCCTTGAAGTTCATGACCTGTTTCAACTGTAATTGACATGACCTTTTGCTGAATCGTACAGTCGATTAATGTTTCTTCGAGGTTTTCCATGTTTAAATAAAACATAAGACGACACTGAGAAATGTCAATAGAGCCATCTTTCTTCTTATGTCCTTTTAGAATAAAGGTTAAATCTTGCACACTATGTTTGGAAAAGAGAGGATAAGAGACCATCATTTGACTGACGGTTTGATTCTCCTGCTGCACAAATAACTGCCCGTTCAATCGATGAAACAATTGATCCACTTCTTTTTTGACGGGCTCTGGTAAATCGGCCTGCCTCGCATCATTCAAGACAAGCTTTAATTGGTGTAACTCCTGACTTTTTACATCCTGACTGCCCTTTTCAAGCAGTTTCATCATACCGATCTCATCACGTACACCTATGGCCTTTTTCATCGTCATGAGTAAATCGAGCACATCGGTTTTATTGCTCAATGTTGGTTCAGTTTGCTGCATCACCTGATCCAATGCTTTCGCCTCTGTTTTTGACAGAAAAGGAAATTCTTTTTGAAGCACGGATGCTTTTGCGTCAGGCTGAGATCCTGCCTGCTGAAACCTTTGCAACAAGGACGTGAGCTGTTTTAAGTTGGGCTCCTGCTGCCCATCTGCGCCTTGCTTCGTCAAATTTGTGAGTATTCGTTCGATTTGCTGAAGCGGGATTTGCAGTTCTTTTGGACTTGTGGATTGCTGCACGTTAGACTGAAGAACTTGTGCCGCCTGACGCTCCTGAAGAATTGGAGCTTGGCTGTTTCCTTTTGACTCAGGCAGAGTGGGCTGCGAGGTTCCAGATATACTGCCTTCTTGCTTCGTCCCTCCTTCCCTCGCTGCTAGAAGGACCGATAAGAGCTTTTCCGCATGGACGGTTGTCTCAGCATCTATGACGGATCTGACGGCTTGTGTAAGGGCCTGTGTGGCGTCTGAGTGCTTCGGCAGCTGTGTTAATCGTTCTAGCAGCGCCGTCATATCTTGATGAAGGGCAGAGGATGATTTCACGGCTAAAATGGCTTGAAGCACCCCTTGCTGGATCGGTAAGTCTTTCTTTAAAGCAAACAAAAGTGCTTGAAGCCCTTTTTTCACATCAGCTCCTTGAAACTGTTCGATCCATTTCACTGCTGTTTTTAACTCGGCTTCGTTGATAACAGATTTTTCTTTTAAAAAAGCTGTAGCCGTTAGGATGTTTTCAAGTCCGCTTTTAAGTGAGAGACCTTCTAATAGTTTGGCAGCTGCATCCTTTAATGTCTTAGGGTCTTGATCAAATTGTTGTACGGGTCTTAATTTATTGAGGCTGCCTCCACCCTCTTGTTCAAATTGGAACCAATAAAATGCGTCTGCTTTAAGCTGAGCCGCTAGCTGTGCTTTTATTTTTGTTGAGCCTATTTGCACAAGGGCTGTATCGTCTCCAAGCATTTTCAGTACTTTACCAAGAATCAGCCGATGGACATTTTCCTTTCCTTCGGCGTTTAATGGAACAGATTCTGCCGCACTTAACCGGCTATTTAGTGCTGTATGTATGTCCTCCACTCTTGTCATCACAGGCAGCCTCCTTAGGTCAAAAATTTATGATTTAACGGATTTCACTGGTGCAAACGATAATCGATGGATTGGAACAGGACCATGAGTTTGAATGGCAGCTAGGTGCTCTTTCGTTCCGTAGCCTTTATGCTTTTCAAATTGATACTCAGGATACTTACGCCCGTACTCTTCCATCATCTGATCCCTTGTCACCTTTGCAATACATGCACCTGCTGCGATGGATGCACTTTTTGCATCTCCTTTAATGATATTCTCCTGGTGAATAGGAAGCGGGAGCGTCATGGCATCTATGAGTAGATAATCAGGTGTATGAGTTAACTGCTCCACAGCTCTCACCATCGCCAGCCTTGATGCTTCGTATATATTGATTTCGTCAATCGTAGCCGCATCAACAATGCCAATTCCGATATCAAGTGCTTCTTTTTGAATCAGGTCATAATAAGCCAATCTTTTTTTCTCAGATAATTGCTTTGAGTCGTTTAAACCGAGCAGGACTGTGTCTTCCTTTAATATGACAGCTGCTGCGACAACGGGGCCTGCCAGAGGTCCTCGTCCTGCTTCATCTATGCCAGCAATACATGAGTACCCTTGCGCCTTTACCTTGTTTTCAAAATGCAGCATTTCATTCCAAGCTTCACGAAGTTGCTGCTGCTTTTCTCTCTCTTTGTGCCACTTTTCTATCAGTTTTTGGACGCTTTTTCTCGTATCATCTTTTACAAGCTCACAAATATACGACTCGTCGTGTGAATGTTTTTCTATGAGTTCTTTTATTTCTTTCACTGTGAACATCAGCTTTTCGCAGCCTCCTTCTTTATATCGGCAGTTTCTAGCAAAAAATAAAGACCCGCATGAGCTGCGTGTCTTTTAGCTTTCAGGCTTCTCAAAAGTGAGGGGACCAAATTTTTCTGTTCGAATATCCCGAATAATAATTTCAGTGGTTTTGTCGTAATTAATAAAGCCACCGCTCATGAGGCAGCCACGCTTTGTACCAATGGCATCAAACAGCTCAACCGTATCTTCAGGAATCTCCGCTAGATCATAACGTTTTTTTAATCGCTCTGGATAGTTCTCTTCAAGAAAACGAAGTGCATACACAGCAACATCCTGCAGGTTGATGATAGAATCCTTGATCGCTCCAGTCACCGCAAGCCTCAGTCCTACTTGTTCATCTTCAAACTTCGGCCAGAGGATTCCAGGGGTATCGAGCAGCTCCAGTTCTTTCCCAACCTTCACCCATTGCTGTGAAGTGGTAATACCAGGCCTGTCTCCTGTTTTGGCAATGTTCTTTTTCGCTAAACGATTGATTAAGGTCGATTTTCCGACGTTGGGAATGCCGATAATCAGCGCACGAATTGCCCGCGGTTTGACCCCTTTTGCTTTCATACGATCAAATTTTTCTTTTAAGATTTCTTTTGAAGTTGTGATGATTTGATTTAACCCTTGTCCATCGACAGAATTAATGGCAAGTGACCGAACACCTTGGTTCTCAAAGTGTGTCTGCCACTCCTTTGTCATACGAGGATCAGCTTTATCTGCTTTGTTTAAGAGCATGATTTTCGGTTTATTCTGAAGGATTTCTTCGATCATTGGGTTTCTAGAGGACATCGGAATTCTTGCATCGGTTAATTCAAATACGATGTCGATGAGCTTTAATTTTTCTGTGACTTCACGTCTTGCTTTTGCCATATGGCCTGGAAACCATTGAATCGTCATATGTGCACCTTCTCTTCTATCGATTATCTCTATACATTGTACAAAAAAAGAGCCTGTTACAGGTAACAAGCTCTTTCCTTTGATATCATTATCGTCTGATTTCTTTGATACGAGCCGCTTTACCGCGAAGTTCACGTAGGTAGTAAAGTTTCGCACGACGTACCTTACCGTGACGTACAACTTCGATGTTAGCGATTTTTGGTGTGTGTACAGGGAATGTACGCTCAACGCCTACACCGTAAGAAATCTTACGAACTGTGAAAGTTTCGCTGATTCCACCACCACGACGCTTAATTACAACACCTTCAAAGATCTGGATACGCTCACGAGTACCCTCGACAACTTTAACGTGTACACGTAAAGTGTCACCAGGACGGAACGCAGGAAGATCAGTGCGTAATTGTTCTTTTGTGATTTCTTCAATCAAATGTTGCATCGTTTTCAACTCCTTCCAACAGATGCTCATGTCCTCTTTCTTCATTGCAGCGGAACATCGTTTTCAAACTTGAATCGGCAAGCCGTCCAAGTCACAAGTAGTATCATACCATACCTCTATGCCGTGTGCAATACAATCTAGTCATTATGAAGCTGCCAAAGCCATCTTTTTTCTTCTTCTGTTAACGTTTTGCAAGAATCAATCAAATCTGGCCGTCTTGTATAGGTTCGCTTCAAGGATTCTTTGCGCCGCCATTCTTCAATTTTGGCATGGTTTCCAGAGAGGAGCACATCCGGTACTTTTAGTCCTTTATAGTCGGCTGGTCTTGTATAGTGCGGGTGCTCTAGCAGACCTGTACTAAATGAATCTTCAATGTGAGACGCTTCTTTTCCAAGCACATGAGGCAAAAGCCTGACCACACTGTCTGCAATCATCATCGCTGGCAGCTCTCCGCCTGTGAGAACGAAATCCCCGATTGAGATTTCATCTGTGACAAGATGCTCCCTGATGCGCTCATCGTAGCCTTCATAATGACCGCAAATGAACATAAGGTGTTCTTCTTTTGCAAGTTCCTCTGCCTTCTTTTGTGTATATCTTTCCCCTTGAGGACAGACAAGAATGACTCGGGGCTTCTTCTTTGCTTTCTTCGTCAAATCTTCTACCGCATCAAATACGGGCTGTGCTTTCAGTACCATACCTGCACCACCGCCATACGGATAGTCATCCACTGTTTTATGCTTATGATCCGAATACTCTCTAAAATTGACGACATTGAATGAGACAGCTTCTTTCTCCTGTGCCTTTTTTAAGATCGATGAGTGAAGCACACCTTCGAACATTTCAGGAAAAAGCGTTAAGAAGTCAATTTTCATTCTTCAATGAGTCCTTCCATTACTTCAATGTGTACGATTTTGGATGAGATATCGATTTTTTTAACGACAGAAGGAATGTAAGGAATCAGAGCATCTTTTTTACCTTTTCTCCCAATGACCCAGACATCATTTGCCCCTGGTGTTAAAATTTCTTTGATTTTGCCGACAAGCTGATCCTCTTCATCGTATACTTCACAGCCAATGATTTGATGGAAATAGAATTCACCTTCGCCCAATGACCCGAGATGTTCTTTTTCTACTTTTAAAATTGATTCTTTCAGCGGCTCTGCTTCATTTAATGAGTTGATTTCCTCAAAGGTGAGTAAATCAAACTGTTTGTGCTGCCGATGTGATGCGACAGTCACTTTCAGCGGCTCCCCTTGGCTTTGTTTAAATATATAGAGGACGCTTCCTTTTTTGTAACGCTCTTCTGGGAAATCTGTCTTCGACACGACGCGTACTTCTCCGCGCACTCCGTGTGTATTGACAATCTTTCCAACATTCAACCATTCTTGCTCCATGTTCTCAATCACCCCTGACGTATTTCCACAATGGTGCCGTCTTTCACGACGATGACATTATCTTGCATCTTGTCATCCCATTTATCACCTATTTTCACTTCAACCAATGCATCCACTTCTGTTTCTTTCATTTCACTTCCAAGCGGCAAAATATGCAGCTGCTCTACTTGAAAATCAATCTGCCTAATCTTCTCTTGCCTTTTATCGATAGCTTTTTGAAATTGAGGGATGGCTTCTTGCTGATGTGGTTCTTTTTCATGTTTTTTGAGTTGAAAATATAGTTGATTGCATTCACGTTCTAGTCTTTCTTTTTTCTCCAAAAAAGTCGTTAACAGTTTGTCCTTACTGCTTTCAGTTAATACTTGCATGACGGTGACATGTTGAATGATCTGCATCTTCCTTTTTGTCCCCCTATCCGAAGGCATTTGTCCTCTACAGTATAACGAAAAATAGATTTAAACGTGTAAAAAAAGGGGAGGTCCTAAGCCCTCTCCCTTTTTAGTCAGCAATCTCAAGTTGAACTTTCTTAGAAGACTCTGCACTTGCTGCAAACATGACTGTTCGTATCGCTTTTGCTGTACGTCCCTGCTTTCCGATCACTTTTCCGGTATCTTCAGCATGAACAGACAGAGTGTAAATCACTTGCTCATCTTTTTCTAATGAAGATACGTGAATATCTTCAGGGAAATCAACAAGTGGCTCGACGATGGACACAATCAATTCTTCCAAGGACAGCTCATTCATTATTTGCTGTTTTTCGCATTATGAAATTTTTCAAGAATTCCTTGGCTTGAGAAAAGGTTGCGAACTGTATCAGATGGTTTCGCACCATTTTGAAGCCATTTAAGCGCTAATTCTTCGTTGATTTTCACCTCAGCTGGTGATAACACTGGGTTGTAAGTTCCAACTGTTTCAATGAAACGACCGTCACGTGGTGAACGAGAATCTGCTACAACAATACGATAGAAAGGAGATCTTTTTGATCCCATACGTTTTAAACGAATTTTTACTGCCATTTTACTAGCACCTCCGAAAATATTTCAACAAGATAGTATATTAACAATGATAAAAGGGTTTGTAAAGTGTTTTTTCTTAACAACGGTTTTATCATGTATAACCAATTACATAAATGGTAATTTAAAGCCTTTTTTCTTTCCTTTGGACATGTTGGTCATTTGCTTCATCATCTTTTTCATTTCGTCAAATTGCTTTAAAAGGCGATTGACTTCCTGTACAGATGTTCCACTTCCTTTTGCAATCCGTTTTCTTCGGCTTGCATTGATGACCTCTGGCTGTTCTTTTTCTTCGGTCGTCATTGATTTAATGATCGCTTCGATGTGATTGAGCTGTTTTTCGTCTACTTGAACGTTTTTGAGCCCTTTCATTTTACCGGCTCCCGGCATCATTTGGATCAAATCCTCAAGTGGACCCATGTTCCGAACTTGGCCAAGCTGCTCGAGGAAATCATCGAGCGTAAAGCTCATCGTCCGCATTTTTTGTTCAAGCTCTTTCGCTTTATCTTGGTCGACGTTCGCCTGTGCTTTTTCAATCAGTGTCAGCACATCTCCCATGCCAAGAATTCTTGATGCCATCCGTTCTGGGTGGAATGGTTCAATCGCATCAAGCTTTTCTCCTAGTGCGGCGTATTTAATCGGCGTATTGGTAACAGCTCGAATGGAAAGTGCTGCCCCGCCTCGTGTATCACCGTCTAGTTTTGTGAGAACGACACCTGTTAAACCAAGCTGTTCATTAAAGCTTTTTGCGACATTGACCGCATCTTGACCTGTCATAGAGTCAACAACAAGGAAAATCTCTTCTGGACTCGCTACTTCTTTTACTTTCTGAAGTTCATCCATCAAATCTTCATCAATATGAAGGCGTCCTGCTGTATCTAAAATGACATAATCATGGTGTTCTTCTTTCGCTTTTTCAATTGCCTGTTTGGCAATCTCGACAGGGCTCACTTGATCACCTAATGAAAAGACAGGCATATCAAGCTGTTTCCCAAGCGTTTGAAGCTGCTGGATCGCTGCTGGTCTGTAAATATCTGCTGCCACCATCATCGGCTTACGATTATGTTTTTTGCGAAGTAAATTGGCAAGCTTCCCAGTTGTCGTGGTTTTACCTGCCCCTTGAAGACCAACCATCATAATGACGGTCGGAGATTTTTTCGCTACAGCGATTTTACTCTCTTCCCCGCCCATTAGTTCAGTGAGTTCTTCTTTTACAACTTTAATGACCTGTTGTCCAGGGGTAAGGCTTTTCATGACCTCTTGTCCAACTGCCCGCTCACTTACTTTTTTCACAAAGTCTTTGACTACTTTAAAATTGACGTCAGCTTCAAGAAGGGCAAGGCGTACCTCGCGCATCATTTCTTTTACATCTTGCTCTGACACTTTTCCTTTGCCGCGGATTTTTGAAATCGTCTGCTGCAGTCGGTCGGCTAATCCTTCAAATGCCATACTGTGCCGCCTCCTAATCTAATTTCTCAAGCGATTCAATTAAAGCTTCTGCTTCTTCCGTCTGCGCGGAATCTGCTACAAGCTCTCTCATTTTTTTGAGAAGTTCTTTACGCTCTTTAAATTTCTTAAACAAGAGCAGCTTTTCTTCATATTGTTCAAGCATCGCTTCAGTCCGTTTAATATTATCATAAACAGCCTGTCTTGATACTTCATATTCATCCGCAATTTCACCGAGGGAAAAATCGTCTAGGTAGTAAAGCGACATGTAGCTTTTCTGCTTTGCGGTTAACAACGATTGATAGAAATCAAACAAGTAGTTCATTCTCGTTGTTTTTTCAAGCGTCATGGGCTCTCTCCCCTTTGTTAAGTTCATTCCCTTTACATCAACTAAGTTTACACGGTTCTCTTCTGTGTGTCAAGTTTTTATCTTGTCACTTCATGAAGCGGCGTATAAATAAAAATGCCAGCAGTTTTTGCCGGCATTTTTGTTAGTCTTGTTGATCAATCACGTCTGAGAATAATCCATACACATACGATTCTGCATCGAACTCTTGCAGATCGTCAACCTTTTCACCTAAACCGACAAGCTTCACAGGGATGTTCAGTTCATTTCGAATCGCAAGAACAATCCCACCTTTTGCAGTACCATCAAGCTTTGTTAAAGCTATTCCTGTCACATTTGTCGCTTTAGAAAATTCCTTCGCCTGCGCCATCGCATTTTGCCCCGTTGTAGCATCAAGAGCGAGCAGCACTTCGTGTGGTGCATCTGGAACTTCGCGTTCAATGACTCTCTTGACCTTCTCTAATTCTTTCATCAAGTTGACTTTGTTTTGCAGTCTTCCTGCTGTATCACAGATGAGAACATCCGCATTTTTTGCTTTTGCAGATTGAACGGCATCATAGATCACCGCTGCTGGGTCAGAGCCTGCCGTCTGTTTGACAACAGGGACACCTGAACGCTCGCCCCATACTTCCAGTTGCTCAATGGCACCGGCACGGAACGTATCACCTGCTGCTAAAATGACGGATTTCCCTTCATTTTTCAGCTTATGTGCAAGTTTACCGATAGTCGTTGTTTTTCCAACGCCATTGACGCCTACAAATAAAATGATATTTAACCGGCCTTCTTCAATATTTAGCGCAGAGATTTGTTCCTCTCCGCTATTGTAGATGTCAACCAGCTTTTCAGAGATGACCGCTTGTACTTCATTTGGGTCTTGAATGTTTCTTAATTTCACTTCTTTTTTCAGCTCATCAATCAGTTCCATTACCGTTGTGAAACCGACATCAGCACCGATTAGAACCTCTTCTAATTCTTCAAAAAAGTCTTCATCGACTTTGCGGTAGCGAGAAATCAGTTCATTTACTCTTCCTTGAAAGGAGTTTCTCGTTTTTTCAAGACCGTCTTTAAATTTTTCTGATACGGAATCGGTTTGCTGCGTAAATTTTTCTTTTAATTTCTTAAAAAAGCTCATTGGTTCAAAAACCTCCTTATCATTACTGGACAAGCTCTTTCGTTTCTTCTAGTTTGACCGATACAAGCTTAGAAACACCTGACTCCTGCATTGTCACACCGTAGAGGACATCTGCTTCTTCCATTGTTCCTTTGCGGTGCGTAATGACAATGAATTGTGTTTCTTGGCTGTATTTCTTTAAATATTGCGCAAAGCGGAAGACATTTGCTTCATCAAGCGCCGCTTCAACCTCGTCTAACACGCAGAATGGAACAGGTCTCACTTTTAAAATAGAGAATAGTAAAGCGATCGCAGTTAAGGCTCTCTCTCCGCCGGAAAGCAGGCTTAAGTTTTGCAGTTTTTTCCCTGGCGGCTGCGCGACAATATCAACGCCAGAGTTTAGTAAATCATTTGGATCTGTTAGCTTAAGGTCTGCTCTTCCGCCGCCAAATAATGCTTGGAAAACCGATTCAAAATGCCCGCGGATTTGCGAGAATGTTTCAGAGAAACGCTTTGTCATTTCTTGATCCATTTCTTCGATGACTTGAAATAATGTATTTTTTGCTTCTGTCAAATCATTTCGTTGTTCTGTTAAGAAGAGATAGCGTTCATTCACTCGCTCATACTCGTCAATGCTGCCTAAGTTCACCGTTCCCAGCTCTTCAATGGCTAGCTTAATCAGCTTCACTCGTTTTCTTGCTTCATCTGGTGACAATGTCAGGTGATACATCTCTTTTGCCCCTTCAAACGAAAGAGCATACTCTTCGTTCAAATAAGCGATGAGGTTGTCGAGCTCAACCTCCATACGGCCAAGCTTAATCTCTTCATCTTTTAAGCTGGTGGTGAGCTGTTTGTAAAGACGCTTTTGTTCTTTCAGTTCACGCTCAGAAAATTCTAATGTTTCAGAAAGGGACAGACGCTGTTTACGCCGCTCAGAAATGAGTGCGGTTGTTTTGTTTTTGTTTTCGAGCTTCTCTTTCGCCGCTTCTTCCAGCTGTTCTGCACCGCTTGAGCTAGACGTCATTTCACTTGTTAAAAGGGACAGGTCTTCTTTTGTTTCCATCAGCGTTTGTTCAGCCTCTTCTAATTCCACCATTAAGCTCGAAAGCTTTTCTTGTTCATTCGCTAAGGACTGCTCTTTTTTGGCAAGCGAGATTTTCAGCTCTGTTAAGTCGGCAGAAATGGTTTCTTTCGTTGAGCTTTGTGTCTGCTTCCGCTTTGTTAATGTATTGATTTCTTGATCAAGTGTAGTGAGCTTCTCCCCTATAGAAATTTCAAGAGATGCCTGCTTTTTGTCCTTATCTGTAAGTTCAGTAGAACGCTGCTGCAATTCTTCTTTTTCTTGATCATAGAGTTCAAGATGAGCATTAATATTTTTTTCCGCTACTTGCAGTTCGTAAAGCTTTCCTTTGAGCTCTTGCTGTTTTTCTCGAAGCGTTTCACCGCGCTGGCGCAGTTCGTTTAATTGGCTTTCGTTTGCCGCAATCCATTGCTTCGTTTCTTTTGTTTCTTTTTCAAGGATCGTTGTTTTTTCTTCCATTTCAACGAGCTGCTTTGTTAATGTTTCAATTTCTCGATTTCTTGAAAGAAGAGAGTTGTTCTTTTTCTTTACTCCCCCTCCCGTCATGGAACCGCCGGGGTTCACGACATCTCCATCAAGGGTCACGATGCGATACCTGTGTCCAAGCATTTTTGCCAGTTCATTGGCGCCTTTTAAGTCTCTCACGATAAGGACCGTGCCAAGCAAGTTCTGAATGACCTTTTGATACTTTTCATCAAAGGAGACAAGGTGACTCGCAACACCAATAAATGCATGATGCTGCTCAGCTGTTTGAACGTCTCTATGCTGGATGGTTCTTTCTTTGATCACGTTCATTGGCAGGAAGGTCGCACGTCCAAAGGAATGCTGCTTTAAATAGCCGATTGCTTGTCGCGCTGCGGCTTCATTTTCTGTGACCACGTGCTGCGTCGCTGCGCCTAGTGCGATTTCAATCGCTGTCTCATGCTGCTGATCTGTTTGAATCAGCTCTGCAATGGCACCGTGAATACCGCCTAATCGCTCTTTAGCCTTTAAGACCTCTTTCACGCCTTGGAAAAAGCCTGAGAAGTCTTCCTGCATGGATTCAAGCATTTCTTTTTTTGATTTTGCCTGCTGGACATATTGGTAGGCTTGATAAAGAGCCGTTTCTTTTTTCTCGTATTGACGTTTCATTTGCTCAAGCTTTTGCTCCGCTTCTCTAAAGCGCTTGACCTGAGAGAGAATGTCTTCTTCTAGTGCGGAAAGCTGCTGCTCCGCCTCTGTTTTCTTCTCTTTGACAGATACACGTTCTTCAATGTGTTTTTGGTTGTTTTGCGTGAGCCGATCCAGCTGCATGGCCGCTTGGCGCTGCTGTTCTTCTAGTAATTTACGTTCATTGCGGACAGAAGCCTGTTCATTGAGCAGATCAAAATAATCGCTTTTCAGCTGTTCAATTTGACCTTCCACATCTTCACTATGAAGCGACAGTTGATGCTGCTTTGTTTTCACTTCATCTTTTAGCTGCTGCACTTCTTTTTGCAGGCTGTCCCTCGTCATTTTCTGCTGCTCAATCTTTTCGGTTAACTGCGCCTGTTTTTCAGTTAAGCGAACGAGCGTTTCTTCTAGCTGCCCTTGGTTTGCGGCTGCATTTTTTTTCCGTTCTTTTAGAACTTCTTTTTTCCCTTCAAGCTTTTCTAATTCTTCACTTGTGAAAAGAAGAACTTCTTGCAGGTCATTAATAGATTCGTCAAGCGCTTGAATGCGGTCTCTCGACTCTTCAATTTTGGCTTCTTTTGCTTGAATGTCTGTAGATTGCTTCATTTCATCTTGTTTGAAGCGCTCGACAGCTTCACCAAGTGTAGTCCATTTTTCATGAAGTGCTTCGATGTCATGGACAGTGAGGGCAATTTCGACATTTTCAAGCTCCTCTTTTTTTTGTAAATAGTCCTTTGCAATCGATGCCTGCATTCTTAATGGTTCTACTTGATCTTCTAGTTCATGCAGAATATCTTCTACTCGGTTTAAGTTGTCCTGCGTTTCAAACAGTTTATTTTCGGCTTTTTTCTTTCTTGTTTTATATTTCAAAACACCAGCTGCTTCTTCAAAGATGCTTCTTCTCTCTTCGGCCTTACTTGATAGAATTTCCTCTACCTTTCCTTGGCTGATAATCGAAAAAGCTTCTTTACCAAGACCTGAGTCCATGAAAAGATCAATAATATCTTTTAAGCGGACAGATTGATTGTTTATGAGAAATTCACTGTCTCCTGAACGATAGACTCTTCTCGTCACACTGACTTCGTGAAAATCGATCGGTAAAAAGTGATCTTCGTTATCTAATGTTAAAGTCACCTCTGCTAGATTGACTCTTTTTCTTGAGTCGCTTCCTGCAAAAATGATGTCTTCCATTTTTCCTCCGCGGAGGCTTTTTGCTGATTGTTCTCCAAGTACCCAGCGGATGGCATCGGTAATATTACTTTTGCCGCTTCCGTTTGGTCCAACAACAGCTGTGACCCCTTTGACAAAGTCCACGGTCACTCGCTGTGCAAACGATTTGAATCCTATCACGTCTAAACGTTTGAGGAACATGAGAGTGATCCTCCTTATGTATTTAAAGTACTATCATCTTACCATATGAAGTGAAAAAAGATGATGGAAAACAGAGTGAAATCCCCCTGAATGACGAGGGGGATTTTATTGGTTCATATGATGTTTCTGCAATTTAGCAAGTGCTTCCTGTGCAGCATGCTGTTCTGCTTCTTTTTTAGAGCGGCCATTTCCAATTCCGAGCACTTCGCCGCGAAGGGATACATTCGCTTCAAATTCCCGGTTATGCGCAGGTCCTTTTTCATGCAAGATGCGGTATTCTAGTACACCTTTTCCATCGCGCTGAACGAATTCTTGCAGCTGGCTCTTAAAGTCCATGACATGCGAGAATGCACCATCGTTAATTTTCGGATAGACATAGGCTTCTAGGAATCGTTCCACTGGCTCAAGTCCCTGATCTAAATAAAGTGCGCCAATAAACGCCTCGAATACGTCTGCTAAAAGGGCTGGCCGTTTTCTCCCGCCTGTCATTTCTTCGCCTTTTCCTAAAAGAACAAGTTCACCGAAGGACAGCTCATGTGCCAGTGACACAAGTGACGGTTCACACACGATTGCCGCTCTCAGTTTCGTTAAATCTCCCTCACTCATCGCTGGGTA
This sequence comes from Bacillus pumilus, assembly GCF_003431975.1. GTDB lineage: Bacteria > Bacillota > Bacilli > Bacillales > Bacillaceae > Bacillus > Bacillus pumilus_N. The sequence continues at coordinate 1,580,058 of NZ_CP027116.1, read as the reverse complement.
TTTCGCAAATAAAAATTGAGAGATTGTCAATTCTAAAACAGCATCTCCTAGAAATTCAAGTCTTTCATTATCCTCGTATGGCTTTTTCCGGTGTTCATTTACATAAGAGGAATGCGTAAAAGCTTGATATAGAAGTTTTTCATTTTGAAAGTGTACTGATATGCGCTGCTGGAATTCTCTAAATTGCTCTAGTTTTTTGCTCTGTTTCTGTTTGTCTTTATAATGTTTTGGCATAGCAACCTCCAGGTAGGCTTAATCGCCTTTAAGGATACTGATTATATGGAGTCTCTCTTTCTACATGCAAGGAAACATTGCTCCTTAGCATCTGAAAAAGGCTGACAATTGATCAGCTGAATGTGTTGAAACTAACATAAATTTTGAAAGTCCCGTCATGAAAATAGACGGGACTTTGTTACGCTTATTGCTGGCTATTTATGTAGTTCACAGCGTCACCGACTGTTGCAATTTTTTCAGCATCTTCGTCAGAAATTTCCATATCGAACTCATCTTCAAGTTCCATAACTAGCTCAACTACATCAAGGGAATCAGCGCCTAAATCTTCTTTAAATGAAGCTTCCATTTTCACGTCAGCCTCATCAACGCCAAGGCGGTCTACAATAATTTTTGATACACGCTCTAATACGTCTGCCATTGCCTTTCACCTCCCCTCAAAGTATTATAGTTGATTCGTTTTTAAAAAACTAGAGAAAACGTAATGAAATTTTGATATTTCTTAGGACATGACCATTCCACCATCGACTTGGATGGTTTGACCTGTAATATAGCCTGCTCCTTCTGAAGCTAAAAAGACAACGACGTTGCTAATATCTTCAGGTGCACCAAAGCGTGCGAGCGGGATTTGCTTAAGCATTTCAGTCTGTACATTCTCATCAAGCTTGTCTGTCATATCTGTTGAAATAAAGCCTGGTGCTACTGCATTGACTGTAATATGACGAGTTGCCAGCTCTTTTGCTGTTGTTTTCGTTAACCCGATCACACCAGCTTTTGCTGCAACATAGTTAGCTTGTCCAGGGTTTCCACATACGCCAACTACTGAAGCCAAGTTGATGATTCTTCCGCTGCGCTGCTTCATCATTTGACGTGTCACGGCTTTTGTACAGTTAAAGACCCCTTTTAAGTTTATGTTAATGACATCATCCCATTCATTTTCTTTCATTCTCATGAGTAGGTTGTCCTTTGTGATTCCTGCATTATTGACAAGGATGTCAATTGAACCAAAGGTATCAATTGCTTGTTTCATCAATGCTTGTACTTCTTCAGCATTTGAAACATCTGCTTTAACGGCAAATGCTTGCTGACCAAGTGCTTTGATTTCGTCTACAACTTCATTTGCTTTTGCTTCATTTCCAGAATAGTTCACGACAACATTTGCACCACTTTTTGCTAAATCGATCGCAATAGAGCGGCCAATCCCGCGTGATGCCCCTGTTACAACGGCTGTTTTATTTGTAAGCATCAAGAATCCCCCTTGAGTGTTTGAATTGCTGCTTCAATTGTTTCCTGATCTGAAACGGAAATGGTTGTCAGGCGGCGATTGACCTTTTTCACAAGACCTGAAAGCACTTTGCCAGGACCAATTTCAATAAACGTTGTCACGCCTAAATCAATGAGGCGTTCCACACTTTCTTCAAATCGAACAGGAGAATACAATTGTTCAATGAGTTTTGTCTCAATAGCATCACGAGATGTGACGATGTCTGCTGTGACATTTGAGATCACCGGTGTTTTGGCATCCGTAATGTCTAGCTTTGACAAAACATCTGTGAATTTTTCTGCGGCTGGTTTCATTAAGGCAGAATGGAAGGGTCCGCTTACTTCAAGAGCAATTGCACGTTTTGCGCCTTTTTCTTTCGCTTTCTCTGAAGCGAGTTCGACACCTTTTGCTGTACCAGAGATGACGATTTGACCAGGACAGTTTAAGTTCGCAAGTTCGACAAGATGACCGCTCTCTGTCACTTCCTTTGTCACTTCTACAAGTGCCGCTTGATCTAAGCCAAGAATCGCTGCCATGGCACCTTCTCCTGCTGGAACAGCTTCATTCATTAATTCGCCGCGCTTTCTTACTGCATAAACAGCATCTTGAAATGAAAGTGCACCTGCTGCAACGAGGGCTGTATATTCACCAAGACTATGCCCTGCTGCGTAATCTGCTTTGATTCCGCTCTCTTCAAATCTCTTTAAGATGGCGATACTTGTCGTTAAAAGAGCTGGCTGTGCGTTATAAGTGAGCGTCAGTTCTTCTGCATCTCCTTCAAAAATCATAGAAGATAAGTCAAAACCGAGGGTCTTGTCTGCTTCTTCAAATACAGCTTTAGATACTGCTTCTTGATCAAATAAATCTTTTCCCATGCCAATTTTTTGAGAGCCTTGGCCAGGGAATAAAAATGCAATTTTAGTCATGCTGCTCTACCTCCATTAAGACTCGTTCGTGGTTTCTTTTTGGACTTCTTGTTGAATAATGGCTGAAACGTCTTTTTCTACGATATCACGTGCTTGACGAATGGCATGAAAAATAGCGTTTTCATCAGAGGAACCATGCGCTTTAATGACAGGTGCCTTTAAACCAAATAAAGCAGCACCGCCATATTCGGAGTAATCCATTTTAGACTTCATCTGCATCAATTTCGGCTTCATCATGCCTGCTGCTATTTTCGCTGTGAAGCTTGATGTTAATGTTTCTTTCAGCATTTTAAATACAGACAGAGCTGTACCTTCAATCGTTTTTAAAGCGATATTTCCTGTGAAACCATCTGTAACCACAACATCAGCTACACCTTCTAATAAATCACGAGACTCGACATTTCCTACAAAATTCAATTCTGATGCTTTTAATAATTCAAAGGTTTTTTTCGTTAGATCGTTGCCTTTTTTATCTTCTGTTCCAACATTTAACAGTCCAATGCGTGGATTGCTTTTTGGAAAGACACGCTCTGCATAGATTGATCCCATCATGGCATATTGCACAAGGTGTTCTGGTTTGGCATCAACGTTTGCGCCGACATCCAGTAATAAAAACCCGCTGCCATCAAGAGTTGGAAGCGTAGGAGCAAGTGCCGGTCTGTCAATGCCATCAATTCTGCCGACGATAAACAGTCCTGCTGTCATGAGAGCGCCAGTATTTCCTGCTGAGATGCAGGCATGTGCTCGTCCCTCGGATACTTCCTGCGCCATTTTTACCATTGATGAATCTTTTTTACGTCTAACTGCACGTACTGGTTCATCTGTCGGTTCAATGACTTCTTTTGCATCTAAAATCTTGATGCGGTCGTTGTTTGTTATGTAAGGTTTCATTTTATTTTCATCGCCGACAAGTGTAATCTCGATATCTGAAAATGCTGTTAAGCTTTTTTGCACACCGTCAATAATGGCTTTAGGGGCATGGTCTCCCCCCATTGCATCGACTGCAATTCTCATATTACGTGCCACCTTTTACTTTTGTTTTGAGCGATACATGACGAAGTCACCTGAGAAGACAACTTCCTCACCGACATAGCTGTTTACTTCAACTACGGTTCTGCCTTTTTCTATGTCATGTGAAGCTACTTTGGCTTTAGAGACGACTCGTTCGCCTTGTTTAACCTGCCTTGTAAATCGAATATTCGCTTTTGCTGTTAGCGCCAGTTCATCGTCGATGACAGCAACTGCCAGCGAATTTGCCTGGGCGAAGAGATGATGCCCCCTGGCAATTTGGTTTCGGCTAAATACGTGTTCTTTTCTCACTTCTAAAATGGAAATGGCTTGGTCATCAAGCTCTACATCAATCATTTCTCCAATGACCTCATCCAGCGGAAGTGACTTCACTTCATCCTCTAATGTCTTTTCGGCCACATGCTTAATTCTTTCGCGTAATTCAGGGATCGACAGCTCCAAACGATCAAGACGAACCGTTTGAATGCTTACACCGAATTTACTTGCCAATTCTTCATCAGTAATGAACGGAGTCGAGCTGATCGTTTGCTGGAGAAGCCTTTGACGTTCTTTTTTATTTAGTTTCATATGCAGACACCATCCGTACATTTATGACTAGGTACTAATAGTAGTATATAATCTCATAGATGATAAATCAATCCTTGTTTCAAAAAGACAAGAAAATTCCACCAGTGCTTGATCAGCTTAATTTATCTCCGCCCAGCACCCCGCTGTCTACCAGCGTTTGCCGAAGTTCTTTGTATTCAGGATCTGTCCAAAATGCGTCCGATTGCACTAGTTCTGCCGCATCTTTCCTAGCTGTTTCGAGTGCTCTATAGTCATGAACCATATCTGCTACCTTAAATTCAGGCATTCCGCTTTGTTTTTTACCGAAGAAATCACCCGGCCCTCTTAGTTCTAAGTCCTTTTCAGACAGCTCAAAGCCATCGGTTGTTTCTGACATGATCCGCATCCGCTCTTTCCCGGTTTCTGATTTTGGATCCGCCATTAAAATACAGAATGATTGATGCTCTCCGCGTCCAACCCGGCCTCTGAGCTGATGAAGCTGAGACAGTCCGAAGCGGTCTGCATCGTATATGACCATGATGGTCGCATTCGGCACATTGACACCAACTTCAACGACTGTGGTTGAAACGAGAATTTGAACTTCATTTGCGGTGAAGTCTCTCATCACCTGATCTTTTTCATCACTCGCAAGCTTCCCGTGCATTAAGCCGATCGACCACTTACCACGGTATGCCTCTGTCAGCATGCTATGGACATCGATCGCATTTTGCACATCCAGCTTGTCTGATTCTTCTATAAGCGGACAAATAATATACGCCTGTCTCCCTTTTTTCAGCTCTTTATCCACAAATGCAAGAATTCTCTCAAGCATGTCATGCTTGACCCAATACGTTTCGATTTGTTTTCTGCCGGCTGGTAATTCATCAATGACGGAAACGTCCATTTCTCCAAAGACAGTAATCGCAAGTGTTCTCGGTATAGGCGTGGCAGTCATAAACAACACATCTGGGTCCTGCCCTTTACTTCTCAGTTTTTTTCTTTGTTCTACGCCAAACCGGTGCTGCTCATCTGTGATGACAAGACCGAGCTGCTGAAATTCGACTTCGTCTTGAATCAGCGCATGCGTGCCGACTAATATGTCAATCTCGCCCTCTTTTAGACGCTCCAGCAATTCTCTGCGGCGCTTTCCTTTTACAGAGCTTGTTAGAAGGGCAATATTTAGCCCCCACTTTTCAAACAGCTGGTAAAGTGAATCTGCATGCTGTTCTGCCAAAATCTCTGTTGGCACCATTAATGCACCTTGATAGCCGGATAAATGAGCGGCATATAGCGCAATGGCTGCAACAGCTGTTTTCCCAGAGCCAACATCCCCTTGGAGCAGACGGTTCATCCGGTACGGGGACGCCATGTCGGACATGATTTCATCAAGCACTCTTGATTGTGCCTTCGTCAGTGGAAATGGCAGGCTTTGAACAAACTCAAAAACACCCTCTTTGGAAAACGGATGCTGGATGCCTGATGTTTTTTCTCGTTCTTTCTTTCTAATGGCCTGCATTTTCAGCTGAAAGATAAGGAATTCCTCGTATACAAAGCGGCGCCTTGCTTGCTTGAGCGATTCTCTCGTTTCTGGCAGGTGAATGGTTTTTAATGCTTCCTGATAGGACATGAGTTTATAGGCTACGGCAAGCTGCTTTGGCAGTGGATCTTCAGCTTTATCTACATAAAGTGACAAGGCTTGTTTGACAAAACGCCTCATCATCTTCACGGTTACATTTTCTTTAACAGAATAAACTGGCTCTATACTGCCATCTTGCTCGTGCGTCCCTTTTTTAAATTCCTGCACCATGATCGATTGACGGTTTTTATCCCATTTCCCTGTGACAGACACCGTATCGCCTAAAACAAGACTTCGTTTCAAATATGGACGATTGAAGCAAATCGCCGTAATAAGAAAACGCCCGACAAGCAGCCTGAATGTCAGCCTGCTTCGTTTTTTTCCATAATAGGTGAGGACGGGCTCACTGTGCACTTTTCCTTCAACTGTGACACGTTCGTCATGCTTCACTTCTTCTAAATTGCGAAGCTCATAGTCGTCATATCGATAAGGAAAGTAGCCAAGTAAATCGGCTACTGTGTAGATCCCAAGTTCATTGAGTGTTTTTTCGGTTTCTTCTCCAATCCCTTTGAGGACTGAGACGTTATCTTGCAGTTTCTGTATCACGAGATGAGGTCACACCTCCGAAAATCTTCTTTTCAAGCTCTCTTGCTGTCGGTGTGGCAGCAAGTCCGCCTTGTGCTGTTTCACGAAGCGCCGTTGGCATGGTTTGACCGATTTTGTACATCGCATCAATCACTTCATCACATGGAATTCGACTTGTGATGCCGGCAAGTGCCATATCCGCTGCAATCATCGCATTTGATGCCCCCATCGCGTTTCGTTTTACGCAAGGTACCTCAACTAGTCCAGCGACTGGGTCGCAAACAAGTCCAAGCATATTTTTCAGTGTAATCGCCATTGCTTCAGCAGATTGCTGAGGTGTACCGCCTGCCATTTCGACAATCGCCGCTGCTGCCATACCTGATGCTGAACCTACCTCTGCTTGACAGCCGCCTGCTGCACCAGAGATGCTCGCATTATTCGCGACAACAAAACCAAATGCGCCAGAGGTGAATAGGAATCTGACCATTTGTTCCTTTGTTGGCTTTAATGTTTCTTTTACTGCAAATAACGTACCTGGTACAACGCCTGCTGAGCCTGCTGTAGGTGTTGCACAAATCGTTCCCATTGCGGCATTGACTTCATTTGTTGCAACCGCCTTACTGACAGCATCTAAAATCGTATGACCAGACAATGTTTTGCCTGATGCGATATACGCTTGAAGTTTAACCGCATCTCCGCCTGTTAAACCCGATAATGATTTCACACCTTTTAGTCCGTTTTCTACGGCCTGCTCCATCACTTCTAGGTTGCGGTACATCTGGGTGAAAATATCTTCACGTGACTTCCCTGTCACTTCCATTTCTTGCTCGATCATTATGTCTGAAATGGAGGTATTCCGTTCTTCTGTTAGCTGCACGAGTTCTTTGACGTTTTTAAACATCATTCATAACCTCCTTGTTGTTACTCTGCAATTTGTGTGACTTGAATAATGTTTGGAAGCGTTTCAAGCTCTACTAGGACAGCTGGGTCAATATTTTGATCCACTTCGATCGTCATCAGAGCCTCTTGCCCGACCTCTTTACGCGCCACTTCCATATGACCGATATTAATGGCGAATTTCGCTAACACATTGGCGACTGCCGCAATCGTGCCGTAGCGATCGTTATGAACAACAAGAATGGCAGGATGATTTCCTGAAAGTCTAAGCTCAAAACCATTCAGTTCAGTGATTTCAATTTTACCCCCGCCGATGGAAATCCCAATTAATTCAAGCTTCCCATTGGCATCAGATATCTCTACCTTCGCTGTATTCGGATGCGCCGGCACCGCATCTTCTTCTCTAAATTCAATGTCAATCCCTTTGCTTTTTGCAATATCAATCGCTGTTTTGATTCGTTCATCAAATGTATCAAAGTCAAGAACACCGCCGATAATGGCAACATCTGTACCGTGTCCTTTATACGTATCTTTAAAAGAGCCATAAAATGAAACCACAATTCGCTTCGGTTCTCTTCCAAATAAACTGCGAGCCACTCTCCCTATACGAGCCGCACCCGCTGTGTGCGAACTTGATGGACCAATCATGACGGGTCCAATAATATCAAACACACTTCTAAATTTCATAGGTCTTCCCCTCTCATAAACCACTCACATATTGGTTTCGTTCTTCCTTTAGACTACTGGATTCATTCGTTTCCCGCAACTCATTTCACCGATGATTCCCTTGTAAAAAATTGCAAAAGAAGAAGAAGGGCTTTATTCGCCCTTCTTTCGTTATTCCACAGCCAAAATATATGAATAAAGCGGCTGTTTTCCATCGTGGACTTCAATTTCTACATCTTCAAATGTTTCTTCAATAAAGGCTTCTAACGCATCCATCTCATCAGATGATGCATCTTCCCCTTTAATGATCGTGACAATCTCATCATCTTCTGTCACCATTTTGGTCAAAAGTTCTTTTGCTGCATCTAATTGATTTTTCGCAGTTAAGGTGATTTTCCCGTTAAAGAGACCCATATAATCGCCTTTGGCAATGTCGATGCCATCGATTTGGGTATCTCTCACTGCAAAGGTAATTTGCCCGCTTTTCACGTGGTCAATCGCTTCTAGCATCGCTGCTTCGTTGTCTTCATTTGAAGCGGCTTCATTGAGAGAAAGAAGTGCCGACATTCCTTGTGGTACGGTCTTCGTCGGAATGACAACGACCTCACGATTTGAGACAGTTGCCGCCTGTTTAGCTGCCATGACAATATTAGAATTATTAGGTAAGATAAAGACGGTTTCGGCATGTACGCTTTCAATTGCTGTGACAATGTCTTCTGTGCTCGGGTTCATCGTCTGTCCACCTTCAATGACGACGGAAGCTCCGATACTTTTAAACAAGTCAGCAATTCCTTCTCCCATTGCGACACTGATTACTCCAAAACGCTGTTTTTCAGCAGCAGAAGCCTTTGGTGTAGCGGGCGCGTGTCCTTTTTCTTCGTTCACAATAGAGCTATGCTGCTCTCTCATGTTTTCAATTTTCATATTGATCAGGCTGCCGTAGCGCTGTGCATATGATAAGACATCTCCTGGCTGCTCTGCATGAATATGAACTTTCGCCAGCGTATCATCAGATACCACTAGAAGTGAATCTCCGAATTCGCTTAAGTCTTCTCTGAAGGCATTCTCCTCAAAGGACTGTTTGTCTTCTTCAAATTTCACCATAAATTCCGTACAATAGCCAAATTCGATATCTTCAGTGTTCATATGGCTTTGTGCACTTTTATGATGCTCTGCACTGACGAGTTCTTTTAACGTTGGCAAAGAGGCTGCTTTCTGAGGAAGCTCCTCTCCTCTTAATGAAGCAAGGAAACCTTCATATACACATAGAAGTCCTTTCCCTCCACTATCGACAACACCTACTTCTTTTAAAACAGGAAGCAGATCTGGCGTTCGATCCAGTGATGCTCTCGCTTCCTCAATCGTTAACTCAAGAACACGGTCAATGTCATGTTCAGCTGCTGAAACAGCAACCGCTTTCTTTGCTGCATCCTTTGCAACCGTTAAAATGGTTCCTTCAATCGGCTTCATCACGGCTTTATACGCTGTATCAACACCCGCCTGTAAGGCAAGGGCAAATTCCTTTGCATCGATTGTTGCTTTTTGTTCGATATGTTTACTGAAACCTCTAAATAGCTGTGAAAGGATGACACCTGAGTTACCTCTTGCGCCCATCAGTAACCCTTTTGACAAGGCCACGCCGACCTTCCCAATATGATCGGTATTGGTTTCTTCAACTGCTTTTGCCCCTGAAGTCATCGACAAATTCATATTTGTCCCCGTGTCTCCGTCTGGCACTGGAAAAACATTTAACGCATCAACAATTTGTGCGTTTTGAGAAAGATGGTGAGCACCTGCAAGAATCATTTTTGCAAATGAGCGGCCATCAAGATTTCTAATAGACAATATATTTCCTCCTTACTACGGGTTCGTAACTCTTACTCCTTGTACATAGATGTTGACCGAATCAACAGAAAGTCCAATGGTATGATGAATCGTATATTTGACTTTCGTTTGAACATTATGTGCGACTTCTGATATTTTTGTACCGTAGCTGACGATGATGTACATATCAATATGAATGCGGTCTTCTTTTTGACGCACAAGAACACCCCGGCTGAAGTTCTCTTTGCGGAGAATATCCGTCAAGCCGTCCTTGATTTGATTTTTGGACGCCATGCCAACAATACCATAGCAATCGATCGCAGCGCCTCCTGCCACCATTGCAATGACTTCATTTGATATATCAATTTGTCCGTATTTCGTTCTAAGTTCAATGGACACATTGGTTCCCCCTTTTTGAGAAATTGCCCTGAGTTATCACTATTTTACTATAAGACCCTTCTTTTTAAAAGAAATCATTCAATCCGACCCAATCCTACTTATACTATAGCCTTGATTTTTTATCAAGATGTCAAGGTATTTTTCTTGAAAGAGGAGCAAACAATCCTTGCAAACCCCTTGAAGCTGTGGTAAATTATTAAAGTATCTTAAGGCATCTCTAAGTACGTATATGAAGAATATGATGATGTTTTCGCAGTTAGGAGGGAAACAAATGGCACGTAAATGCGTTATTACAGGCAGAAAAACAAAAGCTGGGAACAACCGTTCTCACGCAATGAACTCTACAAAACGTACATGGGGCGCGAACCTTCAAAAAGTTCGTATTCTAGTGGACGGTAAGCCTAAAAGAGTATATGTATCAGCTCGAGCTTTGAAATCTGGTAAAGTTGAGCGTGTATAAGCAAGAGTAAACGCCTGCTACAGTTAATTGTAGCAGGCGTTTTTATGTGGAAATAAAGGAGATTACTCATTAATCTTTCTTAAATGAACCAAGCATCGCACGGACAATGCCGCCAAGAAATCTAGGCAGTTTGATTGTATAAAATTTCATTTTGTCCCCCTCCTAAAAGTACCGCTTGCAGCACAATTGAGCTTAATCAGCCATCCACATTGATAGGTTGGTCAATCTTTGCTTCTTACCATTATTAATATGCCTTCATGAAAAGAAAAAGTACCATTTGAGTGGATGAGTTCGTTACTAATACATAGTGTGGAACCAGGCTCAATATGACAATTTTTCAGAGGATATTTGAAACCTTTTAGTGTCAGCTTTTCAACCGGTGTTCCAAAGGGTAGAAACGACACATATTTCTTATCCTGATCTTCTTTGATTTTGTATGTACCAGGTTCAAACATTTGTATGATATTTTGTTTATCTACAAGTGTAATGGCCTGCTTGTGCTGAATACCCTTGTAAAGAAGATGGATATTTCCTAGAAAATGATCAGCCCTTCCTCCTGTAATACCATAGATGTGAATATGCGCTGGATGCTGGCTTAAAGCCCAATTCAGCGCAAGCTCTAAATCGGTTTCATCCTTTTCAGCCTGAAATACATTTAAAGCAGGCAATTTCTCTTTTAGCTCACGAAGCTCTTCTTCTGTCACACTGTCAAAATCACCAAAGGCCTTGGCGGGGATAATGCCATGCTCTAGCAGGAAGAGGGTTCCACGGTCTACACCGATCCAGAGAATATCTTCCTGTGACGCTTCATGTCCAAGGGGCGGGATGTATTCAAAAGGACCGCCGGCTACAATATGTATGTGCATGATTTACGCTCCTCTCCATGTAAAAAGAACCAAAGATCACAATGACTTTGGTTCTTCCTTTCCTTACGCTTCTCGAATGGCCTGAATGGCTGCTGCACGGTTGTCTTTACCGTATACCGCTGAGCCCGCTACAAGTAAATTAGCGCCTGCCTCTTTACAGCTTCTTGCAGTCTCTTCATTGACACCGCCGTCTATTTCTATCAGTAAATCAGTTAATCCCTTTTGTTCACTGAGTGTTTTCACTTCTCTTACCTTCGTAAGGACAGATGGAATAAATGCCTGTCCGCCAAAACCAGGATTCACCGTCATGAATAACACAAGGTCCACATCCTCTAATACGTGCTCAATGTGGGAAACGGGTGTGTGCGGGTTCAAGACGATACCTGCTTTTACACCTTGTTCTTTGATGTGCTGTATTGTTCGATGCAAGTGAGGGCATGCCTCCACATGGACAGAAATAATGTCAGCACCTGCTTTTGCGAATGCAGGAATATACCGGTCTGGCTGCTCAATCATTAAGTGAACATCAAGCGGAAGACGCGTATGCGGCCTAATTGCTTCAACGACATTCGGCCCAAATGTGATATTCGGCACAAAATGACCGTCCATAACATCGATATGAATGTAATCGGCTCCGCCTTGCTCCACATCACGTATATCCTTCTCCAAATTGGCAAAATCTGCTGATAAAATGGAAGGGGCAATATAAACCATGATTTAGTACCTCGGCTTTCTGTCTTTGATTTCAGTTAAAAATTCTAAATAATGCTGATAGCGGTACTCTCTGATTTCATCATGTTCGACCGCATCTTTTACCGCACAGCCAGGTTCTTTCACGTGCAGGCAGCCTCTAAACTTACAATCAGCACTCCGCTCTCTAATGTCTAAAAAGTATAGACCGAGATCCTCTGCTTCAATCCCAGTAAATTCGAGCGAGCTAAAGCCTGGAGTATCTGCAATTAGTCCATCTGCTGTGCGAATGAGCTCAACATGCCTTGTCGTATGCTTTCCTCGTCCGAGATGGGAGGAGATATCATTTGTTTTCAGTGCCAATTCCGGACTCATCGCATTTAAAAGAGAGGATTTGCCTACACCAGACTGACCGGCAAATACCGTGATTTTATTGTGAAAATGCGGGGTCAGCTTTTCTATCCCGTCTCCCTCAATCGTAGACGTTAAATGAACATCATAACCAATTTGACGATAGTCGTCTGCATATGCCTCGATGCTTTCACGCTCTTGGTCTGTTTTCAATAAGTCCATTTTCGTGATGCAGATAATCGGCTCAATTTGATTGGCTTCAACGAGCACTAGAAATCTGTCTAAAAGTGATGTGCTAAAGGTTGGTTCTGTTGCTGAGAAAACAAGCACCGCTTGATCGACGTTACTAATAGGCGGACGAACAAGCTCGTTTGTCCGTTCTTTTACTTCTAATAAATAGCCTTCTTTATCGTTGTCTGCTTGATACACAACATAATCTCCAACAAGAGGTGTAATTTTGTTTTTTCGAAAGATCCCTCTCGCTCTGCATTGAACCACTTTTTCACTTTCTTGTGACTCATCCAGCACATAGTAGAACCCGCTTAATGCTTTAATAATTTTGCCCTCAGGCATAAAGTCCCTCCTTTATTCATCATCAGGGTATTCGATCGTTTTCGAGCTGACGACTTTATCATCAACCGTCACTTGATAATATCCTTTTTGACCTGGTTCAATCTTAAATTTAATGGTCCGTTCTGTCGGCGCAGTGATTTTAAAGCTTTCGTATGAATCAGAAATGCTATGCTCCGCATCATCAATCGAAATTTGGACATTCATCTCTTGCCCTTCCGTTTCTGGTTCGTATGGGATGGCAATCTTTTCAGTCACCGTTTTGGCCGGTTTTTCCTTCGGTCCAAGAGAGAATGTGATCTTGACCGTATCACCTGGTTTAACAGCAGTCCCTGCTCCCGGCTCCTGCTTCATCACTTCGCCTTTTGGTACATCGTCAGAATGCGCTTCTTTTTCATCAAGCTTTAATCCATTATCCTCTAAATAATTCGATGCCGCCTGCTTACTATACGTCGTTAAATCGCGTAATGTAATATCGGCAGGACCTATACTGACAGTCAACGTGACTTCTTCATCTGCTGCCACGAGCTCTGTATTCGCCGAAGGATTTTGTTCCATGACAATCCCAGATTCGGTGTCATTATCATTCACTTCCTCCACGACGACCTGTTTAAACCCTTTCTTCTCTAATATTTCTTTTGCTTGATCGACTTTTTCGCCTGTTACATCAGGTAATTCGGTCTTTTCCTTGCCTGTACTTTCGTAAAGCTGAATCTCTGTTCCTTCTTTTACCTTTGTGCCGATTTTAGGGTCTGTTTTGACGACAAGCCCTTTTTCAATTTTCTCATCAGCGATCTCAATTGGTTCCGAACTGACGGTGAACCCAGCTTTTTTCAAGGTGTCTTCTGCTTTTTCAATCGTCATGCCAGATACATCCGTCACCTCAACATCCTTTGGAAAAAGGAGCCCTGGAAACACAGTGATGGCTAGAATCGTTGCAGCGGTCAAAATAAATAAAATGGATGCCACAATCCATGGCCATTTTTTTCGTTTCTTCTTTGGCTTTTGTTTCTCTTTTTTCTTCGGTTTTTGAACCGGATGGACAGCAGTTTTTTCATTGTCTTGATCGACTTGATGATCTTGAATGATGGGGATTGCTTTCGTTGCTTCATGATCTTCTTCAATGACGAAGCGTTTTTCTTTTAGCCTTGCAGGGTCAAAAGCGGTTTTTAAGTCTTTTTGCATTTCAGACGCATCTTCATATCGATAAAATGGATCTTTGGCCATCGCCTTTAAAATGATGTTTTCCACACTTTGTGGAACAGAAGGATTCCACCTTCTCACGGACGGCGGCTCTGATTGCAAATGCTTCAGTGCAACACTGACAGCCGATTCCCCTTCAAATGGCATGCGCCCTGAGATGAGCTCATATAGTACAATCCCAAGCGAATAGATGTCTGACTTTTTTGTCACAAGACCTCCGCGCGCTTGTTCTGGTGACAAATAGTGCACAGAACCTAGGACAGAATTAGTATGAGTGATGGTCGCGGAGCTGAGTGCCATGGCAATCCCAAAATCAGTGACTTTGATGTTCCCCATGTTGTCTATTAATATATTGTGAGGCTTAATGTCTCTGTGGACGAGCTGTTTCGCATGGGCTTCTTCCATTGCCGCGACGACTTGTTCCATGATGCGTACGGCTTCTTTCGGATGAAGCGGACCGTTTGCGTGTATGTATTCTTTCAGCGTCATCCCCTCGACATATTCCATGACAATATAATAGATGTCATCTTCTTCTCCTACATCGTAGATGCTGACAATATTTGAGTGATCTAAACTTGCAGCTGATTGCGCTTCCCTTCGGAAACGTCTAATAAAATCATCATCGCTTGCAAAGTCAAACCGCAAAATTTTAATCGCGACTTCGCGATCTAAAATCATATCCTCCGCCAAATAGACGTTTGCCATTCCGCCTCCGCCTATGACGCGAAGAATCTGATAACGGCCGCTGATCCTTTTTCCGATCAACACTTGCTGTCACCCTCCTCTGGCTGCGAGGAGATTTCTAACAATACTGCTGTAATGTTATCTTCACCGCCGTTGTCATTCGCTGTTTGAATTAACTCTGTAACTTTTTCATCTGGTGTGGTCGTTTGCGTTAAAATATGAATCAAATTCTCTTCTTCTACTTTATTCGATAGACCATCTGAGCAAAGCAAGATTTGATCTCCTGGGTCCACTTCAAAGGTGCGGGCATCAATTTGAACATGTTTATCTGTTCCTAATGCTTTCGTGAGCACATTTTTCCTTGGGTGATATTCTGCATCTGCTTTTGAAATTTCACCTGTTTTCACCAGTTCATTGACAAGTGAATGATCATCTGTTAATTGAGTCAACGTGCCTTCTCTTAGCAGGTAGCAGCGGCTGTCTCCAATGTGGGCAATTGTGACCGTTTGCAAATGAACGAGTGCACAAACAATGGTCGTCCCCATTCCTTGGCACTCCTCATTGTTTTTCGCATGTTCATATACTTGATCATTAATGTCACTAATTTTTGAGATTAACCAGCTTTCTTGATCGGCTGGCTTTTCTGGAATTGAAGATGTTTCTTCCCAGTATTCTTTTAAAGAAGAGACTGCCATCCTGCTGGCGACATCACCAGCAAGATGACCTCCCATGCCGTCTGCTACAACAGCGAGAAGTGTATCTTCTTTTACTTCAAAAATACCTGCATCATCTTCATTATGCTGACGGACTTTTCCTGTATCGGTTTGAAAGGCTGCCCTTATCAACATTCGTCACCTCGTCTCTTCCTGACGCTCCTTCGCTCTTAGCTGACCGCAAGCAGCATCAATGTCATGGCCTTGCTCTCGTCTAATCGTTACGTTTACGCCGCGTTCTTTCAGCGTTTTTTCAAATAGGAAGATTTGTTCTCTAGGTGTTCTTACATAATCTCTCTCTGGTACATAGTTGACCGGAATGAGGTTTACGTGACACTTGATGCCTTTTAATAAGTCTGCAAGTTCTTCCGCATGATGAACTTGATCATTTACTCCGCCAAACAGGCCGTATTCAAAGCTGACACGTCTACCCGTCTTTTGAATGTAATATTCAATGGCTTCCATTAATTTTGGCAGTTTATATGCCTTATTGATCGGCATGAGGCGGCTTCTGATCTCTGTGTTCGGTGCGTGCAAGGATACAGCAAAATTGATTTGCATTTGCTCATCAGCGAATTGATAGATCTTTGGAATGATTCCGCTTGTTGAAACTGTAATATGACGTGCACCAATATTTAAGCCATTGTCATGGTTGATGATTTTTAGGAAGGCAAGCATTTCTTCAAAGTTATCAAATGGTTCGCCAATTCCCATGATGACAACAGAGCTGACTCTCTCGTCCGTTTCATCAAGCGCCTGCTGTACTTTCAATACTTGGGCAACAATTTCTCCCGCTTCAAGGTTTCGTTTTAAACCGCCAAGTGTGGATGCACAGAATGTACAACCAATTCTACAGCCAACCTGTGTTGTCACACAGACAGAGTTGCCGTATTCGTGACGCATGAGCACTGTTTCAATTGTATAGCCATCATGTAATTCAAATAAAAATTTGATCGTCCCGTCCTGAGACGTTTGTTTGATGACCGTTTTTAATGTCGTGATTGCAAATTGATCTTTTAGTTTGTCTCTTAAATCCTTAGAAAGGTTAGACATTTCATCAAAGGATGTCACACGTTTCTCATAAAGCCACTCAAAAATTTGAGCTGCGCGAAAAGGCTTTTCGCCTTGTTCTTTTAACCATTCTTTCATTTCGTGAAGCTCAAATGAATAAATCGACGGCATATCTGTTTTTAGTTCTTTTCTTACTTTTTGTTCTGTCATTTTTTATCCCTTCTTTCTCATGCTGCAAATAAAGAAACCATCTGTTCCGAAATAATGCGGAAGAATTTGTACACTTCCGTTTTGAACAAACGGAGCAACCTGCTCAGGCAGCCGTTCATTAAGAGATAGATCGGGTTCGAAGTCTTGGTGTTCTTGTAAAAACGCATGAATCACTTGTTGATTTTCTGTTGGATCCATTGTACATGTACTGTATACAAGGGTTCCGCCCGGCTTTAAAAGCGGAGCTGTTTCTTTTAAGATTGCCTGCTGAATAGCCGCAAGCCTAGCTGAGTCTTCTGGAGACTTCGTATATTTCATATCTGGTTTTCGTCTAATGACGCCAAAACCAGAACACGGCGCATCAATGAGAATACGGTCAAATGAAGCTTCATTATAATCGTCTTTTGCTTTCCTCGCATCAAGCGCTTTTGCCTCGATCTGAGTAAGGTTCAGACGTTTTGCTGCTTGTTTGATTAGTTTCACTTTATGTTCATGTAAATCTAGTGAAACAATTTGTCCTTCGTCGTTCATACGCTCTGCGATATGTGTTGATTTTCCGCCTGGAGCCGCACAGGCGTCAAGCACTGTTTCTCCCGGCTGAGGGTCGAGCGCTCTTGCGACAAGCATTGAGCTCTCATCTTGAATGGTCACATAACCTTCTTGAAAAGAAGGAGTTGAAACGATGGACCCTTTCATCAATTTAAGTGCATCTTCAGATAAATCGCCGAGCTCCGTTTCAATTCCTGCATCCATCAGTTCCTGCTGCAGTGCCGTGCGGTCAGTTTTCATTCGATTGACACGAAGGGTTTGCTTTGGCGGAACTAAATGAATGCGGCACATGCTTTCTGCCGCTTCAAATCCGTACGCCTGAACCCATTCCTGCACGAGCCATAATGGATGGCTTGTCTCGATTGAAAGCCGTTTGACCGGATCTTTGATGGCATCAAAAGCCGGAACCCCTTCTCTTTGCACGGAGCGAAGAACACCGTTAACAAGTGAGGAAATGCCCTTGTGCCCGCGTTTTTTCGTTAGCTCAACTGCTTCATGGATGGCTGCACGATCTGGAATCTTTTCAAGGTAGACCATTTGATAAAGAGACATCCGCAAAAGCTGCATGACCCACGGAGCCACCTTTTGCGGCTTTTTCACAAATGGCGCCAGCATATAATCTAATGCAAGCTTATTTTGCACTGTACCGTACACAAGCTCTGTTAAGAGCGGTTTGTCCTGATCTGCCAAGTCTTTGTCTTTCATGACTGACTGCAAAAGCAAATTACTGTAAGCTTGGTTTTGTTCGAGTTTGATTAAAGCGTCTAGCGCTACTTCTCTCACATTACTTTTCTTCATTCATTAACCCTAATTTCTGTCCAATTTCGATATTTGCGCCTCTTAAGAAGTCTTCGCCGCTCATTTTTTTCTTACCAGCTGGCTGTACGCCTGTTAATAAAAGGCCTTGCTTATTCCCAGTCCCAATGACGGGACCTTCTTTTTGAAGCTCAATCACTTTCCCAGGTTCTTCTTGCGTTTGAAGAGGAACTTTTTTCGCTTCCCATACTTTTAGATGAGCCCCGTTCCATTCAGTATAGGCAACTGGCCATGGATTTAAGCCGCGAACTTGGTTGTAAAGCTCTTCGCCGGTCTTAGTCCAGTCTAATCTTTCCTGCTCTCGCTTTATATTGGGCGCGTACGTGGCCGCTTCTTCGTTTTGCGGAATCGGAGAAATAGATCCATTCAGCACATTCGGCACAGTATCTTTCAATAATGCGGCTCCTGCTACACTTAACTTGTCATGCAAAGTACCGACATTGTCTAATTCATCAATTTCCACTTCTACTTTACTAATCATGTCACCTGCATCGAGTCGTTCCACCATGTACATGATGGTGACGCCTGTTTTCTCTTTGCCTTGAAGGATCGCATAATGGATTGGCGCGCCTCCTCTTAGTTCTGGCAGCAGTGAGGCATGAACGTTGATACAGCCAAACTGTGGTTCATCAAGTAATCGTTTTGGCAAAATTTGTCCAAATGCCGCCGTGACAATTAAATCAGGTTTTAATGCAAGCACTTTATCAATTTCCTCATCAAGACGCACCTTTTCAGGCTGCAACACAGGAATGCCGTGCTTTAAGGCTTCCACTTTTACAGGAGGCGGCGTGAGTACTCGTTTTCTGCCTTTTGGGCGATCTGGCTGCGTGACAACCCCGACAACTTCATATCCTTCTGTTATGAGAGTTTGCAGCACAGGTACTGAGAAATCAGGGGTTCCCATAAATACAATACGTGCCATTTTCTTCACCCTTCCATTTCCGCAAGTTCTTTTTCTGTATACGTTTGAATGATTTTAGACGTGAATAATATCCCATCTAAATGATCAATTTCGTGCAATAAGGCTCTTGCTAAAAATCCTTCTGCTTCTATTGTAAATGGTTTGCCTTTCTTATCAAAGGCTTTTACCTTCACATAGCTCGGTCTTTCTACTGTGCCGTATAAAGATGGAAAGCTCAAGCAGCCTTCGATATCTGTTTGACTACCGTTTACTTCAAGAACCTCTGGATTCACTAAATCAATTCTGCCAGATTCTTCGCCGATATCGACAACAGCAATTCTTTGTGAAATGCCGATTTGCGGTGCTGCCAGTCCGACCCCATCTAGCTCAAGCATTGTATCATACATATCATCAAGCAGTTTTTTGAGCTTTTTATCGAACGTATCGACAGGCTCTGTCTTTTGTTCAAGCACTTCTGCTGGGTGTATGACGATTGGTTTTACTGCCACTTAAAGCCCTCCGTTTTACATCATCATATATGGATTCATATCTATTGAAATCATCAATTGTTTTTGTTCCATTTCCTTTTGATAATGATCTTGTATTTTCCGTAGTAAACTTGCCAGTTCATTTTCCCTTTTGTATTTTATCACGCATTGATAGCGATATCTATCTTTGATCTTAGCGATTGGTGATGCAGCCGGACCAAGAATTCTTGTATTCGGTGCACAGTTCATTTTTAGGAACTGGACAATTTGATCAGTGACATGTGCCGCCTTCGTCACTTCCTCATGTGATACTGTCACCATCGCCAAAAAGTAATACGGCGGATAGGACTGGTGACGGCGATGCAGCATCTCCTGTTCATAAAAGGCTTCGTAGTCATGCTGCTTTGTTAATTCAATACTATAGTGAGAAGGCGTATATGATTGAATGATGACAGAGCCCGATTTTTCATGACGCCCTGCCCTGCCGCTGACCTGCGTGAGAAGCTGAAATGTTTTTTCACTTGAACGAAAATCAGGAATGTGAAGGGATGTATCCGCACTAAGTACACCAACAAGTGTGACATCTGGGAAATCCAGCCCTTTTGCTATCATCTGCGTCCCGAGCAAAATGTCTGCTTCTTTATTGCCAAAAGACGTGAGGAGCTTTTCGTGAGCACCTTTACGAGACGTTGTATCCACATCCATTCGGATCACTCTTGCCTCTGGCAAAACCTTTGTAAGCTCTTCTTCTACACGCTGAGTACCAGTACCAAAATAGCGAATGTGCTCACTATGGCATTCTGGACATTCTGTCGGTACAGGTGCTTCGTGACCACAATAATGACATTTCAGCCGTTTTTGATAGCGGTGATAGGTGAGAGAAATTTCACAATGAGGACATTGCTCCACATATCCGCAATCACGGCACATCACAAAGGATGAATAGCCCCTTTTATTCAGAAATAAGACGGCTTGTTCTTTTCTTTCAAGCACTTCCTTTAATCGACCCATTAATTCTTCTGAAAACATGGAGCGATTGCCATTTCTCAATTCTTCTCTCATATCAATTAACGAGACGTGTGGCAGCTGCTGCTGGTTGACGCGGTGCTTGAGCGTGAGCAATGTATACACACCTTTTTTCGCACGCGCATAGGTTTCAAGCGAAGGCGTTGCGCTGCCTAATACGACCGGGCATTGATGCCTTCTCGCGCGTTCAATGGCGACATCCTTGGCATGATAACGAGGCATTTCTTCTTGTTTATAAGAAGATTCATGCTCTTCATCTATGATAACCATGCCTAGATTTTCAAATGGGGCGAAAACAGCAGATCTCGCCCCCACGACAAGCTTAACTTCCTTACGGTGGATTTTTCGCCATTCATCATATTTTTCCCCTGTCGATAAACCGCTGTGAAGCACAGCCACATTTGAGCCAAATCGTTCTTTAAACCGCTGAACCATTTGAGGGGTTAACGAGATTTCAGGAACGAGCACGATCGCTTCTTTTCCTTTTTGAAGAACATGATCAATCGTTTGCAAGTAAATCTCTGTTTTGCCGCTCCCTGTCACACCGTGAAGCAGAAAGGTTTCATGCCGGTCCTCACTGACTGCTTGATGAATATGTGTTGCCGCTTCTGCTTGTTCCGGCATGAGTTCAAGTGAAGCAGATGGCGTAAACGCCCGGTCACGATAAGGATCCCGGTAGACTTCTTCATAGCTTTCTGTAAGCAGCCCTTCCTGAATAAAGCTTTTAAGCGTTTGAGAACTCGCGCCTGTTTGCTGCT
Organism: Bacillus pumilus; assembly: GCF_003431975.1. Classification (GTDB taxonomy): domain Bacteria; phylum Bacillota; class Bacilli; order Bacillales; family Bacillaceae; genus Bacillus; species Bacillus pumilus_N. The sequence goes on along the minus strand of NZ_CP027116.1, from coordinate 1,558,819 downwards.
GCAAATCTTTCGCTAAAAAGGTCGTCTCACTCGCTTTGAGCAAAAAGGAGAGCAGCGCCTTTTGTTTCACTGCATTTTTCTTAAGCTGCTGCTGTTTGTCTTCAAGCATATCTTTCGATGCAGCTACTTGGAGTGTGCGCACCTTTTTCTTCCCCGATTTTTGAGAGACGTGGTACCTTACTTCTAGATGACCTTTTTGGACATGCTTTTGAATTTGTTTTAAATATTCAGCTGGGATGTCAGCGTAAAGAATGCTATCTCGCTGACCGAAAAGCTCTTTCAATGACTGCGGAAGTTCTTCAACTGACAGCACCTGAATTTCTTTTTCATACTTTGCCTTCATGGCTGCAGGCAGCATCGATTGAAGGGCCGTAATATGATAGGACAATGTTTTTTCCGTCAGCCAGTGGGAAAGCTCCAATAGCTCATCTGTCAGAACAGGTGATAAATCAAATAAATCGACAATGTCCTTGATGTTTCCTGTCTTTACGTCTGTTTCGTCTTTGACTTTTGTCACAAATCCTTGAATCTTCCTCGGTCCAAAGGGAACGACCACCCTCATTCCCGCTTTGACAAGATCTTTGAAGCGATCTGGTACACGGTAATCGAATGGCCGGTCAATGGCTTTTGTTGTGACATCTACGATGACTTCAGCAATCATGATCGATCACGCTCTTTTGGCAGCAGCTGTTTTGCCTCCTTTAAAATTTCAAAAGCGAGGTCTTTTTTGCTCATCATTGGTAGCTCTTTTGTTGTTCCATCAGCTTTGATGATCACTGCTACATTTGTATCTGTGCCAAAACCTGCACCTTCTTTGGTCACATTGTTAGCGACAATCATATCTAAATGCTTGGATTCGATTTTCTTTTTCGCATAAAATTCTACATCCTGCGTTTCAGCTGCAAAACCGACAAGCACTTGATGCTCTTTCCTATTTCCCAGCTCCTTTAAAATATCTTTTGTCCGAGTGAATTCAATCTCTAAAGCGCCGTCCTGTTTTTTCAATTTATGAGGATATGATGTCACAGGGGTATAGTCGGCAACAGCTGCTGATTTAATGACAAGGTCCGCTTCCTCGTACACTTCTAATGCAGCTTGATACATATCCTCTGCCGATTCAACGTTCACTACACGTACGTGGTCAGGCGCCGTTAAAGAAACAGGTCCTGAAATAAGCGTCACATCAGCTCCCATTTGCTGAGCTGCCTCTGCAATCGCATAGCCCATTTTTCCTGAAGATCGATTTGTAAAGAAACGCACAGGATCGATGACTTCTCGTGTAGGACCTGCTGTCACCACAACTTTTTTACCTGCGAGCGGTAAACTTTTTGGCTCCGCAAAAAATGCACGGATGTGCTCCACAATTTTTCCAGGTTCCTCTAACCGCCCTTTTCCAATGTAGCCGCAGGCTAAATAACCTTCACTTGGTTCAATAAAACGGTAGCCATCTTCGTATAAGGTGCGAATGTTTCGCTTCACAGCCGGGTGATCATACATATGCACATTCATAGCTGGTGCGATCCATACAGGAGCTGTTGAAGCAAGCAAGGTCGTCGTGAGCATGTCATCTGCAAGCCCTGCGGCCATTTTACCAATCGTATGTGCTGTTGCAGGGGCAACAAGAATGAGATCGGCCCAGTCAGCTACGTCAATATGTGCAATGACTTTTGGATTGTTTTCTTTAAATGTATCTACATACACCTCGTGTCGAGACAGAGCTTGGAAGGTAAGCGGAGACACAAACTCACGGGCAGATTCCGTCATAATCACTCTTACATTTGCGCCTGCTTGTACGAGTTTACTAGTAAGTGCAGCTGCTTTATATACGGCGATTCCTCCACTGACACCAAGTAAAATATTTTTTGACTGTAACATTTGTTTGTCCCCCTTAACGGCCTTTTTCACAAATTCGTCTACAATTCAAAAAAGTCAAAACCAATCATAGTTTTGACTTTTTTGAACGTATCGTATCTCATAGCAGAAGCGATGTGTTATTCTTGATCCTCTTTTTCAAATGTCAAAAGACCGGCATCGATTTCTTCCAGTGCTTTGCCTACGAATTTGTAAGACTTTGTGTTTTCGATTTGCTGATCTTGGTGGATCTGCATTTCACGTGCACGACGTGCAGACACTGTCACAAGTGTATATTTTGAATCAAGTTTATTCATCAAAGAGTCAATTGAAGGATCTAACATGGTTTATTCTACCCCCAGCATTTTTTTATATCTTGGTGCGACTCTGTCTCTACGCAGGTGCTCTGCAAGGACAATCGCTTTGATTCTTTCACAAGCAAGCCCGACATCATCGTTTTCTACGACATAGTCGTAAGCATCCATCATTTCAATCTCTTCTTTTGCAGCGGCCATTCGATTGCGAATGAGCTCCTCAGACTCTGTACCACGTGTAATGATGCGGTTTTGAAGTTCTGAAAGACTAGGCGGTGCTAGGAAAATAAAAAGACCTTCTGGGAATGCTTCTCTTACTTGAAGTGCACCTTGCACTTCGATTTCAAGGAAAACATCTTTTCCTTCGCTTAATGTCTGTTCGACATAGTCAACAGGCGTGCCGTAGTAATTCCCAACATACTCTGCCCATTCTAACAGCTTTTTGTTTTCAATCATATGTTCAAATTCTTCCCTGGATTTAAAGAAATAATCGACACCGTTTCTTTCACCTTCACGCGGTTTGCGTGTCGTTACAGAAATAGAGTATTCAAACTTCGTATCTTCCTGGGAGAAAATAGCTTGTCTGACCGTTCCTTTTCCAACTCCCGAAGGTCCAGAGAGAACGATTAAAAGTCCTCTTTCTTTCATAATGGCGTATTACCCCTGCCCTTCATCTATGATTTCTTCTTTTACAGAAAGTCTTTGCGCGACAGTCTCAGGCTGAACGGCAGATAAGATGACATGGTCACTGTCCATAATGACAACAGCACGGGTTCTTCTCCCGTATGTAGCATCTATGAGCATGCCTCGATCTCTTGCGTCTTGTATCATTCGTTTAATCGGTGCTGATTCCGGACTGACAATCGAAATCATTCGATTCGCAGAAATGATGTTTCCAAATCCGATATTGATCAACTTTATGGTCATCTTCTAACGTCCCCCTGTAATATAAACGTCTCTAGTCTCGCCGAAAGAGACGTACTGTAAACAGCATACACAATGACTATTCTATATTTTGCACTTGTTCTTTTATTTTTTCAATAGCACTTTTCATTTCAACCACGAGCTTTGTTAAATGGTGATGGTTTGCTTTTGACCCAATGGTGTTCACTTCACGGTTGAGCTCCTGTACAAGAAAATCCAGCTTTCGGCCGGCAGCACCGCCTTGCATCAAGATTTGCTGGAACTGCTGAAAATGACTTTCCAATCTCGTGATCTCTTCTGTAATGTCGCAGCGGTCAGCAAAGATGGCAGCCTCTGTTATCAGTCTGCTTTCATCAAGCGCCTCACCAATCCATTCTTGCAGTCGCTGATTCAATCTGTCTTTGTACTGTTTCACAACCTCTGGTGCAAAGACTTTGATTTCTTCTGTATAAGCCTCTAATTCAGAAAGTCTCAGTTCACAGTCTTTTTGAAGAGACGTCCCCTCCTGCTCTCTCATGAAGCAAAGCTCTTTAACAGCAGTTTCACAAGCATCCAGCAGTAATTGCTCTAACTGTTCATTTCGGCTGACTGACTCTTCTACTTGAACAGCCTGTTCTAGCTTCAGTAAATCATGTGCATGCTGAATGCCTGAAATGTGATAGCGCTCCTCAAGGTCTTTTGCGGCTTTCATGTATTCATCAAGCAGCGGCCAGTCGATCTGCAAGGACCGGCTTGCTAGTTTACCGCCTTCAATCGTAACAAACAGCTCAATTCTACCGCGCTGCACGTGACGAAGAATGATTTTTTTTAATGAATCTTCGAAATATAAAAGCGGCCTCGGCAAACGGGCATGAACCTCTTTAAAACGGTGATTGACCGATTTTAGCTCAACTGACACTGTCAGTTCTCCATCCGTTTTACTCGCTTGGCCGAATCCCGTCATACTGCGTATCATGTCAAAACACCCAATTCTTTCATATTAATAAAATGAAAAAGGTAATAGCAGACACTATTACCTCAAAATTATACCATAACGAATTATTTTTTTCTTGTCAAAAGTGATCCTGCCAGTAAAAAAGTTGGCAGTGCAGACATTCCGATGATCAGCAGCCAATCGATTGGTGCAATGGCCACCGTTTTGAAAATCGGCTGAAGCGGCGGATAATAAATAACCACGAACATAAGTAAAAGTGATGACAAAACCGCACCGATCAAATAGAGATTCCCAAATGGATTCCGTTCGAAGATGGATCGTTCACTGCGGCAGTCAAATACATGAATGAGCTGCGCCAACACAAGCGTACTAAATGCAACAGTTTGCGCATATGGCAGGTTGTTCGGATCGCGGTGATAGACAAACACAAATGCTAAAAGGGTCGCAAGCCCGATGAGAAACCCTCTAGATATAACCTTCCAGCCGAGGCCTCTTGCAAAAATACCCTCTTTCATATTCCTCGGCTTCCTTTTCATGACATCGCCTTCTGGCTTATCCATACCAAGAGCCATCGCCGGGAGACCATCTGTGACGAGGTTGACCCATAAAATTTGAATAGGAACGAGAGGAAGCGGAAGGGCTAGAAGCATTGCGAACAGCATCACCAAAATTTCTCCCACATTTGATGCCAGCAAATACCGGACGAACTTCCGAATGTTTTCATAAATATTCCGGCCTTCTTTTATGGCGGATTTAATGGTAGCAAAGTTGTCATCAAGCAAAATAAGAGAAGATGCTTCTTTGGCTACGTCTGTCCCAGTGATGCCCATAGAGATGCCAATATCTGCTTGCTTAATTGCAGGCGCATCATTGACCCCATCACCTGTCATCGCTACAATATGTCCATTTTTTTGATAGGCTTTCACAATTCTCAGCTTATGCTCGGGTGAGACCCGTGCAAAGACATATACATTTTCAGCCATTTGCTCAAGCTCTTTGTCACTCATGTGATCTAACGCTTTTCCGTCGAGTACCTTTCCTTGCTTCGGTAAAAGGCTTAAGTCTTTTGCGATCGCTTTGGCTGTTTCCACGTGATCGCCTGTAATCATGACCGTTTTTATACCAGCATCCCTGCACTCTTTAATCGCTCGTCTGACTTCAGGACGAGGTGGATCGATCATGCCTTGTAACCCGATAAATGTTAAATCAGTTTCAGCCTGCTGGACAGAGGTGATTTTCTCTGTCAGACTGACTTTTTTATAAGCAATGGCAATCGTTCTCAGCGCCTGTCTTGCTAAACCTTGAATCGCAGCTTCTGTTTCTTGCCTGTGAGTGGTTGAAAAAGAAGCGGTGCGGCCGCCGTGCATGATATGACTTGAACGATTCATCAGGACATCTGGCGCTCCTTTTGCAATGACATACCGCTCTTTTTGATTCGTTTCGACGACGACTGACATCATCTTTCTTTCTGAATCAAAAGGAAACTCCTCTACGACGTGAAATCCAGCTTCAATGAATTGCTCAGTAAAACCCGCTTTACGTGCAGCGGTGAGAAGTGCCCCCTCTGTAGGATCTCCATCAAGCCTCATCTCCCCATCTTTTTCAACGATGGTTGATGTATTACAAAGCGCACCATATAATAACACCTTTTGCAGACTTGAATGTTTGTCAACATGGACAAGTTCTCCGTTTAAGGTGAAATCACCAGATGGCTCATAGCCCGTACCAGAAATATTCCACGTTTTGCCCTCTGCCCATACGTGTGTGACAGTCATTTTATTTTGCGTCATTGTCCCTGTTTTATCTGAGCAGATGATCGACGCGCAGCCAAGCGTTTCCACCGCCGGGAGCTTTCTGACGATCGATTTTTGCTTGATCATCCGCTGCACCCCTAGAGACAGTGCGACGGTGACGATTGCTGGAAGTCCTTCTGGAATGGCAGCAACGGCAAGAGATACACCCGCCAGGAACATATGGTACAAATCATGTCCTTGCACAACACCAAGAACCACAACGAGCACAGTTAAAAATAGAGCAGCAACAATCAGAATCTTTCCAAGCTGTTCGAGACGTCTTTGCAGCGGCGTTTCCATATTCCCTGCCGCATCCAGCATGCCGGCAATTTGCCCCATCGCTGTATTCATCCCTGTACCAATGACGACACCTACACCGCTTCCCCTCGTGACAAGCGTCCCCATAAACGCCATGTTCGTCAAATCACCAAGCGATACATGGTCACGTGAAAGCGGACTTGCGTGTTTGACCGCAGGGATGGATTCTCCAGTGAGAGCAGATTCTTCAATCTCTAAACTCTTTGTTTCTAGTAATCTAATGTCTGCCCCAATCCGGTCTCCACTTGAAAATTTCACAATATCCCCTGGAACGAGGTGTTTAGACGGAATCTTGACCCACTCATTATTCCTCCTAGCATACACATGCGGGGTTGATAATTCTTTTAGTGCTTGAAGAGATTTTTCTGCCCGGCGTTCTTGATAAAAACCGAGCACTCCATTAATCAAAACAATCGCTACAATCGCGACTGCATCAATGTATTCACCTAAAAAAGCAGAAATGATCGTTGCCGCAAGCAAGATTAACACCATAAAGTCTTTAAATTGCGCTAAAAAAATAATTAGAGCCGACGCCTTTTTCCCTTCCTGCAATTCATTTGGCCCGTGTTTTTCAAGTCGTTTTTGTACATCTTCTTCTGACAGTCCGTCACCTATCGATGTATTCATTGTTTTTAATAAATCGGTTTGGTTCAGTTCATGCCAATTCATTTGACCTCGTCCACTCCTCTTTTGTTCTCTCTCATATGCAGTGTTCTATAAGCCAGTTTATTCAGACTCGTCCTAAATCATGCTATAATAATAAGACTGCCTAAAGAACGAGGAACGGAAGGTTCTTTCAGTAGATTTGTGTGAAAGAAGAGGGTGTATCTAACATGTCATTTGACGGCATTTTTACATATGGTATGACAAATGAATTGCAAGAGACATTAACCGGTGGAAGAATTTCAAAAATTCATCAGCCATATAAACATGAGCTGATTTTTCATATCCGGGCAAACGGAAAAAATCATAAGCTCCTTTTATCCGCTCATCCGAGCTATGCTAGAGTGCAGCTCACAGAGCATCAATATGACAATCCAAGCGAACCTCCAATGTTCTGCATGCTCCTTAGAAAGCATCTTGAGGGCGGATTCATTGAACGTTTTGAACAAATTGGATTTGACCGGGTAATCGTCCTTCATGTGCGAAGCCGCAATGAAATTGGTGATGAACAGAGCCGGAAACTCTATATTGAAATCATGGGAAGGCATAGTAATTTGATTCTTGTTGAAGATGACACGCAGCAGATCATTGATGGCCTGAAACATCTCTCTCCATCTGTGAACAGCTATCGAACGGTGCTTCCTGGGCACGAATATCTCCTGCCCCCTGCGCAGCAAAAATTGAATCCGTTTGAAGTAACGAAGGATGATATTTTAAAGCATTTACGCTTTCAAGAAGGAAAGATCGCGAATCAAATTGTCGATACATTCTCTGGGGTTTCTCCGCTCTTTGCAAAGGAAGCGGTACACAGAGCCGGTCTTACCAATCAAGAAACAATTCCAAGTACATTGCTCGAGATGTTTCAGCTCATTCGCGCGCACTCCTTTACCCCTCAGCTGACAAGAAAAGATGGGAAAGAGTATTTCTATTTATTAGAACTTCAGCATGTCGATGGTGAAATGAAAACATTCGACTCTCTCAGCCAACTGCTTGACCGCTTTTATTTCGGCAAAGCTGAAAGAGACAGAGTGAAACAACAAGCGTCTGACCTTGAACGATTTGTCGTAAATGAGAAGAAGAAGAATGAAAACAAGCTCAAAAAACTAAACAGAACCCTTGAAGAATCGCAAAATGCGCATAAATATCAGCTCTATGGCGAATTGTTAACCGCCAATTTATATGCCATCAAAAAAGGGGATAAAGAAGCGACTGTCATCAATTATTACGATGAAGAAGGCGGAGAGATTACGATCCCTCTTAAATCAAACAAAACTCCTTCTGAAAATGCACAAGGGTATTTCACAAAATACCAAAAGGCAAAAAATGCAGTAGAAGCGGTCAATGAACAAATTGAGCGGACACATGAAGAGATTGCTTATTTTGAAGAGCTGATTCAGCAGCTGTCCTCTGCCTCACCGAAGGATTTAGAGGAAATGAGAGAAGAGCTTGTTGAAGGAAAATATTTGCGCGCCAAGCAAAAGCGCAACGCAAAAAAGAAAAAACCGGCGGCCATTCAGCTTGAAACATATGAATCGTCTCAAGGTATTCCGATCTTAGTCGGAAAAAACAACAAACAAAACGAGTATCTGACTACAAAGGCGGCTGCCCGTGATGATATTTGGCTGCACACAAAGGATATCCCTGGCTCACATGTCGTCATCCGTCATCAAGCACCTGACGAAGAGACACTGCTTGAAGCGGCTCAAATTGCCGCATATTTCTCAAAGGCAAAAGAGTCGAGCTCCGTCCCGGTCGATTATACGAAAATCAGGCATGTGAAAAAACCAAATGGAGCAAAGCCAGGTTTTGTGACGTATGATCAGCAGCAAACATTATTTGTCACACCTGACGAAGATGTGGTCCTAAAGCTGCGAAAATAATAAAAGCCGATAAAATCCTGACAAGAGGTTTTATCGGCTTTTTCTTTGTCGTTTTTTTCTTTCGATATAAAGAGCGTCAAGCGCGTCTACATCCTCTTGTTCAAGCAAGGTCTCAATTTCCGCTGCCAGCTGTTTTGTCCGGGCTGGGCTCGCGCCGCTTGTAGACACCGAAATCGTCACTTTCCCTGCTTTGACCACCTTCGGCACGATCACATTGCCGAGCTCTGATTGGCTCACACAATTCACGAGCTGGTGAGGGCGTGCTGTTTGTGCAATCCATTCATTTACCGATGGATCATTTGTGGCAGCGACAATGAAAAATGCATCCTCCAAATCTTCAGCATCCACTTTCTTTTCCTTCCAATTGAGTTCGTATGTATCAATGAGACGTGCCATCTCTTTTGAAATGTTAGGACTTACGATGGTGATGCGGCAAGGCTCTATACATAGCGCTTCTGCCCTTCTTGCGGCTATTTGTCCGCCGCCGGCAATAAGTACTTGTTGATTTCTTAAATCAAGATGGACTGGAAGCATGGCTGTCTCCTTGGAAATGAAACGCATCATCTTTGTTTAAAATGGTTTCTTGCACTCGTTCAATATAAGCTGCTTTTACATGCGGATGAAAGCCAATATACCGGCATACCCGGACATCTTTCAGCCTCTTTCTCGCCTGAGCGGCTTCGCTTTCAATCTCTTTCATTAAAATACCCGTAAACAACAGGTAAGGAACGAGGTAGACAGGTGTTTCATCGTCTACTGTTAATTGCGTAAGAACATCTCGATAATTCGGCTCACATGCCGTAATAAAACATGGCAAGACCTCTGCAAGGGGCAGCAGGCGCCGGACATCGTCCGCAATGCCAAACACATCCCGCTTCACATCTGGATCAGAGCTTCCGCGACCAATTAATAGAATTCGCGCTTTCTCGCCTTGATATCCTGCCTCTTCAATTCTTGCGGCAACTGCTTTTGTCACTTCTTGATTGACCCCAATTGGTTTTCCGTATGTGACCTTGATTTCCGGGTAACGCTTGTGTACTTTCTCAATCTCGACTGGAATATCTGATTTCGCATGCATAGCTGTTAACAGGAGGAGCGGGACGATTGCAATCTGTGTAGCTCCTTTTTGCACGCACATCTCAAATCCTTCTTCTATAGAAGGGGCTGTCAGCTCTAAAAAACAAATTTCTTGAATATCTGCTTCCACTAATGGCATACAGCTTTTCATAAAGGAAATGGCTTTATCTTGCGCTTCTTTTACTCTGCTGCCATGCCCAACATAAAGTACAGCTTGTTTCATATGACTCCTCCCTCTCACTTTGTTTTGTTCAGACGAAAAGACACGATAAATATACGTGTCTTTTCTCTATCATTCTCATTTCTCAATGAAGGCGGGTTCAAACCAGTTCAGCTTTTGGTGAAAATGAACGACATCTCCAACAACAATCAAGCTTGGATGCTCGATGCCTTCTTTTTCAACGGTTTCTGATAGTGTCGCCACAGTGCAGCAGGTCGTCTTTTGTCTCGTCGTGGTTCCCCAGTGTATAAACGCTGCTGGCGTTTCAGGGTCCCGTCCATTCTTCAAAAGAAGCCGCTGCACTCTTTCCACGTTTTTGACGCCCATGTAAATCACAAGGGTATCAATCCCCGTAGCCAGCGCCTCCCATTTTTCTTCAAAATGTTCATCCTTCTGATAGTGCCCCGTGACAAATGCGACATTTGAGCTAAATTCACGGTGCGTCACTGGAATGCCTGCATAAGCTGCCGCTGCAATACCAGAGGTAATTCCAGGGACGACTTCATATGGAATCCCGTGCTCAGCTAAGCATTCGATTTCTTCACCGCCTCGGCCAAATACGAAGGGGTCGCCGCCTTTCAGCCGAACGACGACGTTCCCCCCCTTTGCATGGCCCACAAGTGCTTCATTGATGGCTTCCTGTCTCATCGTATGATGATTCGGCAGCTTGCCGCAATAGATTAATTCCGCCTCGGGTTTGGCGTGGGCGAGTATTTCTTGATTGACAAGACGATCATATAAAATGACATCTGCCTGCTGTATTGCCTTAAGGGCTTTTAATGTAATTAAGTCTGGATCCCCAGGTCCAGCACCCACAATGTATACGTTCCCCATCGTGCTTTCTCCCCCTGCCATCAGGCGATTATTTCGCTCTTCCCTTTACATAATCAACGAGACGCTGCTTGGACTCTTCACGAGATAATTCACCTGTATCTAGTAAGAGCTCAGGCGCAGCAGGCTCTTCATACGGCGAATCAATTCCAGTAAAAAATGGAATTTCTCCATTTCTAGCCTTTTTATATAAACCCTTTGGATCACGCTCTTCGCATACATTTAGATCACATTTCACAAACACTTCGTGAAATTCTCCCGCTTCAACTAGCTGTCTGACAATATGGCGGTCTTCTTGAAATGGAGAAATAAATGCTGTGATGACAATCGTTCCTTGCTCAACAAATAATTTCGCCACTTCTCCGATGCGGCGGATGTTCTCTTTTCTGTCATCATCTGAAAACCCTAAATCCTTATTTAGTCCATGCCGCACATTATCGCCATCAAGAACTGTGACTTGATAGCCTTGTTCAAACAGCTCTCTAGCCGCTGCATTGGCGATCGTTGATTTACCTGATCCACTTAGGCCTGTAAGCCAGATAATGCCACTCGTATGATTGTTTTTCTGTTGATATTCTTTTTTCGTAATAGATGAATCATGCCACACAATATGTTCGTTGCTCATGTTATACCCTCCCATTAAGATACCGTCGTTTTTAATCCTTCAATTAACGTTTCAATAACTTCTTTTCGGCTGAACGTGCTTGGTGGTAATTCTCCGTTTCTCAGCATCGTCCGAACCTTTGTACCTGAGAGAATGACATGCTCACTTTTATCGTGAGGACATGTTTTTGGTGTTGCCATTGCTTCACATGTATTACAATAAAAGCTATGTTCAAATTTTAATGGCGTAATGCCAATTTCTTCGCTTGAAAATTGATCAAATAGTTCCTGCGCCTCGTATGTGCCGTAATAATCACCAACACCTGCATGATCTCTTCCAACAATAAAGTGAGTGCAGCCGTAATTTTTACGAACAAGCGCATGAAAGATTGCTTCCTTTGGACCAGCATAACGCATTGCCGCAGGAAAAACACCTAAAAAGACGCGATCCTTTGGATAATACCCATCCAATAACACTTGGTAGCTTTTCATTCTCACGTCTGCCGGAATATCATCTGATTTTGTTTCACCAACAAGCGGATTTAAAAACAGGCCATCGACTGTTTCTAGTGCTGTTTTTTGAATATACTCATGGGCACGGTGAACAGGGTTTCTCGTTTGGAAACCAACGATGGTTTTCCAGCCGTTCTCTTTGAAATGACGTCTTGTTTCTTCCGGCTCATACGTAAATTGAGGGAACGGTTTTTCGCTTCGTTTCGTCAGTGTAATTTTACCACCAATGTATGTGTCACCGCGTTCAAATAATTTTTTTACACCTGGATGATTACGGTCATCTGTTTTATATACATTCACCGCTTCTTTTTCCTTATCTGGTGTATATTGATCCTCTACTTCAATCACGCCATATACAGTTCCATTGTATGAGAGACGCACAATATCGCCTTGATGGATTTCTGCTGCTTTTTCTTTTGTCACTGGCAGTGTAATCGGGAGAGACCAAACGACACCACTTGCTAGCCGCATATTACTCACAACTGCTTCATAATCAGCTTTTGTTAAAAACCCTTCAATTGGACTATACCCGCCAATTGCAATGAGTTCAAGATCTGCAAAGGAGATGGCATCTAATTCAATTTCCTTCGCAACTGTGCTGAGATCATATTCTTCATTTACTCGATTTATTAATACGCCACCATGTGGTGTTAAACTCATTTGTTCATCTTCCTCTCAATGTTCATATTTAGTAGATGTTAATAGTCGGATTTAATATTAAATCCCGCCGCCCTGTTCATGGATCGAGCTGCTTTCATTTTTGACAGCCTTCATCAGACTGAGCGCTCCAAGTGAGGCAAACAGTACACTCATCATGATAAAGATAGAATAATAGTCACCTTTTAAGAAAAGGCTCACAAGCAAATACGATAGACTGAGTGATAAAAAGGGGGACACCACCCACACTTTTAGCATTTTTTTCACCACATGTTTATGAAAAATGTTGGGTCCGCCTTTTGCCATTCCAAGCCCTATGATAGACGAGGAAGTGATTTGGGTAAGCGGAACTGGCAGCCCAAAAATAGAGCTAACAATGACAAGTCCTGCACCGGTACTTGATAACAAAATGCCTTCGCCTGTTTGATAGCGGGTGATTTTCTTGCCGTTTGTTTCAAGCACTCGTCTTCCTAATACAAGGGCACCCAGTGCAACGAAAAGTCCACCATAAAGCGTTCCTTGCCCAACGGATAAAATGCCTGAGGCAACAAGAGGGCCTACAGCATTGGCGACGTTGTTCATCCCAGCAGAAAACGCTTCTAGAAATCCACTCATAATCAAGACAATCGATAAAATCATGGTGCTTTTTTTTGACAAGGTTCGTTTCGGGAACATTCTGATGATTTTGACGACAGCGAATGTAAAAAGAAAAGCAACGATAGGAATGATGATCCAAAATGACACAATGACTAAAATGGATTTCACATACAATACTTTATATGCTACCGCAACGCCAACAACAGCACCTACTGTGACCTCACTCGTTGATAAAGGGATGGCCAATAAATTGGCGATGAAGAGTGATAATGCGGCAGAACCTATAATGATACAAACGATTTCTAGTGTGATCACAGATTCCGGCATAATCCCAGAGCTGATCGTTTTGACGACTTCACCACCGCCAATAACTGAACCTGCTACTATCCCAACTGCACAAACGCCAAGTGCATAAATGGGCTTTTGAATAGCACCTGATCCATATGCAATGCCCATAGAAGCAGCTGCCCCGCTCGCGCCAATGTTTAGAGCAAAAAATAAACTAAATAAAATTGCGGCGATTTCCATACATTAAGCTCCCTTACTCATGTAATCCGCACTCTGTCTTCGCTGTGCCTGACCATCTGCCTGAACGGAGATCTTCCGCAGTAAATGCTGGCTGCGTACATGGAGCACAGCCGATACTTGGATATCCTTGGTCATGCAGCGGGTTATAAGTAAGATCCTCTCTAGACGCGTATCTCCATATGTCCTTCCACGTCCAGTGGATAAGCGGACATACTTTCACTGATTTGAATTTTTCATCCTTATTTAAAAAGTTCGTTTCTGCTCGTTTTGGTGACTGTTCTCTTCGTAAGCCAGAAAGCCATGCCGGATAGCCTGATAGCGCTTCTTGCAAAGGAATGACCTTGCGCATATGGCAGCAGCTTTGAGGGTCCGTTTTCCATAACTGATCACCATGCTGCTCGTTTTGCTGCTCAACCGTCAGCTCAGGTTTTTTCAGCACAATGTCTAAACCCGGGTACCTTTCCTTTACTGCATCAATTGTGTCGTACGTTTCCTTAAAATGCAGACCTGTATCTAAAAAGACAATTCTTGCATCCTTTTTTACTTTCGCAATCAGATCAATGAGGACGATGCCTTCAATACCGAAGCTACATGCATAAACGAGCTGATCACCATAATGACCATACGCCCATTTCAGCACAGACAGGGCCCCTTTATACAAATCATCCTCTTGAAATGTAATGGACGGTTCTTGCCAATTTTCATAAGTTAACATTGTTTCTCCCCTTTCGGAGTACCGCTCATCTCTCCGCACTACTTCAACCAAATTTTTCGTTTTTGACACTTGCATTACTGGACCGTTTTACAAAATCAGCGTAACTGAGCCGAAGTCTCCCCCAATCAGTCGATGCAAATGCTTCACTAAGTCTCTATCCAGGTCTCTTCTTCCTCATCGTGAAAATAAAAAAACTTTCTTTCAGTCCGAAAGAAAGATGAGGAAGCTCACGATTTCCTTATCTTTCAAAATAGAGTCATTTTGCAGGAAGTAGCACCTTGCAAATCGCAGGTTGCCGGGTTTCATCGGGCCAGTCCCTCCACCTCTCTGGATAAGAGTTTTAATTTGTATTAAATATTAACACAATTCAAACAAAAGTCAACCCGACTTTATTGATAGGATTAGTTATTATTAAAAAATGAGTCCATTTTCCTATTTTTAACCAAATGAAAAAGCTGTGCAGTTAAGCACAGCTTTCAGATTGTTGACAAAGGGCTAAAATGACTTTTATTTTAGCCCTTTGTCTTCTTTTCAGCGTGATAGAAAACCTTTGAAGTCTAGGAAGGACGAGCACCGGAGCGGAGCGAATTTGACATTCGTGAGCACCGGCGCGCAGGACTGACAAAGAATGCGAGGGTTTGTCTACACGCTGAAAGCTGTGCGGTTAGGCACAGCTTGTTAGACCGTTTCTTCCATCCAAGATTCAGAGGAAGGATTTTGTCTCCAGCGCTTTAGTTTATTCATAGCAGAAGGCTCGATCGCTTTCAGTTCTAGTGCTACGTCTGTCAATGTATCATAATCTGTTAGTGTGACATATGGCATGTTTTTCTCTTGAAAAGCTTCCGTAGCTTTTGGCAGTCCGTATGTGAAGATCGCCACAACACCTAGTACGTCACAGCCCTCTTCTTGAAGAGCAGCGACGACTTCAAGCACACTGCCTCCAGTGGAAATCAAGTCTTCAACAACGACAACCTTTTGACCTGGCGATACGGCGCCTTCAATTTGATTTCCTTTACCGTGTGCTTTTGGCTTGCTTCTGACATAACACATCGGTACGTTCAAACGGTCAGCCGCTAAAGCTGCATGCGGGATGCCTGCTGTTGCTGTACCAGCAACAACCTCCGCTCCTTCAAAATGAGTGAGAATCAACTCTTTAAGACCTTCAGCGATGTCATGTCTCACCTCTGGGTAGGATAAGGTCAGGCGGTTGTCACAATAGATCGGTGATTTGATACCGCTTGCCCATGTAAACGGTTCGTCTGGTTTTAATGAGACCGCTTTGATTTGTAATAGGTGTTTAGCGATTTTTGTTTTCATCTGGCAGTCACTCCCACTCTTTCAAAATTTGATGATAGGCTAAAAATGGTGTTTCAGCTTTCGTGATCGATCTTCCGACAACGATTTGCGAAACCCCCTGCTCTTTTGCATAGGCAGGAGTCGCCACACGCTTTTGGTCATCAGTTTGATCATTCTGTAAGCGTATCCCCGGCGTGACAGTGAGAAAGGAAGGTGAGATGTGCTCATGAAGGGCTTTAGATTCATGTACAGAGCAAACAACACCGTCTAGTCCACTTTCATATGCCAATTGACCGTACCGGATGACAGTCTCTTGCAGCGGCCGGTCAATGAGTAATTCGCTTCTCATCATGTCTTCTGACGTACTCGTCAGCTGAGTCACTGCAATAATGCCTGGGCGTTTTTTTCCAGCAGGTGTTCCGCTGTCAAGCCCTTCTAACGCAGCCTGCATCATATGTTTCCCGCCAGCTGCATGCACATTGACCAAATCGACGCCAAGTGCTGCAAGCCTGGTCATAGCTTTTTGCACTGTTGTTGGTATGTCATGTAATTTCAGATCGAGAAAAATGCGGCAATTTTTTTCTTTAAGCGCATCCAGGATGGCTGGTCCTTCTTGGTAAAATAGTTCCATGCCGACCTTCACAAATAATGGTGTTCCTTCAAAGGGTTCTAAAAAAGCGAGCGCCTCCCGCCCTGATGGAAAATCAAGCGCGATGATGGGCAAGTGCTTCATGTTTCCAGCTCCTTCCGATACATTCCTCTACAGATGAATAGCCATAAGCTGCTAATACATTTGGCAGTTCTTCAATGATTTCTGGGCAAATAAATGGGTTCACAAAATTGGCTGTGCCAACAGCTACTGCACTCGCACCTGCTAATAAAAATTCAAGTACATCTTCAGCACTTTGCACGCCGCCCATTCCGATAATTGGGATAGAAACCGCTTGACTGACCTCATGTACCATGCGCACAGCGACAGGTTTTACAGCAGGGCCTGATAATCCGCCTGTTTTATTGGCAAGTATTGGTTTCCCCGTTTTTAAATTTAAACGCATACCGATTAACGTGTTAATCATCGTGAGTCCATCCGCCCCAGCAGATTCAATTGCTTGAGCAATCTCTACAATGTTGGCTACGTTTGGAGACAGTTTGACATAGACAGGAACGGAAGAAACGTCTTTCACCGCTTTTGTCAATGATGCAGCCATACGTGGATCTGTACCAAAGGCAATTCCGCCTGTTTTAACATTCGGACACGAAATATTCAGTTCAAGGGCATGGACATTTTTTGCTTGACTGATTTGTTTGGCTACTTCGACATAATCATCGACCTGTGAGCCAGCGACATTTGCAATAATAGGCGTATCAAACTGCTCTAGCCAAGGTAATTCATTTTCAAGCACGCCTTTTAGTCCTGGATTTTGAAGGCCGATTGCATTGAGCATACCGGCTCCTGTCTCCGCTACCCTTGGTGTTGGATTACCAAATCTCGGTTCAAGGGTTGTGGCCTTGATCATGATACCGCCAAGTAAGGATAGATCATATAATGAAGCAAATTCTCTGCCGAATCCAAAACAGCCCGATGCAGGAATGATTGGATTTTTTAAAGATAAGCCGGGTAACTCAACATTTAGCATGACAGTGCCACCTCCTCTGCTTTAAAAACAGGCCCATCCAGACAGACTTTGACGTATGGCTTTTCGTGCTGGTCGGTATGACAGACACAAGCAAAGCATGCACCAATTCCGCACCCCATCCGTTCTTCCATTGAAATGTAGACAGGTTTATCTGGGTAAGAGTCTTTTAGTGCCTTTAACATAGGTGTCGGTCCGCAGGAAAGCATGACATCAAAGCTCAAATTGTTCTCTTCGATGACACTTGTCACGAAGCCCTTAGAGCCATAAGTTCCATCAACTGTTGCGATAAATGTATCTCCGAGTGCTTGGAATTTCTCCTCGTAAAATACATCCTTTTTCGATTGAAATCCGAGGACATGCTTGACGGTGACACCTTTTTTCGTTAAACGCTTGGACAGTTCATATAGAGGCGGCACACCAATTCCACCACCGACTAGTAATGCTGTCTGACCTGACTGAACTACTGTAGGGTCGTATCCGTTTCCGAGCGGTCCTAATACATCGACAGACGCTCCCTCCCGCTTTTGGGAAAGGAGCTTTGTGCCCTCTCCCTCTGCGCGGTAAATGATGGTCGCTTCTTGTTTCTCGGCATGAATGTTTGCAATACTGATCGGTCTTCTCAGCAGCGGTGTCATGGATTCACTGACCTTGATATGAAGAAATTGTCCAGCCGTTTGAAAGGAGTCCACAAGGTCACCTTTTAATGTCATTTCGTAAATATGATCAGCGATCTCTCGGTTTGAGACGACCGTCAAGTATGCTTTTTTCATATCGTTACTGTCACCTCAGCATTCGTTTTCACTTCTGGCATTTCGTCCGCTCTAAATGTCATGCTTTCCAGCACTCTTAAAATGGCTTCTGCTGTATCTAGTGACGTGAGGCATGCCACACCATTTTCAACAGCTTCACGTCTGATTCTAAAGCCGTCTCTTGCTGGCTGTTTTCCTTTTGTCAGAGTGTTGATGACAAACTGGGCTTCCCCGTTTCGAATGACATCGAGAAGGTTTTTGCCTTCTTCTCCTATTTTGCCAACAACACTTGATGGGATGGAGGCTTGTTTTAAGTAATTCGCTGTTCCTTCTGTCGCTAAAATATGATAGCCGATTGAATGGAACCTTCTTGCAATCTCAAGTCCTTCTTCTTTATCTTTATCAGCCACTGTTAGCAGAACTGTTCCGTCATTAGGAATTTGAATGCCTGATGCAATTAATCCTTTGTAAAGAGCTTTTTCGATTGTGACATCTTTCCCCATGACTTCACCTGTTGATTTCATTTCAGGTCCTAGTGTAATATCGACTCTTCTTAGTTTTGCAAAAGAGAAGACTGGAACTTTGACGTAGACACCTTCTTGCTCTGTGTGAAGTCCTTCCTCGTAGCCATAGTTTTTAAGTTTTTCACCTAAAATGACTTTTGTCGCTAGGTTGGCCATCGGGATGCCCGTGATTTTACTTAAGAAAGGAACTGTCCGGCTTGAACGCGGATTCACTTCAAGTACGTACACTTCACCCTTTGAGAGGACAAATTGAATGTTTAGCAGCCCAATAATGTTGAGTCCTTTTGCGAGCTTAATCGTGTATTCTGCGATCTTCGCTTTGATCTCCTCAGACAATGTTTGCGGCGGATACACCGCAATCGAGTCACCAGAGTGAACCCCGGCTCTTTCAATATGTTCCATAATGCCTGGAATCACGACCGTTTCCCCATCAGATACGGCATCTACTTCGATTTCTTTTCCTGTTAAATACTTGTCAATTAACACTGGGTGCTGCGGATTGACTTTCACTGCATTCTCCATGTAGTGAAGAAGCTCTTCTTCTTGATAAACGATTTCCATTGCACGGCCGCCTAATACGTAGGAAGGACGGACAAGAACTGGGTAGCCGATCTGATTAGCAATCGCTACAGCCTCAGGCACAGACGTAGCTGTTTTTCCTTTAGGCTGCGGCACGCCGAGTGTTTCTAATGTTTGTTCAAACTTGTCCCGGTTTTCTGCGCGGTCTAGGTCTTCAAGAGAAGTGCCGAGAATCTTCACCCCTCTATTTGATAATTCATCTGCTAGGTTGATTGCCGTTTGTCCGCCGAATTGAACGACGACTCCTTCAGGCTGCTCAAGATCGATGATGTGCATCACATCTTCTACAGTGAGTGGTTCAAAGTAGAGCTTGTCTGAAATACTAAAGTCTGTTGAGACCGTTTCAGGGTTGTTGTTAATAATGATTGCTTCATAGCCTGCTTGTTTAATTGCCCACACAGAATGAACCGTCGCATAATCAAATTCAACGCCTTGTCCGATTCGGATAGGTCCCGATCCTAACACGATGACACTTTTCTTATCTGTCCGTTCTGATTCATTTTCATCTTCATACGTGCTGTAGAAATATGGCGTCTCGGATTCAAATTCTGCTGCACATGTATCCACCATTTTGTAGACAGGTACAATGCCTGCTTCTTGTCTCAGCTTGTAAACATCCGCTTCGTTCATCTTCCACTCGCGGCTAATATAGATGTCTGAGAAGCCTTTTTCTTTCGCTTCTTTTAGTACGTCTGTATTGCCTTTGTTTTCTTTTAATGTTTTTTCAAATGTAATGATGCCTTCCAGTTTATGAAGGAAGAAGTAATCAATTTTTGAGAATTCATGTATTTGTTCAACCGTATAGCCTCTTCTAAGCGCCTCAGCGATATAAAACAGACGCTCATCTCCTGCTTTGATAATCCGCTTTTCAAGCACTTCGTTTGTGATGTCTGCTTCGTCTTTTAATTCAATGTGATGCACGTCCGCTTCAAGTGAACGGACAGCCTTTAGAAGTGACTCTTCTAATGTACGGCCGATCGCCATCACTTCACCAGTTGCTTTCATTTGCGTGCCAAGACGTCTGTTGGCAGATTCGAATTTATCAAACGGCCAGCGCGGAATTTTAGACACAATATAGTCAAGTGCCGGCTCGAAGGCAGCATAGGTTTTACCTGTGACTGGGTTCATCATTTCATCAAGTGTTAAGCCGACAGCAATTTTCGCTGCAAGTTTTGCGATTGGATAACCCGTTGCTTTCGACGCAAGAGCTGAAGAACGACTCACGCGCGGGTTTACTTCGATGATATAGTATTGAAAGCTGTCTGGGTCAATTGCCAGCTGTACGTTACATCCGCCTTCAATGCCAAGTGCTCTGATCAGCTTGAGCGACACATTACGAAGCAGCTGGTATTCACGGTCACTTAACGTTTGG
This sequence comes from Bacillus pumilus, assembly GCF_003431975.1. GTDB lineage: Bacteria > Bacillota > Bacilli > Bacillales > Bacillaceae > Bacillus > Bacillus pumilus_N. The sequence continues at coordinate 1,538,244 of NZ_CP027116.1, read as the reverse complement.
CTTGGCGCCACAACGATACTGTCACCTGTGTGGATACCAACTGGATCAAAGTTCTCCATGTTACAAACAACGATCGCATGGTCACCGCTATCACGCATGACTTCATATTCAATTTCTTTAAAGCCTGCAATACTTTTTTCAAGCAAACATTGTGTGACTGGGCTCAGCTTCAAACCGTTTTCGACGATTTCTTTTAATTCTTGCTCATTTGTACAAATTCCGCCACCTGTTCCGCCTAATGTATAAGCTGGTCTCACAATGACAGGGAAACCGATTTGATTCGTAAACGCCATTGCTTCTTCTAGGTTATGGATGATTTCACTTTCCGGCACTGGCTCATTTAGTTCATTCATTAAATTACGGAATAAATCTCTGTCCTCTGCTTTTTGAATAGCTGACAGCTTTGTTCCTAATACTTCAACGCCGCATTCAGCTAATACGCCAAGGTCTGATAATTCAACAGCAAGATTAAGCCCAGTTTGTCCGCCAAGTGTTGGTAAAATCGCATCAGGACGTTCTTTTCGAATGATTCGTGTTAAAAATTCTGGTGTCAGTGGTTCGATGTATACCTTATCGGCCATTTCTGTATCTGTCATGATGGTCGCCGGATTGGAATTCACAAGAACAACTTCATAGCCCTCTTCTTTTAGCGCTAAGCAAGCCTGTGTGCCTGCATAGTCAAACTCCGCTGCCTGACCGATGATGATTGGACCTGATCCGATGACTAAAATCTTTTTGATATCTACACGTTTTGGCATACTTCTTCCCCTTCTTTCTCAGTTGTATGAATCATGTCCATGAACTGGTCGAATAAGTAGTTTGCATCTTCTGGACCTGGTGATGCTTCTGGGTGGTACTGGACAGTGAATGCTGGTGCTTCTTTATGCTTTAATCCTTCAATTGTATTGTCATTTAGTGCGATATGTGTGACTTCAAGCACGTCCTCGTTAATGGTACTAACTGTGTAGCCGTGGTTTTGAGATGTTAGTGTCACCTTGCCGGTTGCTAGCTCTTTCACTGGGTGATTTGAGCCTCTATGACCGAATTTCATTTTTTCAGTACTTGCACCGCACGCAAGAGCGAATAATTGATGTCCAAGGCAAATGCCAAAGAGCGGAACCTTTCCAATCAATTGCTGAATCATCTCAACTGCTTCTGGTACATCAACAGGATCCCCAGGGCCGTTTGAAAGCATGATCCCATCAGGCTTTAATTGCAGTACTTCATCTGCTGTGATATTGTATGGCACCACGATGACATCACAGTCACGTTTGTTCAGCTCGCGCAAAATGCCGTGTTTCATGCCGAAATCAACAAGGACAATTCTTTTTCCTCTTCCTGGGCTTGGATACGCATTTTTCACAGAAACTTGACTCACTTGATCAGTTGGCAGCTGCATTGTTTGAAGGCGGCGAACTACCTCTTCCACTTGTTCATCCGGTCCTGCAAACGCCCCTCTTAAAGTCCCTGCGCTTCGAATCATTCTCGTCAGCTTACGTGTATCGATTCCGCTAAGACCTGGAATATTTTTCATTTTCAAATATTCATCGAGTGAGTATGAAGAGCGCCAGTTTGAAGGTTTTTCACAAAGCTCCTTCACGATCAGCCCTTTTACAAAGGGTGTGATCGATTCAAAATCATCACGGTTAATCCCGTAGTTGCCGATAAGCGGATAAGTAAGCGTGACAATTTGTCCGCAGTATGATGGATCAGACAAAATTTCTTGATAGCCTGTCATTCCTGTATTAAAGACAACTTCTCCGACTGACGAATCTAAGCTGCCAAAGCCTGTTCCTTCGAATACTGTTCCGTTTTCTAGCACTAAGCGTCTCTTCATTTTACTAGTCTCCCCTCTTCATACACGACTTTCCCAGATGCAAGTGTCATGACCGGCCATCCTGATACAGTCAATTTGTCAAACGGTGTATTTTGCCCTTTTGATAAGAAGCTTTTTTTATCGATTGCCATTTCTTTGTTTAAATCAATGAGTGTGATATCCGCCGTTTGCCCTTCTTCCAGTTTTCCATATGGAAGGGAGAAGGCTTCTGCTGGCTTGATCGTCATATAATCAACGAGTTCTTTTAATGTCCATTCGCCTGTTTTAACAAATCGTGTATACAGAAGCGGGAACGCTGTTTCAAGCCCGACAATCCCAAAAGGTGCTCGCTGCATCGTTTCGTTCTTTTCTTCTTCTGTATGCGGGGCATGATCTGTTGCAATGAAATCAATCGTTCCATCTAAAAGTCCCTCGATCAGTGCCTCGCGATCCTCTTTTCCTCTAAGCGGCGGATTCATTTTAAAGTTCGTATCAAGCCCTGGGATATCTGCATCACATAAAAGCAGGTGATGCGGTGATACCTCAGCCGTCACACGGATACCAGCTTTTTTTGCATCGCGAACGACTCGCACAGATTCTTTCGTACTGATATGACATACATGATAATGACAATTCGCTGCTTCTGCTAAAAGAACATCTCTTGCAATATGCACCGATTCACAAATGGACGGTATTCCGTTTAATTCATTTGCTTTTGAAAATTCCCCTTCATGAACGCACCCGCCGTAAATGAGCGAGTTATCTTCACAGTGCGCGACAATGGCTTGATCAAGACTTGCTGCCTTTTTCATCGCTTCGTACATCATGCCTGCTGTTTGGATGCCGACTCCGTCATCTGTAAAGGCGAAGGCGCCTGCTTCTTTTAGTGCTGCAAAGTCCGTCATCTCTTCCCCTATCTGTCTAATTGTGATAGAAGCGTATGGTAGTACTCTCACAGAAGAGGTCTCTTCAATTCGATTCATGAGCCATTCCATTTGCTCTTTTGTATCTGGAACTGGGCGTGTATTTGGCATAGCTGCAATCGTCGTATACCCACCTCTTGCAGCTGCTTTAGAGCCTGTTTCAATCGTTTCCTTTTTCTCTCCGCCTGGCTCTCTTAAATGCACATGCAGATCAATCAAGCCTGGTGACACAAATAGTCCTTTAGCATCAATAACCTCTTCTCCGTCTTCTCTTTCTAAGTGACCAATTGCTTGAATCACTTTTCCTTCTACCCTAATATCCTGCTGCACTTTTTCGCCTGTGCTTGTTAAGATAAAACCGTTTTTAATGAGATATGACATAGACAGAATCTCTCCCTTTTTGATGTAGTCTGCTATTTTGAAAAGCTCTTTTTAATACGGCCATTCGGACATAAACGCCATTTTCCATTTGCTTAAAAATTCGTGACTGCTTGGATTCTACTAAAGAATCATCTATCTCCACACCTCTGTTTACTGGTGCTGGATGCATGATAATGGCTCGTTTTTTCATGTTGTTTGCCCTGTTTACTGTTAATCCATAAGTCGATAAGTAATCTTCACTGCCCATTTTTTCAGCATGCCGTTCATGCTGAATTCTAAGCAGCATCACCACATCAGATTGTCTAATGGCTTCGTCTACTTGGACATACGTTCCGTGAGGGTTTTGCTCATCTTGGAAGGAAGCAGGCCCTGAGAAAAGGACTGTCGCTCCGAGCCTTGAGAGTACTTCAGCATTCGACCTTGCCACCCTGCTATGCTTGATGTCTCCATGTATCGAAATCGTTAAGCCCTCAAAGCCGCCAAACTCTTCATAGATGGTCATTAGGTCAAGCAGTGATTGGGTCGGGTGCTGCCCGCAGCCATCTCCAGCATTGATGATGGGAATCCCAACTTTCCCGATTAGCTCGTTGTAATATTCATCGGTGCTGTCTCTGATCACACAAGCTTTCACACCGATGGATTCAAGCGTTTTTACCGTATCGTATAGGGTTTCGCCTTTTTGAACGGAGGTGCTTGCCGCATCTAAGCTCAGTACATTCATCCCCAGTTTCTTTTCGGCGACTTCGAAGCTAAATCGTGTTCTTGTGCTTGGTTCAAAGAAGAGATTTGCTACAAATTCTCCCGCTAAACCAAGCTCTTGCTTCCCCTGTTTGAGAGCCGTTGCTTCTTCAATTAGCTGTAAAATCTCTTCTTTAGATAAGCTGCTCATTGTCGATAGATCATTCATTTTTTCTTCCCCCTCTAGTTTTTCATCACTTTCAGGTTCAAAAAAACCCTAAGCCTCGGCAGCTTAGGGTTCTCCAAAAGAAGCAGCGGCACGTTCGTGCATTCTGCTCATTTTAGAACCCTTGTCAGCCTCACTGGACTTCTTTTAAAAGGTTTTCTGTATTCGATTCATTTGACTCGTCATCGTCCGATTTTTGATGCGGCAGGATCAGGTTTAGCAGGACGCCTGTAATGGCTGCAAGTGCCATTCCAGATAGTGTGAGGTTGATTTGTTTCACCTCAATGAATGCTCCGCCAATTCCGATGACTAAGATGACTGAAGCGATAATGAGATTACGTTTTTCTTCAAAATTCACTTTATGATCAATCAGGATTCTCAGACCGCTTGAAGCAATGATCCCAAAGAGCAGGAACGAAACGCCCCCCATGACTGCAGACGGTACTGTACTGATTAATGCTGAAATTTTTCCGACAAAGCCGAAGCAGATCGCAAAGACTGCGGCTCCGCCGATGACGAAGATACTGAACACTCTTGTGATGGCAAGTACGCCAATGTTTTCTCCATACGTTGTGGTTGGTGGTCCGCCAATGAGTGAAGCGAAGATCGTCGCTGCACTGTCTCCTAAAATGGAGCGATGAAGACCTGGTTTTTTAATAAAATCTTGCCCTACAACTTTACTTAACACCACTTGGTGGCCGATGTGCTCAGACATTGTCACAAAGGCAACCGGCACCATTACGGTGAGAATGCTTAAAGTGACAGCAGGTGTGTAATCGGCAAATGGTACGACGAAGTCTGGTACAGCAAACCATTTTGCATCAATGACCGGCTGGAAGTTTACAATCCCTTGTGTTAAGGCAAAGAGATAGCCGCTGATAATTCCGATGAGTACTGGGATCAAGCTAAGGAATCCTCTTAGGAAAATCATACTGATAATGGTGACAGCCAGTGTGAAGCCAGCAACCATTAAGTGCTTCAGACTGTAAACAAGCTCGGTTGCATTTGGATCAACATACATCGCCATATTGACAGCTGTTCCAGCGAGTCCGAGACCAATGACCATAATGACTGGCCCTACGACGACCGGCGGCAGAAGTTTCATCAGCCACCCTGTGCCGAGCCATTTAATAAATAGTGCAATGAGTGCATAAGCGACACCCGCCATGAATGCACCGACCATTGCGGCTCCAGGGCCGCCTGTTGCTTTCACATTTAGTATGGGGGCGATAAAGGCAAAGGACGATCCAAGATACGCCGGAATTTGTCCTCTTGTGATAATTAAGTAAACAATGGTTCCAACACCACTTGAGATGAGCGCGACGGCTGGACTCATATCAATGATTTTTGGTACAAGAATGGTTGCACCGAACATGGCAAACAAATGCTGAAGGCTAAGTGATAGCCATGTGAACGGTTTTGGGATATCTCGAATGCCTAAATTGGCTTTTTGCTGACTCATGATTTTCCTCCTAGATGTGTCCTTTTTCATTAAAAAAGCCTCTTTGCGAGTAAGCGCAAAGAGGCCTAGAAAAACCGTGCACGTCACGTTAGCCGTGTGCTCGGTGTCTCTGTTATTGCCCTCTTTGCAAACTCTCTGGAATGCATTTAAAAAGGTTATTTTTCATATATAGCGACAAGGTCGTTTTGATCTACTTCATTCAGCTGAACCATGACTGTCTCTGCTTTTGATGTCGGAATGTTCTTCCCGATATAATCCGCTCGAATCGGTAGCTCCCGGTGTCCTCGGTCGACGAGAACAGCAAGCTGAATGGAGGATGGTCTTCCTACATCCACAAGGGCATCCATTGCCGCTCTGACGGTTCTACCTGTAAACAGGACATCGTCAACGACGATCAGTGTTTTCTCATTAATGTCAGCTGGAATGTCTGCACCCTTTACAAGCGGGTCTTGGTTGTCTGTCTTTTTTGTCAGGTCATCACGGTATAGCGTAATATCAAGTTCACCTACAGTGACTGGATTTCCTTCAATTTGCTCAATGCGCTCTGCAAGGCGCTTTGCAAGATGAATACCTCTTGTCTTGATCCCGGCAAGGATGACATCCTTCATCCCTTTGTTGCGCTCGATCATTTCATGTGCAATTCGGGTAAGCGCTCGTCTGATCGCCTGCTCATCAAGAATGACTGCTTTTTGTTCCATCTTTTACACCTCTTTTTGACAAATAAAAAGCCCCTTCTGCAAAGGGCAGAGAGGGGCGTTCATTTGTGCATACACGTGCACAAATTGATCCGTTATCCTTCTCAGCCTCTCTGGACTGTTTTAAAGAATCTCAATTTCTTCATTTATTATTTCAAAAAAAGAACGGCCTGTCAATCGTTATTTCTTAGTGAATCGATAAAGGCTTGCATATCAGCTGGAATTGGTGCTGTGAATTCAATATATTCTCCTGTTCTAGGATGATCAAATCCTAATACACCTGCATGCAGCAATTGTCCATTGAAATCGACTGTCTTCCTCGGTCCATATTTCGGATCTCCTGCAAGCGGATAGCCGATATATTTCATATGAACACGAATTTGGTGTGTTCTTCCTGTTTCAAGACGGCACTCTACAAGCGTGAAGTCCTGAAAGCGTTCAATCACATCAAAATGAGTGACTGCTTGCTTTGAACTTTCTTTTGTAACTGTCATGCTTTGGCGGTCTTTTTTGTCTCTTCCAATTGGGGCATCAATGGTACCTGTATCATGCTGAATGATGCCATGGACAACGGCCGTATATTTTCTTGTGACGGTCTTAGCCACAAGCTGATTGACGAGCGATTCATGCGCCATATCATTTTTCGCAACCATTAACAGCCCAGACGTGTCTTTATCAATTCGGTGAACAATGCCTGGACGCATCACACCATTAATCCCTGATAAGTCCGTGCAATGTGCCATTAGACCATTTACAAGCGTTCCTGACACGTGACCTGGCGCTGGATGAACAACCATACCTCGTGGTTTATTCACGACTAACACATCTGCATCCTCATAATAAATATCAAGATCCATTGCTTCTGCTTCTACATCTAGTGCTTCTGGTTCTGGAATCTCGACTTTAATCTGATCTCCAGCTTGTACTTTGTAATTGGCTTTCACTTGCTTCCCATTTACTTCGATCAGCCCATCTTTTACCCACTGCTGGACTTGAGTTCTTGACCATTCTGGTTCTGTCGTGCTGAGAAATTTATCAAGCCGTTCACTCGTTTGTTCTTCTGAAACGGCAATATTTACTTGGTTCATGTAGTTGACTCCTTCGTTTTCTTTCCATCTAACAGCATTTGAATGAAGAGCAGAATGACCCCTACGCATAGAGAAGAATCTGCAATATTAAAGATTGGGTAGTGATAATTCCCAAAGACGAAATGAGCAAAATCTACCACTTCCTGACGGAAAATACGGTCAATAAAGTTGCCAATCGCACCGCCAAGCATTAAGGCCAGCGCTACGCCAAGCAGCTTGTCCTTTTTCCCATGCTTTTGCAAATAATAAACAATTCCCGCAATAACAACGAGTGTGATTACATAGAAAAACCACATTTGTCCTTGGAGAATCCCCCATGCTGCTCCTGAATTTCGGTGAGAGGTGATGTAAAAGAAGCCATCAATCACTGGATAAGAATCTCCGAGCATCATATTTTTGACAATGAGCCATTTTGTTAATTGGTCTAAACAAATTATCACGAATGCGATTATGTAATAGAACACACACGTTCCTCCATCTTCATACTTTGATCTTTAAGCATTTTATCAAGAAAACAGGAAGGAGTAAAGAAACTTTAGTTGACAGACAAAAACCTCCCTACATGTGGAAGGCTTCAAAATGAGGATCATTTGATTCGTGAGGATAAGGAGTGAATGCTTTTTTCTCATACTGCTTATGATATAAAAAGTCGTCTACTGTGCGGGCGGTAGGAAGAATACTCATTTGTTCAAGCGGAATCACATCACCTGTCACCTCACATATTCCATAGGTTCCCTGCTCAATTTTTGCAATAGCGAGAGACACATCTTGCAGCTCTTCTTTGATGTGATAAAGAAGCGTGGTCGTTTGGACCTCGTTCATTGTGACATGCTCAGCGGGTGAACGAAATGATGCGTATTCAAACAGTTTAGATTGCAGCTCTTCTTTCATTTGAAGGAGTTCCGTGTAAATCGTCTCTAGATCGCCATTCATGTCGCTATTTCAACTCCTGCCCTGTCGTGATAATCATATTGTTGCCCCGGCTGCTCACTTTAAAGCCATAAGATTTTTCCTTTCGTTCTAAACGCTGTCATTTTCACAAAAAAGAAAACGCCCCGCGTATGGCGGGGCGCTAGTTGGTGATATCGAGCTGTTAATTCTGGTAATATTTTTCCACGATTTCAGCATTTTTCAGTGACAATGTTGGGTATTTTGGATTTGCCCCAACATCTTTTGAAATCATACGAGAACGTTCACACAGTTCTCCTTCTGCTTTTTGAACGACAATTCGTCCTGATGTGTATTCAGGCGCTGACGCGTCAGCATTTTGCTCATCTTCTACCGTTAATTCAGAGATGATAAAGAGCTGCTTCACATCTTCTTTAATGGATGCAAGAAGATTTTTCACTTCTTCTGTCGCATAAAGGGTTACATTTGCTTCAAGTGAACGTCCGATGACTTTTTCATTACGCGCAATTTCGAGCGCTTTTAGCACATCGTCACGAACTTCCATAAAGCGGTCAAACTTCGCTTCTGTCGCTTCCGCTTGAGGAACTAACGCACCTTCAGGCATATCTGTTAACTGAACACTTGGCTCTTCAACAAAGCCTAAGTGGCTCCATAATTCATCCGCTGTATGCGGAAGAATTGGTGCAGTCAGCTTCACTAATGCCATTAATGTTTCGTAGAAGACCGTCTGCATGCTGCGGCGATCTGGATGATCCGCATGCTCAATGTACACGACATCCTTTGCAAAATCGAGATAGAAAGAGCTGAGCTCAATCGTACAGAAATTGTGAATGGCATGATAAACAACCGCAAATTCGTAATCATCATATGCTTTTTTCACTTTATCAATCAATTTGTTTAATTTGATCAAGATATATTGGTCCACTTCGCGAAGCTCTTCTACCGGTACTGCATTAACTGCTGGTTCAAAGTCAAATAAGTTACCATGCAGGAAGCGGAACGTGTTACGGATTTTACGATAGACCTCTGCTACTTGTTTCAAGATATCATCAGACACTGGGTGATCGGCTTGATAGTTGACAGAAGATACCCAAAGTCTAAGAATCTCCGCCCCAAGCTGCTTCGCCACCTTCGTTGGATCAATCGTATTACCAAGTGATTTACTCATCTTGCGTCCTTCTTTATCAAGCGTAAAGCCGTGGCTGAGAACACCTTTATACGGCGCTTTTCCAGTAACAGCAACTGCTGTTGATAAAGATGAGTTGAACCAGCCGCGATATTGGTCAGAGCCTTCAAGGTAAAGGTCTGCTGGACGAACAAGGTCATCTCTTTCTTCTAAAACGGCTTGGTGAGAAGAACCAGAATCAAACCATACATCCATGATGTCCTGCTCTTTTGTGAATTCACCGTTTGGACTGCCTGGATGTGTAAAACCTTCTGGTAATAGCTCTTTCGCTTCTTTTTCAAACCAAATATTCGAGCCATGTTCTCTAAATAATTGAGAGACGTGCTGAATCGTTTCATCTGTGATGATCGGATCACCGTTTTCTGCATAAAAGACCGGAATTGGAACCCCCCATACACGCTGTCTTGAAATGCACCAATCGCCTCTGTCACGCACCATATTAAATAGGCGTGTTTCGCCCCATGCTGGCACCCATTTTGTTTCTTTAATATTATCGAGTAGTGCTTCTCTGAAATCCTTAATCGATGCAAACCACTGAGCTGTCGCACGATAAATCGTTGGCTTCTTCGTTCTCCAGTCGTGCGGGTAGGAGTGCGTGATAAAGTCAAGCTTTTTGAGCGCGCCTTTTGCTTCAAGCTGTTCTGTGATGGCTTTATTGGCATCCTCATAGAATAGCCCTTCAAAACCAGGTGCTTCTTCTGTCATCACACCTTTTTCATCTACTGGGCATAGTACGTCAAGACCGTATTTCATGCTGACAATAAAGTCATCTTCCCCGTGACCAGGTGCTGTGTGAACACAGCCTGTTCCTGCATCTGTCGTCACGTGGTCGCCAAGCATGACAAGAGAGTCTCTACCGTAGATTGGATGCTCTGCAACGATCGTATCTAATTCTTTTCCTTTTAGTGTTTTCACAACTTCATACGCTTCAAAGCCAAGCGTTTTTGCCACTTGTTCAACTAACTCAGATGCGACAACATATCGCTCAGCACCTACTTGAAGAACACTATATTCTAGATTTGGATGAACACAAATGCCAAGGTTTGCAGGAAGTGTCCAAGGTGTTGTTGTCCAGATGATGAATTGTTCGCCGTTTTCAAGTACGCCTTTGCCATCTTTCACTTTAAATGATACGTAAATAGATGGTGAGCGTTTGTCTTTATATTCAATTTCTGCTTCAGCAAGAGCTGACTCACTTGAAGGAGACCAGTTAACAGGCTTTAGACCTTTGTAAATATAGCCTCTCTTCGCCATTTCACCGAAGACAAGAATTTGCTGCGCCTCGTACTCAGGCTTTAACGTGACATAAGGATTGTCCCAGTCGGCTCTGACGCCCAATCGCTTAAACTGATTGCGCTGACCATCGATTTGCTTCCATGCATACTCCTCGCATAGTTTGCGGAATTCAGCTGTCGACATTTCTTTACGTTTGACTTTTTTATTTTTAGTGAGTGCTGTTTCAATTGGTAAGCCGTGTGTATCCCAGCCAGGTACGTACGGAGCGTGGAACCCATTCATTGATTTAAAACGCACAATAAAATCTTTTAAGATTTTATTAAGTGCGTGACCCATATGAATGTCACCATTCGCATATGGAGGTCCATCATGCAAAATAAAGGTCGGGCGTCCTTTTGTCCGCTCTAAAACCATTTGATAGATGTCTTTTTCTGCCCACTCCTCTTGGATTTCAGGCTCTTTGTTCGGCAAGTTCCCTCTCATTGGGAATTCTGTTTTCGGCATTAATAAGGTGTCTTTGTAGTTCATACCCATTCCTCCACATGCAAATTCGTATTAAAAAACAATAAAAAAAGCCCTCTCATCCCATAAGGGACGAGAAGGCTTGTCTCGCGGTACCACCCTTTTAGACAAGCGCTAAGAAACAGCCACTTATCCACTCTAAAATCGTAACGTGATCAGACGCCTTTTCTTACTCATTCATTTCAGAAAAGGAACTAAAGGGGTGATCTCATTGCAGCGTTTCGTAATGTCAGGCTTCCACCATCCCTGATTCGCTTTATTACGCATGTGACAACTGCGAGTGTCCCTTTCAAACGTTTATCTCTTGTTAATTTATGATGGTATTATATGCAACATGTGCACGTCATGTCAAGATGATGCGCTTATTCTTTTTCGTCAAAGACAGCGTCAACTTCATATTCCAGTAAATGATCCCAATCATCATTTTTCAGAAGATCAAGCTGAGCTTCGATGAGCATTTGGAAGCGAGTTCTAAAGACTTTCGACTGCTTCTTGAGCTCTTCGATTTCCATCGCAATCTTTCTTGATTTTGATAGCGCTTCGTTGATAATACGATCTGCATTTTTCTCTGCTTCACGAATAATCAATTTTGCTTCTTTATCAGAATGACGTTTGACGTCTTCTGCTGCTTCTTGCGCTACAAGAATCGATTTGTTTAGTGTCTCTTCAATTGTCGCAAAATGACCAAGTCTTTCATCAAGCTCGTTTACTTTTTCTTCAAGTTCGTTCTTTTTACGAAGTACGATTTCATAATCTTTACGCACTTGGCTCAAAAACTCATTTACTTCATCTTCGTCATATCCGCGAAAGCTTTTTGTGAACGTTTTATTATGAATATCATTAGGTGTTAATGGCAACCTCGCCACCTCCAGATTCAAGTTCGTTATGTCAGAAGCTCAAATGTTACTTTAAATTTATCTTTTTTGGTCTTCCCATCAATCGTTTTCAAGCTAAAGCGGCCAAATCCCCGAACAGAGAGCTGATCGCCTTCGCCGATTGTAAAGGAAGGGTCCTCAGTGACTTTCCAGTTAACTTTGACAAGCCCGTTTTTGACCAAAAGCTGTGCCTTTTGCCGAGACTGACGGCTAACTGCAGCACATATCGCATCAAGCCTTAGTGAAGAAATGGTATCTTCTTTGATGTCACTCTTGCTCATAACCGGCTTTAAATCGTTCTGCGTGATTTCCTCTAATGAAACGGATGCTCTGCCGACATGCGTCAGCTGCGCCCGAACAAAGTCGGCAACATCACTCGTACAAATAAACTGCACATCTTCCTCTGAAAATAACAGATCTCCAAATTTTTGACGCTTCAAGCCTGTCCCAATCAGTGAACCAAGAAGCTTCGGATGTTCTAAGGAAATAAACTTTTTCGCATAGTTCACTTGAAAATAAGACAGTTCAACATCCTGAATATCAGGTTCTAAATATTCAGGATAAATGAGAGCTCTTTTACGCTCCGCTCCTTCATACCCGCCAAAAAACATGATCCTAAGGTCATCAGCATGCTGAATGACGGACTCGGTAATAAACTGCTCACGCGGATCAAGAAAGTCTGTTAATTTCATTCGATACTGGTCGAGTGCGATTTTTTTCCAGCCTAACACTTGGTCGACAAATGGCTGTTCTTCTTTTCTAAAATGTTGATAAATATCGCTCATTTTGTTCCCCTCTTATGTAAAAGAGCCTGGCAGTGCCAAGCCCGGCAGCCTGTCTACATGAAGCGTGCAATCATATTGTAAAGACCAGTTAGTCCATATAATGATGCAAAACGAATCACAAGCAATGCCACAATTGGCGAGATGTCAATCATGCCAATTGGCGGAATAATTTTACGAAATGGTTCTAAATACGGTTCGCAAATATTTGTCAGGAAACGCCCAATTGATGTTTCTCTTGCAGATGGCACCCATGACATGAAGATGTAAATAATAATCGCGAATGAATAAATCGTTAATGCAGTTTGTAAAAACTGGAAAATGTAATATAGAATCACTATGATTTACCACCTCTGAGGTTCTTCCTCTGTCAATAGCTCTGATATTGTGCCAGATACATCCACATTATCAGGTGTGCAGAGGAATATATTCGAGCCAATACGCTGGATGTCTCCACCGATTGCATAAACAGTTCCACTTAAGAAATCGATGATTCGCTTTGCTTGATCGTGCTGAATGCGCTGCAAATTTACGACGACTGCACGTCTGTTTTTAATATGGTCTGCAATCTCCTGCGCTTCTGCATAAACACGCGGCTCACTTAACACCACTTTAGAGGATTTCTGCACGCTTTGCAAGCTGACGACATTTTGTTTTCCTGTCTGTGGACGCTCTTGAAATGCCGCTTTGTCCTTTGTGCTTTTTTCTTCTTGAGCTGGTTCTCTTTCTTCATCAATATATTCGTACTCATACTCTTCATCGTCGAGAGTGAAAAAGCTTTTAAACTTATTTTTTATGCTCATGTCACGCACCTCCTGTTTCATTTCCAACAAGTGAAGAGCCAATCCGAACGAATGTCGCACCTTCTTCAATTGCGATTTCAAAATCATTTGACATGCCCATCGATAAATGCTGACAAGGTGCATTTACTTGGTTAAGATGTTTTACTTCTTCTTGAAGATGTTTTAATGTTTTAAAGCAGTTTCGAATCACAGTGTGATCATCTGTAAATGGAGCCATCGTCATCAGTCCAGCAATTTCAATGTGTCTGAAATCAGCGAGCTGTTTGACAAATGGGATCACGTCTTCACTTTGTAAGCCGTGTTTTGACTCCTCCTGCGATGTATTCACCTGTACAAAGCAGCGAACCGTGTGATCCGCTCTTTTTTCAATTTCATTCGCAAGAGACATCCTGTCGAGCGAATGTAAGTAGTCAATTGTTTGAATGACAGATTTCACTTTTCGTGTTTGTAAACTGCCGATGAAGTGCCAGCTAATGTTTTCATCGGTTATGGCCGCTTGTTTTTCAAGTAACCCTTGATCACGATTTTCACCAAAGTGCAAAATTCCTGCTTTCTTGGCTTCTAGTGCCCGTTCAACCGAGACATACTTTGTGACAGCAACGACGGATACATCCGCTGGGTTCCGGCCAGCTCTTTTACATGCTTCGTTGATTTGTTCATTTATTTGTCTGAGATTCTCTCGTACATTCAATTGCACTTATGCCTCCTTAAACCCGACAAAAGACATCATACGTCCTGTTTTTCCTTGATCACGACGGTGTGAGAAGAAAAGCTGTTCATTGCAGCTTGTGCACATCGAACTGACATGTATGTTTTCTTCTTTTATTCCTGCATGAAGCAATACGTTTTTGTTTAATGTTTTTAAGTCTAATTTATATTGTCCTTGTGAAATCTCGGAATACACATCATCTGTTGAAAAGTGAAGCTGTTTCACTTGATTCAAGACCACGTCATCAACTATGTAGCAGCAGCTGCCAATGGATGGTCCAATGACGACTTGTATTTGATCGGTCTTGACACCTTCTCGGTTGATCCATACATCAACCATCTTTGCACCAATTTGCTTGACGGTTCCTTTCCATCCAGCATGGGCTGTTCCAATGAGTCCATTTTGCGGAGCTAGAAAATAAAGCGGAACGCAGTCAGCGAAACAAAGAGCGAGCATCATGTTCGGTTCAGACGTATATAAGCCGTCTGTTCCAGGCAGTGCCTCGTGATAATGAAGACTTCCTCTTCCTCTTTGTTCTTTGGTGACTTTCTTGATGCGGTCCTCGTGTGTTTGGTCTGCAAACACCCAATCAGAGAGCGGCACAGCAGCATCATCTGCTATGACTTGACGATTCATTTGGACACTAGAAGCATCATCTCCTACATGGAGTCCAGTGTTCAATGATTGATATGGAGAAAGGCTGAATCCGCCATTTTTTGTCGTAAATCCGGCCAATACCTCTTTACCAGAACATGTCATGTTCGTCCAATCATGAATGGTCATTGCATAAGGTGATTTCTGCTGAAAGGGGTCATATTTGTATGTCAAAGCTACCCTCCCACCTTTCATTCATCTCTCTTTATTTCGCTCCTATTTTACCACAAGACATGCGTAGACAGTTAGTGGGATTCATTAAATATTACACTCAAATGTGCCCTTTCTACAGGTTTTTTTTCAAATTGATATGAAAACGTAATCTTTTTACCCGAAAAAGACATTGTTTGCTGAGAATGGAGAGCTTATGTTAAGGATAATGGATTCATTTATTGAGGAGGTATGTGAATTAAGAAGACAATCGGACAAGTATTACATCTTCGCCAATTTTTACTATATTTCGCCACGGCACAATCATTTCCTCTTCTTTTCCGAAAAATCCCATCATTTTACCTGTGCCGCCAATAATGATTGCTTGTATTTTACCGCTCGTGACATTAATATCAATGTCGCCAATGGTGCCTAGTTTTTTCCCGCTCGACACATCGACGACATCCTTGATTTGGAATTCAGAAATACTGATCATTTGCCCTTCCCCGCCTTTCGTTTTCTACTATAATATGTATGATGGAAAAGCAGGGACGCAGACCAATAGTTTCTTTTATCTACACTTTACTTAAATGCGGACGGCCATTTCTCCACATCACATCTACCGAACATTCAAAGAAGGACGAAAGCAAGTCGCTTGTCATCATTTCTTTTGTTTCTCCTTGATCAAATACGGTCCCATCTTTTAATAATAAAGTGTGCTGAAAAACTGGCAGAATCTCTTCTGCATGATGGGTCGTGTAGAGCATAGTCGGTGCATTAGACTTTGAAGCAATGAATGAGATGGTCTCCAGCACTTGTTCTCTTGCTAAAAAATCAAGACCTGTCACAGGCTCATCTAAAATCAAAAGCTGCGGATCATTCATTAAAACCCTCGCAATCAGGACTTTTTGCTTTTCTCCTTGCGAGAGAGTTTCATATGTCCGGTTAGCATATTTGAATGAACCAAATGCTTTTAATAGATCAATGGCTTTCTCTCTTATTTCATCTGTAGGGGTTTCATAAAGCCCGATTGAAGCAAATGCTCCGCTAAGAACAATTTCAAATGCATTGTCGTCTCTGTGCAGTTTCTTTTCAAGTCCCGCAGAAATGAGGCCAATTTTTTTTCTGAGCTTTTCGCCAAGAGCCTCCTTGCCAAAGACATGTCCGAGCACGGTCATCTCACCTGACGTAGGGAAATAATATGAGCAGAGCATATTTAATAAAGCGGTTTTGCCCGCCCCATTTAAACCGTAAAGCACCCAGTGCTCTTCTTTGTTCACCTGCCAGTCAACAGCTTGAAGCAGCCATTTTCCATTTCGTTTTAAAGAAACATTCTTCAATTCCAGTGACACCATCATTTCCCCCTGTGTAAAAATTCTGAATAAACAAATAATGAATGGTTACAGCATATCGCAAATGCTCTTTCTGGTAAACCTCACATAAAAAAGCTGCTCCTTTTGAGGAACAGCTTTTCTGCATACATGCTTACGAAATTTCGATTCGTACGCCTTCTTTTATATCAGGAAAGGTGTGCGGGGATGCAAAAACAGCTCCCGGTAATACATCATCAAACGGCTCTTGGAAGTAGATCGAAATATGGCCGAGCTCTTTAAAGTTGTCATTTGCTTTATTGCCGACGGCTGTGATCGTGTACGTTTGATCGCCCACTTGAATGGTACCGCCCAGTTTCAGCGGTTCTTCTTCTAAATGTTCGAACTCATGAATGACGGACATATCTCTTAATTCCTGCGGCGCTGCGGGGCCAAATAAAACAATCAGCTTATCTTCTTTAAATTGAGGGACTAAAATCCCAATTTCTTTTACGACGGATTGTGTTACCATGTATCTCGATTCCTCCTTTAATACGTTTAATACATACCGAAGCTGGCAACGTATGCGATCACAACAGATAGAACCCCTGTAATGAGACGGCTATACAAAACAGCTGGTACCCCATATTGTACCGTTTCCGGCTTCGCTTCACCAAGTGATAGCCCCACTGGAATAAAGTCACACCCTACTTGACCGTTGATAGCAAACAGTGCTGGAAGAGCAAATTGAGGCGGAATGTTTCCTAGTGCAATTTGACTACCAATAAGTACACCGATGACTTGTGCAATGACTGCCCCAGGTCCTAAGACTGGCGATAGGAACGGCAGTGTACAGACGACAACAAGCAGTAAGAGCCCCCATAAAGATCCAGCCAGTGGTGATAGAAAATGAGCAATCAAGTCACCAATTTTTGTATAATTGATAATTCCAATTAACATACTGACAAATGCCATGAATGGAATAATGTTTTTCAAAAGCATATCAACGGAATCACGGCCTGCCTGATAGAACGTACCGGTGACTTTCCCGATTCCTCTTGAGAACCTCATCAGGAAATTCCCTTTTTCCTGACGCTCGATATTTTCTTCTTTCAGTTTTGAATACGTTTCTTTAAAATTCTCTTTGTCAATTGGCCCACTACTTTCTTGACCTTCTACAGTCTCTTCACCATCAGACGCTTCCGCAAAGGAAATATCTTTTTCTGTGACGCCTGATACGAAGATATCCTCTGTAATATGTTTTGCAAGCGGTCCAGAAGGAGAGGATGCCAACACATCGACAGTTGGAATGCGTTTCATTGGATAAAGTCCGATTCGCGCCGTTCCTCCGCAGTCAATGACAACACACATCATTTCATCTTCTGGTATCGAGTTTTTAAAGCCGTCACATGCTTCTGTCCCTGTCATTTCTGCAATTTTACGTGCAACTGGGTGAATGCCTCCCCCTGTAATGGAAACAACCTTTCTTCTTTTACCAGTTGGTTCAAGCTCCAAGCCTTTCCCCCATCCACCAGCGCCTTTTGCAACAAATACTTTGTGGTTTGTCATGTCTGACCCTCCCCTATTGTGAATTCGCTTTCATTTTTCCTGCTAAGTATTTTGTGATCCATTCAGTAATGATTCCGCGAAGTAAAATGACGACGATCCCGACTAAGAAGTAACGAACAGCCAGTTCTGACATGGAGTACCCAGCTTCTTTAATCCCGTTCGCAATCCCTAAGTAGACAAATAGTTCTCCTGCGTTGGCATACGGGAACAGTGATGTCACCGGATGAACAAATGAAACAGCTGAATCATAGAATGCTGGTTTTTGTTTTTCGGGTAAGAAGCGGCCAAACGTATAAGCCATTGGGTTTGTCAAAATAAGAACGGATAAGATCGGCATTAACGTGTAGCGCAAAATGGTATATTTCGCTGCAAACTGAATCGCTCTATTCACTCGTTCTTCTCCAATAAACTTCATGACAGCATAAGTGAAAGTAAGTAACACAACAAGCGTTGGAACGATACCTGTAACAAGACCCATGAATTGCTTTCCGCCGGCTTCAAACATTCCGATAAAGTGTTCTCCAAACCATTGAATCCATTCCATGTTTCATCTCCCCTTTCTTAGTTCACATTTGTTATATTTTTTTTCGAAATCGAGACAAGTGCTTGTTCAGCCGCCATGGAAAGTGCTTGCATGACAGCTGGCCCCTTTTTGCGTTTTTTTAGCGTCTGCTTCATCATATGATGCTCGTCTAGCACTGCACCGACATGCTTTCCTTCATATGAAGGAACTTCTTTAAATTTAGATAAAATCGACACACCGCCAAGCACATGGCATTTTTGAATGATATACGATTCATCCACAATGATGAGCGCAATGGCTCCAGGGCCCACTTTGCGCCGCTCCATTCCCGAAAATAAGTGATAGCCATGCTTCCCTCTGTAATCATCAATAAGTGAATCCATGCTCTTTCGGTAGTACTTAATTTGAATAAAAGATAACCCATACTGCACAACGAGAACGATACAAAGTACGATAGCTAATTTTTCCACAGCTTCACGTCCTTATGATTGAAATAAATGATCTTGTAGTGAACGTAGCTTCCAGACCGTTGTGTTTGAATCAAGTTCAACATCATCATGCGTCAGGAATTGTCCTAGTTTGATGTCTTTTTTCGCTATGACTTTTCCGCTGATTAAGCCAATTGGAATGTGGCCGTTCGCTTTCATGTCTTGATGTGTTTCAAGTACACCTCTTACGGAGTATCCGCCAATTCCGTCAAGTGATTCCCCTGCTTTGATATCTCTTTTCGCAACAGCTACAGTTTCTGATACTGGTACACCAATTGGGTGAATGGAGGAATCATGCTGTAAGACCGCTTTTGCGATCGTAACAGGTGTTTCAAGACTCGCTAAGTGGAAAGGACGGTAAAGTGTGTAGTGCGGGCCTTTTCCGACTTTTAAGTAACGTAGCTCTTCATCAACGGGCTCAAGATCACTCTTCACGATGACAAATACACCTGGTGCAAGTCCATTTACATATTCAACGACTCCAAAGTGATCGAGCACGCCGCCTTGCTGTTTTTGATTCAATTTATCTGCTACATTTTCTAAATTCGCTTCTACTCCGTGCATACCCACCTTATCTGGCAAAAGTCCTGTTGCATTACTTAGTAGGTTCATTTCTGCCATCGTTTTTGTTCCGTCTTGGAATGCAGCCAGCATGTGGGCACTCATATGTTTACTATCCGCTTCTGCTTTACACGTATCCGGGTTTGCTTCTGGGAAGAATGGGTTGTTCTTACCTTTCCCAGCAACGAGCACCTCAAGTCCCATTGTTTTTGCAAATTCATATAATTCTAGTGTTGCTGCCGGTTCGTCTCCAGCTGATCCTGAGTAAACAAGTCCTGCATTTGTGAATAACTTATGCATCACCAAACCGATGGTAATATCCACTTCTACATTTAAAAGAACGAGATGTTTTTTCGAATTAAGCGCTTCCAAAGAAATGTTTGCTCCGACCTCTGGAACTCCTGTTGCATCTACGACAACTTCCACGAAATCTGATTGAATCACTTCTCTGTAATCATTTGTGACAACCATTTGATGTGGCTTTGCATGCTGCTTGTAGAAATTTGCTGCCTTCTCTGCTGCACTAAGATGAATATCACAAACACCGGCGACAATCATGCCTGGAATTTTAGAAATTTGTGAAATGAGTCCAAAGCCCATTTGGCCTGCTCCGATAATTCCTACTTTGATTGGTTCCCCACTGCGTTCTCGAGCTAACAACTGTTGATAGATTGACATCTAAATCATCCTTTCAGGTTTTCTTGCTTCTCTATAGATTGCTAGAGAAATAATCTGAAACTTTTAACAAATGTTATAAAAATTAACAAAAATCTGCTTCTTGTAACATTTGTTATTTTGTTTATCATTTGTTATGAACTTAGTTTATATGATGTGTCAACTTTGTGTCAAGATAAAATCGATAAAATTTTCAATCTTTTTGAGTCTAAAGACTCAAAAAAACTACCTAATGATATTAGGTAGTTACTTTAATAAGGCGTCTCCTGTTCGTTCATCAGTAATTAATACATGAATTAATCCACCTTCTAATGCTGCCCTGATCGCTTCAATTTTTTCTTCGCCCCCAGCGACACCTATGACAAGCGGAATTTCTTTCAGTTTTTGTGGGCTGATCCCCATCACCCTGTCGTTCCAAGGGTGCGGATACACTCCCCCTTTATGATCGATAAAGTTATAACAAATGTCACCTGCTACATCCTTTGCTTGGAGGATATCCTCCTCACCACTTGTCATATAAGATTTCACCATCGTTGAATGCTGAGGAACACCGCCAATTCCGACAACTGCGATGTTTGATGATTCTCCTAGTTCAATCACTTTTTTAATTGAAGGTTGTCTAATGAGTACATCCTTTGCTTCTTTCGTATCCAGCATGACGGGAACATGTAAAAATTCACATTTAGATTTGAGTGCTTCTGTGCACCTCGCAATAATATAGTTGGCGTGGATATCGACATCTTCATTTCCCACACCTCCGACAAGCGGAACAAATGTTACGGATGGATAGTGCTGAACAGACGTAATTGCTTTTGCCATTTCATGCAACGTTGTCCCTGAGGAAAAGCCGATAACTTGTCCATCCTTCATCACTTTTAATAAAAAACCCGCCGCTGCGGCACCTATTCGACTTTTTGTTGTGTCTTGGCTGAGCGTTTCCACACAGACGACTTCTCGCAGACCATATTTACGCTCTATTTTTCTTTCTAACGATCCATACTGTTGATTGACTTCATCATGAATAATGATTTCCACGATTCCTGCTTCACGTGCTTTTGCCAAATATTTCGATATGAGCGAACGGCTAACCCCAACAGCTTCTGCGATGTTCGATTGAGTGGCGCCTTCTTCATAATACATATGCGCAACCTTAATGAGCAGCCTTCTTTCATCATGGAATGTCATAATAACCCTTCTTTCCGCTTAAGTGTTCCCTAACAAATGATATGTAAAATAACATTTGTTAAAAACAGATTAAATGAAAAAAATAAGCGAGTCAATACTAGAGACGTGTTCACTCACAAGAATGAAAAAAGCCGCACACGAAAGCGGCGGCTTTAAAAGATGTTTTTATTCATTTGTTTGATGGCTGCTTTTTCAAGCCTTGAAACTTGTGCTTGAGAGATCCCGATTTCTTCAGCGACTTCCATTTGCGTTTTACCTTGAAAGAAGCGCTTACGAAGAATCATTTTTTCCCTGTCGTTCAATCTGCGCATGCCCTCTTTTAAGGCCAATTCCTCTACCCATTGTGTGTCTTTGTTCCGTTCATCACTAATTTGATCCATCACATAAATCGGATCTCCTCCGTCATTATAGATCGGTTCAAACAAAGAAACAGGATCTTGAATCGCATCTAGGGCAAAGACAATTTCCTCATGAGGCACTTCGAGCACCTTGGCAATATCCTCTGCCGTTGGCTCCTTGCTTGTCTCACTAATCAGTCTCTCACGGACCTGAAGTGCCTTATAGGCAATATCTCTTAGTGAGCGAGACACCCGAATCGGGTTGTTATCACGCAAGTATCGACGGATTTCTCCTATGATCATAGGGACCGCATAAGTTGAAAATCTGACATTATGACTTAAATCAAAATTATCAATTGATTTCATTAATCCGATACAGCCTACTTGAAAGAGATCATCGACATACTCGCCTCTGTTGTTAAAACGCTGAATCACACTTAAAACCAACCGTAAATTGCCATTGACTAGCTTTTCTCTTGCTGTATCGTCACCTTCATCTTGCAGCTGTCTGAACAATTTCCTCATCTCTTCGTTTTTCAGAACAGGCAGTTTGGAGGTGTCGACTCCGCAGATTTCCACTTTATTTCTGGACACTTTTTTCCCTCCCTACAGGAGCTGTTGTACAAAGTTCAGTATCTCCTTGGGATGGAAAAATATGCACAGGCGTAGACGAGAATCATGAGAAAAGTGGTTGATTCCTTTGACAGCAAAGGGACAGAGCTTCCAAAAAATTTTTTTAGACCATTTTGTTAAATTCTTTTTGTAATCGTTTAATAATTCGTTTTTCTAGCCTTGAAATATACGACTGGGAAATCCCAAGCATATCAGCGACATCTTTTTGAGTTTTTTCCTCACCACCGATCAAGCCGAATCTCAGTTCCATGATCTGCTTTTCACGGTCATTTAATTGCTCCAGCGCTTTTTTGAGTAATTTTTTATCTACATTAGCTTCAATATCCCGCGTGATAATATCATCATCTGTTCCAAGTACGTCTGATAAAAGCAGTTCATTTCCGTCCCAATCAATGTTGAGCGGTTCATCAAACGAGACTTCTGAACGAATTTTATTATTTCGACGTAAGTACATCAAAATCTCATTTTCAATACATCTTGAAGCATATGTCGCAAGTTTGATCTTTTTTTCTGGGTTAAAGGTATTGACTGCCTTGATCAGACCAATGGTTCCGATACTAATTAAATCCTCAATATTAATACCTGTGTTTTCAAATTTTCTTGCGATGTAAACGACTAAACGTAAATTTCTTTCGATCAAAATCGCTCTTGCGGTTTGATCACCTTTTGGTAATTTGACAAGCAGCTCCTGCTCTTCATCCTTTGATAATGGCGGCGGCAGCGCTTCACTTCCACCAATATAATAAATTTCATCACTCTTTAGACCTAGCTTCATGAGGAGTTTATACCAGTAGTAAGTGAGTTTAAATTTTAATTTTTTCATCTTCTTCTCCCTTCTAAATGTCAAGTTGACCTCGTAAGATAAAAGACATCACCAAAAACTACGACACCCCTTGGATGATTTTCCCGTCTAACATATCTGGATGAATGATGGATTGAAATTCCTGATCTGCTGATAAACCGCTCAGACTCATTCCTACAAAACACTTAGCTGGCTGAATTATATGCGTTTTAGAGTAAATGACGACTGTATCTGGTTTTAAGCATAGTAGAAAGCCGTGATCATGACCGACCGCTCGATATGGAACAAGTCTTAATCGATCAAGTAGTGCGAATTGATCATCAATTTTTTGCATCACCTCAACGGGATGAGACTGTTTCATAAGCTCTATAAATGGCTCTCCGCAAATGGTCGTTAGCTGATCAGCCTGCACGATCATAACTGGTGTTTTCGTCATTGGATCATACAGCTGATTGCCAGAATCGACGAGTCCATTTAAACGGATGGTTTCTCCGTGAATGTGTATTTCCACAAGCACTTGTTCATCATACTGTCTTTTTTTCGTAGCAACCTCCCCCAATCTTTTCTTGGAAAAGAGCCAAATCGCAGGAAAGCCGGTTAAAACGAAAAGCCAGCTAATGGGATCACCAAAGCCATCGTTTTGTGAAATCAGCAGTCCATCTTGAATCACTGTATTGGTTTGCAAAAACGAATGAACCCCGATCATGCCTCCTCCCATCAAAAAGGTTACAAAGTAAAAAGCAAACAGGTTTTGAAAAAAGGAACGAAATCTTTGAAAACCAAAGGTTGCAAGCACGATGAAGACAGAAAAAAGTAGTTTGCCTAAAGGGTGTGACACAACGATTGCAAATGGTGTAAAGAGCAAGAGAACAATGCTCGATCCAATGAGTGCTCCTAACATATATCGCCTTTTTTTTACTTGTCGTTTGAGAATAAATGCAGTGAGTAAGAGAAGCAATAGATCAAAACAAAAGTTTAACAGCCAAATCACATCTAAATAAATGACCACCTTCTGCTCCTTTCATCTGAACAAAGAATCAAAAGCAGTACTTGCACTTGTTTGTACCAGTATAAAACAGTCATGAGATGGAAGTCTGTCAATTCTTGTTGGGGATGATAGAGAACTTTTGGTGGATTGTTATTGTTTTTGTCGAGGAATGTGAGCAGGGCGAATAGGGTGTTCTTCGAGACAAGCTTTCGGAAACAGAAAAGACACGTCTCCTAGGAGCGTGTCTTTTCTTTACGAATTACTTTTCATTGATATTTAATGTACCTGAAGCCTTTTGTCTTGTGACATTTCCATAATCATCCCGCACAATCACTTCAATGACCGCGCCTTTTGCTTTAGCAGTAGAAGTAGCTGTCCAATAGCCTTCATATGTTCCGTTCGATACTTCGCGAAGCGGCAGCTCTGTTGTATTGTGAAGCTTCGATCTAGCGTTTGTCAGCGGCATGTGAATGACAAACGTTGCTTCTAGCTTTTCTCTGCTGTTAAATGAAATTTTTACAGACTCCCCTGAGGCTAGATGGATATTCTCTGCTGGAGTCAGTTTAGAAATCTCAGGTGCTTCGTATTGAACATCGATATTGACTTTTTTCATCGTTTTGTTTCCTGCTGCATCTTTCGCAGTGACTTTGATCATATTTTTCCCGTTTTCAAGCAGTATTCTTGCAGAATATCTTCCATCTTTTACAGTTGCCTTTTTTCCATTTACAGTGACTCGATCAAGATGATCATCCGTCACCTTTCCTTCTACAGTGAGCGATTCTTTATTTGACTTTTCCCCTTTTTTCGGTGTATCTATGGTTAGCGATGGGGCTGTTTGATCAATGGTGACCTTTACTGGTTTGGATCGTTTCGTTGCACCTTTATCCGTAACAGTGGCAGCCGTGAAGACATGCTCTCCACTTGGAACTGTGACCTTCTCTTTGAAAACACCTGACTGATCTGCTTTCACTTTCGCAATCTCTTTATCGTTTTGATAGATTGCTACATCAAGTCCAGGAGAGGCTTTGCCTTCAATCTCCAGCTCATCTTCGTTCGTAATGGCTCCCGCTTTTGGCGACGTAATCTCTGGCACATCTGCTTCATAGTCAACAAGCGCCCGAATCATATAATTCCCTTCTTCTTTTGGAGAAGGAGAAAAAGCACCGCTCGTCAGTTGCCAGCTTCTTTCAGCATTTGGCCCATCTTCATCTGTTGCAAGCCCTGGAGATTCCGTATTCTTTTTCGTTTGAATATAGACTAGATAAAAATCTCCATCCACCATTATGGCTTGATCTTCTAAATCTACTTTTGTCCATTCTCCATTACGCAGCGCATTCGCTTTTAAAGGTCCTGCGATTTTCTCTCCTGGAGCTCCATTCTTTCCAGAAGCATCATACACTTCAACCGCAAATTCATCTCCGCCAGGTGTTGGCCACTCTGATGTCCAGAAACGGAACAACCCCCCAGTGACTTTCGCTTGTTTCTTGCCCTTTTCTAATGAAAACTTGACAGCCCAGCCATTGCCAGGATCATAGAACGCCCGCGCATTTTCAGCTGTTCCGTCATCGTAACCAATTTCACCAGCAAAACCGATGAATGGCTCCAGCTGAATAGCTTTTTCTACCGGTTTCTCTGTCACATCTGCTGTAAATGTATACCCTTTAAAATCTTTCGCGAATATTTTGACGGTATAAACCCCGCTCAATGCCTCTAGAGAAAATTCGCCAGATTCATCTGTTTTCACCGGTTCAATTTTCGCATCTTCTACAAGGTAAACCGTGGCATCCTTTACTTTTTCACCTGTTGCTTCGTTGACAATGGTGCCGGATATCGTTCGTTTCTCAAGTGGCTGTAAGGAGAAATTCGCCTCTGCCGTTTCATTTGAGGAAATATTGATTTTTTGCGTGCGTGATTCAAACCCATAAGATTCAGCTTTCACTGTAAATTCTCCTGCACCGTGAGTAAGCTGATATCTCCCTGTTGCTTCATCAGTGTACGTTGATTTGCCGCTTTCAAGAACACTGATTTCTGCTTTCATAGGAAGAGCTTTGATGGACGGAACATCAAGTTTTTTTTCTTTTTTCATATGAACATGTTTTTCTTTTGTTTTAGCAGGCTTAGCCTTTTTCGGGTCAACAGATTTCTTTTGTGGAGAAGTAGATTTTTCTTTTTTGATGACGCCTAGTTGTTTCTTTGTTTTTTGAGGCAGAGCCTGATCTGTTATTTTCACATCATCTAAATAAAAACCGTCTTTGGTCACACTGCCATCCGTTCTGAGCTGAAAAATGACCCTCACGTTTTGACCTTTATAGGCAGATAAGTCAACTTCACCTGCTGTCCATGCATTTGTTTTACCTGTATAGGCTGTTACTTGCGTGGCATCTTCCCCCTCAGGCTGCACGTGAATATGCACATAATCATAATTCGCTTCTAGGTCATGCCAGTATTGATATTGTAAAAAGGAAGATCCTGACTCAGCTACAGTAATCATCGGCATTGATAAATGGGCATCTGTTTGATTTTCATACGGACTGTCTAAGTTTGTGGCATAGACATGATCTCCAGTAAAGGCTTGTTTTGGTCCCGTCGACGGTTTTCCCCACTGCCATGGATCTTTTGTTCCACCACTGAACCAGCCACTTGGCCATGCTTCAAAGTCTTGCTTATAGCCAGTCGTAATAGATGTTTTGATCGGAAGCGTATAAGGTTCTGATGAAGCTTCATTTTCTCCAAAATCTTTTACAAGCCAGCGGTACGTGACGTTTTCACCTTCAAGTTCAGGGAGCTGGGCTACATAGGTTCCGTTTAAATGATTTCCATCCGTACGTTTTGCTTGCACCGTCTCCCATTTCCCCTGGTCGACCCTGTACGTCAAGGCTACATTTGTTACAGCTACTTCATCTTCTGCTGTGATGGTCAAAGGTGTTGGCGTAGAGGCAAAGATTTCATTTGGTCCTTTATGAGAAAAAACCGGTGGTTCAGTATCTTCTCCTTCTTTTGTCACCTGGCCTTCAATCGCGCCAATTCCATCTGTTAATGCCGTAATCGCTTCTCTTGCGTCAACTAAACCTGCCCCATAGCCATTATTAGGGGATTCCGGGAATTGCTGATCTGTCAGCGGCTTCGCTGTATCAATGAGAATTTGTTCGATCTCTTCAACAGAAAGATCTGACTGTACTTGGCGGAGAAGAGCTACAACTGCTGACACATGTGGACCAGCCATCGACGTCCCATTCCAGCCGTCCTCGTATTCTTTCCCGGGAATAGAGGAACGAATGTTTACCCCTGGAGCTGCAATATCTGGTTTCATCACGCCATATGGAGAAGGACCTTGCAGTGAGAAAGATCCCAATTTATTATCTTGATCCGTTGCACCCGTCGCAAAGGCTTCCTGATAGTTCGCAGGATTTGCTATTGACCCCTCTCCACCAGGGTTAAATAAATCCGTATTACCAGCAGAAAACTCTGGGAAAATGTCGGCTGCTCTCCAAGCATTGACGACATCTTTGTACCAATCATCAAGACCAGGCCCACCGCCCCAAGAATTATTGACGACATCTGGTGCCTTTTCAGGATGAGGGTTTCCGTTCTCATCTTTCGGTGCTAAAATCCACTCACCTGCGTCCAGCAGATCAGCATCTGAACCACCATCTTCTGAGAAAGCTTTCACCGCAATCCATTTTGCCCCTGGTGCGACCCCGATTTGATTCTTTCCATCTGGTTCAGAACCAACCATCGTTCCTGTCACGTGCGTACCATGCTCTAAATCATCGTATGGCGCTTCAGATTCTGTCGTTGCGTCGTACCAATTGAATTCATGAGATGGTTCATTCGGCCGTGCTGGATCAAATCCTCGATACTTTTCTTTTAAAGCAGGATGATCCCACTCCACTCCTGTATCAATACTTGCCACAACTGTACCAGTACCGTCATAACCTAAAGCCCACGCTTCTGGAGCATGAACCTGAGAAATGTTCCACTCGACTCCATCTACTGCTTTGATTTGTTTTTTTTGCTTAGATGTCTTCAAATCAACCGGTCGATGAATTTGACGAGTTTCATTTGGCAGCACTTGATCTACCTCTGGGAAAGCAGCAACCTTTTCCATCACTTCTTTCGTTCCCGTCACCGCTAAACCATTCACAATATAGTACGAATGAAACTCCTTTACTTGCTTTTTCTGTTGTTCCTTTTGTAAATACGCAAGAAGCGCTTGCTGCGTCTCCTCAGACGTTGCTCTTAATTCGGATACGACAGCAGATCTTTTTGTGTACTGTGTTTTAGCTGCTGTTAATTTTTTCTTTTTGGCTTTGATCACAGCTTCCTTCGCCACTTTTTGCGTATTCGTTTGCTCCTTCATTTTGACTAAAAAAGTCACCTTGTCATTCTGCTGAAACTGCTTCAGTAATCTAGATGAGATCTTTGCTTTTGTTGTCTTTGAGGAAACAGTTTCCTCCTGATATGAGGTAGAAGTCGATTTTGCTTGAACCATCCCAAAGCTTGTCATCGTTAAAGTACCAATCACCAAAAGACTCATCAAACGATAGCCGGCGGTTTTGCGAAACTTCAATTTCAATCAAATCCCTCCTCCTCAAATGGCCAAACAGAGTACACGTCTCACTCCTTTCCTTCTTTTAGGTCATGACAAGATTCATGGTGTTCTATTTAATGTAGTCAAATAAAGTTCATCATTTTGTCGTTTTTTGTAATAGGAATCAAAAATGATTCTTTTTTCTTAACCAACATAAGCCAAAATACATATGATAGTTGAATTGATTCTGATTCAATTAAGACTTTTTGATCAGAAACAGCGCAGGTCTGTTTTATATGTTGACATGAAAAAACCCCTTCCAATGGAAGGGGTTGAGCGCCATACTAGATTAGCGTTTATTGCGGTTACGTAAGAACGTTGGAATGTCCAGCGTATCATCGCTTGATTGTGTATTTTGTCTCGGTTGAGATGATGGCTGTTGATGTTCCTCACGCTTTACTTCACGCTTTTGAGGAATGGATTGATTTTGCTTTAATCCTTGTCCTAATGGATTTCTTTGTGATTTTGTCACTTCTGGCTCTTGCTCGATAAATCCAGTAGCGATTACCGTCACCACAATTTCATCCTTCAGGTTATCATTAATGACAGAACCGAAGATCATGTTTACATCTTCATCAGATGCTGAAGCAACAATATCCGCTGCTTCTTGTACTTCATAAAGACTTAGGTTCGTACCACCCGTAATGTTCATGATGACGCCTTGTGCACCATCGATCGCAGTTTCTAGAAGTGGTGAAGAAATGGCCTTCTTCGCTGCTTCAGCAGCACGGTTTTCACCTGTTGCGACACCAATACCCATAAGAGCAGAACCTTTATTGGACATGATTGTTTTCACGTCAGCAAAGTCAAGGTTAATCAGACCTGGTGTTGCAATCAAATCGGAAATCCCTTGAACACCTTGTCTAAGCACGTTATCTGCTGCACGGAATGCTTCAAGCATTGGCGTGTTTTTATCAACAATTTCAAGCAAGCGATCGTTTGGAATCACGATTAATGTGTCAACTGCTTCTTTCATAGAAGCGATTCCTTCAACTGCTTGAAGTTGACGCTTTCTACCTTCAAATGTGAAAGGACGGGTGACGACTCCAACTGTCAACGCACCAGAATCTTTTGCGATTTTTGCAATGACAGGTGCAGCACCCGTACCAGTTCCACCGCCCATACCAGCTGTAACGAAGACCATGTCTGCGCCTTTTAGTACTTCTTCAATCTGTTCTTTGCTTTCCTCAGCAGCCTTTTTACCGACTTCAGGATTCGCACCTGCTCCAAGCCCTCTTGTCAGCTTAGCACCGATTTGCATTTTAGTTTCTGCTTTTGATAGATTTAATGCCTGTGCATCTGTATTGACTGCAATAAAATCGACACCTTGTACGTCATTTTCGATCATTCGGTTGACAGCGTTATTTCCGCCTCCACCTACTCCGATTACTTTAATTGATGCTAGGCCGTCTATATTTGTTTCAAACTCCAACATGCTGAATCCTCCTAATCCGTCGAAAATCTAATTCTATTCCCAGAACATATTAAATAGTTTTTTCATTTTGCCCGGTTTTTTATTTGTCTCTTGTTGTGCTTTTTGTTTCACTTTCGGTCTTGGCTGCGCTTCTTTCACTTGTGGTGCAGAAGAAACCGGCTCCATGGATGCGCCTACTTCATGAAACGCCTCATCCGGCATTTGGAATCCAACCTGTCTGCCTTGAATCTTTGCATTGCGATAAGCAAAGTGGATCAGACCAACTCCTGTCATATATTGAGGCTCTCTCACCCCGATATAATTCGGACTTGCAATCCTGACATTGTTTTGCAAGACTGTTTGTGCTAGAGAAAGGATACCTGGTATGGCTGCCTGTCCGCCTGTTAGAACGAATCCACCAGGCAAGTCATGGACACCCATATTTCTTAATTCCTCTGCCACAAAGAGCAGGATTTCTTCCAGCCGTGCTTCAATAATGTTAGCCGCTTCAAGCTGAGTAAACGTTTGTTTTTGATCGGTACCGATGACAGAAACTTCAAATGTTTCCTCAGCCGATGCCTCATCATAAAACGCATGCCCAAATTGTTTTTTGATTCGTTCAGCTTCTTCAGTCGAAGTTCTAAGTCCTATAGACAAATCTTTTGTAATGTTCTCTCCGCCCAAAGGGATACTGTGAGTAGAATAGAGATGCCCGTTTTCAAATACGGATATCGTTGTAGATCCGCCGCCAATATCGACAAGAGCTACCCCTAGATTTTTTTCGTCTTTCGATAATGCTGCTGAGCCCGATGCGAGTGGCTGCAAGCAAATATCCATAATTTCAATTCCAGCTCTTTCTACACATCGGAGCCAGTTATGTAGAATCGTTTTAGAGCCTGTAATTAACGATCCATCCACCTCTAGCCGAACGCCAAGCATTTTTTTCGGATCTGTGATCTCATCTCTTCCGTCAACGATAAATTGTCTCGGAATTACGTCGAGGACGAGATGTTCTTGAGGAATAGATACTACTTGTGCAGCATCTAAGACACGTCTCACATCTTCAGCATGTATTTCTTTGTTCTCACTAGATACTGCGACCACGCCGCTCGTATTCTGAATATGAATGTGGTTTCCGTTAATTCCGACAATCGCCTTTTGTAAAGGAAAACCTACCATTCTCTCAGCCTGTTCAAATGCTTGTCTAATAGAATGAACTGTCTCATCTATATCAACAATCGATCCTTTTTTTAACCCCTCAGAAGGGACATTTCCAACACCTATAATGTTAAGCGAATCATCCGCCATTTCTCCGACGATGACTTTTATATTGGATGTACCGATGTCAAGGCTGACGTAAATTTCATTGTTGTTCATTCTATGGCACCTCCTCACATATCAATACTTTCTATTCTATTATTTGCTGAACAACAATACAATGAATGTGTTTTTACAAGTGTGTAACAAAACTTAAAAAATCAACATTTTTTATTAGGATTACTGAAAATATTCGTTACATCATATGTATATCCTTTTTTATGACTCACTTTTTTTCTTTTTTTCTCTAGAAATTGTCCATTTTGTTAGTAGAATTCTTCGAATAACTGCTATATTTTGAAACAATCTAACGCCGAATGCAAACATTCCGACTAAGTACAAGTCTACACCAAGATGGACGCCCAGAAAAGCTAAACTTATTGCGAGTATAATATTAAAGAAGAAGCCTGATACAAACACTA
This sequence comes from Bacillus pumilus, assembly GCF_003431975.1. Taxonomy (GTDB): domain Bacteria; phylum Bacillota; class Bacilli; order Bacillales; family Bacillaceae; genus Bacillus; species Bacillus pumilus_N. The sequence continues at coordinate 1,506,333 of NZ_CP027116.1, read as the reverse complement.
GTTCATCGTATGCCCCTTGCAGATGTGCCCGGATTCCACCAATCAATGTATCAAGCGCAGCAAGTACAGCGAGGGAAAGATAGTTAGAATACTCATTCGGAATCGTAAAATTTGTTAAGAAACCGATCGCAACTCCTATGATTAAGCCCAGTACAGGAAGCCACATTAAGATTTTCCCTCCTTTACATCGTCAAGAGGCTTTAATTCGTTTAACTGAATTGCACCGTCATATGCTTTTAAATGAATTTTTTTCTTCGGTTGGCTTATACTCAAGCTGAAGTTTTCCTGAGCAAACAAATCACCAATATCTGAAACATTTAAACGGCTGTATAATTTGTCAGCCTGCTCGCTTATCATTTTAATGGTGACTTCATCACCATCTAAGCTGTAGCCATCCATTTTTGTCGTGCCATTAATATCCCGAATCACACTTGTATTGATGACACGGTGGTCATTAATGGAAATATGTTTTGCCCCAAACATATTGACTTCATTGATTAACTTTTTCAAAAGATCAGGCGGGATATTTTTCACTTCTTCTCCAGTAAGATCCTTGGAAAAGAGCTGAGAAATAACAACTTCAATCCCCTCCCCTTCCACTTCTGTCAAGCCAGCTTTTTCCTTTAACTCTTTTAACGTTTTAGTTAATTGAGCTTCTTTTGATTGATCTCCTTGATGACCATATTTTTTCAGCATCTCGTCGTATTTGTCGATTTCTTTTAGCAAATCCAATTCTTTACTTTTAGATGCAGATAAATCCTCTCTTAGTTCCCAAACATCACGAGTATCACGAACTTTGGGCTTTTGTAAAGAATTAAATTGGATGGAGACCATGATGCCGAATATGATCATTAAAGCTGTTAAACTAAGTAAAGGCTTTTTTTTCCTCAACACCACTCACCTTTTCACTTTTAATCTTTGTTTCTTAAAAGAGGATTCATATGGATATCCTTTTTTTCAATCGTCATTGAAATGTGATCACTTGTGAGCTGATCGACCACTCCTCCTGCAATATTTAAAGCAGGCATTAACACAGCTGGATCACCAATAGCAGAAATGACAAATGGTGCTGGATGCTGAACGCCATCGACTGTGACAACTGGGCCGTTACAATGTATGTAGGATTGGTGTGTGATTCTTTGTCCATTAATAGATACAGCAGAGGCTCCTGATATAAATAGTTCGTTTATCACATGAAAAATGTGGCTCTCATGCACAATGTAATTATTGACATTTTGTCCACTCGGGATATAAGATGCATCTTCAAGAGATACTTTGATCCCTTTCCCTTTTACACCGATCTCTCCTGTAAACATTCTGTATTTCTCAACATCTTCCAAAACATTAAAATACTGCTCTTTTTCATTTTTCAAATTGGACTCTGTCGCTTGCACCTTTGATTGAAGGCTATATAATTCTTTTTCAAGTTTCTGATTCGCCTTTTCCTGCTTTGTGAGCTGACTTTTCAGAGAGTATTCTTTTTTCCATTGCTCTGTCCGAATGACATCTGCCTGATGCTGCTTTGTATACTGGTATGAAAAAGAAATCAGAAAACCAAGAACAAGCATGACAATTGAGAATATAACTGTTTTGCCTCTCAACGCTCATCTTCCTTTTTCTTAGATTTAAACGCTTCAAAATACGTAGCGACTTCCATATGGATTGTCCCTTTCTCAGAAGAAGAAAGTTCTTTTAAAATGGCTGGATAGGTTTTCATTTTATCACCGAATGTTTTAATCGACGCAATCACGGTGTTCCCGTCATTCATATAAAATTTAACTAGCCACTGATTTGAATTTGTCGGCACATAATATACTTCTGAGATGAGTTCCTGAATTGAGGCTGGCAACTGATTTAAAGATCTAACGGTTTGCTTCAGCTTCTCCTTATTGTCCCAATCGACAAAAATAGGTCCCGCATGACTCGGTGTAACTTCTTCTGGTAAAGCTGTCCCATTTTCAAGAAGTTCATAATATAAGTTGCCCTTTTGAAGATACGCAATATTTGCATATTCTTTGACAGCAATACTAACCTTATTCGGGAAATGCTTTTTGATACTAACGCTTTTAATCAGTTTATTTTGTTTAATATGGTCTGCTGTTATATCTTTATTTAAATTCCAAAACTCTGTTTCGCCTTCTTTAATTTGTGAAAGTTTAACAAGCTGTTTTGTAGAGACATGCTCGTTACCCGTGATGGTTAAAGAAGAAATTTTACTGATTGGTGTCTGCAAATAAATAATAATTAGAACCATGATAAAAAACAGTAGAATAAAAGAGATCAGCCTTCGATTCGCTTTTTGCTTCCTTTGTTCTTTAATTTTAGGAATTCGCTCTTCTATATTGACGATCTTTTCATTTTCATGATCAGGCCGCATATATCATCTTCACCTCATTCAAAGCTGCTTGTCCACACCTTTGGGTCATCATTTTGATGAGAAAACAAACGGCAATCTTTCATGCCGTTTGTTTTTCTGTGATGCCATCATTTATAAAAGCTAGCTGTTAATTTGCTTCACCGATAATTTCTACTTCTGTATGCATATCTACGTTATAGTCTTCTTTAATTTTCTTTTGAATGTACTGAATTAAGTCAAGCACGTCTTGAGCAGTTGCACCACCAGCGTTGACAATAAAGTTGCCATGCATATCAGAAATTCTCGCTCCGCCAATCTGGTATCCTTTTAAATTCGCTTTTTCTACAAGCTGTCCTGCATATTCAGGCAGGGGATTTCGAAAAATACTGCCAGCACATGGTCGATTATAAGGCTGTGTTTCTTTACGATAATCTTTATTTTGCTGCATCTTTTTTGTAATCTTCTCGCGGTCATCCTGTTTTAGCTTAAACACCGCTTCAAGGACAATGCCAGGTCGTTCCTTTTGAAGAACTGAAGTTCGATAGCTAAAATTCATCTGTTCATTTGTGAGCCACTCGATGCTTCCATCTTCAAATAAGATTCTAGCTTTCACAAGAATCTTACTGATATCAGATCCATGTGCACCTGCGTTCATATAAACAGCACCGCCAATAGACCCAGGAATACCAGCTGCGAATTCCAATCCTGAAAGACCTTGCTTACTAAGAGATGTCGCGAGTCTAACGACAGAATAGCCGCCGCCAACTGTAATTTCTTCATCATTTACAGTTAAGTGATCCAGTCCAGCGCCTAACTTGAGGACAACACCGCGTATCCCCTTATCAAGTACAAGTAAATTCGAACCTCTTCCGATAACCGTCCAATTCACATGATGTTTTTTCACTTGATCCATGATCGTTTGAACTGCATCAATATCTTTAGGGATGATCAATAGATCTGCTGGTCCCCCTATTTTCATTGTTGTATGATTAGCAAGCGGCTCATTTTCAAGTACTTTACCAACCTGCGCTTCTAATAATTCATTCTTCAAGTTCTCCATATTACCCTCCGCCTTACCTATTATCATTCCATCATGTAGTCGTAATTTCTTTTAACACATTATATAAACGTGTAGCCGCATCTGGTACGCCTAGTTCTTTCGTTAGACGGCTCATTTCGTTGAGTTTTTCTTCATTACCGGCAATTTCATCAATGGCATGCAGCAGACGATCTCCCGAAAGCTCTGATTCTCTTAAAACAATCGCAGCATCGTGTTTTTCAAGTGATCTTGCATTGATCTCCTGATGATTTGCCGTCACGTACGGACTCGGAATAAAAATGGTTGGAATCCCAAGAGCTGTTACTTCAGCAATTGTAGTGGCTCCAGCTCTTGCAACAATCACATCGATCGATTTGAGGTACTCCGGCATTTGATGCAAGAAAGGTTTTGTGATCATATTAGGTGCTGCACCTTTTTCATTTAGCTCATGCAACACTTTTTCATAATGAACATCACCTGTGATATATAAAAGCTGGTAGTTCTTAGCTTTTAATTCATCTTGCATTTCAATCACTGCTCTATTAATAGGGGCAGCACCTCGGCTCCCGCCAAAAATAAGAACCGTTTTTTTCTTTTCATCCAGCCCAAATTCTTTAAGAGATTTCCCCTCTTTTATAGAGACGACTTCAGAGGCTCTAGGGTTTCCCGTAAATACAACCTTTTCAGAAGGAAAATGTGCCTTTGCTTCATCAAAGCAGATGGCTACCTTATTAACATATCTCGCCAGGAACTTATTTGTGATACCAGGCAAGCTGTTTTGTTCGTGTATGATAGTCGGGATTTTCAGCTTAGAAGCCGCATAAACCACCGGTCCACACACATAACCACCTGTTCCAATAACCGCATCAGGCTTGAATTCTTTTAAGTAAGATTTACTTTTCTGAACGCCCTTTAAAAATCTCATCACCGTTTTGACGTTATCAAAGGAAAGTTTTCGTTTAAAACCTGAAATTTCTATAGATTTGAAAGGAATATTTTCTCTTTCTACAATTTTCTTTTCAAGTCCATTTTCAGTACCAATATATAAAAATTCCACATCAGGATGCAGTCTTTTCACTTCTTTAATAAAAGCTAAAGCCGGATATATATGCCCACCAGTTCCGCCTCCACTAATTACTATACGCATTATACCATTTCCCCTCAATTTTTTTCTGCTCTGAACAAAGTATAAACCCTGTTTTAAACAACAGGGCTCCGTTAAAACCTGTAAAGAAGAGTCAAAAAACATGTTTTCAAAACAAAAACTGTCATTTTCACTCTTCAAATCATTTTTTTGTACTTTTGCAAAATAAACGTCAACATGGTTTCATGAGCTTCAGCACATTAATACCTAGCGTACCTGCTCACATTCAACAGTACGCCAATTGCCATTAGCATTAATGTTAGTGATGATCCGCCATAACTAAGAAACGGGAGCGTGATACCTGTCACAGGAATAAGTCCAGTGACAACTGCGATATTAATCATCACTTGAATGGCAACCATTGAAATAATACCAACCGCTAGGAAACTTCCATATAAGTCTGGGGCGCCAAGTGCTATTCGTATGCCTCTCCATAACAGAACACTGAAAAGGAGTAAAATGAGTGATCCTCCTATAAAACCAAGTTCTTCAGATAATATGGCAAAGATGAAGTCCGTTTGAGGCTCAGGTAAATAGAAGAATTTTTGTCTACTTTGACCAAGGCCCATTCCGAACAGACCACCTGGACCAACAGCGTATAAGGATTGAATGATTTGAAACCCACTGCCTAGTGGATCTTCCCAAGGATTTAAGTACGATGTAATTCGTTTTATTCGGTAGGGTGCTGATAAGACAAGTGCAGCAAACCCGCTTAGCCCTATAAGACCGAGAAATATAAAGTGCGCTATTCTCGCACCTGAAACAAATATCATAATGATACAGGTTCCAACCATTACCGTTCCTGTTCCAAGATCCGGCTGCAGCATTATGATGGCAAATGCAGAAAAGACAATGCCTAAGGCTGGAGCAAAACCTTTTCGAAAGGATGTGATATTTTTTTGTTTTTCAGATAAGAATTTTGCAAGAAACGCAATCATCGCAAGCTTCATAAACTCAGAGGGCTGAATACTAAACGCACCGACACCGATCCAGCTTCTTGATCCATTTCTCTCCATACCGATACCTGGGATAAGTACTAGCAGCAAAAGGAGAAAACAAACAGCGATCAATATCTTTGACCAAGTCCGCCACGTCCAATAATCGACCCGCATAATGAAAAACATTGCGATAACTCCGATTCCGGCAAACAAAAGCTGTCTTTTTGCAAAATAAAACGAATCATCAAATTTATACGATGCCCACACAGCACTAGCGCTGTACACCATAATTAAACCAATCGTCAATAAAAGTAACGTAATGACAACAAGCAAAAAATCCGGAGAAGTTTTCTTATTCGTCAAGAGACCGACACCCCAAGCATAATTTCATTTGGGCTGTCAGTCATATGAGAGACAAGCCCTTATTTAAGCATATGCACGGCGTTTACAAACATGTCTCCACGTTCTTCAAATGTTTTATGTTGATCCCAGCTTGCACAAGCCGGTGATAATAAAATCACGTCTTCTTCTTCAGATATGTTAAACGCCGCAGGTACTGCTTGTTCAACATTATCGACATGTTTTACGTGATGTATTCCAAGCTCTTCACCAAGCTTCACAAACTTAGGTGCAGTCTCACCAAATGTAATGATTCCTTTTACATGTTTCATGAAAGGCTTCAATTCATCAAATTCATTGCCACGATCAAGTCCGCCCGCTAATAAAATGGTCGGCTGCTCGAAGGCTGACAATGCTTTACTTGTTGCCAGTATATTTGTTGCTTTACTATCGTTATAAAATGTCCGACTCTGAATGGTATCTACAAATTGCAGACGATGCTTCACTCCACCAAATGTCGTGAGAACGTGTACGATCGCTTCATTTGAGCAGCCTGCATTTTTCACAGCACAAATAGCTGCCAAAATGTTTTCTTGGTTATGCTCACCAGGAAGGACAACATCCTTTACATCAATAATATGTTCATTCATGTAGTAAATTGCACCTTGTTGAATAGACGCACCATGTTCTACGGGCTCTTTCACTGAGAAAAACACTTTTTTTGCTTTTGAACCTTCTGCCAGTTTTACGACTGATGAGTCATCCAAGTTAATTACAGCTATGTCATCTTCATGTTGATGGGCGTATACTTTTTGTTTTGCTTTTTCATATTCATCACGAGTGTGGTGATAGTCTAAATGTGCATCAAAAATATTTAAAATTAAGCTGATTTTTGGTCTGAATTCAACAGTTCCCATTAACTGAAAAGAAGAAAGCTCCGTTACGATCCATTCGTCACCAGCTGCGTTTGCAGCGACTTCGCTGGCAACTGTTCCAATATTACCTGCCACTAATGTTTTTTGGCTGTCTTTTTTCAGCATTTCGTAAATCAATGTTGTAGTCGTCGTTTTTCCATTTGATCCGGTAATCCCAATAAAAGGAGATGAGGTCAAATGATACGCTAATTCTATTTCCGTCCAAACCGGGATTTGACGGCGAAGTGCTTCTTGAACCATCACATTTTCATAAGGAATCCCTGGATTTTTAATTAAAATCGTAATTTCTTTCTCATCGAATATACGAAGCGGATGGCTGCCACAAACGACATCAATCCCCTTTTCAGAAAGGAGCTGAGCAGGTTTGTTTTCTTCAAACGGTTTTTGATCATTTACCGTCACATTTATTCCATGTTCATGAAGAATTGAAGCTGCCGCATATCCGCTTTTTGCAAGACCTAATACAAGTACTTGTTCGTTTTTTAACCTTTGCATCCTATTCAATTATAACCACACCTCGATGTAAATTCCTAAAACAGCAAGCAATAAGCCAGCCGTCCAGAAGGTGACAACTACTCTCCACTCAGACCAGCCAACTAACTCATAGTGGTGGTGCAGCGGGCTCATCTTAAAAATTCTTTTTCCGGTTGTTTTAAAGGAGATGACTTGAAGGATAACGGATAACGTTTCAACAACAAATACTCCCCCAATAATGACAAGTAAAATTTCAAGCTTCGTTAAAATGGCAATGGCCACGATGGCTCCACCTAAAGCTAGCGACCCTGTATCACCCATAAATACTTTTGCAGGGTGCGCATTAAAGACAAGGAAACCAAGGACAGCACCTGCTACTGCTACTGAAAAGATCGCCACATCGTATTGAGATTGATTCCAAGCCAGAATAGCAAAAGCTCCGAAAGCGATAGCAGCGGTTCCAGATAGTAGACCATCCAGCCCATCCGTTAAGTTCACGGCATTAGAACCTCCGACAAGCATGAAAACGACGAGGATAAAGTAAGCCCATCCTAAATCAAAGCTGATATCTGTTCCTGGAATGCGAATTGTTGTTGCGAACTCATAATAATGGAAAACTGCATAAAAGATCACAGCGATCACAATTTGACCGATTAATTTCTGTTTCGAAGTTAATCCAAGATTTCGCTTCATCGCTACTTTAATATAATCATCTAAAAATCCTAATAAGCCGTAGCCAAGTGTGACAAATAACAGTAAAAACATTTCTGGACTAATCTCAGAAAATTTATTGATCATCACAATTGTTGTTATCGTGATAGAAAGGATAATCATAATTCCGCCCATTGTCGGAGTACCAGATTTCTTTTGGTGAGACTGCGGGCCTTCTTCTCTAATACTTTGACCAAATTTAAGTCTTCTTAAAAACGGAATAAAAATCGGGGATAAAAGAACACTGATTAAAAATCCCATTATGATTGTAAACAATATCACCTGTTCAAGCATCGTTCTTTACTCCTTCCGAATTTCCAAAGCCGTTTTCCATCAGAAAATTGCATTCATTATTATGGTATTCATTCGCGTTCTTCGTATGTTGTTTTTGTACAAAATGCTTCATTTCATTACACTCTTTTCATCATATTAAGATTTGTTTAAGTCTAAAATAGCGTCAACAGCAACCTTTGCATCATCAAAGTCGTAAACTTGATCGCCAATGATTTGATATGTCTCATGGCCTTTTCCGGCGATTAAGACGGTATCACCCTTTTTCGCATTGGCAATCGCAAAAAAGATGGCCTGTTTTCGATTCACAAAGCTATGATAATATGCGTCTGGCACACCATTTTCCATATCTTTTAAGATAGAGGATGGATCTTCACTTCTTGGGTTGTCTGATGTAAAAACAGGTTCATCTGCATATTTCACAGCGATTTGGGCCATTTGAGGGCGCTTTGTTTTATCACGGTCGCCTCCGCAGCCAACTACACAGAAAATTTTGCCCTCAGTTAATTCTTTGCACGTTGTAAGGACATTTTCTAAGCTGTCAGGTGTATGCGCGTAATCGACGATGACAGGGAAATCTTGATCACAGTTTACAAGTTCAAATCTGCCTTTGACTCCTTCAAGCTCTTCAATCGCACTAACGATCGTCTCAAACGATAAGCCAGATACGATCCCGACTGATACAGCTGCCAAAATATTATACACATTGAACTTTCCAATAAGGGCAACCGTCACATTCTTGGTGCCGATTGGCGTGACCAAATCAAATTGCGTTCCCTTCGGCTTGATTTGAATATTCTTTGCCATGACATCTGCTTCTTGCTCCAAGGCATACGTCATGACTTCAGCAGCTGTCACTTTTTCAAAATGACTTGAAGCTTCATCATCTGCATTTAAAATAGCATGCTTGGGTTTATCGTGATGAAAGGCGCTTCCAAGTTGAGAAAACAGCAAGCTTTTCGCGTGTTTATATTCTTCCATTGTGTTGTGGTAGTCAAGATGATCCTGCGTAAGGTTTGTGAAAACAGCAATATCATAATCACATCCATGAACCCTGCCAAGATGGAGTGCATGTGATGATACTTCCATGATGGCTGTGTCTACATCTTGATCAAGCATACGTTTAAACGTTTTCTGAAGGGTGACACTTTCAGGAGTGGTGTTTTTCACGTCGAGAATGTCATCATTCACTTTCATATACATCGTACCGATTAAGCCTGTTTTCTTCTCAGCTTTTCTCATCACTTGTTCAATCATATGTGTTGTTGAAGTTTTTCCGTTTGTTCCTGTGATCCCGATGAGATTCAGCTGATGAGTGGGCTGTCCGTAAAACGCATCAGCAATTCTTGCAAGTGCTCTTTGAGAGTGTTTCACAATAATGACTGGTACATCTGTTATGTTAAGAGGGTGTTCTGCTACAATGGCTACAGCCCCGCTTTCCACCGCTTTTTCAGCATAATCGTGTCCATCTACTGTATAGCCTTTTATACAGACAAAAAGGCTTCCATTTTTCACTTCTCTTGAATCCATTTCAATGGAAGTAATATCAGGATTTTCGTTGATTGATTCGTTGTTTTCGCTTTTAAAGTATGTAAGGAGTTCTTGTAATTTCATTTTCATATCAAACCTCTCAAATTCGTTCACGTGCATGTCTTGTGAAAAAAACACACAGTCTATATTTTATCGTAAAAAAAAGGATACATCCAGCGTATTCCTTAAGTTTCTGTTGGAAAAAACACACTTTAGGCTCTTTTTTTTAAACGGTCCTTCTCTTTCAACAAAAAGAGGCAGCCGAATGAGTGCGGCTACCCTCTTTTCATTCTTTATTATTCATCGTTTAAGTATAATCTGATCGTGGAGCCTTCTTTGACCTTGGTTCCAGCAGCCGGCGATTGTTTCACTACTTTACTGCCAGTTCCTGAGGCATCGATCTTAAGGTTGATCAAGAGGGATTCAAGATCTGAAACAGATCCTCCTACAAGATTCGGTACTTCAATGGTTTTTGTGTCCAGCCACTGGTACTTCTTTTCAATTTGTCCTTTTCTTTTTTTTACACCCATCTCAGGCAAGCTGTCTCGCATAATATGGCCAACAATTGGTGCAGCAACAGTACCACCAAATTGAATGGTGCCTTTTGGGTTATCCACAGCCACATAGACAACAATACTTGGGTCATCAGCAGGTGCAAATCCGATAAACGACACAATGTGGTTATTCTCCATATACTTTCCGTCCTTTACCTTCTGAGCGGTTCCTGTTTTTCCTCCGACCCGATACCCTTCAACAAATGCATTTCGGCCCGTCCCTTGGGCGACTACACTTTCAAGGGCATATCTGATTTCTTTAGACGTTTCTGCTGAAATGACTTTCTTTTTGGCAATCGGTGATTGCTTTTTCACAACCTCTTTTGTGATTGGATCTATCCATTCTTTTGCAATATAAGGCGTATAAAGTGTCCCGCCATTTACCGCAGCTGCTACTGCAGCTACTTGCTGAATTGGCGTAACAGATACACCTTGGCCAAAGGCAGTTGTCGCCTGCTCTACAGGACCTACACGATCAAGCGGAAACAAAATCCCCCGTCCTTCTCCTTGAAGGTCGATTCCTGTTTTTTGTCCAAAACCGAAGTTCTTAATATAGGAAAATAATTTATCTTTCCCAAGACGGTCTCCTAGCTCTACAAAGCCTGGGTTACAGGAGTTTTGAACCACTTCCAAGAATGACTGTGATCCGTGTCCGCCTTTTTTCCAGCACCTAAGCCTTGCACCATCAACAGTCACAGATCCGCTGTCAAAAAAATGATCGCGTTTTAAATTGACTTTCTTCTCTTCTAATGCCGCTGCAAGTGTGATAATTTTAAATGTCGATCCTGGTTCATAAGTGCTCCACACCGGTAGATTTCGGTTAAATACTTTCGGGTCAACTGATTGATAGTCGGCTGGATCAAAATCAGGTCTGCTTGACATCCCTAACACTTCACCATTTTTCGGATTCATCGCAATTGCAATCATTCCATCTGGGTTATACTTTGCCTGCGCATTGTCCAATTCCCGTTCTATGATGGTTTGTACTTTTGAATCGACTGTTAATTTCATATCAAGACCATCTTTAGGCGGTGTATAATCATCGGCTTCATCTGGCATTTTCTGCCCTTTTGCATCTGAATAAAATTTCACAGAGCCTTTTTCGCCTTTTAGATCATCGTCATAGTAGGCTTCCAGTCCCAGTAATCCTTGATTATCGATACCAGCAAAGCCCAGCACATGAGAAAGAAAGCTGCCAAACGGATAATGTCTGATGCTGTCCTCTGCTACATACACGCCTTCTAAATCAAGCTCTCTTACTTCTTTTGCTTTTTCATGAGATACCTTTCTGCCCTCAGGAGAAATTCGTTCAATTGATGTTTTCTTCGTGACATGCTTGTACGCTTTCTCTTCAGACATATTCAGCACTGCTGCCAGTTTTTTGCTTGTTTCTGCGGGATCTTTAATTTGCCGGGGGACGACCAAAATAGACGGGGCACTTTTGTTCGTCGCAAGCTCCACCCCATTCCGGTCTAAAATATCTCCCCGTTCCGGCTCAAATGGGAGATTCCGGCTCCACGAATCTTTTGCTAAGCTTGTTAGCTTCTCCCCCATAATAAACTGTACATATCCTAATCTAGTATCTATGATGAAAAAAATGATCACCCCAAACAGCAGCACGAAAAGCAATCGTTTTCTCACGGTTACACTTGACACTCGCACGCCCGGTTCCTCCTTACATATGGCTTACTTTCATCATATGCGGGCCCGTCCTTTTGTAGAACGCTGCGTGAAATTCTGCAAAAGCAAAAGAAAAAACCTAGCAAGTGGTTTGCTAGGTTGTTCAAGTTAACTTGGGCTTTTAAATGTCACAGTGACAACTTTGTCTGAAATCTCCGCTCCGCTTTTGACGCTTTGTTTGACGGCATATCCTTGTCCATTTGTTTCAATATGCACACCGGAAATGGATGCATATTGAAGGACTTCCCTTCTGGACCACCCTGTCATATCAGGCATCTTAATGGTTTTCCCTGCTGTTTTTAAGAAGACTTTCTGGCTTTCAGAGAATTCAGATCCTGCACTTGGCCACTGGCGTTTTATAGACAGGCCGTCTCCAATGACAACAGGCGTTAAGTTTTTCTTTTTGGCTTCGGTTTCAGCCTGCTTCACTTCTAAATCTAGGAATGAAGGCATGGTTTCTTGTTTCAACTTCTGTTCGCCTGATTTTTTATCATCTGTTTTTGTTGGAGCAATATTTAAATATAGCAGACTATTTTTCATCACAGGGTTAAAGATTTGAGAAACCGGCGCAGAGCCTGTTTCTGTTTCAGAGAGCTGCGGCTGCTGTACCGCCACATAGACGAGTAGCTTCGGATCATCTTTTGGCGCCATCCCCATAAATGAAAAGACGTAATCGTTTCGTCCTTGGAGGTAACCGCCGGCACCGCCAATTTGTCCTGTCCCTGTTTTCCCAGCAACATCGAATCCTTTGATTTGATATGGCTGACCTGTTCCAATTTTCGAGGAAACAACCTCACCTAAAATCTCACGAACTTGTTTCGCTGTATCAGATGAAATCGGCTTTCCTGCTACTGTTGGTTCGTGCTGCAAAATCGTTTTGTTTGTGTTCGGGTCTGTAATATGGTCAATGACATATGGCTTCATCATAGTTCCGCCGTTAGCAATCGCTGTTGCTGCTTCGATTTGCTGAATCGGTGTAATGGCAGACGCTTGACCATAAGCCGTCGATGCTTTGTCATATTCGTATCTATAATTGATTTTACTAGACGCTTCGTTCGGCAAGTCGATACCCGTTTTGTCATAGAAATGGAACTTCTGTAAATATTGTTCGTAACGCGTGAAGCCTAGTTTTTCTTTTGCCAGCTTTGCAAAAGCGACGTTTGACGAACGAAGAACTCCTTCATGAAAATCAATTTTCCCCCAACCGTTTCCGTTGTTGTGGTCTCTTACAAGGCCTCCGCCTACTTTAAAAGTACCAGATTGATATTTGTCATTGCCTTGGTAGACTCCTTCTTGGATCGCAGCAGCGAGGGTAAAGATCTTCATCGTTGAACCTGGTTCAAACGCATATGAAATGACATCATTGTTATAATTCGTAATGTCTAGTTCATTTAAATTAAAACTCGGTCGCTGCCCCATCGCGAGCACCTTACCAGTTTTCGGATCAACGACTGTGGCAATGATTTTCTTCGGCTTATACTTTTTGGCAACCTGCGTCATACTTTCTTCAAGAAATGCTTGGATTTTCTGATCGATGGTCAGCGTGACATTTTTCCCATCCTTTGGAGCAACAATGTCTTCTTTACTATTCGGCAAAGCCCATCCGCTTCTGTCACTGTTATATGTAACATAGCCATCTTTTTCTTTTAAAAATTTGTTGAGTGCCTTCTCAAGTCCCATTGCACCTGACATGTCTTTTGTCGCCTCGTCTAACCTTGCATAACCGATCAGGTTAGAAGCAAACATGCCGTTTGGATAATATCGCTTTGTGTCTTTTTCAAATGCGATCCCTGGAAGCTTTAGCTTTTCAATCTTTTCTTTTGTTGAAAAACTAATATCCTTCCCAGCTTTTCCAAATTCCACTTGGAACGCATCCTTTGTATTAAGACGCTTTAAAATTTCACTTTCACTCATATCAATGACTTTCGAGAGCTCTTTTGCCGTCTTTTCTTTATCGACGACATGCATTGGGTGCTTTGGATCCACTGTCATTTTTTTGCTCATGACGGCAATAAGCTTATACACAGATGTATCCTCAGCAATCACATTTCCATTTCGATCTAGAATGGAGCCTCTTTTCGCTTCAAGCGTTTTCTTCGATTGATATTGTTCATTCGCCTTGGCGGCTAACACTTGTCCATCAACCGTTCCTGTAATCTGAATATAAATAAAACGTGCTAGGATGATAAAGAAAAACAGGGCGAAGCAAATACTCGCAATTGCCGCGCCTCTGTTCATCATTTTATTCTTTTTAGGCATCGCCATGTTAATCGACCTTCTTAACATCTTTCGAAATCGTTAAACCTGCTTTTTTCGCAGCATCAATGATTCTTTCTGGTTCACTCAGCAAGTCTTTTTCCTTTTGAAGCTCAGTGATTTTCTTCGATTCTAAAGATACTTGCTGTTCTAATTTCTGTACTTCGATATTTGCGTGATAGACAGCAAAGGCTTTCGAAATGATGAGAATGGAGCTACACGTAAGAGCCATGACAAACATGACAAGTAAGATTTTTTCACCAAGTGTGATAGAACCTCTTCTTTTAATGACAACTGATTGGCCTTGCTGCTCTGTTTGATGTTGCTTCACTTCTCTTTGGTAAGCCAAATTACTCATAAGAAACCTCCTTTTTATCATCGTCTATGGTGTCGTTTTACTTTTTTTCTGCAATTCGGAGCTTCGCTGAACGGGCACGGTTGTTATGTTCCAGCTCTTGTTCTGATGCAACGATCGGTTTTCTCGTGATCAGCTTCAGCTTTGGTTCAAGTCCTTCTGGAATCACTGGTAGTCCGTGCGGAAGTTCTGGAAGAGAAGACATTTCTTTAAATGTACTTTTACAAATCCGGTCTTCAAGTGAATGGAATGTAATGACAGAAATTCTCCCCTTCGGATTGAGTAACTCTATTGCTTGTTCTAGTGCTTCTTCAAATACTTTCAATTCATCATTTACGGCAATTCGGATCGCTTGAAACACTCTTTTTGCTGGATGTCCGCCAGTTCGTCTTGCAGGTGCCGGAATCCCTTCTTTGATAATGTCAACAAGCTCACTCGTTGTTTCAATTGGCGCTTGTTTTCTTGCTTGTTCAATTTTGCGTGCGATTTGCTTGCTGAATTTTTCTTCCCCATATTTGTAGAAAATCCGAACTAGATCTTCAAATGGCCATTCATTCACCACTTGTTTTGCCGATAATGCGGCTGATTGATCCATTCGCATATCAAGAGGTGCATCGTGGTGATAACTAAAGCCTCTTTCTGGCGTGTCAAGCTGAGGAGATGAAACCCCAAGGTCAAAAATCACCCCGTCTACGCTTGTAATACCTTGTTCATTCAGACGCTCTTTTAAATATCGGAAGTTGCTTTTTATGAAAAGAATGTTCGCTTTAGAATCCGCGAGCTTCTCTCTTGCATGATCCAGTGCAGCATCGTCTTGGTCAAATCCAATCAATGTTCCTTTTTCTGATAATTGAGATAGTAAATATGAGCTATGACCTGCTCCGCCTAGCGTGCAGTCCACATATGTACCGTCTTCTTTGACGTTTAAACCGTCAACTGTTTCTTTTAATAATACTGTCTCATGTTGAAACATGATGTTATGGTCCCACCTTTTTCAAATAGAAATGAATGTGTAGAAAGCTTGCTGCACAAGGGATTATTATATATCAAATCCAATCATGTTTTCAGCAATTTCAGCAAAAGAATCTTCTTGCTCTTCTGTATATTGTTCCCAGATCGACTTACTCCACAACTCAATTCGATTTGAAACGCCGATGACCACACATTCTTTTTCGAGTTTTGCATATTGGAGTAGGTTTGATGCGATGTTAATACGCCCCTGCTTGTCCAGATCGCATTCGACTGCGCCAGAGAAGAAGAACCGGGTAAACGCACGTGCATCTTTTTTCGTTAGCGGTAATGCTTTGAGCTTCTCTTCAATTAGTTTCCACTCACTCATAGGGTAGCCAAATAAACATTGATCAAGCCCTCTCGTCAGCACAAACTGTTCTCCGAGACCGTCTCTAAATTTAGCAGGGATGATCATGCGCCCTTTTGTATCAATCGTATGTTGGTATTCACCCATGAACATGATAATCAGAGCCCCACTTTCTCACCCTTACTCTCCACTATCCACCACTTCTCTCCACAAAACTTATTTTACACTGTTTCCACATAAAAAAAAACCCTGAACTAGTCAGGGTTCATTAAAACTTTATTTCATAGTTTGACAATTTGTTGCTTGTTTTGAAATGAAAATGGCAGATTTTTGAACGTTTTGAAGAATTCTGGACCATATTTGTTTAAAAAGTACATGATATTCCAAATTCTTTCTTGCGGGGCATCTAGTGGTTTTAAACTATTTTCAATCCGTTCAAAGTCCCGAAGGATATATCCTTCTTTTTCTTCCACACGCTGCGCCACCTTTTGATAAACAAACTGAAGCTGGTCTTCGATAAATTTGGCATTTTTATCTAGTAGCTGCTCGAAGTTTGGTTCAATCTCCAGTGCTTCTTGTCTCATCACGCTATGGACACTCTCTAATTCACGCTTCGCCTGTTCAACCGCTTGAACAAAGCTGTCTGGAAGGCTTTGCTGAAAGTGAGCCTCTTTCTTTTCTTTTACTCCGCTTGTCAGCACTTCTTCTAGCGACAGTTCTCTTACCGGTAGTTTCTTGTCAATATGCCTTTCAAGAATGGTCACATGCAGTCTCGGAAGAACAGGTGCCATCTTTAATTTAAAATGCTCAAAGATTCCTTTCAGCTCTCCCCAATAGTTGACTTCGCCGTGCCCTGCCATAAAAGCAAGTGTCGGGAGAAGGGTTTCCTGCATCAGGGGGCGTGTGACCACATTGTTGCTAAATCGTTCTGGGTGCTCCTCGACTTCCTGCAGAAGCTCTTCCTTTGTCCATGTAAGCCCCACTTCTGAAATAGAAAACTGGCCGTTCTCTTTTTCAATGAGGAAACGTTCCTCATCATATTCGTAAAACAGGTTCGCCTGATGATCACCAGCTTCAATGATTGGCTGATATCCTGCTCGTTTCATAGCAGCCTGCGTGTCATTTAAGTGAGCAGTAACCGAATCATTTGTCTCAACAATGTGCTTGAATAACGCACGCTCAAGTGGTTTGGCACCTAAGTCGCCTGAATTAAATAAGAGCAGTCCATCTTCTTCAAAGAGGCCCGCAACCATCCATTCAAAGAAATCAGTAAACGTTTGTGATTTGCGTAAACATCGAAGAAGCTGATCAAACAAATCATTGGTATACTCAGATTCTTCATACGTTGAAAACACATCACGGAGCCATTTCTCAGTTTTTTCTTGATCCAGTGGTGTTCTTTTCGCAGCCGCTTTTTTGACGTTATGTAATGACAGTTTTTGTTTAACTGGACCTTTTTCGCCAGACGTGTACACAAAATTAATTTCATCTACGTCATGATCCTCGCCGGCTACCCAAAAGACCGGAATCACAGGGACCGAAAGCTCTGCTTCTTTTTCTTTTGCAAACTGAAGGATGGATATGATTTTATGTATGGTATAAAGCGGTCCTGTTAATAGACCCGCCTGCTGTCCTCCAACCACCATGACACTCCGTTCATCACGGATCTTTTCAATGTTCTGCCGCATGGCTGCCGATTCAAACTTTGCGTGGTATGCGCTCATATAATCCGCTAAAGCCTCACGCGGGAAGCTCGTTTCCATGAGATCGTCGTATCTCTTTTTCCATGTATGCTCAGAATGTATATCATAATCAAAAAAAGCCGTCATCTCTTTTTTTTCTTCTATATAATCACGTATGAATAAATTCTGACTTCGGATGGAAAGTTCAGTCAATTGCATGTTTAGAACTTCCTTTCTTCAATAAATAGTTAGTTTCCCGAAAAAGTATAGCATGTAAATGAGCTCACTCAAAAGATTTTGTTTGCTTTTTTTCCAATACTTCCAAACTTCGATGAAAGAAAGTCAGATGCGGCGCCGCAATGCCTTGAGCTTGAGCCTTTTTTAAAAGGTAGCCAATGATGGCTTTTCTTTCGGTTTGGCGGCCTTTCACGATATCTTGAAGCATAGAAGACTGATTATCAGCCGTTTTCTCGCAAATAGAAACCACATGAAGCCAGAGTCGTTCTTTTTCAGACAAGCTCAAGATGGATACCGCTTCTTCAAATGCACATGTCATCATGTGTTCATATGAGGGATTTGCGATCAATTCCCCGTTTTTCACATGCAGTAAAGCAGTCAGCGGGTTAATACAAACATTGACAAGCAGTTTTTCCTCCAGCACCCTTTTCCATTCATCCGTATAGATCATCTGAAAATGAGATACTGACTCATTTAATACATTTTTTATATCAGCTGTTTCCTCATGATGAAATGCCCCCCACTTAATGACACCAATACCTGTATGGCTCACTTCATGGTCAGACACCTTCATAGCCCCGTGCTCTACCACACCTATATATAAAGAATGGTCTGTTTTCCAATTCTCCAGATCTAATAAATGAGCCATTCCGTTTTGTAAAAATAAGATACGCTGAGGAGGTAATGTCGATAGTTTATCGAGTACATCTTGCAAATGATGATATTTCACCGTCACGATAAGTAAATCAAATACTCCTGTTATTCCAGCCTGAGCATGAACAGCCGCTTGAACTGTTTCTCCTTTTACGATTCGCTTGATGCCTGATGCTCGAATCTCTTCTGCTTGTTCGTTTCTTCTTGTAAAGACTGTGATGTCATGATGCTGTGATAAGTAACTAGCACAAAGCAGACCAATCGCCCCGCCGCCAACGATTCCAATGTTCAACTGCCACACTTCCCTTTTTCTGTTTACTTCATCCTGTTCACTATTTTAACAGGTTCATGTCTTGATGCAAAAAGCAGATAGCGCACTACGATTGAATTTTTTTAATTTAAAAACTATAATAATAAGTGTAAAAACTTTTTGAGGCGGATGGGATGAAAACGTCTTCAATGACATCACTGTCGACATTATGTGTGTAAGGGGGAAGATCATATGGCACAAGTAAAACGACTTCTAATTAATTACAAAACATTAGAGGAATTTAAACAATTTAAGGAATATGGCATACAAGAACTATCCATGCTTGAAGACCTTGAAAGTAATATGATTGAAAATGATAGCAATTCTCCTTTTTACGGGATCTATTTTGGAGATAAGCTAGTAGCACGTATGAGCCTTTATCAAGTGGACGGCTCAACGACAACATATTTTGACCACAACCATGATTATTTAGAGCTGTGGAAGCTGGAAGTGCTTCCTGGATATCAGCGCAAAGGATACGGCGAAGCACTTGTTGAATTCGCCAAATCGTTCGGATTGCCAATTCGGACCAATCCGCGCGTCAAATCTGCCGGTTTTTGGGATAAAATGGGCTTTGAAACAGTAAAATATGATATGGAACGCGATAAGGGTGAAAATCCACTCATCTGGGAGCCCGCACATATTCAAAAAAATACAGGTGAATCCGCTTAAAGGCTGATCACAAAACGCCCCTCCTTTCTCTGTGAGGGGCGTTTTGTTATTTCGCATATTCTTTTAAGCTAATATTCTGTTTGACTCTTTCAACAATACCAATGAGCGCGCGGTAATCTTCTTCTGTCATTTTTAATTGACGCTTCAAGTGTTCATTTTCTTCTGTGAGCGACTTCAATTGATGCTGTGCATCTGCCAGTTCCTCGCGTAAATGAGCAGGTCCATCAGGTTCTTTTTCAAGCTGCTCTAAAAATTGAATCACTTCTCGAAGGGTTAATTCAGTCTCATTTGAAGATGTCCTCTCTTCTATCGTTAACGCATGCTGTGGTAAACCAGAGGAATGGATACCGATTTTTTTACGTAGCTCTTTCCGCTGTTTTTTCGCCAGCTCAATGCCTGCCTGATATTGTTTTCTGACATATGAGTTCCACCTGAAACCACATGCTGCAGCTGTTCTTGACAATGCTTTCCCGACTTCCTCAAACGCGGAAAGCTGCGTTCCTCCATCTCGAATGTGCCTTAAGACGACTTCTGCTAAAAGTAAATCCTCATCTTGCGTCCATGCGTCCTGCCTTGTAATCGTCAATTGATCATCCCCCCTGAATCTGAATACCACATCATATGCGCCTACTAGAGTAGATAGACTATTTGCAGGAGAGAAACATAAAAATAGACAAATAAAAAAACGCAAGGGATGATTCCCTTACGCTTTTTTATCAAGCATTAGTTGCTTTTTACGTCTTTGCCTTTGTATGTTCCGCAAGATTTGCAGACACGATGAGAAATTTTCATTTCACCGCATTCTGGGCAAGCTACCATACCAGGTACTTGTAGTTTGAAATGCGTACGACGCAATCTTTTTTTCATTTTAGAAGTTCTTCTAAAAGGTACAGCCATTATTCCCACCTCCTTAAAGAGTTAAGATTCATTATTTTCTTCTAAAAGCTTTTTCAAGCCTTCCAGACGCGGATCAATTCGGTTTTGATGTGCATCTTCCGAAATGACCGCCCAGTCATTCCCTTCTTGTGGTGCAGCACCTTTTACGTCAGTTTGGTCGCAAAAGATTTGCATCGGCACTTCAAGAAGAATTTCTTCCTTGACTATAGGCGTTAAGTCGATGATGTCGTCTTCTACAATAGAAACGTCTTCATCTTCTATATCGTCTGTCTTATGAAGTACAAATAGTTCTTTCGTTGAAATCGCAAATGGATAATTTACATCAACAAGCGTTCTTGAACAAGGCAATGTCATTTCACCTGTGATGGTTAAATCAAATGCGACTTGCTTTGATTCGATCACTCCAGTCCCTTTCACCTCTACCGGTGAAATGTGACGTATATCTGAATGAAGGCTAGTAAGTTCATTTAAGTCAACCGTCTCATGAAAATCGAAGCTGTTTTTAGCTTTTTGATGTAACTGATAAACTGTCCATTTCAATTGTATCACCTCTAAGAGCAACAAACATGATTATAGCTTTCATCATGCTATTTGTCAATATTTTTTCTTTACAGTCCTTTGTGATGTCAGAGGGTTGTTTGACATCAGTTCTCTGAATGCCTACACTGAAAAAAATGGGCTTCATTTTTCCCTTATGCTACTGTAGCATAGACCATTTAACCATAGCAAGAAAGGCGGAACATCAATTGAAAGCAACAGGAGTCGTTGTCGAGTACAATCCATTTCATTATGGACATGCCTATCATGTTCGTCAGGCAAAAACACTTACCTCCTCAGATGTTGCCATTGCCGTCATGAGTGGTTCTTTCCTCCAGCGAGGAGAGCCTGCCATCGTATCAAAATGGGCACGGACAAAAATGGCGCTGCAAAACGGTGTAGACATTGTGTGTGAGCTTCCATACATTTACGCAGTGCAAAAGGCTGAAACCTTTGCAAACGGTGCTGTCGCAATTCTAGATGCTTTAAAATGCCGCTCCCTTTTTTTCGGCAGCGAGGACGGAGACATCGAAGCATTTGAGCGAACCGCTCACGCTTGGCATGAGAAAAAAGAAGAAATTGATTTTTTCACAAAAGAAAAAGTGAAAGAAGGCTTTAGTTATCCAGCAGCTGCAGCAGCTGCGTTTCAAGAGGTGATTGATCCTAAGCACTTACTGGATCTATCTAGACCCAATAACATTTTAGGTTTCCATTATGTCAAAGCCATTTTGGAGAGATCTCCTCATATGGAGCCCTTTACCTCTCGAAGAATTGCATCTGGTTATCATGATGAAGAGCTTCCTGAAAATCAAAAAATCGCAAGCGCAACTAGTATACGAAAAGCTTTAAAAGTGCACGGTACATTTGAACAAGTCACAGCATATCTCCCACAAGCTACGCTCAAGCAATTACAGGACTATCATTCTTCTTATGGTCTTTTACATACACAAGAAGCCTACTTTAGCTTCTTAAAACAGGTCTTTCACACAATGGATACAGCAGAGCTAGCAGGCATCTACGAAATCGAAGAAGGCATCGAACACCGCATGCAAAAGGCGATTTCACACGCATCCTCCTACGAGGAATATCTATCTCTTTTGAAAACAAAACGATATACGTGGACAAGGCTGCAGCGGATGAATACACAGCTCTTAATGAGGATGAAAAAAACCGCCATGCACGAGCTGCTGAAAGAGAGAAAAGCGCCTTACATTCGTTTACTTGGTATGTCAAAAAAAGGGCAGCAATATTTATCTCTTGTGAAAAAAGAATTGGATGTGCCTCTCGTAAGCAAGCTATCTGCCTTTTCACATCCCGCACTCGATCTTGATATTCGGGCGTCCCGCGTCTTCAGCCTGCCCATCAAAGAGCCTATGCAAACGAATTTAACGGAAGCGGAGTTTAAAACCTCCCCAATCCGATATGATGAAGAGACTGGTCTCTTCCAGTCTTCATAAAAAGAGCAGCCTTGATGGCTGCTCTCAGACCGTAGACAAACCCCACCTTTACTTCAAGTAAAAGTGGGGTTTTCACATTTTTTTGATAAAAACATCATGTGTTTTACGCTGGACATGGTCCTTTCCATGTCCAGTTTGCTAGCTTTTTGAGATTCATGGCAGCGAAAGTAAGCATCGCCTGCATTGAAACTTTTTTGAGTCCACGAAGTTTCGTCCAACGCATACCATGCTTTTCTTTTGCATCCGCAAAAACGCGTTCTATTGTTTCTTTCCGTTTTGCATAAATGTCTTTATTCATTTGTGTCAGTCTCAGATGGTCTGCTTCATCTAGATAGTCCTGCCAAATATGCCGATGAATTTGTTTGGTGTGATTTTGACTTTGTGTACATTTATCTAAATATGAGCAGGACTTACATATCTCTGAATCAGACGCATATTGCTTATAGCCTTCTCTAGTCGTTGTACGATAAGAGAGAATTTGCCCGTTGGGGCAAATGTAACAATCAAAATATGCATCATATACGTATTCACTCTTTTTCAAATAACCAGCTTTTGTTCTTGGACGAGTGTAAGGCATGACAGGTCTTATCTCTTGATCCATTAAAAACTTAGCGAGATAAGGTGTTTTATATCCCGCATCTACTGCGACTACATTTGGTTTTCCGACTTTCTCTGATACCTCTGATACGAGTGAATCCAACATACGACTATCATGAACATTTCCGCCTGTGACCAACGAGCCTAAAATAAATCCTTTTGAATCACAAGCTGTATGAAATGAATAAGCAAATGATTTTTCACGTTCATCCTTTACATAGTAGCCACTTTCTGGGTCAGTCGTGCTAACTTTAACTTCTTTTGTTTCTTCTTTATTCTGTAGGGGTAAGGGCTTTTTTCCATGTTCTTCACGATCAATATTGATCTCCTCATGGAGCTGATTTTGATAACTTCTCGTCTCTACTCGAACGACTTTCTTTTCAAGTTTCTTCTTATTGGCATTCGCCTTGACATGAGTGGAATCAATGAAGGCAATTGAAGGGTCAACGAACCCTTTTTTCATCGCTTCTCTTAAGATTCGATAAAAAATTTGTTCAAATAAATCTGTATCGTGGAAGCGTCTCACGTAGTTTTTACCGAAGGTAGAAAAGTGCGGGATTTTCTCCGAAAACCCATATCCAATAAACCAACGATAAGCCACGTTAGTTTCAATTTCTTTAATGGTTTGACGCATAGAGCGAATACCAAATAGATATTGGATTAAGACCATCTTAATGAGAACAACAGGATCAACACTTGGTCTACCATTGTCGGAACTATAATGATCTTTGACAAGATCATAAATGAAGTCAAAATCGATTGCTTGATCTATTTTCCGTACAAGATGATCTTGAGGCACTAATTCATCTAAAGCCACTACTTCTAATTGGTTTCGTCTTTCTTCTTCACGTTTGGATAACATGTTCATCCCCCACAGACTTGTGTTATTACCCTTATTATACAAAAAAGCTTGTAGACTTTGTCTACAAGCTGCAGGCTGTCGAGAAAATCTCGACAGCTTTATTTTTCCCCTTAAACTTTCCATCTCCTCATTTTATAATAGAGAAAACCCCACTTAAGGAAGGTGTTTTTCTCATGTTCCACACTAGAAATTCTTCTCAGCACGAAGCCGAATTTGTATTGCTAGATCAACTGGTCGAAGAGGATCACCTGCTTCGTAAAATTGATCAGTACATTGATTTTTCATTTATCGTAGATAAAGTAAAACCCTATTATAGTGAGAATAAAGGCCGTCCTTCTCTTGATCCGCTTATTTTGTTCAAAATGATGTTTATCGGATACCTGTACGGTATCCGTTCTGAAAGACAACTCGAAAAAGAAATTTACTATAACATGGCGTATAGATGGTTTTTAGGTTTGAACATCAATGATCCCGTTCCCCATCACTCCACTATTAGCTGGAATCGTCGTACTCGATTTAAAGATACAACGATTTTTCAAGACATTTTCGATGAGATTGTGCTTCAAGCTATCAATCATGATATGGTAGGAGGTCGCGTTCTTTTTACTGATTCAACTCATCTTAAAGCTAATGCTAATAAACATAAATATACGAGAAAAACGATTGAACAAGATACCCAGAACTATATCAATGAATTAGAAGAAGCAGTCCAAGAAGATCGGGTGGCACATGGAAAAAAGCTCTTAAAGGTAAAGGAGGAGGTGAAAACAGAAAAAGACATTCGTCAAAGTATGACTGATCCTGAAAGTGGCTATCTTTATCGTGAAAACAAGCCAGAAGGCTTTTTCTATCTAGATCATCGTACAACGGATATGAAGTACAATATCATCACTGATGCTCATGTCACACCTGGAAATGTTCATGATTCTGTCCCGTATCTTGATCGATTAGATCACCAAATCGCACGATTTGGTTTTCAAGTAGAAGCTGTTGCGCTTGATTCAGGTTATTTGACAACACCAATTTGTAAAGGTTTATCTGATCGACATATTTTTGGTGTCATTGCTCATAGACGTTTTCATCCAACAAGAGGGTTATTTGAGAAGTGGAAATTTCAGTATGATTCTGAACATGACCATTACATATGCCCAAAGGGTGAGAAGCTTTTATATACGACAACTGATCGAAAAGGTTATCGATTCTACAAATCAGATCCTAAAAAATGTGCATCGTGTCCTTTCCTTGAAAGATGCACAAGGTCTAAAAATCATCAAAAAGTCATCTCAAGACACATATGGGAAGAACATAAAGAAAAGATCAGACAGAATCGTCTAACTGTCTCTGGAAAAGAGCTATATAAAAAAAGAAAAGAAAAAATAGAGCGAAGCTTTGCAGATTCAAAACAACTGCATGGGCTTCGCTACTGCCGGTTGAGGGGAAAACAAAACGTGAGTGAGCAAGTTCTCCTCACAGCCGCATGCCAGAACATGAAAAAAATTGCCACACACCTAGCGAAGCTAGGCTAGGTGTGTGGGAAGCCTTTTTCATTAATTTTCATCCATCATACTTACGCTAAAAATAAAAAAGATTGTAGACTTTGTCTACAAGCTGAGAGCAGCCTTGATGGCTGCTCTTTTTGATTAAGATGCTTTCTCTTTTAACTTGTTTAAATAGTTCAGGGCATCCTGCATCGTATCTACTGGCACAATTTTCATATCACTTTTAATATCTTTCGCTGTTTTGACTGCATTTCGGTAGTCTGAATTTGGGTCACCTTTATCGTTTGGTGCAAAGAATATATCTTTTCCAGCTTTATCTGCTGCCACAACCTTTTGATCAATTCCGCCAATTGGACCGACCGTTCCATCGGCATCAATCGTTCCCGTTCCCGCAATCGCATAGCCATGTGTTTCATCTTCTTTTGTCAGCTGGTTATAAATTTCAAGTGACATCATAAGTCCTGCTGACGGGCCGCCGATATTTTCAATATCTACCTTAATAGAAGGAGAGACTTTCACATGTCGATCTGTAAATAATGATACGCCGATTCCAACTCGATTCGGCTCTTCTTTAAATGGTTTTAACGTCACTTTCTCCGTGATGTCTTTGCCATTTCGTTCAAGGACAAAACGGACAGATGTCCCTGCTTTTTGGCCGCTGATATACGAAACCATTTTATCAGCAGAATCATAGGTCTTGCCATCAACACTTTTGATCCGGTCGCCCACTTCAATTTTGCCGTAAGCAGGCATTCCTTTCATCACGTAGCTTGCATAAACCCCGTTAAATGTATAATCTACTTTTTTGCCTGCTTTTGTATACGCTGCAATCATGGCATTTTCTTGAGAGCTTTTCATGAGCTGAAGCTGCCTTTTCATATAATCTTGATCCGACTCTCCGTCCGCTTTAATATTTTCTTCTGGAACGATTTCGTCATATTTATTCATTTTCGCAAGCAAATACGTATACGGATTGGCTGGACCTACTTTTATCGTCATAAGCGAGAAGCTGCCCTTCTCGCCATGTCCGCCGTCTACTTGAATGTGGGGAGCAATTTCTGTTGCATCTCCCGGCTTTGTCACGTAATACGGCAGTTTGACAAAGGTTAAGCCAAGCAATACAAGAACAACGACAAAAAAGCTGAGCCAGCGAATATTCAATTTTTTCATTCGATTAACACTCCCATTTATCAATGACATCTTTCAGTTTACCTGCTAGTTGATCTGCGGCGAGCTCACCTGCTTCAATCATCTCCTGCACCTGCGCGAACGCACTAGAGCTAAATGTTTCAAGCTTCGGCCGGATCATGAGATCTGCGTGAATGGTTTGATGACGGACCAGTTCATTTTGAAGGATGTCCAAACTTTGCATAATGACATCTGATAATCTCGTCGCCTTTTCTGTTTTTTTCACTCTTGATACATCAGAGGCGATGATGAGATCTGCACCCATTTCTTTTAAAACAGATACAGGAATGCGGTCAACAACCGCTCCATCCACTAGCTGTCTGCCACCTATTTCGTGAGGAACAAACACGCCCGGAATGCTAATGCTTGCTCTCACTGCTTGTGATACAGACCCTTCTTTAAACACGATCTTCTCCCCTGTCTCGAGATCACAGGCTACAACCGCAAGAGGCATTCTTAATTCTTCGAATTTCTTCCCATATGTAAATGTGTGAATCAGCTGCAAAATTCGATTCCCTTTTAAAAGACCGATTTTTGGCAGTGTATAGTCAGCATAATACTTTCTTCTGAAGACAAGTGCAAGTTTTTTCATTTTTTCTACGTCTTGTCCTGCCGCATAAAAGCTCCCAACAAGTGCTCCAATACTGCTGCCAGCGATCATATCTATCTGAATTCCTTGTTTCTCAAGACTGGATAAAACTCCGATATGTGCCATTCCCCTCGCACCCCCGGAGCCTAATGCAAGCCCGATGACTGGTCGCTTCATGAAAATCCACCCTCCTCTTTCTATGCATATATACGAATCTATTGGTCTAAACATGCCCCTTCTGCTCGTATAGTAATAGAAGACAGGCTCGGCAAGTTTCTCTTTTGGATTACGAGCTCGCCAATAGATCATAACGGCAAGGGGCGAAATCTCCATGAAAAAATGGAACACTCTGTTCATCGCTGCATTTTTTATCTTTTTAACAGCCACTGTGATTACACATCCACAAGCCTCTTTGCAAGCGTCGAAAAATGGACTTGCAATGTGGTGGGAGGTTGTATTTCCATCATTGCTTCCTTTTTTTATTTTGTCCGAGCTATTAATTAGTTTTGGGATTGTCAGATTTGTCGGGGTATTATTAGAGCCATTTATGCGCCCCATCTTTCGGGTACCTGGTGTAGGCGGATTTGTCCTAGCGATGGGGATGGCATCAGGCTTTCCTTCTGGTGCAAAATTAACCACAAGACTCAGGCAGGAAAGGCAGCTGACACAAATCGAAGCGGAGCGCCTCGTGTCTTTTACAAATTCATCGAATCCACTGTTTATTTTCGGTGCGGTGGCTGTTGGTTTTTTTCATCATCCAGCTTTAGGGGTTGTTTTGGCCTGTGCACATTATTTAGGGAATCTCGCTGTTGGTGTGACGATGCGAGGATATAAAGCGCGGCATGATGCACACTTGAGAGGTCGTAAGCGATTTTTATTCCCACCGTTTCAAGAGGCATTCAGCGCTCTTCATAAAGCAAGACTCGCAGAAAAAAGACCGCTCGGCCAAATTTTAAGTGATGCGGTGATGTCATCAGTCCAAACACTCTTTATGATTGGCGGCTTTATTATCTTATTTTCTGTGTTTAGCAAAATGCTGTCAGTTGTTCATGTGACAGATCTATTATCCATAGGGATCAGATCTATGCTGCAAGCGATGCATCTTCCGCCAGAATTAGATCTTGCGATGATTGCCGGTTTATTCGAAATCACATTAGGCAGCCAGCTAACAGGGTCACAGGAAGTCAGCCTTCTCGCTAAAACGATTGTCGTCAGCTTTATTTTAGGATTCAGCGGGTTTTCTGTTCAAGCTCAAGTCGCCGGTATTTTGGCGGCAACAGATATACGCTTTAAACCGTTTTTCTTCGCTCGTTTGCTCCACGGGGTTTATGCAGCTGTTTTTGCCTTTTTATTATTCAAGCCTCTTTATGTCTCTCGATCTGACATTGCACTCCCAGCAGGTGCCTTTGAAGCAAGCCATCAGGTTGTCATGTACAGCAGCATGCTTTGGAATCAGCTTGTGACAGCTGGTCCTTTGATCACATTATGCAGCTTGATCGTGTATATCGCGCTATACTATCAGAAATTAAAAAATGGATGAGTGCACGGGGCACTCATCCATTAAATTTTTCTTTCAGCGCTGCTTCTACCTCTTTTGGGACAAGATCTTGGACAGCTCCATGATATTTCGCTACTTCTTTGACAATACTTGAGCTCAGGAAGGAATATTGATTATTGGTCATCATGAAAAATGTTTCAATTTCATCGTTTAGCACTTTATTCATTGATGTACCTTGCATTTCATATTCAAAGTCCGTCACAGCTCTAAGTCCGCGTAAAATGACCTTGGCTTCTTTTTGTTTTGCATAATCAACAAGCAGACCGTGAAAGGATTCAACTTTGATATTTGGCAAGTCCTTCGTCGCCTGACGAATCAGTTCACACCGTTCTTCAACAGTAAATAACGGTTTTTTCGATGAGTTATTTAGGACACATACATACACTTCATCAAAAATCTTTGCACCTCTTTTGATGATATCCAAATGGCCCAATGTGACTGGATCGAAGCTGCCCGGACAAACGGCTATATTCCCCATGCTTTAATTTCCCCGCTTTCTATAGATCGTAATACCGGTCAACCCGTACAGTTCCTGCCTGGATATGTAAAGCTGTCCAGCTTCTTCTGGCAACGTGACGTCCTTATCATGCTCACACACGATCACGCCGTCATCTGTTAATAAAGAATGTTCGTCAATCATTTCAAGAAGTGCTTTCAACTGTTGATCTTTATAAGGCGGATCAAGAAAGATCGCTTGAAAGGATTCCTCTCGTTTTACAACAGCTGCGAGTGCACGCTTTGCCTCATTTCGAAACACTTCACTTTGGTCCATCAGCGACAATTGATTGAGGTTTCCTTTAATCGTCTGAATCGCCTTCATATCTCGATCAACGAATATGCAGTGATCGAACCCTCTAGAGAGCGCTTCAATCCCTAAACCACCGCTTCCCGCAAATAAATCAAGAGCCCATCCGCCATCGAAATACGGGCCGATCATATTAAAGATTGATTCTTTTACTTTATCTGTTGTCGGTCTTGTTGATTGACCTGGTACCGCTTTAAGTGTGCGGCCTTTTCTCGTTCCAGAGATGACTCTCATTTTTCCACCACTTTTTCTACTTGCTTCTATTGGTTATTGTTGATGACAAAAAATTCAACATTATCTTACCACATCACTTCGCGAGGGACAATGCAAGGATTTTCATTCATTTTCTATGTATAGATCAAGGAATGCGGGGTCATACTACTTATAACAGCATCTGATGTGGTGCTGTTGCCAACCGCGGAGAAGACTTACGTTTCCCCATAAGTTCTTCCTCCGGTTTCTCCTCTCCCTTTGCCTTCTCCTTAATGAATCATTAAGAATAGAAGGACCCCGCGGGTGATGCCGCGGGGGTTTTTTTGTGTCTTTAAAAGCCCACCTTATAATCATACTCTTTTGCTTTGTCCAATTTGGATTCGTACTCTAATTTAATAAAAGGTTTATATGAAGGCTCAACACGTTTCACAAATGGCAATGAGCTGAGCTTAGCCATATGGCGCTCGAGATCATTCATATCACAATAGATCACTGCATATTTCATTTTCCTTGAAATATAGTGAACATTCCCAAATTTTCTTAGCGCCTTTGACTGCTTTAACGAATGCAGCCAAACGACCATCCCTTGACGTTTGGTTTCCATCTTTTCACCTGCCGCTTTTCAATTCTTTTCAATCATTATGTAAAAGACGAGACATTCAAGTCTCGTCAAGATACTTTACAGCCACAGCTGCCACCTGATCCACAGCCACCGCCGCATGATGATAAACCATCAAAATATGGGTTCCCTGTTGGAACTTTAATATATGCTGATACAGCTTGACCGATTTCAATACTAATCTCATCTAAGATGGATTGAACCGCAGTTTCTGCTTTTTTGAAATCAACCACTGTATCGTGAAGATCTAGCTTTCTTTTGACCTCACGCATTTCTTTTGAGATCGTTCTATAGTCCGGATGGTATTTGCCGAACCGCTGCACATCCTCATATTGCTCTTTTACTTTTGTAAAATGGGCAATAATTTGTTGGGCTTCTTCGTCTTGCTGGAGACGCTTAAAGCAGTCGCGGTAATGTTCAGCCTCCTCCGACTGAAGAATCATGGCAGCCAATTGATTTGCTTCCTCTTGGAGCTCCACAGATTCGATTGTCGCATACATAAATGTTGCACCTCCAATTCATAGTTTACCACGAAACCTATAGATCAGAAAATGCTTTTACGTGATAAATACATCCCATGTTTCTCTTTTCTGTTTATATTCTGGATGACGGGAATTCAGCACAACGGTCATTTTATGCTTTCCTTTTGAAAGATGCTTGACCACAAATGCAGCAGTATACTCATTACGTGCACGTTTTCCGTCTACATATACTGTAAAATATCCCGTCTTCTCATCCTTTTTTAAACGTGAAGGCTCAAGATGAACATCTTGAAGTGTACTTTCTATATAGACAGACGATCCCTGTACTTTATATATCAAAAAGCCTTGCTGCTTCATTTCGCTTTGGGCTTTCTGCATTACTGGTACAGCTGGATCTTGCTTCATGACTTGTTTTTCTCCATGTTGACTTTGGCATCCGGTGATAAGAAAAAGCAATGCGCATATTGACAGCATCCATTTCATCATCTGATTCTCCTTTCATCTACTTTTATAGGATGCTCAGGAAATAGACATCTTAATCAACTCAAAAAAGCCTCACCCGGCTCCATTTTGATTGCGCATTGCTTGAAACATTTGAATCATCATTTCAGCCATTTGGACACTGTTGCTCAACTGACTCACACGATGAGGAATGGTTTTTTCGTAAAAATTCATTTTATCTAATTCAAAGGACGATAGATTTTCAGGGTGCCTAGTCAGCTGTCTGTACCAGAGAGGACGCTGTCTGATGAATTTGATTCGATCCTCTTCGGCCATGACAAACTCCTGTACTTCTTTCCGCACCAAAAGCATCCCCTTTCCATTAATCTTTCCTGAAGGAGAATGGGTGCTGACTGCCTCCAGATGAACCTTTCTTTGAGCCGTTTGATGAAAATTGCCCGAGCAAGCTTTGTAAAGAGGAAATGGACTGGCTCATTTTGTTAATTTGTTCATTCATTTGATCGGCGTCCATTTTTTTCACGGCAGAAACCATTTTAGACATAAAATCTGCTTTTCCAGATCCACTTGGCTTAGAGGCTTTTTCTTCTTTAGCGTCTTCAGATTGTGTTTGCCGGTAAGGAGACCACATCTCATCTTCCTCACCAAACATGACCCAATTTTCGTATACACTTTGCCAGCTTTTTTCTTGCGTTTGCACTTCTTGAATTAACTTCGGATGGCGTCTGACGAATTGTTTAAATTCATCAATGGATGTTTGTTTTTGTTTGTTTGTCATATCCTCACCCCCCATACAAATGCCTACTATACTATATACACCAGCAGCTATTTTGGTGAGCCTCTTTTTTAATCAAAAAAACAGCTGCGATTGTGCAGCTGCTTTCGTTTAAGATGTTTTCTTGATGAAGTTTTGGGTGTAATATTTTTCTTTCACACCTACGCCAAGATGCGTGTAATCTTTATTTAATAACGCCTTCCTGTGACCTTCACTATTGAGCCAGCCTTCTACCGCTGCAGGGCCATCTACATAGTTGTAAGCAATGTTCTCACCTGCGAGCTGAAATGCCACCTCGCCTCTTTCTAACCGGTCTTTCAGCGTACCGTATTTTTTTGATTCGTGGGAGAAATAATGATTCTCTCTCATGTCCTCACTATGCATGAATGCCACTTCAGAGGTTTCATCATCCCACTTTAAGGTCGGGAGTTTGTACTTATGACGAATAATATTGGTCATATCAAAAATTTGTTTTTGACTGGAAGCTTCGATATCTTTCCATTTTTCACCCGATATTGCCTCAGGCTCTATCAATTGACCACGATAGACGACCTCATACGGTTTTTGTTTCACAAATGTATCTGCGTTAAACGCCCTGATACTTGAGAGGGTGCTTTCGAACTTATCCATGTAAAGCTGAACATACACATCATCTCCCACTTTTACAGTGGGTCTTGTGTTCATATCGTCTTCTGAGAATTCGAATCGGTATGAATTTTGTTCATCCTCTACATGAATGTAAGGTGCAATTTGTGTTTTTTTAAACACTTCACTTGTGGCTTGACCGATTTTAAACGGTTCGACATTGAGCCCGTCTCCAGTTGCAAACAAGGTCACCACTTTACTATCCTTTACCCCTACTTGAATATAGTGCTTCTTCGATTGGTTGTACACCCACCAGTCATAATCATATGCGGAAGGATCAATGCGATCTGGTTCTCCCAGCTGTTTAAGCACTTCATTCGAAGATTTCCCCATAAAGGACATGAGCCCCCTTTTCGGGATATTGATCGGCTTATCGCTAGTTGTTTCTTCATTAGACACCTTCGGCTCATTGCTGTTTTCTTTTTCTGGTGAAGATCCATATTGAATAAACAGAACGTACGTTCCGGATATAATCAGGAGGATGAGGAGTGTTTTGAGCACAGTTTTCAAATAAACACCTCCGTTAAATTGGCAAGGTACAAAAAGTACCTTCTACTGTCATTTAAACAAAACTTGCTCTATTTATCAACGACAATACAGCCTATTTAACACGAATTTAAAATATGCCCCTCTTAATGAAGAAATCCTTGCCCATGATCTTGATCCTGTTGAGAGATTTCTGTCAGTGCATCTCCTGCACGATCATTTGATAAATCTTCGACGGATAAATCTCCAAGAGCGACGATCCCTGTTAATGCGCCGTCTTTCACAACGGGAATGCGGCGGAGCTGATGTTCTGACATCAACCGGACAATTTCTTCAAGCGTTGCATCTTCTTCTGCTGTTAGGACTTCCCTTGTCATCAGTGAGCCTACTTCCTGTGAGTTAGGCTTTTTTTCTGCAATGCCTCTGAGGACAAGGTCACGGTCTGTCACGATGCCAACGAGCTGATCTCCGTTAACCACAGGAATTGCCCCAATATCCGCGTCTTTCATTTTGACTGCTGCTTCATACGTATTATCGTCTTGCTGGCATGTCACTACTTTTTTTGTCATAATATCTTTGATTTTTTTCGTTTTCACATTGATTCCTCCATCCGTTATTTTCTTTATTACTGTAACCAGCTTATAAAAGAACATACCTTTCACAGTTGAAAGTTTAACGCTTTCATACTATGATTGTCAGTAAAGGGAATTTTTATAAGGAGGGGTTTTGGGTGAAGTTTGAAGGTACGGGGATTGAAAAGGTAACAGCTGACTTAAATAAATTAGATTTCATCATGGAAAGTGAAGGGTTTGTACGAGCCGATCAATGGGATTACGAGCGTGTAACGTACGACAGAAAGTTTAACATGGTAGAGGGAACCTTTTATTTACGCATTTCCGGCTACGCCACCGAAGGAGATGTAGGCTCAAAAAGAGCAAACATACAGCTTCTCACACCATTACTCGGAAAACATTATTATCCGCACGGTGTTGAATACGGTGAAGGCGAAGATTTCCCTAAGTCTCTGATCCAATCAAGCAAAAAAACGCTTGAACAGCTGAAAGAAAAACTTGAATCAATGACAGCAGAAGCATAAACAAAAGCACAGCCATCTGGCTGTGCTTTTTTCATTCATATTTCGGAATCAGCGCATCTGGTACCGCATCTTTCGCTCTTTCTTTTCTTGCCCAGTCAAAGAACACTACAGCAAGGATTGAGCCGTACACAATCTCTTGAATAATTTTCATCAAAATTGCGCCTAGCTGCTGGTCCTCTAACAGCGGCAAGGTATGGAACATATCGGGACCTGTGAGTGCAAGACCTGCCAGCATGTCACTTGGCACGCATAGATGCAGGGCTTGTATCCAAGCGCCAGCATCCGAATAGGTTGCATAGATCGGTGTATCACTAAACATGATCAGAGCACACGCAGGAGTCATCAATATCCCGTCTGCCATGATATAACCAAGCTTTAAAATGCCTGTAATCTGCGGCTGACTTTGAACTTTATGAACGAGCGGCCACCACATGAAAAAGGCAGCGATAAAAATGACCACCGTCATTAACCCATGATAAAACGGATCTGTTTTCACGAAATCAAATATAAGTGGAATGTGATACATCGAAAACAAGCCGTTAAACCCAAGCAATGCAATTAATGGCTTTGAAAACAAACGAAAGATTTGCTGAATGCCTGGCGTTTGTATGATCCGCTCCCAAATGGCCGCAGGTAATCCTGTAATGAGGAGAGGCGGGATAACTAAATAGAGCACCGCCATTTGCGCCATATGTGCACTAAACATAATATGACCCATCAAATCAATTGGGCTTCCTTTCGCGGCATATAACAGAACAAGCCCCGTCAGAAACAACGTTTTTTCTTTCACCGTCGCACGGTGCTTTCCCTTTGTAACAAGAAGCAGATAAAGAGCAGCTGCTATGACAATACAAGTCAAATAGTAAGGGCTCCATAACGCCCGAAATCCGAATATTTCTAAGTTCTCCATTGCTGCGCCTCCTTCAAGGGCAAAGCGGGCTTACCACCAAATAATGGTCAAAAATGCTAATACGGTAATAAACGCGACAAACACACCTGAATAAAGAAACAATGCGGGTGTTTCATGCCCTTTTTGGTTCATGTGCATAAAATAATAAAGCTGAAAAGCCACCTGAATGACAGCAAGCAGTAAAATAAATGGTACTGCGAACCAGTTCCCAACATCTTCAGAGGCGATCGTTAAAAAGGCAACAAATGTTAATCCAATCATCAAGCCGAAAGAAATGAGCTGATGCTTCATTTCTTCGGCATTTTTCTTTTTACGGTATACAAGATCGACTTTGGACTGATTTGTGTTTTTATTTCCCATTCTTATCACACCATTCCCATTAAATATACAACGGTAAAGATGAAGACCCACACAACATCAATGAAGTGCCAATACAGACTTGCCACATAATATTTCGGCGCATTGTACAAATCAAGTCCGCGCCTCATATTTCGAATCATAAGAGCGGTAATCCAGCAAAGTCCGAAGGCGACGTGAGCCCCGTGAGTTCCAACAAGTGTATAGAAGGAAGAACCAAGAGCTGAGCTGGTAATGGTAAATTCATACTCATGCACATAATGATAGAACTCGTAAATCTCAACCCCTAGAAATGAAGCACCTAATAGCACAGTCACGCCAAGCCACAGCTGCATCTTTTTAAAGGCAAAGTTTTTCATATGATACATTGCATACACACTCGTTAAACTGCTCGTCAGTAGAAGCATCGTGGCAATAAAAACAAGTGTGAGATCAAACATATCAGTGGTTTTTGCTCCGCCTGCATTTGAGTTTTTCAGCGCCAAATAAGTGGCAAAGAGCGATGCAAACAGAACGGTTTCTCCCCCAAGAAACAACCAGAACCCGACAAACTTATTCTTCCCTTCTAATGTAGCTTTCTCAGGAGAAGCCGGAAAAGTTTCTGCTGTCATTTTTTGTGGTTCCATTATGCTTTCACCCCTTTATCATCGTCATCGGTCAGATCTTCTTTGTGAATATGGTACCCATGATCATCTTTAAGAGAGCGAACCAGCATGGTCGCAAATGTAATGCCAAGACCAATGAGAATCACTGGAAGCCCCCAGCTGTGCTCTTGACGATACATGAAGCCAAACGCTGACACAAATAGACCGAATGAGATAATGACAGGTAAAATGGAATTATTCGGCATGTGAATATCATCGAGCGGTTCAGATGCTGTCATTCCTTTTTTACCGTCCATTTTTTCAATCCATAATGGATCTAGTCCTCTGACAAGTGGCAGCTGTTTAAAGTTATATTCTGGAGGAGGTGAAGACACTGCCCATTCAAGCGTTCTTCCATCTCCCCAAGGATCGCCCGATACACGCTCCCCTTTCGCTGTCGTCCAGATGACGTTAATCAACAGGATGACAACAGCTACAAACATAAACAGTGCCCCAATCGTACTGACCAAGTTCCCAAGGTCTAACCCCTGACCTGGCAGGAATGTAAAGACTCGGCGCGGCATGCCCCAAAGACCGAGGAAATGCTGGATAAAGAAGGTTAAATGGAAACCGATGAAAAATAGCACAAAGCTAATTTTCCCAAGCTTCTCATTTAGTATTTTTCCAAACATCTTCGGCCACCAGTAATGCACACCAGCTAAAATACCGAATACCACACCGCCAATAATGACGTAGTGGAAATGCGCCACAACAAAGTACGTATCATGGAACTGATAATCCGCTGCAGCTGCTGCAAGCATGACTCCGGTTACCCCGCCAAGTAAAAATGACGGTATAAAGGCAACGGAATACAGCATCGGCGTTGTAAACTTTACATTACCGCCCCATATGGTGAGTAGCCAGTTAAATACTTTAATTCCTGTCGGCACTGCAATCGCCATCGTGGCGACAGCAAAGATTGCATTGGCAATCGGACCAAGTCCTGTTGTGAACATGTGATGCGCCCACACCATGAATCCGAGGAAACCAATTAATACTGTAGCAAACACCATGGACGAATAACCAAACAACCTTTTCCTCGCAAACACTGGAATGATTTCAGAGAATATTCCGAATGCTGGCAGGATTAAGATATAAACTTCTGGGTGTCCGAAAATCCAGAACAAATGCTCCCAGATGATTGTATTTCCGCCGAGCTCTGGATTGAAAAAGCTCGTATCAAACATTCTATCAAGCATCAGCATCGCAAGCCCTGCTGTAAGCGGCGGGAATGCGAATAAAATCAATGCCGAGGCGACAAATGTCGTCCAAGTAAAGAGCGGCATTCTCATATACGTCATACCAGGTGTTCTCATATTAATAATCGTTGCAAGAAAGTTGATTCCGGCAATCAGCGTCCCAATCCCCGCTATCTGCAACCCTAAAATATAGAAATCCATGCCGTGCCCTTCTGAATTCAGCGTGAGCGAAGCATATGCAGTCCAGCCTGCATCAGGTGCCCCGCCCATAAACCATCCAAGGTTTAAGAAAATTCCTCCGAAAAAGAATAGCCAAAAACCAAGTGAATTCACAAACGGAAACGCTACGTCACGTGCACCAATTTGAATGGGTACAACCGCATTCATTAATGCAAATAAAAGCGGCATTGCTGCAAGGAAAATCATCGTTGTTCCATGCATCGTCATGACTTCATTATAGAACCCTGCACTTACAAAATCATTTTCAGGGATGGCTAGCTGAATACGGATAATCATCGCTTCCAGGCCGCCAATTAAAAAGAAAAATCCCCCTGCCACTAAATATAGTACGGCAATTTTTTTGTGGTCAACCGTCGTCAAGTAATCCCATAAGACAGCGCCAAACCCCCGCTTTTTAGCTATTGTACTCACCATGAAATCCCCCTCTTATCTCCCATTTGCCCCTTTTCATATAGATGTCTATCTTAATTTTACACAGACTGTGTCTGACAGATGGCTACTTCTTGGTTGTAGAGACATATTCGGGAGCTCTTAACAAAAACTTCACATTGTTTACATGCCCTCTTGCATTCGCTTGAGTCGTTACTCTATTTTAAGACCCTTTAAATACTCGTAGAGTGCATCTGCTTCTGAGTCATCTAATTTAGGGTACGTCCCTGTCATCTTATTCCCTGGTTTAAAGCTCTCTGGATCTTTCAGCCATGCTTTCACATTTTCTTTGTTCATGTCTTTGATTCCAGCTACTTTCGTTCGCTCTCCAAAAGTCGCAAGGTTTGGTGCCGTCCTTGCCGCTTCCGGACGTTCGTCCCCAGGCTCTACTGCGTGACAGCTCAAGCAGTTTTTCTCTTTAAATAATTTTTCACCCTCTAGGGCGAGATCTTTTGTGGATGTAGGCTTCTTGTAATCCGCCATTTTTTTCGTCCATCCTAAAAACTCATCTTGAGAAAGCGTTTTAACTTTAAAGTCCATTAAAGCATGTGAAGGACCACAAAGCTCTGCACATTTCCCGTAAAAATATTCTCCTGCATCTTTCGTTCGTTTTGAATCAAAGGTTAAATAAAATTTGTTTTCATTGTCTGTGTTAGTATCAATTTTACCGCCAGCCGATGGAACCCAGAAAGAGTGTTTCACGTCAGATGCTTTCAGCTTAAAGTACACCTTTTGATCCGTCGGTACAATCAATTCCTGACTTGTGACAATTCCATAGTCAGGGTATTCAAATTCCCACCAATACAAGCTGGCTCTTACATTGACAACAAGTGTCTTTTCAGGATCTCGTTTTTTCTTATCCATTGCGCTTGTATCCCCTAGTTCAAGCGTATATGCCACAACAGGTACAACGAGAATAATGAGGAGAAGAATTGGAATCGCTGTCCACGTAATTTCTAGGTTACGGTTCCCTTCCACCTGCTTTGGAATCGTATCTTCTCCTACTTTAGAACGTTTGAATTTAATGATGACGTAAAAGAAAATGATCGATACAACAATGACGACAAGAACCATAATGAGTGTACTCAGTACCGTTAGGAAAAATTGTTTATCTGCTACTTCCCCAACTGGTTTGAGTGTTGATAAGTATGGTTCACCACAGCCCGCTAACACGAGCGTCAGTAAGAGAAACAGTGAATAAACACGCCATTTTCTTATCATAATTTGTCCCAACCCCTTTTGCTTGATCTCCTTTGCCTTTCACTTTTTACCTCTTATTTATAAAATCACTCTTCACCCATCTATAACCCCCGCCTCTTATAAAAGCACTTACATTTCCTCTTTTCATAAAAAAATGATGTTTTTACTCAAAATACCATCTATGTATAAACAGAAAGCCGCCTAAATAGAACTGAATATCAGGCGGCTTTCATAGTTGTTAGAAAATGTTGTGTTATAAGATATAGCCATTGTTTTGATGTGATCAAAGTGTATTTTACTCTAGAATAGTGTAATAATAATCATCGCAACGAAAAAAATGGTTAAGTAGTTTAATGAATAAACGAACATGAGCGTTGACCACTTCATGACGTCTTTCATTTTAAAGCCCATAAGGCCAATGACGAGCCATCCAATGTTCAGCAATGTGCCAAGTGCGACAATCGGCCAGCCTAATCCACCTAAGAAAAATGGAAGTGGGAGAAGACATGCTGTCCAAATGATGATTTGGCGCTTCGTGACTTCAAAGCCATAAACAACTGGTAGCATTGGAATGCCGGCTTTACGGTAATCTTCCGTTTTCTTAATCGCAAGTGACAAGAAGTGAGGGATTTGCCAAATGAACATAATCATAAACAAAACCCAAGCCGTTGTGTCAATTGTACCTGTGACAGCTGTCCAGCCGATTAATGGCGGCACCGCACCAGATACACTTCCAATGACAGTATTGATGGTGTAATGACGTTTAGACCACATGGTGTAAAGAACCGCATAAGTAAAGACTCCAATAAATCCAATCACCGCTGATGTTATAGTGGTCATCAGAAGCATAATGAGTCCAAGCACAACAAGCAAAATGCCAAATGCATACGCTTGCCCCGGCTGAATCTTACCTGTAACCGTCGGTCTTGTTTTTGTTCTTTCCATTAATATATCAATATCACGGTCGAACGCATTATTAATTGCGCATGAACCGGCAATAATAAGAGAAGAACCAATCATTGTTAACAGCACAATATCAAGATTCCCTAGGAAACTCATACCTGTAAAATAAAAAGCAAGCCACATTCCAGTAAATGTTGTAATGAAGTTGGAATTGACGATGCCCATTTTAATCAGAGCGAGAAAATCTTTCCAAGCTGTTGTTTCTTCTATTTGTCCATGAATAGCTGCTTCCGCAACTGTTTTGGAATTTGCCAATGTGTATAACCTCCCTTGCCCAAACCTTCAAACGTACAAATGAAACGTAAAATCGTTACAACTCTATCATACAAGATAAACAGCTGTAAAAAAACATCCTATTAAATAATAAACGACAATCTTGAAGTTATTTGTGAACTTTTCGTGAATTTATTAGGATAGATATGTGTTTCAGAAGGCGGTGCAAAATGAAATATTCTCTCCTCTATTTCTATCAGACTGTCAAAGAAAGATCAAGCACTCTAAATCTGTAAACTTTGTGAACTAACATATCATTTTTTTGTGAACTTTGGTCATTATGAATTGCAACAGAACACGCATTTGGCTTAAACTTGAGAGCATGTGAGGTTTTCATTTAGATCAGAAGTTTTTTAGAGAAGGTGAAATAATTTGATGAAATTTGCTTTAAGGTTATTGAGCGTGATCACAACGTTTGTGATGCTGATCGTTCTGATTGGCGGTGCGCTTGTGACGAAAACCGGCTCGGGTCTTGGATGCGGCCGGCAGTGGCCTCTTTGTCACGGTCGTTTCTTTCCTGAAATGAACCCTGCTTCCATTATCGAATGGAGTCACCGCATGTCAACAGGGGTTTCCACCATTCTTGTACTGGCTCTGGCGATCTTATGCTGGAAAAAAATCAGTCCAGTATTCCGTGAAACCAAATTTTTGGTCATCATGTCCATTATATTCTTACTGCTTCAAGCGCTTTTAGGTGCTCTTGCCGTCGTTTTTGGTTCTAACGCACTTGTGATGGCACTGCACTTCGGTATTTCACTCATTTCTTTTGCTTCAGTATTACTGCTTGCGCTTCTTGTATTTGAGGCAACCAGATCTGAAACAAAGCTTGTGAAGCCGCTTCATATCGGCAAAAGAATGCAGTTCCATATTTATGGTTTGATCACCTACACGTATATCGTCGTGTATACGGGTGCTTATGTAAGACATACAAAGTCAAGCCTTGCTTGTTCTGTCTTCCCGTTTTGTTCAAAAGACGGTGCACTTCCAGCGTACTTTAATCAGTGGGTTCAAATGTCTCACCGGGCAGCAGCACTTCTTTTATTCGCCTGGATATTTGTTGCAATGTTCCATGCCATAAAGCACTATAAAGAACAGAAGCAGCTGTATTATGGCTGGATTATTTCAGCCATTCTGATTACACTTCAAGCCATCTCAGGTGTCATGTCTGTTTATTCTCACCTTGCGCTTGGTTATGCGCTCGCTCATTCATTCTTTATTTCCTGTTTATTCGGGGTACTATGTTACTTCTGCTTACTCATCGCTCGGTTTAAATATGAAAGCAAAGAGCCTTTTAGATAAAAATCTGTATCCCCCTTTCATGTAGAGGGGGATTTTTTATTGTTGTTTTGCTTCTTCGAATAGTGAGATGGCCTTTTTGCGCATTTGCTGATGATCAACTGTCGGAAGCGGGTATGTATCACCTAGCACACATCCCGATTTCAGTTGTTCATCTATCGACATTTTACTTGGTTCATGAATCCATTTTTCATCGACATGCTCTAGCTCTGGTACATATTTTCTAATATAATCCCCGCTCGAATCAAATCGCTTTGACTGGGTCGTTGGGTTAAAAATGCGGAAGTACGGTACGGCATCTGTCCCGACAGAGGCAGCCCACTGAAATCCTCCGATATTTGAAGCCTCATCATAATCCACCAGCTTTTTTGCAAAATAGCCTTCGCCCTTTCTCCAATCAATCAAATAATCCTTTGTTAGAAATGAGGCTGTGACCATTCGCAAGCGATTATGCATCCAGCCCTCCTCATTTAGCTGTCTCATTCCTGCATCAACGAGCGGGAAGCCTGTTTCACCTTTACACCATGCATCAAACAGCACCTCATCTTCATTCCATTTCATTTCTTGAAACGCCGAATTGATTTCTTTATCTTTCATCTCTGGATGATGTGCATAAATCATATGATAAAAATCACGCCACGCCAGCTCTTTCGTAAATGTTTCCCTACCCTCGTCTTCAAATAGGGCTTCTTCATGAATTGCATGAAAGACCGTTCGAATCGAAATAGTGCCAGTTTTTAAGAAACGTGACAGCTTGCTCGTGCCAAAAACAGACGGAATATCTCGCTTTTCATGATAACGCGCTAGCCTTTTTTGAATAAAATGATGCAACGTGTTCATCGCCATATCTGAACCGATTTGATCAAATTTTCTAGAACATCCCTTGATGATGTCGCGCAGCTTGTCATTCCCTTTTTGTGATAGTGATTCATCACAAAGCGTATGCTCGCTGCTGAAAAATGATTTGTCAACTTTTATCACAGGCTGCTTCTCTTGCTTCCGCCATGCTTGATAGTATGGGGTAAACACTTGATAATGCGAGCCATCTGCTTTTAAAATATCTCTCGCCCCGTGAAGATGTGTATCTTGCCACTTTGACACATGAATGCCCTTTTCTTCTAAGAAACGGGTTACTTGATCATCACGTTTTCGACCATTTCCTACTTCGTCCTCATTAAAAAAGACCGCATGGATGTCATAGGCATCCATGAGCTTCTGAAAGGCGGACAAAATATCATCATGAAACAGATGAAGATACATTTGAGATTCTCTCGCTTCCTTGACGAAATGGGCCAAGCTTTGAAAGAAATGCTCGTTGTTTATATCCAACTCCATTTCAGTAAAAAACGGATCTAGATGATAAAGAGCCAACAATTTGTACTCATGTTTTTTTGCATATGTGATCGCTTTTGATAAGGCGATATGATCATCCAATCGCAGATCTCGGCGAAACCAAATCACGACAATTTCCAACTTTCTTCACCTCACTCTATAGTGTAATCACTCTTTTAGCCTGCTGCACATTTTAATGCGCTCAAAAAAGACACATCATGATGATGTGTCTCAGATTGTTGACAAAGGGCTAAAATGATGTTTATTTTAGCCCTTTGTCTTCTTTTCAGCGTGATAGAAAACCTTTGAAGTCTAGGAAGGGCGAGCACCGGAACGGAGCGAATTTGACATTCGTGAGTACCAGCGCGCAGACCTGACAAAGAATGCGGGGGTTTGTCTACACGCGGAGACACATCATGATGATGTGTCTCACTTCTTATTCAGGCTTTAAGACAATCAGCAGATCACCGGTTTGAATCGGTTCTCCATTAGTTACATGTATTTCATCTACGACCGCAGAGAATGGTGCTTGTACAGTCGTTTCCATTTTCATAGCTTCATTGATCATCAAATGCTCACCTTGCGAGATTTTCTGTCCTTTTTCCACGAGCACTTTGATGACAGTGCCTGGCATTGATGCGGCAATGTGATTTGGATTAGAACGATCCGCCTTCATTTTTTCTTGAACCGAGGATTTAATGCTTTCATCCTTAATGACCACTTCACGCGGCTGGCCATTTAACTCAAAGTAAATCACTCTTGTGGCATCTGGGTTCGGTTCTCCAATTGACACGAGTTTGACAATCAAGGTTTTACCTTTTTCGATTTCTACCTCAATCTCTTCACCAAGCCTCATCCCGTAGAAGAACGTTGGTGTGTCAAGAACAGAAATGTCCCCATAATTTTCTGCTGTTTGGACAAATTCAGAAAAGACTTTTGGATATAAGGCATACGCAATCGCGTCTTGCTCTGTCAGCGTCAGATCATGAGACTCTTTAAACTGCTGCTTAATAGCTTCAAAGTCCACTGGCTTCAGCTTCTCACCAGGTCTGACAGTGAGCGGTTCTTCCCCTTTTAAAATCAGCTTTTGTAACTTTTCAGGGAATCCGCCATGAGGCTGGCCTAAATAGCCTTTAAATAGTTCCACAACAGAATCAGGGAAGTCTAAAGTTGCTCCTTTTTCATAGACATCTTCCTCTGTTAGATCATTTTGCACCATATAAAGTGCCATATCTCCGACTACTTTAGAGGATGGTGTCACTTTCACAATATCTCCAAACATGTCATTGACACGTCTGTACATTGTCTTCACTTCGTTCCAGCGGTCGCCAAGTCCGACACCTTTCGCCTGCTGCTGCAAGTTACTATACTGACCGCCAGGCATTTCGTGCTCATAAATTTCTGTATGAGGCGAATTCATGCCGCTTTCGAACTCATGATAGTATTTTCTAACGGAATCCCAGTATTGAGAAAGTTGTTCGACAGATTGGACGTTCATGTCTGGCTTTCTTTTATGCCCATCTAAAGCATAGTACAGTGAGCTTGCGCTTGGCTGAGATGTGAGTCCTGCCATAGAGCTGACAGCCACATCGACAATATCAACGCCTGCATCAATTGCTCTTGCATAGGTGAACAGTCCATTTCCACTCGTATCATGTGTATGGAGATGGATAGGGATCGTGAGCTCATCTTTTAAAGCAGAGACTAGCTCATAAGCTGCCTGCGGCTTTAATAAACCTGCCATATCTTTAATTCCTAAAA
Source organism: Bacillus pumilus (assembly GCF_003431975.1). GTDB lineage: Bacteria > Bacillota > Bacilli > Bacillales > Bacillaceae > Bacillus > Bacillus pumilus_N. The sequence goes on along the minus strand of NZ_CP027116.1, from coordinate 1,461,490 downwards.
TATGCGCACCGGCAGATTCCAGTTCTTTCGCAAGAGAGACATAGTACCCAAGATCATATTTCGCACGAGATGGATCAAGAATATCCCCCGTATAACAAATGGCTGCCTCTGCCACTTTACCTGATTCACGTACAGAATCAATGGCAAGTGTCATGCCTTTGACCCAGTTTAAGCTATCAAAAATCCGGAACACGTCAATGCCTGCCTCTGCCGACTCCTTTACAAATGCTTTAATCACGTTATCCGCATAGTTTGTATATCCAACAGCGTTTGAGGATCTTAAAAGCATTTGGAACAGCGTGTTTGGCACTTCCTGACGGAGCTCTTTTAATCGTGCCCAAGGATCTTCTTTTAAGAAACGGTATGCAACATCAAATGTAGCACCGCCCCACATCTCCATACTAAACAGCTCTGGCCATAAACCTGCTGTCGGCTTGGCCACTTTCTTTAAATCATGTGTCCTGAAGCGTGTCGCAAGCAGAGACTGATGCGCATCCCTAAAGGTTGTATCTGTTAAAAGGACGCTTTCTTGCTCTTTCACCCAATTGGCAAGACCCTCAGGTCCGTGCGTGTCTAACAATTGTTTTGTCCCAGATGGAATCTCTTGCTGTAGTGAAAGTTTCGGTACAACGGGCTTGTCAAAATGAGGCTTCTTTTTCTCCGCAATACCAGGGAACCCATTAATGGTCACGTTACCAATATAAGTCAGCATCTTCGTTCCACGGTCTTTTTGCTTAGGGAAATTAAATAGCTCTGGTGTCGAATCGATAAACGACGTATCGTATTCCCCTTTTAGAAACTTCTCATGCTTTGCCACGTTTTCAAGAAACGGAATGTTTGTTTTAATCCCACGAATCCTGAATTCTTGTAAATTTCGGACCATCTTAGCAGCCGCTTGATCAAATGTGAGCGCCCATGTAGACAGCTTGACCAATAGTGAATCGTAATAAGGTGTAATGACTGCACCTTGGAAGCTGTTACCCGTATCAAGTCGTACACCAAATCCACCGCCTGAGCGGTAGGCCATAATTTTCCCAGTATCCGGCATAAAGTCATTTAAAGGATCTTCTGTTGTGACCCTTGATTGAATGGCAAAGCCATGTGTGAAAATATCTTCTTGCTTTGGTATACCGACTTCCTTGCTGTGAAGGTCATGACCCTGCGCGACAAGAATTTGGGTTTGGACGATATCGACACCAGTGATCATTTCTGTGATCGTATGTTCTACCTGTACCCTTGGATTGACTTCAATAAAGTAAAACTCTCCATTTGCGACAAGGAATTCTACAGTCCCTGCATTGATATACGTAACATTTTGGGCAAGCTGAACAGCCGCTTCACAAATATCTTCACGCAATTGATCTGTAAGAGATACACTTGGCGCCACTTCAATGACCTTTTGATGCCGCCTTTGAACAGAGCAGTCACGCTCATATAAATGAATGATATTGCCGTGATTGTCGCCAATCACCTGCACCTCGATATGTTTCGGATTTTCAATCAGTTTCTCAACGTACACTTCGTCATTTCCAAAAGCAGCTTTTGCCTCTGACTTCGCACGGTCATAAGCTTCCTTCAGCTCCTCTTTCGATCTGACAATCCGCATACCTCGGCCACCGCCGCCTAGTGAAGCTTTAATAATAAACGGGTAACCGTATTCTTCACCGAATTTTTCGACTTCTTGAACCGAATCGACTGGTCCGTCACTTCCTGGAATGACCGGAATGCCAGCTTTTTTCGCTTCATCTCTTGCTTTTACTTTATCTCCAAACATATCTAAGTGCTGAGAAGTTGGACCGATAAATTGAATGCCTTCCTCTTCGCATCGTCTTGCAAAATGAATGTTTTCAGATAAAAATCCGTAACCTGGATGGATGGCATCCACGTCATTTCGTTTTGCAATTTCGATGATCCCCTCGATATCGAGGTAGGCATCAATCGGTTTTTTCCCTTCTCCAACTAGATATGCTTCATCTGCTTTATAGCGATGATAAGAGCCCGAGTCTTCTTTGGAGTAAATGGCCACTGTACGTAAATTGAGCTCCGTACAGGCCCTGAAGACTCTGATAGCAATTTCCCCTCTGTTTGCAACTAGAACCTTTTGAATTGTTCTCTGTGACATTTCTCACTCCTCCATATCCCTTAAAATTTTATATGTACTCTATAATAAAGGAAGAAATGAAAACTGTACACTTTTGTTTCCTAAAGATTCAAAGTTTTCTGGAATCCATTTTTTTGAACTGATGGTTTGCTCATTGATTTTTTCTTTTTATAACGCTCTTTATATTCAGTAAACATGCTGATGTTCAGCAATATTCCCATACACCCGCTAAGTAAAATGATGGACGACCCCCCGTAACTGATAAACGGTAGTGTGACTCCTGTAATCGGAATTAGTCCTGAAACTCCGCCTAAATTGATGCATGTTTGGATCGCAATCATGGAGGAAATTCCTATTGCAAGCAAACTTCCAAATGGATCTTCACACTTTCTTGCAATATAAAAACCTTTTACAACGATGAAGCCAAGGAGAGCGAGTACAAAAAACACACCGAAAAAGCCAAGCTCTTCTGAAATAATTGCCATAATAAAATCTGTGTGCGGCTCTGGGAGGTATCCGTATTTTTGAACACTTTCTCCTAAACCTAGTCCAAAGAAGCCGCCTGATCCAATGGCATAATAGGAATTAATCAATTGATGCCCAGTAGCGCCTGCATCTTTAAATGGATCCTGGAAGCTCTCAAAACGACCGAGACGATTTTGCGTGAAAATTTTATCCCAAAAAAGAATAATAAACGGTGTCACAACGACCATTACAGCACTAAATAGCGCCAGCAGCTTTGCAAGTGTTTTCCCGCTAAACCCTGAGCATAAAATCATGGCAAGGGCAATCATGCCAATAATAAAGGCTGTCCCATAGTCTGGCTGCAACATGATAAACCCGCATAAGATCGAGACAATCACGATAGGAGGTGTAACTCCTCTTAAAATATGATCAATATAATGCTGCTTTTTTGCATACACAGCAGCAAGATAGATAATGACGACAATCTTCACAAATTCCGCTGGCTGAAGACTAAATGGGCCTATTTTGATCCAGCTTCTTGCGTTCCCTGCAATATGACCGCCAAAGTACACATAGATGAGTGAAAACACTGATAGCAGCAGCATACCGATCTGAAATTTCTTATTTGAAAACAGCTGGTATGGAACTAGTGCCGTAAAAAGCAAGATGACCGTTCCAACAATCATAAATAAAAGCTGTTTCTTAAAAAAGTTATCTGGCGCGGCATCGTATCTGATCACAGATGTTATCATACTTGAGCTATACACCATCACCAAACCGAATGCGCTAATTAAGATAATGGCGAACAATAATGAGTAGTCATACGATTTTAGCATTCTCTTTAACATATAATCCTCTTCCTAACGTCTATTTCTACTGGTTGATATCCTCTTAGCTGTTCTTATTCTACTACATTTTCTCCGTTTGATCCCGTTTTACCTCTTTTATATTGTTCGTCATTCATGAAAGAATCAAGTCCGTTTGACATCAATCAATGAAAAGAAAAGAGAGGACAAAAAAACTCAAACTTAGGTTGTAGAAGTTTGAGTTTTTAAACATTATTTTTTTGTGAACGCATCATGAAGTGCTGAAAGCTCTCTCTCAAGTTTATCGAGTAGTTTCTTACCTTCATGTTGATCAACTAATCCAAGCCGGACAGCAAAATCAATTTCTCTTGATAATCCGAACATTTGAGTATCTAAAACCTCTTCATAAAGAGGACATTGCGGCATCGTTAAGTTGTCCATTTGCACTTGGATCAATTTTAAAATTTTATCTGCATCCAATTTTAATAAAGCCAGTGCTTTTTGCCGATGATCGACTAAAATTTCTGACGCCAAAAGTATCCCTCCGTTCCCCAGGCGAGTACCTAATTCTTCTATTTATCATAAAGCGAAACGCCCAAAATTGCAAGCAGATTTGTACAGTTCGCTTTGTAAAAATAAAAAGAAGCCTTCCTTCATTAAAAGATACTCATCTCATATTTTTCACTCATAAGCTCAAGCAGCTTAATTCCAGCAATACTATTTCCTTTATCATCCAAAGCAGGTCCGAATATACCGATCCCAAAATCATATGGTGCCGCACCCATAATCCCGCCTGAGACACCGCTTTTAGCAGGAATTCCGATGTTAATGGCAAATTCTCCGCTTGCATTGTACATTCCGCACGTCACCATAAAGGTTTTACAAATTCTAGCGACATCTTTCGAAAGAATCTGCTTTCCTGTCTCTGGATGCCTTCCGTCTAATGAAAAAACGCAAGCAATTTTCGCCAAATCCAAGCTGTTCATCATGATGGCACATTGCTTCGTATAGACGTCCATGACTTCTTCTACGTTCCCTCTAATAATATGATATTGCTTCATATAATAGCACATCGCTCGGTTAATCATAGATGTTTCAAATTCAGATGCAGCTGTTTCCTTGCAGTATGTAATGCTTTTGTCATTTGCAAGCTCTCTAATGAAGCCAAGCAAACGGTTCAGCTGATCTTGCGGAGTCGCTCCTCTGATCAAACTCGTGACTGCCAGCGCTCCAGCATTAATCATTGGATTCAGCGGCTTATTTGGGCTTGCTGTCTCCAGTTTGATCATCGAATTAAACGGGTCACCTGTTGGTTCTTGTCCAACAAATTGAAAAACTTTTTTTGGCCCTTCTTCTGAAAGCACGAGCGCAAGTGCCAATACTTTTGAAATGCTTTGAAGGGTAAACCGCTTATCTACATCTCCTGCCGAGTGACACGTATTACTTACATGATACACAGCCACAGATAAATCCGTCTGATCCGCTTTGCCGAGAGCGGGAATATAGGATGCTACTTTACCGTCTTTGGCCACTTTTTTTGCTTCTTCTACAAATCGCTGAAGCTCTTCATTGTCGCGACATGCCATGCCCAATACACTCCCTATCTTTCATGTAAGATTAGTGTGTACAAGGTGCAGCATGTTTATGAAAGTGACAAAGTGAGCGAAAACTTCTATAATTTATGTTGGAAAGGGGTTGTCTTGAACATGAGCATCATTCAAATCAAGGGGAACGTACAATACAAGATCACCATTGATCCAAGTGTATGGATTTTTGATGACCGTAAATTTTTAATGGATTCATTCTTTGAAAAAAGTGCAGCAAACGAAGAGAATGAACTAGATCAGGAGCTTGACCAAGAGCGGGTTATAAGAGAGGGTCAAACACTTCCACCTACATTAAAAACAGAGAAGAAGTATGAAAAGGAAAGACTCGTCACAGGCAGCTTCGGGATGAAGCTTGGCGACATGCTGAATAATGCTAAACCGCTTGAACATGCGGATACATGCGAATTCATCACAAATACAGGCACGATTGCTGTGCCGCTTTCTCAAGCAGTGGAGAGCATAGCTCATTTCAGCCAAAATGGTAAGCCTATCACAGAAGAAGGACCCATCCACGTCTATTTCGCGGATCAGTCCAACCTCACTCAGCCAATAAAAGGTGTCAAAGAGATGATCATTACATAAGTCAGTGGGTCTGGACTATAGCAAATCAGCGGCAAGCTGTGCTAGTCCAGACCTTTCTCCTTTGACAAGCTTGACATGTCCCGATATTTGCTGCCCTTTGAACCGTTCGATCACATACGTAAGCCCATTATTTAAGCTGTCTAAATAAGGATGGTCAATCTGCTCTGGATCTCCCATCAGCACAATTTTACTTCCCTCTCCGACTCGCGTTAATAATGTTTTCACCTCGTGTTTTGTTAAATTCTGCGCCTCGTCAATGATGATAAATTGATCAGGAATGCTTCTCCCCCGGATATACGTTAATGCTTCGACTTGAATAGATCCAATTCCAGCCAAAATCGCATCAAGCTCACCAGGCTTTTTTGTATTAAATAAAAACTCCAGGTTGTCATAGATCGGCTGCATCCATGGTCTGAGCTTTTCTTCCTTTTCTCCCGGCAAGTAGCCTAAGTCTTTCCCAACAGGCACGATTGAGCGTGCCACGATCAATTTTTTAAACATGCCAAGATCTTCTGTCTGCATTAATCCGGCAGCAAGTGCAAGCAATGTTTTGCCCGTCCCCGCTTTTCCGATCAGCGTCACAAGCGGAATGTCACGGCGTAAAAGCAGCTCTAGTGCCATTGTCTGCTGGACATTTTTTGGACGGATTCCCCAAATATGTTCTTGATCATAAACGAGCCGTTTCACGTGCTCTGCTTTTTGATCAAGTATTCCTAAAGCAGAACCGCCTTCATTTCCCTTCATGATGACAAATTGATGAGGATGAAAAGGTGCACTCGTGACATCTTTTATTGGTAATTGATTTTGCTTATAAAATGTATTTAATTGCTCCGTCGGAATATAGAGCTCATGATAGCCATTATCAATGTCTTCATTTTGCAGGACACGGTCACTTAAGAAATCTTCTGCTTGAAGCCCTATCGCATCCGCCTTTACCCGCACTAAGACATCCTTGCTGACCAAAATGACAGGCCTGCCATGAGGCTTTGTTTCTTCCTCTAAGCTCAAATTTTTCGCGACAGCCAAAATCCGATTATCGTTCGTTTTTTCAATAAAAATTTCTTGAAGCTCGTGGAAAGAGCGGTGATTCAGTTCAATGCGCAGCGTCCCTTTTGACTCAAGCGTGATTTTTTCATGCAGTTTCCCTTTTGATCTCAAGCCATCGATTAAACGTGAGACGCGCCGGGCATTTTGCCCAACCTCGTCCATATATCTCTTTTTCGAGTCTACTTCTTCTAACACAACGGCCGGAATGACGACCTCATTGTCTTCAAATGAAAAGATTGAATTCGGATCCTGTAATAACACATTTGTGTCTAATACATAAATTTTACTCAGGTCCTTCGCCTCCTGATCGGGGTTTCATTCATCCTTGTCTTTCCCAAAACGATTGTTAAAATATATGTTTTCATGAATAAAGTTAGAAGGTTAATTCAACAATAAAATAAATCATGCAGTTTGTGAAGGAGGGAATACAAATGCGACTATTTTTGACATTATTCATGATTCAAGCCATCATGCTGTTGGGTGCTTGCCAGCAGCAGGAAAAGCCAGAAGCACTGGACAAGCAAGATGGACGCCAGCATGTAGTACGGGTATCAGACTCTTCAAAGAAAAAGACCAACGAGGCCCGCCCATCCACAGATGTTGCCGAGCATCTTGTCAAAGTGACAGAGCACGTAGCAGATGTCAATGATGCTACAGCGATCGTCATTGGCCGCTATGCAGTTGTAGGGATTGATGTAAAAGATGATTTAGATAGGAGTAAAGTAGAAACGATTAAATATTCAGTTGCAAAAGCGCTGAAAAATGATCCAGAAGGTGCAAATGCTGTTGTAGTCGCTGATCCAGATACAGTCAGCCGATTAAAAGAAATGGGCAAAGAAATTCAAGCAGGCCGCCCTGTAAGTGGCATTATGGATGAACTAGCTGCCATTGTCGGCCGCGTGATGCCGGAGATGCCGAGAAATGAAATTGATCGTCACGAAACAGATCCGACAAATGAACCAAATGATCAGCTCAAACAAAACGATCAAAAGCAGTTAGACGAACACCAAAACGATCAATCAAACCATCATATGAATCAGAAAAAATAAAGAGAACGGCTTATATCTCCTGTGATATAAGCCTTTTTCTACGCTGATTTCAAGTGCTTGGAAAACATGCTATAATAAATGCAATAAAGTGAGGTGAAAGTGATGAGAGTGAAGTGCTCATTATGTGAAAAGCTTGAAACCATTGATGATGATACACTCGTTGCTAAGCGGTTAAGAAATCGACCGATTCATACATATATGTGCGATGACTGTCAGGAACGCATTAAAGTAAAGACAGAAGCACGCATCAAAACTGGCAGATTCTCTCTTTATCAAGATCCTGCGACGAAAGAAAAAAAGAAGAAAAAAGGAAAAAAAGAACAAAAGATATAAAAAAAGACCTGACACATGTTCAGGTCTTTTTTTACGTATTCACTGTTCCTTCTTTTTTCGCACGATGCAGCCGTATTTTATAAATAATCAAAATGGCAGCTGCCACGACTAGACCTTCTGCTACTGGCAAGAAAATTCCTAGAAATGTGAGAAACGTGCAGCCAAAAATCAAAAACAAGTAAATCACGAGCGCTTTTAAAATCGGTAAACGTCTAGCAAAGCCGAGCTTAAAAACAATAATCGCTAAAACAAGGATGGTACCATATAGGAGCCACATCCCTGTTTGCGGATTTTCATCGACACGAAACAGCATCGCGAAAAAGGATAGATTTTCACTTACTTCCTGCTCATTCAAAAAGATTCCCTCCCCTTACCTTTCAGGGTTCTATCTCTTTAATTCTTCATGGAATTAAGATAATCCTGCTAGCTTTTTCTTCTTCGCTGATTTCTCACGTTCGTTTTTATCTAGAATTTTCTTTCTTAGACGAATTGATTCAGGTGTAACCTCACAGTATTCGTCTTCATTCAAGTACTCAAGAGATTCCTCAAGTGACATAATACGTGGTTTTTTCATGCTCACCGTTTGATCTTTCGTCGCTGAACGTACGTTTGTTTGCTGTTTCATACGGCTTACGTTCACAACAAGGTCGTTCTCACGGTTATGCTCACCAACAATCATCCCTTGGTATACTTCAGTACCTGGCTCAACGAAGATCACACCGCGCTCTTCAACGCCTTGGATTCCGTAAGCAGTTGCTTTACCTGTTTCCATTGAAACAAGTACACCTTGACGGCGTCCGCCAACTTGGCCAGACTGCATTGGCTGGTAGCTGTCAAACGTGTGGTTTAAAATACCAAAACCACGAGTTAATGAAAGAAATTCAGTTGTATATCCGATTAACCCACGTGATGGCACTGTAAAGATCAGGCGAACTTGACCATTACCGTTATTGATCATGTCAATCATTTCACCTTTTCTCGCGCCCATTGATTCCATGACAGAGCCTGTATGCTCTTCTGGTACATCAATTTGAACGCGCTCAACAGGCTCACATCGAACACCATCAACTTCTTTTACAATAACTTCTGGCTTCGATACTTGTAATTCGAATCCTTCACGTCTCATATTCTCAATGAGAATGGATAAGTGAAGCTCGCCGCGTCCAGATACAACCCAAGCATCAGGTGAATCTGTTGGATCTACGCGAAGGCTGACGTCTGTTTGAAGCTGCTGCTCTAAACGCTCTTCAATTTTACGTGATGTCACGTATTTACCTTCACGACCTGCAAATGGGCTGTTGTTTACAACAAACGTCATTTGAAGTGTCGGTTCATCAATACGAAGGATTGGAAGTGCCTCTTGTTGTTCTACTGGGCAAACCGTTTCCCCTACGTTGATGTCTTCCATTCCAGATACAGCGACTAGATCTCCAGCTTTCGCTTCGTTGATTTCCACTCGTTTTAACCCTTGGAAACCAAAAATCTTCGTCACACGGAATTGTTTCACACTGCCATCAACCTTCATCAAGGCTACTTGTTGTCCAACTTGCATTGTTCCTCTGAATACACGACCAATTCCAATTCTTCCAACATAATCATTGTAATCAAGTAGTGCCACTTGGAATTGAAGCGGCTCTTCATGGTTGTCAATTGGGCAAGGGATATGGTTAACAATGGCTTCGAATAATGATTCCATGTTTTCATCTTGCTTGCTCGCATCATTACTTGCTGTACCATTGATCGCTGATGCATATACAACTGGGAATTCAAGCTGTTCTTCAGTAGCATCCAATTCAATGAACAAGTCAATGACTTCATCGACTACTTCAGCTGGACGAGCAAAGTCGCGGTCAATTTTATTGACAACAACAATTGGTGTTAAGTTTTGCTCAAGTGCTTTTTTCAGCACAAAGCGTGTTTGAGGCATACAGCCTTCATAAGCATCCACAACGAGAAGTACACCATCTACCATTTTCATGATACGCTCAACTTCACCACCGAAATCGGCGTGTCCTGGTGTATCTAAAATATTAATGCGTGTATCTTTATAATGGATCGCAGTATTTTTAGCTAAAATTGTAATACCGCGCTCTCGCTCTAAATCATTTGAATCCATGGCTCTCTCAGCGATATTTTCATTCGCACGGAAAGTACCAGCTTGATGGAGCAATTGGTCAACAAGCGTCGTTTTACCATGGTCAACGTGGGCAATAATTGCGATGTTGCGAAGGTCTTTTCGAAGTTTCACATTTTCATCTCCTAAAATAATTAGATAACTTTCATATTATATCACAATCCCCTTTAAATGCCGATCGTTTTTCTGTAAACTTATATTAACTCTAAAAAAAGGGATGGAGACAAATGAGACAAATCAAATGGCTTCTATTATTATGTGCATTACTTGCAGTTGTCAGTATGGCGTTTATTGGGGTATCTCTTGCAGAAAAAAACGTACTGGGCATTTGTCTAAGTATTGTGTTTACCATGGTTTTCATGGGTACAGGATTTACATTAAAAAGAAAATTAAACGTGCAATCATAAAATTTATGAAAAGCCTTTTACATTTTACATGTAGAAGGCTTTTATTTTAGGCAAAAACAAGACCAATCACCTATGTAAGCCTCGTGATTCAACTAAAAACATCATATAGAGCTTGCAAATGTAAGTAATCTGAACTCTTCCATTTTTCGACAAGAACTTTTATAGTTCTCCAAAATCACCCACAAAGTTACAATTTTCCTATTTTTCCACAAAGTTTCTCATGGTATGCTGTTCTTGCAACAAAATTTAACAGAAAAGGGAGAGAAAAGAAGCATGAAGAAGTTTTTGAGCAAATCGCTCAGCTCTGTTGTATTTTTCGCTTTAGCTATCATTCTTACTTTCACAACAGTAGCTCCTGGGCAAGCAAACGCTGCAACTTTCAAAGGGATTCCTTTCGAGCAGCAGCAAATCATTAAAGAATTATTGGAGAAAAACGAGCGTGTCATCAACATTCTCATCAATTCATTTGTTGAGGAAGACAACAACTACACATTTGATGTGAAAAAAGCTGTTGAGCTCGGACTAACTGAAGAAGAAGCGGCGACTGCTGAGAAATTCTTAGATCGCGCAGCTGTTCTTACAATCGTTTTCAGTGAAAGCATCACTAAAAACGAAAAAGGAAAATTGGTTTTTGACGCAGCGAAAGCTGTTGAACTTGGTCTTACAAAAGAAGAAGCAGCTAAATTCGAAAAGCTTTTCAAATCAGTGATCAGAATTGCTGATCTTGCTGGTGATGCACTTGTTCTAGACAAAAAAGGAAAAGTTGTAATTGATTCAAAGATCGCAAAAGGTCTTGGATTCAGCTCTACTGAATTACTTGTTTTCAACCAAATGCTTAAGAAAATTCCTCAAGAGCAATTAAAAACGTTCTATGATGCGGTTCAAATCGCGAAAGAAAAATTAAGCTAAGCTCGAAAAATCCCCACCTGGTTTATCCAGATGGGGATTTTTTATATGAGCCAATAAACAATGATCATCATGACGTATCCTACACCAAACATGATGCTTGCTCGATATATTAACTTACCATAATAGTACTTTTCGAACTTTCTTTTTTCTTCCTTTTCATCTATATATGGCATGAGATCAGGGGTTTGAATAAGGGTTATTGGTTCTTTCATTTCTAAATAAAGTCGCCGGCAGCTCTCGCAGGATTGTAAGTGCTCGGCTACTATTTTTTTGGTTTCTGCACTTGTGTCTCCCTCTATATAAAGTGGTAACAATTCCTCGATTAAATAACAGCTCATTTATTGAACTCCTCACAATGTAGCTTTCGCTTCAGCTCTAATCTAGCTCTGTGAAGAATTGTTTCAGCAAACACAAAAAATCACTTCATTCTCATGAAGTGATGTGGTTTATTTTTTATTTTCGCTGCCTTTTATGTAATCTTGTAGAATCTTTTGACAAACAGATCGATTGCCGGCGACAATACTGTTTTTCTCTAGGAAGGAAAGGCGTTCTCCGTGTATATTTGAGTAGACAGCCCCTACTTCATCAAGAAGCACACAGCCTGCTGCATAATCCCACGGCGCAAGCCTTAATGTGATATATGCGTCACTTCTGCCACTTGCGATATAAGCAAGCTCAAGGGCAGCTGACCCAATTGTTCTCGTCCCTCTCACGTCACGTACGAGACGGGCAAATGGTTTGGCATCAAAATAAGGGCTTTCGATCGCCCAAGTCGGGTTAATCCCTACAATGGCTTTTTCAATCGCCACATCTTTTAATGGCGGAAGCAGGGTATCATTCATATAGGCCCCTTCTCCTTTGACTGCATGGTACAGCTCGTCATGAATAACGTCATATATAAGACCGATTTTCCCTATGCCATTTTCAAATATCCCGATTGATATGGCAAAGTTGCGTTTTTGGTGGACAAAGTTCATTGTGCCATCGATCGGATCAATGATCCACACGATTCCATCAAGTGATGTTACCTCTTCCCCTTGTCCCTCTTCTCCTAAAATGTGATGATCTGAAAATGTCGTTTGTATCTTTTCAATGAAAAAACGTTCTGTTTCTTTATCGATATTTGTGACAAGATCATTTGGATTTGATTTCGTTTCAATTGATAGAACTTCCTGCATGGACGCTTTAATACGGCTTCCTGCTTCTTTTACCCAAAGCTTTGCAAGTCGGTCAATTTCCACCCAGTTTGTCATCAGACTGTAAACCTCTTTTCTATGTAATACCTATTTGTATTAGCATACTGATATTATGTACGTAAAAGCAAGAAAAAAGCAGCTTCATACAAAAACGAACCGATGAATTGGTTCGTTTTTACCTCACCTTTTTTACCCTTGAAGCTGCTCCCATTCTTTTCTTAGGCGCTCAAGCTTTCGTTTGCTGCGTTCGATTTGGATGTCATCTTTTTCTTCGATGGCTTCATGAAGCGTAGAAAGCTCATAATCAACCTCTAATCTCCACACAGCGATGCGATTTTTCTTCTCCTGTCTATACCCCTGCTTCACGATTTGCTTCATAGGTCAACGCCCCTTCCAGAGAATGATTCATTCCTTGTCGGTTTTCATTGATAAAAAATTCAATCGATAAGAGAAATGGTTCTTGCTTATATCGTATGAAGCGATCGCATAACCGCAACGACATTCTGAAAATTGTGTCTTTACCTATTTGTTATGTACCACAAAATCGCTTTTTTTAAACGCTGCGTCACGTCCTCCACAATCTTTGATCTACCGGTGCATCTTTTTTTGAGCTTGACTCAAGCTATGATAAAATATGATCAGCGAAAGAATACAGGAGGCATAATATGAGTGAAATGCGTTTTAGAGATGAAGATTTTGAGACATTCACAGTTGACGGTTTAGATGAACGAATGACCGTATTAAAAGAAAGAGTCCGTCCAAAGCTTGAGGCACTTGGCGAACACTTTTCACCCCTTCTTTCTTCTATTACAGGAGACGAAATGTTTGTACACGTTGCAAAGCATGCTAGAAGATCAGTCAATCCGCCAAATGATACGTGGGTTGCTTTTGCAAACAGTAAGCGCGGATATAAAAAACTGCCTCATTTTCAAATTGGGCTTTGGAAAACACATGTCTTTGTATGGTTTGCACTCATTTATGAATCTCCTGTGAAAGGCGAGTATGGTCAACTATTTGAAAAAGAACTAGACACCATCCAAAAGAAAATACCGCAAGATTTTGTTTGGTCCAAAGATCATATGAAACCAGATGTCATGCGTCATAGTGAGCTTGATGCAGAACAGCTGAAAACTCTGTTTGAACGTGTCCAAACGGTAAAAAAAGCCGAGCTCCTTTGCGGTATTCAGCTGCCTAGAGAAGAAGTCGTTCAAATGAATAATGAAGAATTCTTATCAAAAATCGAAGATGCCTTCCGCAAGTTGACTTATTTATACCGCTTTACACAGAAAGAATCTGTATAAAAAAACGAGCCCTCGCAGGCTCGTTTCAGGTTGTTGACAAAGGGCTAAAATGATCTTTATTTTAGCCCTTTGTCTTCTTTTCAGCGTGATAGAAAACCTTTGAAGTCTAGGAAGGGCGAGCACTGGCGCGGAGCGAATTGAACATTCGTGAGCACCAGCGCGCAGACCTGACAACGAATGCGAGGGTTTGTCTACACGCTGAAACGAGCCCTCGCAGGCTCGTTTTTTACATACGTATAATAGCTGTCTCTTCTGCCTCTCTTGCCGTTTTCACTGTACGATAAGGAGAATATCCGCTTCCTTTTTCAAACGCCGCACAATGCGTTTTTTCTTCTGCTTTTGATGGCACAACCTCTTTAAATCGTTTATAAGCATTTAATAGCTCTTGCTTAGCAATGCCTTTTTCATAGGCTTTCTCAACAGCTTGAAAAAACGAAATGACCGCCATTTTTTCCTCTGTCGTCCATTCGACATCCATCGGATATTGATATTCCATTTACTTGTCCCTCACTTTAATACTCATTTCTTATTTGAACTTTTATTATAGCATCTACTCGATCAGAAACCGATTGATTTTATGCTTTACATTCCGATCAGTTCATAATATAATTCTTTTGTTTTATGCAATGAAATCTGCCATTCATGGCACAATAATAGCAGGTATTTCGATGAAGGTGGGAAAGCAATTGTCACAACATGATACACCCTTATACACTGGACTAAAAAAACACGCTGCAACCAATCCAGTCCAATTTCACATTCCAGGCCATAAAAAAGGAGCCGGAATGGATCCTGAATTTAGAGCATTCATTGGCGACAATGCATTAAGCATTGACCTCATTAATATAGAACCTCTCGATGATTTACATTCACCTCGAGGGATGATAAAAGAAGCGCAGGAGCTTGCTGCTGAAGCATTTGGTGCTGATCATACCTTTTTCTCCATTCAAGGAACAAGCGGCGCCATCATGACAATGGTGATGACTGTATGTGGACCTGGAGATAAAATCATCGTACCACGTAACGTCCATAAGTCGATTATGTCCGCAATTGTATTTTCTGGTGCAGTACCTGTTTTTATTCACCCAGAAATAGACAAAGAGCTTGGTATATCTCACGGGATTACACCAGACTCAGCCAAAAAGGCGCTCACTGAGCATCCAGATGCAAAAGGGTTGCTTGTCATTAATCCGACGTATTTTGGCATTTCAGCTGACTTAAAATCGATTGTAGACATTGCTCATTCATTTCATGTGCCTGTCCTTGTCGATGAAGCACACGGAGTGCATATTCATTTTCATGATAAGCTCCCCCTCTCTGCAATGCAGGCAGGTGCTGACATGGCGGCAACCAGTGTCCATAAACTCGGCGGTTCCCTTACCCAAAGCTCTATTTTAAATATGAAGGAAGGGCTAGTCTCAAAAGATCGTGTGCAATCGATTTTGAGCATGCTAACAACAACGTCTACTTCTTATTTGCTTTTAGCCTCACTTGATGTCGCTCGTAAACGATTAGCCACTGAAGGAAAGGCCCTTGCCGACGAGTCCATCCGTTTGGCTGATAAAGCAAGAAACCGTTTAAACGACATTGATGGCATTACGTGTATTGGCGAAGAAATACTCGGTTCGGCTTCTACGTTCGATTATGACTCAACGAAATTAATTATCTCAATTAAAGATCTTGGGCTAAATGGACATGATGTCGAAAAATGGTTGAGAGAAAGCTACCGAATTGAAGTGGAGCTCTCTGACCTTTACAACATTTTATGCATTGTGACACCTGGTGATTCTGATGAGACGATTGATACGCTTGTAACGGCTATGAAGGAAATTGCCGCAACCTCTAAACGTGAGAGCGGCAAACAAGCGGTCACAGAAGTCTTGCTGCCTGAGATTCCATCGCTTGCTATGACGCCGCGTGACGCTTTTTACGCCACAACAGAAGTGGTGCCGTTTAAAGAAGCAGCAGGCCGTATTATCGCAGAATTTGTGATGGTATACCCGCCAGGCATCCCTATTTTTATACCGGGTGAAATTATCACAGAAGAAAACATTTCATATATCTTTAAAAACATGGAAATTGGTCTCCCTGTTCAAGGACCAGAAGATTCAACGCTCGAAATGATCCGTGTCATTAAGGAACAAAAACCAATTTTATAAAAAAAGAAACATGCAGCCCCAAATGGAGCTGCATGCTTTTTTATTTATTCAGAGGCTTCATCACAGCAATGACAGTGACCACACGTTCCGTATAGTGTTGTCACTTTTTCATTTTCAAATTGATCAATGGTCTCATTGCAATCTTGACAAATAATTGTACCCACGTACATTCCCCTTTTCTTCATTCATAGTTTGAAAGCGTTTAATCTATTTCATACCTCTATAATATGATGTCACATTAAAGTTGTCAACGGTTAATTGTATGACACATTTAATTATTTTTTTCAATATGTGTTTTTTTCTTATCATATTGTGAGAACGTTTCAATTGTATTTTGCTTCATATCAATTCTGTAACAATTGAGTAACAATCGAAAATTGTCAAAAAGGACATGATACACTAGAGTGACTAAAAGGGAACCAGCTCCTAAAACTGTTGGGACAACCCCAAAGGATTTTGAGGTGAATAGATTGAATTTTATGAGGATACTTCTCATTATATTCCCCACGCTCTTTATACTTAGTTCATGCTCATTTGCGTATATCATACCGAATCAGACCGACCAAGTCAGTCATATTCAAAAACCGAGAATTCTTTTTTTTACAGATGCAGAAAATCTTGATAAAGAAAGCCCTTATTATGATGCAGTCCTCGATTTAAAAAATGAATACCCGAAGGAAATGTCAAAGATGATTGTGAAAGAAGATCGTAAAGGCTGGAAAAATGAAGTAGACGAATTGCCGGCCATTTTACTTGTAAATAACGAAAAAGTCATTGTGAAGGTTGAAGGAAATGTCAGCAGCAAAGAGGATATTTTATCGCCCTTATGCCACGCTTTAGACCGCGTGAATACAAATTAATTGACTCACCTTGCACTTATACATCCATATGAAAAAACCCCTCAACTCATGAGGGGTTTTCTTATGCAGAATGTTGTTCAAACGTTCAAAAAACCCTCTTCTTAATGAAGAGGGTTTTGATCATTTCATTATTTTACGATATGGATTGGGCTTCCGATTGCTACTTCAGCCGTTTCCATTGTAATTTCACCTAAAGTTGGGTGAGCGTGAATTGTCATTGCGATATCTTCAGCAGTCACTCCAGCTTCAATTGCAAGGCTAAGCTCTGAAATCATATCAGAAGCGCCAACACCTGCGATTTGTGCACCGATCACGAGACCATCCTCTTTACGAGTGATCATTTTCATGAAGCCATCAGTTGCATCAAGAGAAAGTGCACGTCCGTTTGCTGCGAATGGGAATTTCGCTGCAACGATTTCGATTCCTTCTTCTTTTGCTTCTGCTTCAGTGTATCCAACAGTTGCAAGTTCTGGCTCAGAGAATACAACAGCAGGAATACCAAGGTAATCAATTTCAGCTGGCTCTCCAGCGATTGCTTCAGCTGCAATTTTACCTTCGTAAGAAGCTTTGTGTGCAAGTGGTGGTCCATCAACGATGTCACCAATTGCATAGATGTTAGATACATTTGTACGGCATTGTTTGTCTGTTTTGACAACTCCGCGGTCAGTCAATTCAACACCAACTTGCTCAAGACCAAGCTCATCCGTGTTTGGACGACGACCAACTGTAACAAGTACGTAATCAGCATCAACAGTTTTTTCTTCACCTTTTACTTCGAAAGTAACAGTGACACCATCAGTTTTTTCTTCAACGCCTTTTGCAAGAGCGTTTGTATGGATTTCAACGTTTCCTTTTTTCTTCAGGTTACGTTTAACCAATGAGCTCATTTGCTTTTCGAAACCTGGAAGGATTTCGTCTCCACCTTCAAGGATGACAACTTCTGTTCCAAAGTTTGCATAAGCAGTACCAAGCTCAGTACCGATGTATCCACCACCGATGACAACTAACTTTTTAGGTACTTCTTTAAGCGCTAAAGCACCAGTTGAGTTGATCACGCGGTCTGTGTATTTAAAAGTAGGCAATTCAATTGGACGAGATCCAGTTGCAAGAATTGCATTTTTGAAAGTGTAAGTCTGTGCTGAATTTTCATCCATTACACGTACAGAGTTGCTGTCTACGAAATAAGCTTCACCTTTGACGATGTCTACTTTATTTCCTTTAAGAAGACCTTGAACTCCACCTGTTAATTTGTTAACAACAGAAGCTTTCCACTCTTGAACTTTTGTGAAATCAACTGTTACGTTTTCAGCTTTGATACCCATGTCTTCAGAATGCTTAGCATTTTCGAAACGATGGCCAGCATTGATCAATGCTTTTGAAGGGATACAACCAACGTTTAGACATACGCCGCCAAGTGTTCCTTTTTCAACGATTGTTACTTTTTGTCCAAGCTGTGCAGCACGAATAGCAGCTACATATCCACCAGGACCTGCACCGATGACAAGAGTATCTGTTTCGATTGGGAAATCTCCTACTACCATGAATTTACGCCTCCATTAAAATTAATTGTGGATCATTCAATAAACGCTTGATGTGGTTAAGGGCATTTTGCGCAGTAGCTCCGTCAATCATACGGTGGTCAAAGCTTAGGGAAAGAGCTAAGACTGGAGCTGCAACGATTTCGCCATCACGAACAACCGCTTTTTCAGCGATACGGCCAATACCAAGGATCGCTACTTCTGGGTGGTTGATGACTGGAGTAAACCATTGTCCACCAGCAGAACCGATGTTTGTGATTGTGCAAGATGCACCCTTCATTTCAGCTGGAGCCAATTTACCATCACGTGCTTTTGTTGCAAGCTCATTGATTTCGTTAGACACTTCGAAAATTGCTTTACGATCTGCATTTTTCACAACTGGAACGAGCAGACCTTTTTCAGTGTCAGCTGCAATTCCGATGTTGTAGTAATGCTTTTGAACAACTTCATCTGTTTTATCATCGATAGAAGTGTTAAGTACTGGGTACTTTTTCAAAGCAGAAGTTAGAGCTTTTACAACGTAAGGCAAGTAAGTTAACTTGATTCCTTGATCAGCTGCAACTTGTTTGAATTGTTTACGATGTGCAACAAGGTTTGTTACATCAACTTCATCCATTAATGTTACGTGAGGAGCTGTATGCTTAGAGTTCACCATTGCTTTCGCGATTGCTTTGCGGATTCCGCTCATTTTCTTGCGAGTTTCTGGGAATTCTCCTTCAAGAACTGGAGCTGCTGCCGCTTTTGGAGCTGCTTCTTCTTTCGCACTTTCAGCTGCTTGAGGTGCTGCTTCTTGAGCTGCAGAACCACCATTAACGAAGCTGTCGATATCTTCTTTTAACACACGTCCGTTTTTACCAGTACCTGCAACCTTGTAAATTTCAATGCCTTTTTCACGAGCATATTTACGTACAGATGGCATAGCGATAACGCGTTTGTTTGGATCAGCATCTACTTGCTCTTGTGCGCCTGCACCAGTTGCTGCTGCCGCTTCTTCTTGTGCCACTTCTTTCTTCTCTGGCTCGTTACCAGCTTCAGCAGTACCTTGTACTTGAGCTTCAGTTTTTGCTTCGCCTTCTTCTTCGCTGCCTTTAAATTGAAGATTTTCGTAACCAGGTGCATCAAACGTAATGATTGTTTGTCCTACAGTTGCAACTGTTCCCTCTTCAACTTTTAATTCTAATACTTTTCCTTTAACAGGTGAAGGAATTTCTACAACTGCTTTATCGTTTTGTACCTCTGCTAAAACGTCATCTTCATTGATTTCGTCGTTTGGTTTTACAAACCACTTAACGATCTCACCTTCGTGGATACCTTCTCCGATGTCCGGAAGTTTAAATTCAAATGCCACTGTTTTTCGCCTCCTAGATTTTGTTGAATCCTTGTTGTGTAAATTTACACGGTCATGTAATTGATAAAGGGGAAGAGAAATAAATTCTTTTCCCCTCTGTCATTTAATTAAAATTCAAGAACTTTCTTAGCTGTTTCAAGCACGTCTTTATGGTTTGGAAGCCATACACTCTCAGCTTGAGAGAAAGCAAATACAGTATCAGGTGCAGCTACACGAAGTACTGGTGCTTCTAGGCTAAGGATCGCTCTGTCATTGATTTCAGCTACTACGTTTGCAGCAATACCAGCTTGTTTTTGTGCTTCTTGAACAACGATCGCACGACCTGTTTTTTCAACAGAAGCGATAATTGTTTCAATATCAAGCGGGCTCACTGTACGAAGGTCGACGACTTCAGCAGAAACGCCTTCTTTTTCAAGTTCTTCAGCAGCTTTAAGTGATTCGTGAACCATTGCACCGTAAGTGATGATTGAAAGGTCAGAACCTTCACGTTTCACGTCAGCTTTACCGATTTCAATTGTGTACTCTTCTTCCGGAACTTCCTGACGGAAAGAGCGATAAAGTTTCATATGCTCAAGGAATACAACCGGATCGTTGTCGCGGATTGCAGAAATTAATAGTCCTTTTGCATCGTAAGGTGTTGAAGGAATAACAACCTTAATACCAGGTTGTTGTGCAATAAGACCTTCTAAGCTGTCAGCGTGAAGCTCAGGTGTATGAACCCCTCCACCGAATGGTGAACGGATTGTCACTGGAGAATTCCAGCGTCCGCCAGAACGGTAACGCATACGAGCCATTTGTCCAGAAACAGAATCTAATACTTCGTAAACGAATCCGAAGAATTGAATTTCCATTACTGGGCGGAATTCTTGTAGTCCAAGGCCAATTGCAAGACCGCCAATACCAGATTCAGCAAGTGGAGTATCGAATACACGATCCTCACCAAACTCTTTTTGCAATCCTTCAGTCGCACGGAATACGCCGCCGTTTTTACCAACGTCTTCTCCGAAAACGAGAACGTTTTCGTCATTTTTCAGTTCTGTGCGTAACGCATCAGTGATCGCTTGAATCAATGTCATTTGCGCCATGGCTTACTTCGACTCCTTCTGTTTGTAGATTTCAAGCTGTTCAACCAAGTTGTATGGTTTCACATCGTACATGTTTTCAATCAAGTCAGTGACTTTTTGCTTAGGCTGTTCGTCAGCTTCTTTGATCGCTTGTTTGATTTGTTCTTTTGCATCTTCGATGACTTTATTCTCTTCTTCTTCAGACCATAGGCCTTTGTTTTCCAAGAATTTGCGGTAGCGTACCAATGGATCTTTTTGCTCCCACTCGTTTTCATCTTCTTTTGTACGATATCTTGTTGGATCGTCACCAGCCATTGTATGTGGGCCGTAACGGAATGTAAGAGTTTCGATTAATGTTGGACCTTCACCATTTACAGCGCGCTCACGAGCTTCAGCAGTTGCTGCATACACAGCTAATGCATCCATACCGTCAACTTGTACGCCTACGATACCAGCTGCAGCTGCTTTTTGTGCGATTGTTTGTGCAGCAGATTGCTTCTCAACAGGTGTAGAGATCGCATATCTGTTGTTTTGGACAACAAAAATCGCTGGCGCTTTGTAAGCCCCTGCAAAGTTGATACCTTCGTAGAAATCACCTTGTGAAGCTCCGCCATCACCAGTGTAAGTGATTGCAACAGCATTCTTACCGCGCTTTTTCAAACCAAGAGCTACACCAGCAGCTTGAATGATTTGTGCACCGATAATAATTTGCGGGGAAAGTGCATTCACATCTTCAGGCATTTGGTTACCAACAAAGTGTCCGCGAGAGAACAAGAACGCTTTTGTTAGTGGAAGACCATGCCAGATTAATTGTGGTACATCACGATATCCTGGAAGAATGAAATCTTCTTTCTCAAGTGCAAAGTGAGTTGCAAGCTGAGAAGCTTCTTGTCCAGCTGTTGGCGCATAGAAGCCAAGACGTCCTTGACGGTTCAATGAAATTGAACGTTGATCTAATACACGTGTAAACACCATACGGCGCATTAATTCTTTTAATTGGTCATCTGAAAGATCTGGCATTGCCGCTTCGTTTACGACTTCGCCTTTTTCGTTTAAAATTTGAAACGTTTCAAACTGCTTTTTGATGGCATCAAATTGCTTTTTGCTATCAACAATTGCTTTTTTTGTTTTTGCAGCCATTCTAAAGTCACCTCTTCCTTTCTTTTAACAGTCAATTTGTCGTGAATCCATTTATACATACAGATATAGGATAACCCAAAATGCTCATATGACTCCTGTATATAATAGCCACTGAGATCGTTGTCGAAACATGGATGATCGCTTGCTTTTGAGTTCTTCTAACTGTATTACCGATAGTTCACAAAAAACTAATACAACTTCTGTTAACAAGGAATAGTTTACAACAAGAAAAATAGTCCGTCAATTGATTTAACGGCTTTATTTAAATAAATGTATTCGCTTTACTTTTTATGGTGAACTGTATCAATCTGTTTACCAAACAACTCGATCTGTACTAGTATAGAGTGTACTACTGTACTACAATAGAAAATGTTTGTTTTTGTCGAAAAATAAAAAAAGAGCTGTTTTCAGCTCTTTTTAGACTCTTGATCTGCCGCTTTATACAAAGCCTGTTTATGCTCATTCAATTGCTTTGTATATTGATTGAACTTTTTCCCTTCTTTTCTGACTTTGCTATAAGAACGGTTGACTGTCTTCAATTTGGTTTTCAGCTCTTTATATCCTAAGTCCTTCTTCTTCAAAGATTGATACAAATGCTGATCTTGTTTCAGCGCCTTTTGATACTCCTTAAATAGCTGATCATACGACGCATATCTTTTCTCGAGTGATTTGACCGTATCATCTGCTTTTTCTTTTAAATCTGCATCCTGAATACGTTCGGCAGATTCCTTTACCGTTTTCAATTCTTTCTTCGATTGATCCATACTGTCTTTTTCTGTTTTCAAATGCTCTTCTCGCTTCGCTGCTGATGCTAATGCCTGATCAGAAAGGTTTGATACTGTTTTTGTATGATCTTTTGTGGTTTGAATCATTTTTGAATAGAGCTTCTGCTCTTTTTTCTCATAGCTTTGCAGTGTACCTTGCTCTTTTTCAAAGGATGTCTCTTTTTCGCTCATTTTCGTCATCGCATCTTGCATGTCATGAAATGGGCGTTGACCTCCGCATCCCGCCAGCATAAGGGTACATATCCCCGCTAAAGCAGCACCTGCTTTCATGCTTCTTCTCATCTGTCTCATCAAAAGGTCCCCCTTTACATCTCCACATACCACTATAATTTTTATAGGCGTTTGTGACAAGAAAAGAGGTCAGATTGATGAGCCGGAGAAGATTTTTTTCATCTGATAGGCGCATGACTATACAAATAGTGCATTCATACATAGTTTATATTACACGCTTCGCCTTCACTTATGGGAGGCCGAGTGTATTTCCAAAGGAGGTCAAAAGTATGTCTAATTATAGTCATGGAAGTATGTATGGTGGATACGGCGGTTACGGGTATGGATACGGCGGTGGCTGTTGTTACCCAAGTTATGGCGGTGGATACGGATACGGCGGCGGACGCACATTCGCTTTAATCGTTGTCCTATTCATCCTATTAATCATCGTTGGCGCAGCATTCTTAGGCGGCGGTGGCGGCTGCTGCTAATGGCTGTTTAAGCCTCTGACCGGTCTCAATAGGACCGGTCTTCTTTATTTCATTGCATATGTTGTGTATCATTTTATATACTTTACTTACAAAGGAAATAGGAGTGAAGATTTGTGATTACCATGGATGATATCGTACGGGACGGACATCCCGTCTTAAGACAAACAGCTGAAGCGGTCGAGCTCCCGCCGACAGAAGAAGAAAAACAGCAATTAGCTGACATGATCGAATTCGTTATAAATAGTCAGGACGCTGACTTGGCTGAAAAATATGGACTAAGACCTGGCGTAGGACTAGCAGCTCCGCAAATCAATATTAGTAAACGGATGATCGCTGTGCACTGTGAGGATGAAGACGGAGAGGTTTACAGCTACGCCCTTTTCAACCCGCGCATTGTCAGTCATTCGGTCAAAAGAGCTTATTTAGCTACTGGTGAAGGCTGTTTATCTGTTGATGAAGCCATCCCTGGATTTGTCCCTCGATATCAAAAAATCAGGGTGAAGGCCACAACGCTTGAAGGAGAAGATGTTGATATTCGCTTAAAAGGGTTTCCTGCCATTGTCTTTCAGCATGAAATCGACCATTTAAACGGCATCATGTTTTATGATCATATTCAAAAGGATCAGCCATTCGCTGAACCAGACAACTCTGTTGCGATCGGCAGATCATAAAATAAAAAGAAGACCCTACAGCTCGAGGGTCTTCTTTTTTATTCTTTAATAAGGTCTAAATGAGACACTGCATACAAAATGCCGTCTTCATCTACTGGCT
Organism: Bacillus pumilus; assembly: GCF_003431975.1. GTDB lineage: Bacteria > Bacillota > Bacilli > Bacillales > Bacillaceae > Bacillus > Bacillus pumilus_N. Next base: position 1,437,187 of record NZ_CP027116.1, on the reverse strand, counting down.
TTGTCACAAAATCAGCCAATTCTTTTAATTCAGTCACAGCATTCCCCATCGCAACGCCTGTCCCAGCAAACGTAATCATCTCTCGATCGTTCAGTCCGTCTCCAAAGGCAACGGTATCCTTTTGATCATAAGGTAGTCTTTCGATGACTCGTTTAATGCCTTCTGCTTTCGACCCGCCCTTTGGCAAGACGTCTGTTGACAGCTCGTGCCATCTCACAAGATCAATTTCTTCGCGGAACGCCTCATATTGAACTTCCTCTTCCGCCTTACAGAATAACAGCATTTGAAAAATTTCGTTTTCTTTAAAGAAAGACAAATCATGCTCAGGGTGCTCTGTTTTTAAAGTCCCAATTCCTTCATGGATAAACGGATGATTTGGCACAGACGCCTTCATCGTTTTTTCCCCCATGAATACAAGCGGATGGTCATGACGATCCGCTGTCTCATAAATTTGCTCCATCAGCTCCAGTTTAAGCGGATTGCCGTAAATGACCTCTCCCTCATACATAACATACTGACCGTTGTACGCAATGAAGGAGTCAAGCCCTAATTCTTCTAAAATAGGTTGAATCAAAAAAGGCGAACGCCCAGATGCAATAAAGAGATGATGCCCTTTTTCTTTTAATAATCGAACTGCTCTCTTCGTTGATTCAGGTATTTTTTTATCGTGATCATATAAAGTACCATCGATATCAAAGAAGATGACTTTTTTATTCATATCCCGTCTCCTGTCTTTTTTATATGTATATACACTCCCTTTCATCATACAGAAAGATTTCTACTTTCGAAACCAATTCCTTTTAATACGCCCATTTCCCACATATAACCATGTAACATTCAATGGAAACATCATATAATACAAGTATAAAGAGAGAACGGAATACATGGTCTCATGTGACTTCAACCGAAAGGAGGCGGCCTCTGATGCTTCGTCGTCTGCGCAAGAAAATTCGAAGACAATGGAAGGACATGCTTCGTAAAAAATCGATTGCTTAAAGGGATCTTCCGCACATTTGCCGAAGGTCCTTTTTTCTCAGAGACTTTTCTTATGCGCGTTTTTTTAATATAATAGAATAAGCGAGTGTAACATACGGTATTTAAGGAGAGATTTGGATGATATATAAGGTATTTTTTCAGGCAAGTACTACTGAGGTACCTGTAAGAGAACACACAGATTCACTATACGTTGAAGCGGTTTCTGAAAGAGACGTACGCGATAAGTTGAAAAAACATAACTACAACATTGAATTCATTCAGCCTGTAGACGGTGCTTTTTTAGACTATGAACGAGAAAGTGAAAATTTTAAAGTATTGGAGCTATGAGAGGAATGAAATTTGTTAAAAACGATCAGGCGGCAGTTTTTGCGCTCGGCGGTTTAGGCGAGATCGGTAAAAACACGTATGGCGTTCAATTTCAAGATGAAATCATTTTAATTGATGCTGGTATTAAGTTCCCTGAAGATGAGCTTCTTGGAATTGACTACGTCATCCCTGACTATACGTACTTAGTTAAAAACGAAGATAAAATCAAAGGTCTTTTCATCACTCACGGACATGAAGACCACATCGGCGGTATTCCTTACCTTCTCAAGCAAGTGAATATTCCAGTTTACGGAGGCAAACTCGCAATCGGCCTACTTCGTAACAAATTGGAAGAACACGGACTCTTGAGACAAACACAACTTCACATCTTTGAAGAGGAAGATACCATTAAATTTAGAAAAACAGCTGTGTCCTTCTTTAGAACAACACACAGCATTCCAGATTCTTATGGAATTGTCGTTAAGACACCTCCTGGTAACATCGTACATACAGGTGATTTCAAGTTTGACTTTACGCCTGTTGGCGAACCTGCCAACTTAACAAAAATGGCTGAAATCGGGAAAGAAGGCGTTCTTTGTCTTCTATCTGACAGTACAAACAGTGAAATTCCAGAATTTACGATGTCTGAACGACGCGTAGGCGAAAGCATTGATGACATCTTTAGAAAAGTAGACGGACGTATCATCTTTGCTACATTTGCTTCAAACATCCACAGACTTCAGCAAGTCATTGAGTCTGCTGTAGCCAATGGCCGGAAAGTGGCTGTGTTTGGACGCAGTATGGAGTCTGCCATTGATATTGGACAAGAACTTGGCTATATTAAATGCCCAAAAAATACGTTCATTGAACACAATGAAATCAACCGTCTCCCGGCAAACAAAGTGACCATCCTTTGTACTGGAAGCCAAGGTGAACCGATGGCTGCTCTTTCACGTATTGCAAACGGTACTCACCGCCAAATTTCGATTAACCCTGGAGACACTGTTGTCTTCTCATCTTCACCGATTCCGGGTAACAATATTAGCGTAAGCCGTACCATTAACCAGCTTTACCGTGCTGGTGCTGAGGTCATTCATGGCTCACTCAATAATATTCATACATCTGGTCACGGTGGACAAGAAGAGCAAAAACTGATGCTCCGTTTAATCAAACCGAAATTCTTCATGCCGATTCACGGTGAATACCGCATGCAAAAAACGCATATCAAACTTGCGAATGATTGCGGCATTCCTGAGGAAAACTGCTTCATCATGGATAACGGTGAAGTTCTTGCGCTGAAAGGTGACGAAGCTAGTGTTGCTGGCAAAATTCCATCGGGTAACGTGTATATCGACGGAAGCGGAATTGGCGATATCGGGAATATCGTCTTAAGAGACCGCCGCATTCTTTCAGAAGAAGGCCTTGTCATTGTGGTCGTCAGCATGGACATGAAAGAATTCAAAATCTCTGCTGGTCCTGATCTCATCTCAAGAGGCTTTGTCTACATGAGAGAATCTGGAGACCTCATCAACGACGCACAAGACTTGATTTCAAAGCATCTTGAAAAAGTCATGGAACGCAAGACGACTCAGTGGTCAGAAATTAAGAACGAAATCACTGACACACTTGCACCTTTCCTTTATGAAAAAACAAGACGCCGTCCAATGATCTTACCGATTATTATGGAAGTGTAACCACAAAAAGAGACATGAGCCAATTGGCTATGTCTCTTTTTTTCGGCGATCATCAAAAAACCGCACATATACAAAGTATACATGCGGCACCTCATACTTTTATGATTGAATCGGAAGGTGCTGAAAGCTTCTGACATCAAACAATCCCTTTGTCGTCATTTTTACATCAGGAATGACTGGGAGAGCCAAAAAGGACAGCGTCAAAAATGGGTTAAAGTCTAACGCAAAACCTGTTTTTTTCAATGCTTCATGGAGTTCATGAAGGCTCTCATTGACGAGATGTGCAGGCTGATCAGATAATAAACCGGCGATCGGTAATGGCAGCGTATGAAGTGACTGGCCTTCTTTGACAACCGTCAAACCGCCGCCTGCTTCTTTTAGCACATCAATGGCCTTAAGAATATCGGCATCATTTGTGCCAACCGCAATTAAGTTATGTGAATCATGCGCAACCGTTGTTGCAATCGCGCCCTCTTCTAAACCGAAACCGCTGACGATCCCTACCCCAAGCTCTGATAAACCTTGATGGCGTTCGACAAGCACCATTTTTAATACATCTCTGTCTGTATCACTAGTGAATTGTCCGTTCGTTACTGAAGGAGAGACTTGTTCTAATTTTGTTTCAAGCTGATTCGGAATAATACGAATTACATTCATTTTTTGATGGTCCATCATAGGCAATGCAAGATCTTGCTCTTGAACGTCCATTGCATGTACCGATTGTAATAATGCTGGATTTGGTTCAATTTTTTCGACACTCGGCTGATACTCACCGCGCTCGGCAACCAATTCTCCTGCAATAAATACGCTTGTGATGTCAACTTCATGAAGGTCAGAGACGAGCATAAAATCAGCATCAAAACCTGGTGCAATGGCTCCCTTTGTTTTAAGACCAAAACACTCTGCAGCGTTTAAGCTCCCCATTTGATAGGCTAAAAATGGGTCTAATCCTTCTTTTATGGACATTCGTACTTGCTCATCAATACTTCCCTGAGCCATTAAATCATCTAAATGTTTATCATCTGTACAAAAGAAGAAGCGTCTCGCATTCTTCTCATTGACAGCTGGTAAAACGTTTTTCACGTTTTTAGCAACAGATCCTTCTCTCAGCATGACATACATGCCCCTTTTCACACGTTCAAGGGCTTCCTCTGCTGTTGTCACCTCATGATCTGTTTGGACATTCGCTGTCCGGTAAACGTTTATTAATCGATCCGTTAAGCCTGCTAGATGGCCATCAATCAATTTTTTCTCGTTTTGAGCATCAAGGAGCTTTTGAAGCATATCTTCTTCTGCCTGCTCCACCCCGACATAGTCCATTACCTCGGCAAGACCAAGAACTTCCTTCTCTTGATATAGGGGCTTTAAATCTTTCGCCTTTAATGTAGCACCTGATCGTTCAAAACTGACTGCCGGCACACAGGATGGCAGCATGAAATAAATATTCAAAGCAGCTTTTCTCGCTTCTTCCAGCATAAAACGGATGCCTGTTATACCTGACACATTGGCAATTTCATGCGGGTCTGTGACGACCGTTGTCACACCATGAGGAACGACAGCTTTGGAGAATTCAGCAGGGGTGACCATAGAGGACTCGATATGAACGTGGCCATCAATAAAACCAGGTACAAGCATTTGTCCTGCTGCATCTAGCTCTTGTTCTCCCTCGTACTCTCCTATCCCAACGATTTGTCCATTTTCAACAGCGACATCAGTGTCTATCCATTCCTGGTTAAACACGTCCATAACTTTCGCATGTTTAATCACGAGTGCTGCTTTTTTTCTCTTTGCAGCTACCTCAATTTGATGTCTGAAAAGCTCCTTATCCAACGACACTGCCTCCTCCAAGTAAACAATATAATGTTTCTTATCGTAAACGAATCTGTTTGCCCAGTCAATGACATTTAGAGAAAATCAACCATATTAAAAGGCTGATTTTTATTTCTGAATAGTGATAATTGCACGAAAAATAAAGCGATGCATATTTGCTTTTATTCAATAGGAAAACAAGTCTTTTCCGTTTCTTCTTCCTCTTCACTGTCCACCTGAAATGTACACAAGTCATATAAAAAAACACCCCGTCCTCGGAGTGTTTAATCATCATTCTGCATTTCTCGTTTTTCAAAGCGTCCTATATCCGCTACTGACCCAATGACAATGAGGACATCTTCTTTTTGAATCATTTCATCTGCCAGCGGAGAAACGATGACTTCTTTTCCTCGCTTAATCGCCACAATGTTGATGCCATATCTTGCTCGAATATCAAGATCTAACAGAGAATGACCCGCAAGCCTGCTGTTTGCCACAATCTCAATCAGACTATACTCATCAGACAGCTCTAAATAATCGAGTACATTGTTAGAAATGATTTTATGTGCAATCCGCCTACCCATATCTCGCTCTGGATGAACAATGCGATCCGCTCCAATTTTATTTAGCACCTTTTCATGGTAGTCATTTTGCGCTTTTACGGTGACCATTTTCACGCCAAGCTCTTTCAGCATAATCGTTGTTAAAATACTAGCCTGAATGTTTTCCCCAATCGCAACGATGACATGATCAAAATTGCGAATCCCGAGATTTTTTAAAACAGACTCGTCCGTCGAATCGCCAATGACCGCGTGTGAGGCAATTTTTGCGTATTCGTTCACTCGATCTTCATTCATGTCCATTGCCATGACTTCAAGTCCTTCTTCGCTCAGCGCCTTGCAAATACTTCCACCAAAACGTCCAAGACCAATGACTGCATATTCCTTTTTCATGTTCAGACTCCTTTTATTTCACTTATCTTGCATTTTACTACGGTTTCATTAATGAATCCATATGCGAACGAATTTTTTTGCGGAACACTTCACTTAAATAGAGGTCTGCACCTTTTTCAATTTCACTGCGATAATGAGCTGGTGGAGCGATTTCTTCGCTCTTTTGAAGCACAAGAAAGGTTAAACAGTCCTCATAGATTTGATCACCTATATTGACATCGACAAACGCTGGACGATATGTCCCCTCATATACGCCTTCTCGTTTGTATAAATAATGAATAGCATCAAAAGGAACCTTATATAAAACCCCCTCTGTTTCTCCGCCGTCTTCTACCATATCAGCCCTTGATCCATCAGGCCTCACCAATGTAAACCTCGTGGTAAAACCGTTCAGGACACCACCGCCGATGATTTGTTTGAAGTGATGATCGACTTCAGCCAGCTTAAATCTAGCATCATCCATACAGGAGCCATAAGCAAAGTAATAGAAGGATGACGGCTTCTGCTGCCACATTTTATATGCTTTCCAGCAGCCGCTTTCTATTTCTTTTAGTGTTGATGCCTTCTGCTTTGGCACAGTGTATGTCACGGCTGTCATCTGACCTTGATCAGTCATGACATTGATTTCCTGCTTGTCATACCCTCCCTCTAGTACGTCAATCTTATTCAACGTGTCATCTGTCACCTCGTACAATTCTCCATATACGGTGCCTGTTTCAGCGGGAACGCACGCAGGGTATCCGTGATTTGTATCGTAGACCTTTCCATTCACCCAAGCAGATTTTGCTAATAGCCTGCTCTCCTTCATATACGCCTCGTGGTGCTCTTCATGCCGCAAGAGCGTCCCATATACAAATAAAGCCTTCATCGTCATGATCACGTCCTCTCAACTTGCCGCTGTCTGTTTTTTTGACAGACAGGCAAATAAATATGAAAAGCTGTGCCTTTTCCTAGTTCACTAGATACGTCCATTCTTCCATGATGGTCTTTTAAAATCGTCGCACAGATGGTCAGACCAAGCCCAGTCCCTTCTTTTTTCGTGGAGAAGAAAGGATCATATATTTTTTGAATATCCTCTTCAGACATCCCTTTCCCTTCATCTTGAATGGTAATCTTCCATTCATTCAATATTTTTTCTGTAGATATGTATATGCTGCCGCCTTCAGGCATTGCCTCAATGGCATTTTTAATTAGATTAATGAACAGCTGCTTCATTTGGTTAGCATCCGCTAAAACAGCACCGGCATCCTGCTTTTTAAATGGCTGTTTGAGATCAATATTTGAAAGTACTGCATTTGTTTTTAATAAGGTAATCACTTGTTCTAGGAGCTCATGAAGCTGGACTTCTTGAAAATGGACCGATTGAGGCTTAGCCAGCACAAGCAGCTCACTTAAAACAAAATCAATCCGTTTAATTTCGGAAAAGATAATGTCAAAATAATCGGTTCTTTCAGGATATTGTGTCTTCATCAGCTGCAAAAAACCGTTTACGGATGTCAGGGGATTTCTGACTTCATGGGCGATTCCAGCGGCTATTTGACCTGCAACAGCCAGCTTTTGCGCCTGCATTTGCAATTGCTGGTTGGACCTTTCAAGCTCAAGCTTTGCCTCCTTTTGTTTCGTAATATCAGCAACCGTTCCAATCCCTCCAGTAAACTGGTTCTGCTCATTAAAATAGAGCTTATAATGAACGTCACCCCATACCTTCTTCCCCTCTTTATGGAGAAGCCGCAGTTCAACCCGCCCCGCATCCTTATGCTCTTTGACCACAGATAATAAATGCTGGACCACGTGCTCCTCTTGATCAAAGTACTGATTGTACATAGTGCCAAGACATTCTTCTATATCATAGCCGGTCATTTGTTTCCACGCTTGATTTAAGAAAATGATTTGACCTTTCTCGTTTGTTTCGAAGACGATTTCTTGCAAGTTATCTGTTATTCGATTCAGCCGCTCTGTCAGTTCGTGCGCTTCTTTTTCTCTCTTATTTAAATCTGACACAAGTAGGTTTAAGCGGTCCACATAGCCAGAGATGACCCATATACCTGCTAAAACCAAAACTGTAAAGGCTAGATCGAGCGGCCAATTAATTTGATAGCCGCTTAGATAATAAAAGAAATCCCAGCTTAAGATTAAAATAAATGCAAGAACAGATAACACGATCCGCACTTGATATGTTTTGTTCAAATGATTCCACCTGCCGCCCTGAGATTCTTTGTCAATTGTACCATTTTCCACTTATTTTTTGAGGGAGATGGGGCATTTTTAAGGAACTTTTTCAGAAAAAAATAGCCTGTCTCAGCACAAAGGAAGAGATCAGGCTATTTTTACTTACTGCTGAAGAGCTTCTTGCAGTTCTTTTAACAGTAGTTCTGCGCCTTCAGCGCTTAATGTAATTTGACCATTTCCATATTCATGGTTCTCTGATGTAATCTCACCAGTCATGAGACAAACACCCTCTGGCTGATATTTTTTCAAGACGATTTTCTCTCCATCTATAAAAAATTCCATACTGTCTTTAATCGCAATATCAAGTGCTCTTCTTAATTCGATCGGCATCACAATACGCCCTAGTTCATCTACTTTTCTTACAACTCCGATAGATTTCAATTTCGTTCCCTCTTTCTTTCATTAGCTCAAGATCAATCTGTTTTTCACCAATTGATATATCGTAGACGTAAGAGATTCTCAAAAGGTTTCTCTCAGTTAAAAATTTTTTTCATAAACGGAAAAACAAAGGGAAAATTTATTGTGATTGTCAAAATGAGACTTGAATTTTACAAGTTCATTTCAAGGTATTCACAAACCCCCACAAATGGCATCAACCCTCTGAACTTTTAAATGTAAAATTGTTTAAAACAGCAAAAATAGAGATTGGGTGAAAACATGTTTCAAAATGCCGAAATTGGAATTGATTTAGGAACAGCTAACATATTGGTTTATAGTAAAAATAAGGGAATCATTTTAAATGAACCGTCCGTCGTCGCAGTCGATACAGAAACAAAAACTGTACTTGCAGTCGGATCAGAAGCAAAAGAAATGATCGGGAAAACACCTGGGAAAATTGTGGCGATCCGTCCGATGAAAGACGGTGTCATCGCTGATTATGATATGACGACAGATTTACTTAAACAAATCATGAAAAAAGCAGGAAAGAATATCGGGTTTACCTTCAGAAAACCAACGGTCGTAGTATGTACTCCTTCTGGTTCAACAGCTGTTGAGCGCCGTGCAATTAGCGATGCTGTAAAAAATTGCGGAGCGAAGCACGTGCATTTAATTGAAGAACCCGTTGCAGCTGCAATTGGTGCTGATCTTCCGGTAGACGAGCCTGTTGCAAACGTCGTGGTTGATATTGGCGGAGGAACAACAGAAGTGGCCATCATTTCGTTTGGCGGCGTTGTGTCTTGTCATTCCATTCGAATTGGCGGAGATCAACTGGATGAGGATATCATTACGTTTGTCAGAAAGAAATATAATCTATTAATCGGCGAACGGACAGCCGAGCAGGTTAAAATGGAAATCGGATATGGACTCATCAAGCATGAGCCAGAGTCCTTAGAAGTGCGTGGCCGTGATCTTGTGACAGGTCTTCCAAAAACGATTACACTTGAATCTCATGAAATTCAAGGTGCCATGCGAGAATCACTCCTTCATATTTTAGAGGCCATCCGTGCCACATTAGAGGACAGCCCTCCAGAGCTTAGTGGTGACATTGTAGACCGCGGCGTCATCTTAACTGGCGGCGGCGCTCTGTTAAATGGGATTCAAGAATGGCTCTCACAGGAGATTGTCGTTCCAGTTCATATTGCAGCAAATCCCCTTGAATCTGTCGCAATCGGAACAGGTCGTTCATTAGAAGTCATTCATAAATTACAAAAAACTTTAAAATAATCTTCTTGTTCTACTTCTTTTTTTATCATTTCGATCATATCGTGAGAAATGGATAAACGTGAAGGAGGAAGAACATGTTGCTTGATTTAGGTAAACGGGTCGTTGTCACAGTCATTTTAACGGGTATTATTTTAGGAGGAATGAGCCTGTCGTTTTCACATATGCCCCCTTCTAATGCACAGCCTGTGAAACAACTGAACCGCTAAAAAAGCCGCACGAAAGCGGCTTTTTTATTTTGGCTTGAAACGTGCTCCCCATTTTCCTTTTCGGTCTTAAATCTGATATGATGAACATGACTAAAGGAGGGTTTTTTATGAGTTCATTTGAAAAACAGCTAGATCAATATGCTAAGACCATCGTTGAAGTCGGTGTGAATGTTCAAAAAGAACAGGAAATCGTCGTATCAGCATCTACTGAATCCGCAGACCTTGTTCGTCTGGTAGCGAAACATGCGTATGAGCGCGGGGCGAAAAACGTACATATCCGCTGGAGTGATGGTGTTCTTGCCCGTTTAAAATATGAACATGCACCGCAGGAGGTATTTGAGCAATTCCCAGAATGGGAAGCTCAGATGATGGAAACGATCGCAAAACGTGGCGGCGCTTTTATTACGATCTTGTCAGAAAGCCCTGATCTTCTGAGAGGCATTGACTCGAAAAAAATCGCTGCACAGCAAAAAGCCGCTGGATCAGCCCTTCATACATATCGCCAATTCGTTCAATCTGACAAAGTTGCTTGGACGGTCGTAGGCGCTGCATCAAAAGAATGGGCGAAAAAGATTTTCCCTGACCATACAGACGATGAAGCTGTCGCTTTATTATGGGATCAAATTTTTAAAGTCGCACGCGCTGATCAAGCTGATCCTGTTGACGCTTGGAAAAAGCACGATGAGTCATTAAATGAAAAGGTTAAAATACTAAATGAACGCCATTACCATAAACTTCATTATGATGCTCCTGGTACTGATTTAACGATTGAGCTCCCTAAGCAGCACATTTGGGTAGGTGCCGGCAGCGTGAGTGAGCGCGGCGTCTCTTTCATGGCCAACATGCCAACAGAAGAAGTATTTACCGTACCGAAAAAAGATGGTGTAAATGGGACTGTCTCAAGCACAAAACCGCTCAGCTATGCAGGAAATATCATTGATGAGTTTACTTTAACATTTGAAAATGGCCGAATTATCGATGTGAAAGCGAAGGAAGGCGAAAACATTTTAACTTCGCTCGTTGAAACAGATGAAGGCTCTCATTATCTAGGTGAAGTTGCTCTCGTACCAGATGATTCACCAATCTCAAACTCGAATATTCTCTATTACAATACCCTTTATGATGAAAACGCATCGAATCACCTTGCCATCGGCAGCGGATATGCGTTCAATATCGAAGGCGGTAAAGAGATGAATCGTGAAGAATTGGATGCAGCTGGTGTAAACAACAGTATTACACACGTCGATTTCATGATTGGTTCAAAGGAAATGAATATTGACGGCATTACAAAAGACGGAAAACGCGAACCGATCTTCCGAAATGGAAACTGGGCAATTTAATCAAAAAAAAGACATCCACTTTTGGATGTCTTTTCTTATTTACGCATAAAGCTCATCGAGTCTCTTTCGAATCTCTTGGTCTGATAAGAACTCATCATATGTTGTTTGTTTATCAACGATGCCATTTGGCGTCACTTCGATGATACGGTTTGCCACTGTTTCAACAAACTGATGGTCATGAGATGAGAAGAGCATTGCTCCTTTAAAGCTCATTAAACCGTTATTCAGTGCTGTAATGGATTCTAAGTCTAAGTGGTTCGTCGGCTCATCCAGTAGCAAAACATTCGCTCCTGACAGCATCATTTTCGATAACATACAGCGAACCTTTTCTCCTCCTGATAAGACGCTTGCTTTTTTCTTTACTTCTTCCCCAGAGAAAAGCATACGTCCTAAGAACCCGCGTAAGAAGCTTTCGCTTTGATCATTAGGAGAATATTGACGAAGCCAATCCACTAGATCGACATCATTTCCTTCAAAGTATTCACTATTGTCTTTCGGGAAAAAGGCTTGAGATGTTGTGACGCCCCATTTAAACGTACCACTGTCTGGCTCCATCTCTCCAGCAAGGATTTTAAATAAAGTGGACACAGCAAGCTCATTACGGCTTAAGAACGCAATTTTATCTTCGCGATTCATGATAAAGCTGACGTTATCAAGGACCTTCACACCGTCAATTGTTTTCGATAGACCTTCTACTTGCAGGACGTCATTTCCGATTTCGCGCTCTGGCGAAAAATGAACATACGGATATTTACGTGAAGACGGCTTAATGTCATCTAAAGAGATTTTATCAAGCAATTTCTTTCTTGAGGTCGCTTGCTTTGATTTAGACGCATTCGCACTAAAACGGGCAACGAACTCTTGAAGCTGCTTAATTTGCTCTTCTTTTTTCTTATTTGCATCTTGGCTGAGTTTCAGCGCTAGCTGGCTGGACTCATACCAGAAATCATAGTTACCGACATATACTTGAATTTTTCCGAAATCAAGGTCCGCAATATGTGTACACACTTTGTTTAAGAAGTGACGGTCATGCGAAACGACAATGACGGTATTTTCAAAATTAATGAGGAACTCTTCCAGCCACTGGATAGCCTGTAAGTCCAAGTGGTTGGTTGGCTCATCAAGAAGAAGAACGTCAGGCTTACCAAATAAAGCTTGAGCTAGTAGTACTTTTACCTTTTCAGAACCACCAAGCTCAGACATTTTTTTCGATTGAAGGCTCTCTGGAATACCAAGACCTTTTAATAAAATCGCTGCTTCACTTTCAGCTTCCCAGCCGTTTAACTCAGCGAACTCACCTTCAAGCTCTGCTGCACGAATCCCGTCTTCATCTGAGAAATCAGGTTTCATATAGATCGCATCTTTCTCCTGCATCACATCATATAGACGTTTATGACCCATGATGACGACTTTTAACACTTCAAACTCTTCGTATTCAAAGTGGTTCTGTTTTAAAATCGCTAAACGCTCACCAGGGCTCATATGAACATCACCCGTCTGAGCTTCAATTTCTCCTGAAAGAATCTTTAGAAACGTTGATTTACCAGCTCCATTGGCACCAATTAATCCGTAGCAGTTGCCAGGAGTGAATTTAATATTTACTTCTTCAAATAGTTTACGATCCGCAAAACGCAAACTAACATTATTTACTGCAATCATTTATTAATCCTCCATCACTCATTCATCAATATGAAGTATAACATGAATAACGTTTGATAGAAACGTCTCTCGCTTAGAACGAAGGCAATTTGTCCATTATGGTATAATAAGTAGGAATGATTTGTTGAAGGAGTTCGTGCGATTTGAGATTATTGACACTCATGGAATACTGTTTATTAATTTTCTTTATGGGTATTTACTTGTCTGCAACAGGCTTTAACGCGAGAGACTTTGGCCTTTATATTGGGCTTGTGTTGATTTACACACTGGTCCACATCTTTTCCAAACGCTTTTTACAAAAGCGGGGGAAAGAAAATCAAAAGATCGGATTGTTTCGATCTGTTTTAGCCATTACTGGGTCTGTCTTCGTTTCTGTGCTGGCCATTGTGATCATTGTTACGATGCTCACACCAAATTAAAAACGACCCTTCTTTTAAGGGCCGTCCATCCAAGCACTTTTCTCACGCCTTGAGAAAGGTGCTTTTATTTTGTTTGCCGAATGTCACCAAATGGGAAGAAAACAAATTCTGATGTCCCGACGATCCGATCCTTTTCAATGAGTCCAAGCCCATTTCTGCTGTCCATGGAATTCAGTCTGTTGTCCCCCATGACAAAGTAATCGTTTTTCGGTACTTTCACTGGACCAAAATCCCCTGTCAAATGCACTTCATACTCTTTTGCATGCGCCTTGTTCTCTTTTAAATAAGGTTCATCTACTTTTTTACCATTGATGTAAAGCGTGTCATCCTTCATTTCAATCGTATCTCCTGGAAGGCCAATCAATCGTTTTACATAATGAATTTTCTGGCCGTCTTTTCCATTAATAATCACGATGTCACCTCGTTTGACACCACCGAGATAGTTAATGGTTTTGTTGACAAACAGCTTCTCACCGTCATGTAGAGTTGGTTCCATTGACTCTCCTTCCACCACATACGGTTCAAATATAAACGTACGGATGAGCAAGACGAGCGCAAGTGCAATTAAAATGGCTTTGATCCATTCAAACAGTGAACTTTTCTTCTCTGTTTTGGCTTGCTTTGCATCAGATTGAATATCATTTTCGTTTTGTTTGTTTTCTTCGTTCAAAATACTGCTTCCTCCTAAGACTTTCTGCTAAAAGACTTGAAACGCGAATTGAATAACTTTACTTTATCACATGTCAAATAAAAATTCACAAGACAACCATTCATTTAGATATTTTTTCCTAATTTGTTCATCATTAAACAAAAAGAAGCACCGCTTTTTACGATGCTCCTCTTTTGAATTACGCTTCTAGTTTCACTGGTTTTTTCAAAATACCAAGTAAAATCGCTGTTACTACGGCACCGATTAAGATGCTGATGATATAAAGCACTGGATGATTTGTTACCCAGAAAACGAATAGTCCGCCGTGTGGTGCAGGAAGCGTGACTCTAAAGAACTCCGTTAATCCGCCAGCCACTGCTGCGCCAATGACAGCAGAGGGAATCACGCGCAGAGGATCAGCCGCTGCAAACGGGATCGCCCCTTCAGTGATGAAGGCAGCTCCCATAAAGTAGCATGTAATCCCTGCTTCTCGGTCACGTTTTGAGAATTTATTTCTAAAGATTGTTGTTGCAAGCGCAATCCCTAGTGGTGGTACCATTCCGCCTGCCATGATCGCAGCATGCGGTGCGTAGTTACCAGCAGCAATCATCGCAAGACCAAATGTGTAAGCCGCTTTGTTAATCGGTCCACCCATATCAATCGCCATCATACCTGCTAAAATAATTCCCATTAAGACAAGGTTTCCAGTACCTAATGATTCAAGCCAGTGTGTTAATCCGTCCATCACCATTTTTACTGGTGTATTGACAATGTAATGCATGATAATACCTGTGAAGAAAATACCGAACAATGGATACAGCAGAACCGGTTTAATTCCGTCAAGTGACTGCGGTACAAATGTGAATACTTTTTTAAGTAACACAACGATGTAACCAGCAAGGAAACCTGCAATAAGTCCACCTAGGAATCCTGCCCCTGCTGCTGATGCCATAAATCCACCGACCATACCTGGCGCAAAACCTGGACGATCAGCAATACTCATCGCAATAAATCCGGCTAATACAGCAACGATTAAGGCAAGCGCATTATCTCCGCCAATTCCTTTTAATACAGCTGCAAATGAATTAAATGAAGGGTCTTTCGGATCTGCTGAGTTAATTCCCCAGAAGAATGAAATCGCAACAAGGATACCGCCTCCGACAACAAATGGAAGCATGTTACTTACGCCACTCATTAAGTGCTTGTAGAAACCACTTCTCCCTTTGCCAGATGATTCTTTATCTTCTTTTGAAGAACTGCCGCCAGAGCCTTTATAAATCGGCGCATCTTGATTGACCGCTTTTTCAATTAATTCTTGAGGACGGCGGATTCCAGCTGTCACAGGTACTTCAATGACATGCTTGCCTTTAAAGCGTTCCATTTCAACTTGCTTGTCCGCTGCTACAATGATAGCTGGGGCTTCTTCGATTTCTTTTGCTGTAAGGGCATGTTTAATACCGCCAGAGCCATTTGTTTCAACTTTAATGTCAACGCCCATTTCTTTTGCTTTTTCTTTCAAAGCATCTGCTGCCATGAATGTATGGGCAATACCTGTTGGGCAAGCTGTTACTGCTAAAATTTTAGCTGGTTTTCCTGATGTAGCCGGCTCTTCTTGAACTTCCTCTTCTTCTTCATCGTCCTTGTCATGCGTATTGATGATATCGATGATTTCATCTTCACTAGCTGCTTCAAGAAGTTGCTTGCGAATTTCCTCACGCATGAGAAGTGTTGATAAACGAGAAAGTGCTTCTAAGTGTGTGTTGTTTGCGCCTTCAGTCGCTGCAATCATAAAGACAAGATGACTCGGCTGCGCGTCTAGTGATTCATAATCTACACCAGAAGTCGAGCGGCCAAATGCAATGGCAGGCTCTTTTACGCTTGCTGTTTTGGCGTGAGGGATAGCAATTCCTTCACCAATACCAGTAGAGCTCTGTTTTTCACGGTTGATCACTGCTGCTTTGTAGCCTTCTTTATCATTTAGCTTGCCTGCTGTATCTAAAACCGTGACTAGTTCTTCAATGACTGCTTCTTTCTGCTGGCTGTCTAATTGAAGCTTAATCGTATGCTTCGTGAGTAGTTCTGTAATTTTCATGATGACTCCTCCTTTAAATGCGTGTGACTTTTACTTGTGGTAATAGTGTGTCGACAAGTTCTTTTGTTCCAAGCTCCTCAGAAAACGCTGTAGCACTGCCCGATGTGACGCCAAGCTTAAATGATTCTTCAATCGAAAGACCTTTCGAAACGCCAGCTAAAAATCCTGCAACGACTGAATCCCCTGCACCAACTGAATTAACAAGTGTACCCTTTGGAACATTGGACTGATAAATTCCTTCTTTACTGAATAAAAGAGCGCCATCTCCAGCCATGGATACGATGACATGTTCAGCACCTTGATCTAACAGCTTCTTCCCATAAGGAACGGCTTCTTCTGCAGAAGAGATCGTTGTCTCAAACATTTCACCTAATTCATGATGGTTTGGCTTCATTAAGAACGGTTTCATGCTTGCCGCTTTTTTTAATGCCTCCCCAGAAATATCAAGTACAACTCTGACACCTTGCTTTTCGCAAACTTCAGCAATACGTTCATACGTGTTATGAGGCAATGAAGAAGGAATGCTACCAGCTAAGACAACGACATCTCCCTCAGTCAATGAAGTAAATTGAGATAGAAACGACTCAAATTGCACTTCAGTAATAGTTGGACCGAGTCCGTTGATTTCGGTTTCTTCACCTGTTTTTAGTTTTACATTAATTCGTGTATCTTCTGACACCTCGTGAAAGGCTGTTTGTAATTGTTCGTTTTGTAAAAAGTCTTGAATATATTTGCCTGTAAATCCACCAATGAATCCGAGCGCTTTAGATTCAACACCGTGACGTTTTAAAAGTCTTGAGACATTGATCCCTTTTCCACCTGGATATTTTTTGTCATAGGTTGAACGATTCAAACCGCCGACTGCGAAATCCTCCACGTGTACGATGTAATCAACTGATGGGTTTAAAGTAACTGTATAAATCATGTTTTCACTACCTTTATAACCGTTTTTTCATGGTAATTATCGAATGAATCTTCTTTTGCGTCGTTTGTGATAATGGTGGCTTCCTGTAAACTAGCAAAGGTTGAAAACGATATTTCGCCAAACTTTGAGGCGTCTGATAAGATATAGGTTTTTTTCGCCTGCTTCATGGCTCTTTTTTTCATGAGCGCTTCCTCTGGATCGGGTGTTGTAAACCCCACCTCGGGATGAATGCCGTTCGTCCCGACAAAGCTTTTGTCAAAACGGTAATTTTCCATCGCTGTCAAAGCTGCGGCGCCTACCATGGCTCCTGTTCGATGTTTGACTGATCCGCCTATCAGGTAAAAAGAAATGCCTTTTCTCATGAGTGCTTCAATGTGCATCACACCGTTTGTCACAACAACAATATCTTGATCTGGATCAATAAATTCAATCATTTGCTGTGTGGTCGTACCAGCATCTAAATAAATACAATCACCTTGTTTTAAAAGTGAAGCAGCTGCCTCTGCAACCAATGACTTTTCTTGAAGGTTTTTGGCAGATTTCTCAAATACATCTGGTTCAAGACGGATACTTGATATCTTGGCTGCTCCCCCATGGACTCTTTTAAGAAATCCCTTTTCTTCGAGAGCTGATAGATCTCTTCTAATTGTAGATTCTGACGCATCCGTCATAATCGTTAAGTCCTGTATTTTGATGACATCATTTTCTTCTAAGCAGTCGATAATGAGTTGATGTCTTTCCGGTGTTAACATGAAAACACCCCCTTTTGAAAACGTATTCATTTTGCGCGCACCTTTATTGTAATCGCTTTTTTCAACATTATCAATACAAAACAATCAAATACATTCAATAACTATCAAAATCTTTCACCATGGTCATCTTACCTTTATATGTACCATTTGTAAACTGAAAAATATGTGACATTAAGATGAAAGTCATGATATTAGCATTTCTATCATTTTTCATTTCATTCAATGGAACTAAAAAAAGCTTTTATGCGCTGTGCATAAAAGCTTTTGATCGCGGATGATAAGCAAAAGCATACGACTTTGTATGCTTTTGCTCTTCTCCAAATTATTCATATCGAAGAGAATCAATTGGATCTAGTCTTGCTGCTTTGTTCGCGGGAATTAATCCAAAAACAATTCCAATCAGCATACTAAACAGCACACCTCCAAAGATAACTTGCCAAGATACTAGAGACGGCCAGCCTGCAAATAGGGATACTAGTGAGGCACCACCTAAGCCAAGTGCAATCCCCATCAATCCGCCGATCAGGGTTAAAACGACAGACTCAATTAAAAACTGAACGAGTATTTGAGCCCTTGTTGCTCCAATCGCCTTTCGAATACCGATTTCCCTCGTCCTCTCTGTCACAGAAACGAGCATGATATTCATCACACCGATACCGCCGACAAGTAAAGAAATGCCAGCTATAGAACCAATGATTGTTGTCATAACAGACGTGATTTGACCGATGCCTTCTGCGATTTCTTCCATATTAATCATTTCATAAGCATCCTCTGTATGATGATGATCATTTAATAATGCTGCTGCATTCTTTCCTACTTCCTTCATTTGATCAGCCTGTGTGACTTGAATAGACAACTTATCATATTCATTCATACCAAATGTAGAGGTGAGCATAGCAAACGGGACATATATTTCGTTCATATCGAAGGAAAACATCCCTTTCTGTTTTGCTAAAACACCGACGACTTCAACAGGCTGTCCGTTCATCCAAATCATTTCACCTAATGCCTTCTGTCCATTAAATAATTCTTTTTCTAAACCTTCTGAGATGAGAGCTGCTCTTCTACCGCTCCTAAAGTCAATATCTTTTAAATTCTGTCCTTCTGCGATTTGTAATGAATGTACATTCGTATACCCTTCATTTATACCATTCACTGTTGCATCCACTGTCGTATCTTGAAATCTCAGCTGCATTCCCTGTGCAGTCGAAGAGGCAACTTGCTTCACCCCGTTCATTGTCTCAATGCTTTTTATGTCTTCCTCTGTAAATGTGGCGTCGAATAGGGCATTTGGATTCGCATTTAACTCTTCGTCAGAAGGCGTATATGTCATATCAATGGTATTGTTCGGACCAGAAATCGATCCTTTTAACATTTGCTCACCGCCTTGACCGATAGCCACGACCGCAATGACCGACCCTACACCAATAATAATCCCAAGCATCGTTAAAATAGAACGTAATTTATGAGCTAAAACAGAATTCATCGCTATTTTGATATTTTCAAAGAGTTTCATTCATAGCGTCCCCTTGTGTCAATCTATCTTCAACGAGCCGTCCATCTCTTACAACGACCGTCCGATTTGTATATGCAGCCATTTCTTCTTCATGGGTGACAAGCACAATCGTTGTCCCTTCTTCATTCAGTTTTGTAAACTGTTCCATGATTGAGAAGCTTGTTTTTGAGTCAAGAGCGCCTGTCGGTTCATCTGCTAGGATAAGCTTAGGCTTATTGACGATTGCACGAGCAATTGCCACCCTTTGCTTTTGCCCTCCCGACAACTCACTTGGCATATGCTTCATTCGATCTGCCAATCCAACCTTTTCAAGTGCCATTTCCGCACGTTCTTTTCTTTCCTTTTGACTGACACCAGCATAAATCATCGGAAGCTCAACATTTCGCCTAGCATTTAGTCTTGGCAACAGGTGAAATTGTTGAAAGACAAATCCAATGAATTGATTTCGAATCACTGCGAGCTCTTGATCCTTTGCTGTTGACAGTTCTCTTCCTTGAAAATGATATTGTCCTGTGGTTGGACGATCTAAACAGCCAATGATATTCATTAACGTCGATTTCCCAGAGCCAGACGGGCCCATAATGGACATATACTCACCTTTTTTAATGATAAGATCGATCTCACTTAATACATCAAATGTTTCTTGGGCGACTTCATAGCTTTTTGTCACGTTTGAAAGCTGAATCATTCAGCATTCACTTCCATTCCGTCATACATGTCATCTGATGGATGAGCAATGATTTGATCCTCTGCTGTTACACCTTTTGTTACTTCAAGGTCATTACCTGACGTTTCCCCTATGACCACCTTTACTTTTTTAAGTACATTCTTTTTGACCACATAAACGTATTGTCCATCATCCTTTTTTTTCACGGCGGATTCAGGAATTGTTACGGCTTGACGCTTATCTGTTTCAATTTCCATAATCATTTTAAAACCAGGTTTTGCTTCAGGTTTTTTCCCTTTTATTTCGATTTCAACAGGATATTGAACCGTTTGATCGGACGCAGATGTTTCGGATGCTGCTTGAGCAGGTACAGCGCCCACTTTTTTCACGATTCCCTGCCAGCTCTTTCCGCGAATCACATCAGATGTAACCTTTACTTTTTGTTTCTTTTTCACTTTTATGGCGTCATACTCAGAAATCAAACCTCGCACAATCATTTTTTTCTCGTTGCCAATATGAATGATCGGCTGTCTCTCTTCCGGCTTTCCTGCCCCAGCTTCTTGCTCAATGGAAATCACTGTACCGTCAATTTTACTATGTACGGTTAAAGCTTCTATTTGTGCCTTTACTTTTTCTTGACTGATCTCTGCTTGTTTTTGTTCTAATTCAGCCGCTTTCAACTCTAATTCAAGCTGGTCTCGCTCATTTTTAGGATTGGTGCCGGAGTCGTCTGCTTGTTTTTCATCTAATTCATTCAGTCTATTTTGTAATTGTTCGCGTTTTAGCGTACTTGATTCAGCCGCAAGTGCTTGCTGCTGCTCTTCAAGCTCCAGCTCCTTATTTTCATATGTAAGAAGCGGCGTTCCAGCCTTTACCTTTTCTCCTTCTTTTACAGAAATGCCCTTCAAGTTTCCCTTTTCCTCTTCTGCGTAAATAAACTGCTCATCAGAAAATGAAAGTGTCCCTGGCGTCATCACTGTCGATATGATTTCTTTTTGCGTAGGTTTTACTGTTTTAATCGATGCTATCGAAGCAGGTTTTGTTTGATTTTTTGCGATGTTAAAGCCAATAAATAGACCAATGACAATAATAAAAATGGACCCGATGATGATTTTCTTTCTCATAAAGACATTCTACCCCCAGCTTACTGATATGTTGATTGCGGTTCCTACATATTGAAAAATGATAGATAAGATATAAAAGACTCCTATAATGGTCCAAGCTATTTTTGGTGATATATGACCGACTTTAATCAATAAAAAGCCTGTTAAAACAAGATTCCAGATCACGAATAGATCGATATTGGCAAACACGGCGTGCCATGGACCAGAAGATTGAATCAGTGCATTTAAGGACGTAATCGTGATGTTTTTTGGCACATGGAATAAAATGATGGCCAAATGTGAAATAATCGTACCAATGATCGTAACAGGTGTAATAAAGAGGACCGCTGAAAACAGCTGCTGAAACGATGCATCACCCTTTGCTAAAAATACGATGAACTTATATATAGCAGCATTGATCAGAAGCCCAAGGATCAAACCAATCAGGGACACCACATAAACGACCGGTACCGGCAAGCTTAGATCTGCCCACATTCCTTCATTCACCAGCTCCGACAAATAAGTCACAATGACTGTCAAAAGCAGCACACAGGATAAAGGCCACCAAACAACCGGGTTTTCCCATACACTGTTCAGGTGCTCTGATGGTCTCGTACTCACTCCAATCATCGTGGGCTTTTGCATGTTTTCTTTCACCAAATGTCATCCTCTCTATGTCGTGCTACTATGCACACGCACATATTCTCTCTTGTTCTTTCTATTTTATCAAAAGATTGCCAATAAGTGATAGATGATTTGATTTTCTTATTTTCATTGAGGAAGAAATTTATCTATTATTCTATTTTCACGCATGACATCCTCCAAATGACACCATAACCAGACCATATTCATATCAAAAAATAGAGGTTTTACTGACCTAAAAACATTTTATCAAGTAAACAACCATGTCTTTCGGAATAAATATCCTTTTCCTCTGGATCCAGATAATCTTATTGAGACACAACAATTTTTTGTTAAAAAAATCCTAGTATTTTCATCAAATCCCGGCTTTATAGGACTATGATTGGTTTCTTTTATAGAGCAAATGAGCCTTTAGTATCAATACTTTCATATTAAAAAATGAAAAATATAAGGATTTTACTTGATCAAAAGTTATTTTTTCATATAATGTAAAATAGAGGTAAGTTAAATGATAGTGGAAATGGAGTCAAGTGAATGTTAAGAGAACAATTGAAAATGCAGTTGATTTTACTTTATGAAAAAGAACAAGAAGCATGGCAATACTTTCGAAAGGAAAGAGAAATCATTTATCACGAGCTCAAATTACTTGATATGAAAGAAAGCAGACCCTCTAATGACAAAATATACTACGCTGCTAGATGTGTAGATATTATTAAAGAGAAAAAGGGAAGTATTGTGAGCACAAAAGAATTAAAGGAACAGCTTCAGGAACAGACAGATTTTAATGTGAGGCGAATTAGTGAATTGTATGATCTGATCCAGCAGCTCGATCCTCACATTTCTAAAGCACGAAGGGGATGTTTTATTTACGAAGATCACACACAAGTACCTCTACAATCTTTTCACACTTAAAAAATTGGTTACAGCCGCTGGCCATAACCAAATCCTCTAATATTATTATCCACCGCTTACAGGAGGAATGAGTGCAACAGTGTCCCCGCTACGCACTTCAGCATTTTCCCTCGTATATATTTCGTTGACTGCAACCATTACGTTTTGTGCAGCATCAACACCATATACCTCCTGTAATTCTATTTTAATCTCATCAACCGTTGTTTGATCTTTTTGAATGATGATTTGTTGTTTACCGGCCTTCTCAGCAAGGCCGGCGAACAATAATACACTAATCATGCTGATCACCTTCTTTCTTTGAAAGTTGAAGATCGCTAGGTTTCCCCTCGGGATATGAAACCGTTTCAAGCTGATCACCTATCCAGGCTTCCCCATCCTCCCAATATTCTTTTTTCCAAATTGGAACAATTTCCTTTATTCGCTCAATGGCATATTCATTCGCTTCGTATGCAGCCTTCCTATGAGGAGATGAAACAGCTATTGCCACAGCAATATCCGTGATCTCAAGTGTTCCAATCCTGTGCACAATGGCGGCTTCCGTATCCGGCCACTGTTTATTGATTTCTTGCCCAATTTGACGTAGCATACTTTCAGCCATTGGTATATAAGCTTCATAAGTTAGACGCAATGTTTTCTTGCCGTTTGTCCACTCTCTGACCGTCCCGATAAACGTCGTAATGGCCCCTGCCTTTCTTCTTGTCACATGCTGAATCAATTCGTTTACATCAATCGGCGCTTTTGTTATTTTAAATAATTCACTCAAGCAGAGCGCCTCCCTTCAATAAGTTAAAACCAAATGTAATCCCGTCCTTTTCAAAGGCTGAAAAAACAGGGAACGCGTAATTTTTAGTTAGTTGAAACTCTTGAGAAAAATAAATAGCTGCTTGTATATTGGAAAGAGTTGAAAGCCCGATGAGCTCCTCTTCATTTTTGACACAAACGATTTTTCGATAAGGTGCCTGTTTATACCCCTCAATCAGGACAGCATCTAACGGAAGATGCTGACACATAGTGAGCAACTGCTCTAACGTGATGTGCTGCATTGAAAAGTGAAACTCACCTTCTCCTTCCACACCAGCGGCAAATGCACCTGCCCCAACATATCGTTCGGTGTCTTTTTCTTTCAAAAGACGGTCTGGTTTTCCGCCATGACCATGGTGTTTGAAGCAGCCTAGCTTTAGCCCGTCCAGTTCAGCGAGCTGACAGAGCTTTTCAATCAACGTCGTCTTGCCGCTATTTTGATAACCGACTATCTGTAATATATTTAATGTGTCATCCAGCATGGAGAACCACCGCCTTCGTGGTGAAACAGCAAAACATGGACCTGATCGCCTGCCTGAAAACCTCTTGTTCCACCTGGCAGCACAATGAAGCAGTTAGCATCTGCAATAGATGTCACAGCACTTGATTTATCAAGACCTGTTGGGGTCACACTGAGCTGACTGCCCGAGAATTTAAGTGACGCTCTGACAAACCGAGTGAATGGATTGGCTTTTGGAAAATCATGCGTCAGCTTTGCTTCAGCAAAATTGGGAAACGGATGTTTCTTTAAAGACCATTTATAGATCATCGGTTTCACAAATAATTCAAAGCCAACGAAACAGGCAGCAGGATTACCTGACAGCCCAAACAGCAATTGGCCACTCGGCATTGCAGCTACCGTCGTCACACTTCCAGGTCTCATGGCCACTTTATTAAATAGCACCTCAGCTCCCAGCTTTTCATAAATCGCAGGGAGAAAGTCAAAATCACCCACTGACACACCGCCTGTTGTGATTAGGATGTCTATCTTGCTTAAAGCTGCTTCTACTGCCTGATAGCTTTTATCAAAATCATCGGAAACACCGCCTAAATCAAGCGGCTCTCCTCCCGCCTCAAGCACCTGGGCATAAACCATACTAAGATTACTGTTTCTAATTTTACCATCCACCATCGTATCACTCACTTGAAGCAGCTCTGTACCTGTTGAAATGATGCCAATCACTGGCTTTTTGACAACTGGTACTACCGCATATCCAAATGTCGCCAATAGGGCCGTAACGCCTGAAGTTACTTTCGTTCCTTTTTTGACCATCACGCTTCCTTCAAGTACCTCTTCTCCTTGACGGGAAATATTGTCCCCATTTTTCAGCGGTCTTTTAAGTGACATGTATGATTTACCGTCTTTTTCAAGGGTCTTAGTCAGTTCAAGCATGATGACGACATTTGCTCCATCCGGGATTTTTGCCCCTGTCATGATACGGATGGCTTGAAAGGGACCGATCGTTTTTGCTGAGACCATTCCTGCACCAATATGATCAATGACCTCAAATTTAACCGGATGCTCGCTTGACGCTTCTTTTGTATCTTCTGCTCGAAGTGCAAAACCATCATACGGAGAACGATCAAATGCCGGAACATCGTGGTCTGCCAAAATATCTTCTGCAATGAACCTTTCAAGGCTATTCTTTAAAGGCACCCATTCTACTTCTCCACGCTTTTCAAATTGATGGACTTTCTTAATGGCTTCTTCTACTGGAATTGGCTGACGTCTTTCCATCACACTTCACTCCTATATGCCTAGTAGTCTTGCTAGTAATGAATTGGCTACTTTTTCATCATTCGTCCCATGAATTAATGCACGTCCACCTTTGAAAAAAACAATACGGTAATTTTCATAACGGACATGGATTAAGAAGGCATTCGCTTCCACTTCACAAATGGATGACAGCCGCTCTTTCACATGCTCAAATGATAGATTTGCTAAATCTTTAGATACAACTTGGACTGTGTCCCGTCCACATAGGATTGTCGTTTTTTTGCGCTGCTCGTGTATATAAGGATAGGTTCTTTCTTCCCCGCAAGATGGACAGTCCTTCTGCTTAGTACGAGACATATCCATTTTAAAAGATGTCGCCTGCCAAAGATCGAATGTGACAAATTTCCGTTCGATTTGATCTTCATGTCCTGTTAAATATTTTAGCGCCTCTGTTTGCTGATAAGCAGAAACCATTTGAACTGCTGGAGAAATAATCCCCGCAGTATCACACGTCAAACCGCCAACAGGCAGTTCCGTGAAGACACATGATAAGCACGGCGTCTTATCCGGCAAAATGGTCATATACATCCCTTGGCTGCTCACACAAGCCCCATATATCCACGGCGTCTTCGTTTCAAGTGATAAATCATTCATCACCATTCTCGTCTCAAAATTATCCGTCGCATCAATGACAATGTCTGCGCGCTGAAATAGCGGTCTTAATAGCTCTACCCCTGCATCTTCAATCAAGGCGTGTATGGTCACTTCATGATTGATTTCTTGGAGACGTTTTTTTGCTGCCGCTGCTTTTGGCACATGTGTCTTTGCATCATGTTCCGTGTACAGCTGCTGCCGCTGTAAATTTGAAAATTCTACATAATCACGATCAACAATCGTCAATGTGCCGATCCCAGACCGGACAAGCCCTTCTGCAGAGGCCGTTCCGAGTGCACCCGCTCCAACGATTAGAACATGACTGTCAGCAAGCGCATGCTGGCCCTTTTCCCCCACTGGAGGGAACAAGATTTGTCTTGAATATCGGTCATTCAATGCTGCTCTCTCCTCGCCATTTTTATGTATCATATCATACCGTTTTCAGGTAGATCGCTTCTTTTATTGATATTTCGAAATTCATTTGGTGTCACGTTCAATTCCTCCTCTGAAACAATACGCACCTTGAGACTTTGGAGTAATTCTTTCATTGCTAATTGATTCTCTTTTAGGCATGCTTCAATGGACGGCAGACACCGCCGGTGATACAGTGCAAATAAAGGCTGTAACCTGCCCTGTACAAATGGGATAACGGCATCTTCATGGTCGTTGCAATAGGACAATAAAGCTTCGGCTGTCTCCCTCCGTATGAAAGGCATATCACATGCCGTCACCAAATACCATGCTGCTTCTTGTTTTTGCATCGCCGTATATATGCCAGCTAGCGGCCCGCACCCGCGCACTTGTTCATCATCTAACCACACTCTTCGTTCACCTCTAGCTTTAAAAAAAGGCAGAAGCGATGGATGACTGATGATGACCGTCTGGCCTTTTAAAAGCTGCCTTTTCACATGCTCATATAGTGGTTTCCCTTGAAACACATGACTTGCCTTTGGCTCTCCAAAGCGTCTGGAAGCCCCTCCAGCTAAAATCACATTCACTACGTCCATCCTCTCACCCTCCTTAGATATGGTTGTTCTAATCATACTCATTTCGCATACTTTATTGGTAACATGAATAAGGAGGGTCTATCTATGAACAGGCGCCATGCTTCTCCCCTATTCCATGACCTATCTCAAGAAAATTTATATTTAAAAGCTGAAACAGCCAAATATCAACAAATAATCTCTGATTTACAGTCCTCATATACGTATTCTAAAAATAAGAAGTTAACTCAAGAATATCATGAGATGAAAAAAGATTACACGCAATTAAAACAACAATTGGATGAAATGACCATTGATCAAGATGATGCAGCTTCAAAAATACAAGATCTCTCCTACAGCAAATCTGAACTATTACATAAAATGGTTCTTCTCCATGAGATGCTGCAAAAGGAAACCTATCATAGAAGAAAAGAAACAGAAGAAAAACACCGATTGCATTTAAAAGTAGTCAAATATAAAGAGATCTCTCAACAATTAAATGAACGCGTGCAGGATCAAGATAAACGACTTGCAAAAGAAGAGCAAAAAGGAAATACTTTATCCGCTGTGATTGATAAACTACAGCAAACATTAGGTGTTAAAAACACGGAGCTCAAAGTATTACAGGAAGGCGTCAGAAATCTTCAGGAGCGTTTTTATGAAACACAAGAAAAATTACTACAAATCGAAAAAGCAAAGGAAGCAATTTTTTATGAAACGCTCACAAGCTATCAAAAACAGTTAGCAGAAAGCGAGGAATGGATCGCATCTCATTTTGCCGATATTGACCAGTCAGCTCAAACAGCTTCACAGGCATTCTCTCGAGACAGCATCCTACAAACAACGGAAGAAATTGAACCCATTTTAAAAAAGTTGAACGAACAAGTTCAAACGCTCCAAGCACAAGTCGATGCGTCCCAGCGCAATGGAGAGGTCATGACAGTGAAAATCGATGGCTTCAAAAAACAGCGTGATCAACTGTCTAAGGAACGAAAAATTGTTTATACAGTTGATCAAAAGAAGTAAATTGTGGCATAAAAAAACTGCTGACTATGACGTCAGCAGTTTCATTTTTATTTATTCGTCTTCTGTTTGAATGTCGCCCTCTAAAATATACTGTCCGCGATATGGTTTTTTCACTTCAGGATACATTTTAATTAAGCTTTGCATAAACGTTGTCATATTAGGGATTTCAAGACCGCTCTCTTTTTCAATCTCTTTTTGAAGCTCTGAGCTTTTAATCGCTGCATTATGACGCTTTAATGTTTTAATCGCCGCTTCACGAAGTTTAGCTGCCTTTGAGCCAGGACGAGCTGTCCCTCTTCTGCGTCTTGTCGACCCTTCAGGAATACCTACAGGTGCACCGTTTAGCTGTCCTGTTCCTAAGGATGATGAAGCATTTGATTGTGCAGGTGGCTGGTAGCTTCTCATTTCTTGTGCAGCTAGTTCAGCTAATACAGGCAGTGAATCCGTCTTTCTCTCTGTACGCACTTCTTTTTTTGTATCTGACACTAGACCTGTTCCTTGACGGTCTAATTCTCTTAATTTTGCATAAATCGCATCTCGCTCAATTTGATATTCACGAATGACCTTTACTTCTGCTTCGTTTAATTGCTCCAATCGTAAACGTAACGCTTCCCTCTCATTAAACAATGGATTTCCCCCTCATCATATAAAAAATATTCTATAGTAAATATTAGATTAGAAAACTAATTTTATCAACTATTTTTTTATCATTTTACAGTTTGCTATCAGATAGGTATTTTCAACTAAAATTTTGCCAAAGAGGAAAATTCGGCATCCATTTCATTGCCACTGTAGGCTTTTGACAAGCTTTAAAATATTGTAAAAAATTTGAATAAACGCTTATACTACTTGATTTACATCGTTATTTACCAAACTGAAATTTCTTTTGTGCAAAAACGTTCTGAATAGTAAAAAGTTAAAATCTTTACA
Source organism: Bacillus pumilus (assembly GCF_003431975.1). Taxonomy (GTDB): domain Bacteria; phylum Bacillota; class Bacilli; order Bacillales; family Bacillaceae; genus Bacillus; species Bacillus pumilus_N. The sequence continues at coordinate 1,408,542 of NZ_CP027116.1, read as the reverse complement.
TTTTCATTTCAAAACAAAATTGTAAATAGGTCATAATACCTTTTTGTTTCAGGGATATTTTTTAATAAACTCCCTCAATTTCTCTTTTCTTAAGGATGACACACACATAAAAGTCTAGTCCGTGCAATAGGTTGCCTATTTTTGTCCATGAAAAAACCCCCATTTATGGGGGTTAAGCCTACTCTGCAGCCTTTTCAGACTCAGAAAGAACTCGATTGACACGTTTTTCAAGCATTTTCATTCCGCTTCCGCCAGCTTGGAAGTGGCGCAGAGCACCTGTTTTATCAAATACATAATATGCTGGTACATATTCGTTTTCAAAGGCTTCTGTTAAGTGATGATCACTGTCCACAAAGATTGGCTGCGTAATTTCATGCTCTTTCGCAACCTCTTTGATTTTATCTAGATCTAGGTCATCTTCTGAACGCGGCATATGAACGGCTACAACGTTTAGTTGATCCTTATATTCATCACGGAATTGATTGACTTGAGGCATTGCCTCTTTACAAAGATGACAGCTGACTGACCAGAAATGAATTAATGTTGGTTTGTCACCAATCAGATCTTCTTTTGTTACTTCTCCATTTAACCATTCTTTTGCACCAGTTAGTTCTGGCATTGGTTGACGTAATTTCATTATGAAGCGCCTCCATCCATTGTATGTGTCGAAACAAAAAGGTCTAACATCAGTTAGACCCTCCTGTTTCTTCAGCTATCAATTAAAGTGTTTTTTGACCAGGCTTCCAGTTGGCTGGGCAAAGTCCACCAGTTTGTAATGCTTGAAGAACACGTAATGTCTCATCTACATCACGACCGATATTGTTATGGAATACTGTTTGATATTGAAGTTCGCCTTCAGGGTTGATAATGAATAGACCACGAAGTGCAATTCCTTCTTCTTCAATTAAAACGCCGTATTCTCTAGATACTGTGTGGTTTGTGTCAGCAGCTAGTGGATATTTTAATTCACCTAGACCATTGTCTTTACGGTCTGTGTTGATCCAAGCAAGATGCGTGTGGATTGTATCAGTAGATACACCAATAATTTCTGCATCTAAATCTTCGAACTCATCATAACGGTCGCTCATTGCAGTAATTTCAGTTGGGCAAACAAATGTGAAATCCATTGGATAGAAGAAAAGAACTGTCCATTTGTCATTCTTCATGTTTTCCTCTAAACTTACTTTACCAAATTCCTTGTTAGCAAGTACTGCTTCCATTTCAAAACGTGGAGCTTGTTTTCCTACAAAACGCTCTGCCATATGTAAATCCCTCCAAAAAATAATATCTTTATACAGTCTTCTATGCTGTATATAAAATGAGAATCAAAAGTTAAAATTCTCATTTAGTTAATAACTTCACAATTACAATTATAATACTTTAGCCGTTTTTAGTCAATATTAATTAATAATAAATTTAATTAACGATTTGTCACAATCTCTTGCTCTATCTGTTAAAAGTTTAACATGACTTGCATAAGGGAACAAATGATTAGCTTCTGTATTAGCGCATACATAGAAAGGTTTTGAAGATCATGAAAGCATTTGAACAAATAGATTGGGTTTCCATTATCCTCAATAGCAGTATGATTTTGCTAAAAGTCATTGCCATTTTTGCGATCTATTTCATAATTAGAGCCATCGGAAATAAGATGATTAAGCGTGCCTATTCCACATTCTCTGAAAAGCATGACGTTTCTTTATCTAGAGCTCAAACACTGCAAAGTCTTACGTTAAATATTTTCGCCTACTTATTGATTTTTATTCTAGTCGTCATGATCCTTGACTTATTTCATTATAACCCAACCGCTTTGCTTGCTGGCGCAGGCGTTGTGGGGCTTGCGATCGGTTTTGGTGCTCAAGGACTAGTGAGTGATATTGTGACAGGCTTCTTTATATTATTAGAAAAGCAATTCGATGTAGGAGAGTATATAACGGTTGCTGGCTTCGATGGGATCGTTGAACAAATTGGGCTTAGAACCACACAGGTTCGCAGCTTTGACGGCACCCTTCATTTCATTCCTAATCGAAGCATTCTGAACGTTAGCAACCATTCAAGAGGGACTATGCAGGCACTCGTTGATATTGAGCTGCCTCCAGATGAGAATGTGGATCAAATGATCACAACCCTTCAGGCTGCGTGTGATGAGGTTCGGGAAAAAGTTCCTCAAATTATCGAAGGCCCTCAAGTTATTGGAATAGAGGCGTTTGGTTCCTCCTCACTCGTACTGCGCATTATAGCGAAAACCGAAACAATGGAGCAATGGCGGGTAGAAAGAATTCTGCGAAAAAAAATGAAAGAGGTACTCGATATCGAAAAAGAGCAAAAAGAACCGGGTTTATAATCGACCGGTTCTTTTTCTTATTTATCCTATTGAACACGCTGTTCGACTTCTTGACAAATTTCATCTGCCGTCATACCTGAGGCGGTAATCACAGATGCCTTTGTCGTTGTGTCTGAAATGCCAAGAACATTTGAATCCAGTCCTGTGACCACATAGCAGTCACACTGATCCATTTGCTGTTCATTTTGAATACGTACGACGTCATATCCTTTTTGCTTCAGTAGTTCTTCTACATCGGATAAAGATGGTTCTACACCAATTCTTGTCATAATCAAGAACACCTCCTGTTCATAAGGTGTACAGGAGGCAGTTTGATTATTCATTCACCTGCTTGCTTTTTGAAATAAGCCGTCATGACATTTACAGCTGTTTCAATCGCTTTTTCATCAGGCATGAGTTTCGCGTGGTGCAGGCCATATTCCGAGTCGACCCCTAACCAAAACATGAATCCAGGGTATTTTTTCAGCATGTAGCCAAAATCTTCACCTGTCATGGCTTCTCTGCATTCAACCACATTCGCAAGCCCTTCTCCAGCAACATATGACATAAATTCCTCTGTCAAATCCTTTGAATTGTCCACCTCGTAATAAGATGAAGGGTAGCGCACGGTTGCCTTGCATTCGTAACCAATTTCAATCCCTTTTGCTAATGCTTCAATTCGCTTTCTCACCTTTTCCATAGACTCTGGTGAAAGTGTACGAATGGTTCCATCAAGTTTTGCATGCTGCGCAATGATATTTTGAGCCGTTCCACCAGTAATCGTACCAACTGTAATAACCGCACTATCAAGAGGATCGACATTACGCGAAATAACCGATTGCAGCTGACCTACAAGCGCACTTGCAGCTACAACCATATCATTCGCTAAATGAGGATAAGCAGCGTGCCCGCCTTTTCCTTCAAGATCAATTACAAGCTCACTCGTATTGGCAAATAACAGTCCTGGCTTTGTGGCTATCGTTCCGACAGGATATTCAGGTGCTATATGAAGCGCTGTAATAAAATCTGGTGTCCACTTTTTCAGCACATCACTTGTAAGCATCGGTTCAGCTCCGCCTGGACCTTCTTCTGCCGGCTGGAACATAAATAATAGATCTTCTTTGATTGGCTCATGAACGAAATGATCAATGACCCCAAGTGCGATGGTCATATGAAGGTCATGTCCACACGCATGCATCTTCCCTTCATGTACTGATTGAAATGGATACCCTGTGTCCTCAGGAATAGACAGGCCGTCCATATCTGCACGATACGCAAATACGCGCTCAGGATTTGTTCCCTTTACTTTGACAAAAAGTCCAGTTCGCCATGTTTCTATCTCAACTCGATCTTTTGAATAAGCACCAAGATGCTTGAGGAGGTATGCTTGTGTTTTGAATTCCTTAAAACCAAGCTCAGGGATTTGATGTAAATCTCTTCGAATGGATATCAATTGCTCACGATTTAACAAGTGAACTCGCTTCCTTTCCTCTATACGAATAAGACGTGGATATATCATCCACGTCTATGTCTTCAGCTGCGAATTATATAAATTAAAGCTGACGCAGTTCTTGTTTGATTTCCGTTTTACCTTTTGTTTTTTCATCAATGTCTTTGATTTTCTTTGCAGGTGTACCTGCAACAACTGTGTAAGGCTCCACATCGTTCACAACGATCGCACCAGCTGCTACGACTGCACCTTTACCAATTGTCACACCTTCTAGAACGACAGCGTTCGCACCGATGACAACATCATCTTCTACGACAACTGGTTGAGCAGACGGCGGCTCAATCACACCTGCAAGAACAGATCCAGCACCGATATGACAGTTCTTACCTACTGTCGCGCGGCCACCAAGCACCACGTTCATGTCAATCATCGTTCCTTCACCGATCACAGAACCGATATTAATAGAAGCTCCCATCATGATGACTGCATTATCACCGATTTCAACTTGATCACGGATGATCGCACCTGGCTCAATACGTGCTTTGATGTTCTTTAAATCTAACATCGGAATTGCAGAGTTGCGGCGGTCATTTTCCACAACAACATCTTCGATTTTGTCTTTGTTCGTTTCTAACACTTCTTGAATTTCGCTCCACTCACCAAACACAACACCAGTGTTTCCAGTGATGAATGTTTTTGCAGATTCACCAAACTCAATTCCTTCTAAATCACCTTTGATGTAGACTTTGACAGGTGTTGATTTTGTACTATTTTGAATAAATGAAATAATTTCATTAGCGTCCATTTGTTTCATGTATGTATGTCCTCCTCTTAATTTATACTTCATTACTGTACCAAAGGAGAGTTTTAATGACAAGTGAAAGAGTTGACTCTTCAATGGAAAATAAAACAAGCGAGACCGATTACCCCGCTTCCTGCTGGTGAAGATGAACAAATTGTTTGCCAAAAGAAATCAATTCCTCTTCTTCTTCTCCTTCTGGATTTAGCTCAATCTTGATTGATGGCAGGACAATGTCACCACCAAGCTCCTTCACTTTTTCTTCGATTAGGTCAACAGCTCCGCAAAAATGCTCATAAGATGTATCCCCGGAACCGAATACAGCAATTGCTTTTCCCGTTAAATCAAGCTCTTCCATTTCTTCATATAAATCAATAAAATCATCAGGAAGGTCTCCATCTCCCCATGTATAAGCACCTAACATAATGTGCGTGTAATCATTGAGTAGCTCGGCATCAATATCCATCGCTTCATGCCGGTCTACGCTAGCCCCTGCTTCTTTTAATCCCTTTTCAATTAAATCTGCCATCGCTTCTGTATTCCCAGACATTGTGGCATACACCAATAAAACTTTCTCTGTCACTTTTTATTCCTCCTTTTCAATGAATCAATACCGGCTCTTCATATGGCCTTACAAACTTGCTTTCATATAAGCCCGCACAGAAAAAGTTTTCATTCTGATTGGCTACACGAAAACCGTGTCCTTTGATCGTATCAAACCATTTGAGCTCTTTTTGCTTCATATCAAGCTGATACACTTTAGAAAACCCGTGTTCGTCCTGTGAGGTGGTAACATACACAATCCCATTATCCTCTGACACATCCAAAAATGATTCCTCTCTAGCAAAGGCTTGCGATTGAATATCATGCAGTATATTGGTATGTAAATCTAAAATTTGAACAGATCCTTTTTTGCCTTTTTTTGATCCTAATGCACAAACAAGAAGCTGTTCCTGACAGAGCAGCATAGAGGCTGTCATCCGGTGCGTCTCTCTGTTGAGAAGAAAAATCTGTTCAGTCTCCAAGTCATATACCCATATTCCTCCGTGAACCTCATGTATCTGTGTTCCAATATAAAGGCGATCACCTGCAGCACATAGGGAACGAATGACAGGCGGATGATCAACATGAGCAAACGGCTTCATAATTTCCCAGGAAATTCCGAAATCATTTGACACATAAATACTGTGTTTTCCATGTGCACACACAAACCCATCTTTGCGTCCTGTAATAGACCAAACAACTGCATTTGTTGGGAATGATGATAGCGCCCATGTATTGCCTTCATCTCCTGACCTCATCACTGTGCCATTTTCACCAACACCGAATAAATAAGGGCCAATATAGCTGATGGCATGGATTTTATGCTTAAGCTTAAACAGTTGCTGCCACCCGCTCTCCACACTATAGTGAAAAATACCTTCTCTTTTTACAGCGACAAAGTATCCACCGTTTTTAGATGCGGCAACGGCCGTTGCTCCTTTATGAAACATGGTTTTCAACTCGTTTCTCAGACAACGCCACCCACGTTAAAAAGCTCGTCGCAAACTCCTGACAGCACGCCACATCCTCATCGGTATCAGGCGCAAGCTCCATTTTCAATGTTTCAGGAAATACAGATGCCCCGGTTGATTTGAGCATGTCATGAAATGTGTGGACAGCCTCACAAAACTTCGGATAGCTGTAATCTCCAGATCCAAACACAGCCGCTTTGATGTCACTTAATTCAAGCGTAGAGACCTCTTCATAAAAATCCTCTGCTTCATAAGGTAAATCGCCATCACCCCATGTATAAGAACCGATGAACACATAATCGTAGGAAGAAAGATCCTCTGTGCTTATATCATCAAATTCCAACATCTCTGTATCAATCCCTTTTCCTTCAAGTGTTTGCTTTAAGATTGCAGCCATATCTTCTGTATTGCCAGACATACTCGCAAATGCAATTAATGCTTTCATCTATCGGTCACCTCATCTAAATGATAATCATTTTCAATTATTATATGTACACTTTAAATGATAATGATTTTCATTGTCAAATGATTTCATGAAAAGGCTTTGATCAAGATGACCAAAATCCAATGAAAAACCCGCTCATTCCAACTGGAAGGCGGGCTTTTCATATCAAAGAAATCATCGGTTCCTCTTTCGTTCTTTTCATCTATTTGAATAAAATATGGACCATAATCTGTTTCGTGCGTCATCACAAATGTCCATTTTTCATTCCAATCCATCACATACATATCGTTATAATTCATATTATCAGATTGATATGGTAAATCATTGATTGAAAGTGAGCTTGCATTTTCGACATAAAATCGAAGTCTCCTCTATGAATCGCTCCATCAATCTCTTGCTTATTCATGCAATAAGTAAATTTAAACAAAGATATCATTCACAAGAAAAAAAGCACCTTCCTTTCCCAAGAAGGTACTTACACCGCATCACTTTCAAGCATTTCTTTGACCACACCGACAAATGCTTGCACCTGTTTTAATTGAAAAGAAGCTTCATAGCCTAAAAGCCATGTGTCACGTCCGATTTGCTCTCCATTCACGTCAACAAGTGGCGTTTTATGAACACTTTTTTCGTGGTCATATAAGGTGACTGACGGCAAAATGGCGTAACCGATGCCGTGGTAAGCCATTTGTTTACAAGTCTCAATTTGGTCTACTAGAATCGTCTGCTTTGGAGACACTTTAAATTTTTGGTGCCACCAATGCTGAATTTCTTGATAATACGTGCTGTCACTTTTAAATTGGATAAACGGCCGTTCTGTCTCGATTAATTCATCCACGTCCTTGATGACAGAATCGACTAAATATAAATGATCTGTCATCAAGTATTCCTTTGTTCCCTTCCAATCAGGGTTTCCACGAATGATCCCAATGTGCACGTGGTCCTCGTATAAGCTTTTGAGCATTTCACTACTCCAGCCGGTCACAAGTGATACCTTCGCATTTGGATATTTTTCGACATACCGCTTTAACACCTTCGGCAGCCAGTGCTGTCCAATAATGGACGCAACCGCAAGCTTGAGTGTACCGTGAATGTCCCCTTCAAGTTCATCAATTCGTTCTCTTACCCGGTCCTGCTCAACCGTCACCTCTTTTGCAAATTGAATGATCTGTTCACCTGCAGAAGTCACAGTAAGCCCTTTCTGAGAACGAAAAAAGATTTTGGTTCCCCACTCCTTTTCGATCGTCTGCAATCTTTGTGATAAAGCAGGCTGAGAGACAAAGAGCCGCTCCGAAGCCTTTCTCATATTCAATTCTTCACTTAACACAACAAGCATATGTAACTCCTGAAGCTGCATGGGCGTCCCCTTTCTCTCTATAAGTTTTTCTTATTCCATATGGTCATTATATAAATTTTAGCTTATGAAGGCAAAAAAAATAAGCTGGGCTGCAGCTCATTTTTTTGCGGAATGAATGACTTCATTTAAGCGCTTTAATACAACACGTCGTGTAAAAATGCCTTCAAAGACTTGCTCCTCATTTTCTACACAAACAAATCCATTATTTGTTACAGCGTGAACGCCTTTTAGGACAGGGTCCGTCGTTTTAAGTCTTGGGATATCGGTTCGCATAACCTCTTCTACCTTGAGTTGGTCCAGCTTTTCGAATTCAATTCGTTCTAACCCAAAAATCTTATCCATGATCATATTCGTTCCAATTAACCCGTGTAGATGATAAGAAGCATCTAATACTGGGATGGCTGTATATCCTGTTTTTGTTAGGACCAATAGGGCATGCTCAAGATTATTTCCAATTTGAACATGTGCCACTTTATCTGCATCAATCATATGCTCGGCTACTGTTGACTCAAGCAATTGAGTTGGTTCTATCTCTATCATGTTTCTTCGACCCCTTTTCTCTCGATCATCAATCATACATTCCCCTTTACTATTAAGCATAAACTAAAACGAAATTTGTCGAAAGATTTTTTCTGCATAAAAAAGATACTCAGCTTCCGAGTATCTAATAGAATGTTAAATCAATATTAATTCTCAAACCTTACTCTGTCATACAATGTAATCAATTGCTTATACGTATTGTCGTCGACATTTTTTGTTCCACATTCTATATCATTGATCTCACTGCTTAGTAATTCGACAGCATATTCCTGATTCAGCAATACGTTTAATAATAGCTTTTTCTCTTCTTCATTAAAACGATTTTCGATGACGCTCATCCAACATCAGGCCCCCTGTTTCATATATGCTTTTATATTGATTAGCAGGCTTTTGAATGTCTGCTTCCTCTCTATACAGCTAGAATAAGGAACTAGAATCGAATCGTCAACCGCACGTTTCGACAAGGTTTGGAGAAAAATGACGGAATTTATTTTGTGTATCGATTGGCGTAGCAAAATGCTGCATATGAGTCGGGTTTGATTTTTGCTTCAATTCCCATAGCTGTGATCATTCCGGTCATTTCCTGGATCAGCTCTTTCGTACTTCCTTTTTTGCCAATATCTAGATGGGCTTCAAAACGAAGGTCTGCCCCTTCCTCAGCAAACGGAAGAAGCAAATCCATCAGTTCTGTTAAAGGCCCCTCAAGGATGTCTGCACATACCTTTTGGCTAAACGCTGTCTCTAATGAAATTTTTTCTCTAAGACTTTGCACAGGCCTCTCAATCACTTGTCGTGTGAGACAGCCCCAAGCCCCTTTGCCAGTCCGGTGGAGATGAATTGCAGTCATAAATTTCGTGACATTTTGATTGACCTGAGAGTCCGTACCAATTGATAGCACGTAAGCGGATCTAGGGTCTTTTCGAATAAAATCTTTCATTCTCATGACGACATCAGAAAACGCTAAATGATCTTCAGAAAGATTGTAGAAAAAAGAATCACTCACAGAAAGGAACTCCTTTTTAATGATCTCTTATCCGAAATATGCGCTTGATTGATCATCTTCCATTACAGTGCCAAAAATGACACATGTATACTACCGCAAATAAACGAAGGATTCCTTAGAAAAAACATTTCATACGATTCAGCTTAGGATTGTAGAAGCTCAAAAATCTCAATCGAAATCATATCAATGTTGTCAAATGGGAAAGTGTTTGGCTTATCCCCTTGTTGAAAAACAGTCAATTCAAACGTTTGATTCTTTTCGAAATACTTAACACTACAGATTTTTTCACCGTTCACTTCGAAATAACGCTGTGCCGGTTCGTTTGCAGCTTCTGCTGTCTCTTGAAGACTTTGCAGCCTTGTAATGATACCCATTAATTGTGACATTCTAAAAAAAGACTCCTTTCAAAAAAACAACTCAAGATGAACCCGTATTGATTATACACAAGTCCTACAAAGCATCATACCATAAAGTGTTCTCAGATGATATTTTTCCTCTTGAATTCAAAAAAAGAAAAAGAATCTGTTTTTTTAGTTTGAGTCTTTTTTCTGATCTCATGCACCATGTTTTTTATAAGCCAGCAGATCTCATCAGCCGTTTGGCAATTTCGTCAAAATCCTCTTTGGAAATGCCTGGGGCAAACTCTTCCGGTAATTCTCTATAATCTGGCACAGGTGCACCTTGAGGCGTACCCTCAATGACTGTCAGCGGTTTTCCATCAATCGGATGACTGCCTTTCCAAATCATGTTAATGTCCTTGTAATCCGTATCACTAAATGTATACAGCTTTGTATGAACATTTTGATCTTCAAATTTTCTCGCTGAATCAAAGTATTTGTTGTCAAGGTTTGGGATCGGCAGCATCTTTCCTACATCTACTCCTGTGGCGATCTCAAGTGCCTTTGCATATGCCACAACATGCACTCCGCCTCTGACGAGTAAATAACCGATCATCTCTCTTGCTGTAGGATGATCTGTCATTTCATATACGCGCATTTTGTGCGTACGAGCTCCGCATTCAAGGAAGAAATTATGAAGAAGATCAAGAATCAGGTTCCCACTTGAGAACACATTTTCTCCAGTCCAAGGTTTTGCCATGGAATCAAACGGATAGCCTGTTTGAGCTGTTTGAATAAAATGCTGTGTATTTCGTTTATCGACAGCCGCTTTCATCGGCGTCGTATCTGGATCTCCGCCATGGGTGGTTCCTGTAATCATGAGATTTACAGCTGTTGTCACTAGTTCTACATGACCGAATTCTTCAGCCGTAATACTCGAAACGAGGTCATAAAACGGTTTTAGTTTTCGTTTTCCTCTAAAGTTAAAGGATTGAAACATGTAGTTATTTAATGTGGACATTTCACCGAATTTTCCGCCGAGTAATTCCTGCACAGCAGCGGCGCCATTTGCATCCGGGTGATCTGGTCTTGGCAAATCAATCAGCAGCCGTTTGTCACGTTTGATCATGACGTTTCCCTCCTACCGTCTAACTATCATCCTTTAAGATGTATGGAGGATTCGGGATGTCCTATGCATAAGGAGAAGTCGAAAAGCACAAAAAAAACTTGGCGGGGTAGCGCCAAGTTTTTTGGATCTTGATCTGATAGAGGGGTTGGGGAACAGAGAGTAGCTTCTCTCTATAACTAAATGATAATGATTATCAGTTTCAATGTCAACCGTTTTTTTATCTTTTTTTTAATAAAAAAACAGCCTTGACGGCTGCTTTTAGATTAATCCATCTTGCTCATATAAATAAGCATACGGAAGATCTATAAACAAATACATGTCTCCCTCTAACGGATAAGAAAACGTACGTATCCGCTCACCGGTTTCTAAATCACTGTAAATATCACTGAAAAATCCTTTGCCGCTAATTCTCATTTGGAGAATATTCGCTAGGAAATAAGGGCGCCAGCTCCAGTTTTTCTCGATATATTCGGGCTGAAACAGCCATTCTTTTTCTTTTTTAAACACATTTCCAGTGATTTGAAAGCCTTCTTCATTACACATATAAATCCGAAAGCTACAATCGGTTAGTTCAAGTGCCAGTTTTTGTATCAATTCATCATTGGTGCTGCATGATTTTTTTAAATTCGTCACAGCTTGGTGAATTCGTTTATAAAATGTTTCAGAATGTTCGTAGACAGCTTGAAGTTTCTTTTTCTCATGGGCAATAAATTGCTGAAACTCTACTCTAAGCTGATCTTTTCGTTTATTTCGGTCAATTAATTCTGCAGCAGGCTCATGAAGATAGAACCCTTGAAAATATCTGCCGCCATTTCTCCATGCATACTGCAGCTGGAAATTTGCTTCAATGTCCTCATAAATTAGGGCCGCTCCTATTTTTCTCGCAAGCAATGAAATGCTGTACAAGACATATTCATAGGAAGGAGATGGAGCGGATGCCCTTAATGCATGTAAATCTATTTTTAATAGATCAGGTGAAAGCAAGGCAATCCGGTCAAGATTACTGCTTTCCTTTCCTATATTCGATACGGCGATTTTAATACCATATGTACGATAATACGTTAACGTATGGTAAAGCTGTTCTATGTCGCCGCTAAACGTATGCTCTGTAAATTCGATAACAAACCGGTTAAGCTGAATGCCCTTTGCTTCATATTCCTTTAGAAGTTCTAAAAAGCTTTCACCATGATCAAGCATCAGGATATTAGCATCAAGGTTAATAAAAATGAGCAAATCATCATCGGCTGTTGTGAAAAGATCAAGTGCTTGCGTCAGTACTTTGTGATCTACTTCCAGTTTATATTCGTCAGGAATAGATGAATCCGTAAAGAAGGAGCCTAGGCTAACCGTTTCAGACTCAAGCTTCATTCTTCCTAGAATCTCATAGCCTATCACTTTTTGCTCTTCCGCACTGAATATGGCTTGATAGTGCGGGAAAACATCTTCAATATTCGTTAAAATATCCAATGGATCGACCAATTTCATCACCTGCTTCTCTCTTTGTGTGATTATACCACATCAAAAGCAGGTCTTAAATCGCGATTCAAAATGGTGATTGGTTGAGCCATTGACCTCCATCCATCGTAATACAATCCCCATTTATATAAGACGCTTGCTCAGATAATAAAAAGCTCGCAAGCTCTGCAATTTCCTCCGGTGTGCCTAGTCTGCCAAGCGGGACACTATCTAATGTTCTTTGCGCCGCCTCTTCCGATTCCCATAGTTTGTCGGCACCGCCTGTTCTCTCGATGGGTCCTGGCGCGATGGCATTGACGCGAATGCGATATTGCCTTCCCCATTCGACTGCAAGCGTTCGAGTCAAGGACAATACGCCCGCCTTTGCTGCCGCAGAATGAGCCACCCCTACACCGGCACCCCATGCATAGGTCGCCACCATATTGATCATACTTCCCCTTTTCTTTTGACGAATCCAGTAATTGCCTACCGCATGACTGCAAAAAAATGTCCCATTTAACACAATATCAATGACAGCCTTCCAGCCATTTGGAGACAGTTTTTCTGCTTGAACCAAAAAATTCCCTGCAGCATTGTTAATAAGAGCGTCGACATCTCCAAATGTATCTACCGCAAATTTGACCATTTGATCGGCGTCCTCCGGGTTTCGCACATCCATTTGAAAATAAGCAGCTGAGCCGCCCTTCTGCTTTATTTCATTTGCCGTCTTTTCTAACGTTTCTTCCGTTCTTCCAGTTATTACGACATTCCAGCCTCCAAGTGCCAAATGGGTAGCCATCTCCTTTCCCATTCCGCTTGATCCCCCTGTGACAATCACTGTTTGTTTCGTCATTTGTTCTCCCCCTTTGTGGTTTTGAATGACTATTCATTCATTATTTTTCTATCATATCATGATTGACCCCCGGCGCACCATATGGGAGATTCATGAAATATGATGCTATAATTAATTTTATTTATAAAGGAGCCTTTATATGAAGCAACTTTCACGCAGACAATTTTTAAAAGGTGCGGCTGGCGTGAGTATTCTCGGCTTTTTAGCTACAACCTGTGGATACGGATATGCCAGATACATCGAACCTCGTATGATTGATACTGTGTCAATGACCATTGAAGATGCTCAGCTTCCAGCTTCATTTGACCAGTTTAAAATCGCTCAATTTAGTGATGTTCATTTAAGTGATACATTTCCTGCGAAGGATCTAGAAGCTGTCGTTCAAAAAATAAACGCAGAATCTCCAGACCTCATTGTTTTCACAGGTGATCTCGTTGATTTTCAAGCATCAATCGAAGAGCATGAAAAGGCCAAAACATTTTTGAATAAGCTTCATGCACCGTTTGGTAAGCTCGCAATATACGGAAATCATGACTACGGACCATTCGGGGTTGAGAGGTACGAGAAAACAATGAACGCTTGTGGCTTTACATTATGTAAAAATGATGTGTTTCAATTAGAAAAAGAAGGCGCTCATATTCAGATTGCTACATTGGATGACCTGATGATGAGTTTGCCCGATTATGACCTCATCAAGCGAGAGGTATCCTCTGATTTATTTACGTTACTGCTCGTACATGAACCTGATGCTGCACTGGAGCTGAAAACAACTCCTATTAACTTGCAGCTTTCCGGACACACCCATGGCGGGCAGGTACAGCTTCCATTCTATGGACCCATTCTCACAGCACCTTACGGCCATACATATGTAGAAGGTTTATACGGGAGTGATCAGCATCGAATCTATGTGAACCGCGGGCTGGGGACAACAAGACTGCCGCTTCGGTTTTTAGCAAAACCTGAAATCACCTTTTTCACCTTCACCTCTCACATATAGATAGAAGCCAAACCGCTCTCTTTTGCATATGTATAATCATCGGTCTTTCTCTTGACAAATGTTAGGAGAAACCTTCCTTAGCCTGGTTCCGTCCAAATAGTATATCTCGTGACGGCATCAAGGCTCTTTTATTTGAACAAAAGGAGTGTCCTTTGGTGCTACGATATACGGTGAAAAGTGGAGAAACTCTTGCTTCTATAGCGCTTGATTTCCGAACAACAACAGATGCCTTAAAGGCTGCAAATCCGTCACTTCAAGGTCAAGAGCCGGTACAAAATGAAGTCATTATCATTCCTGGTCTGCCCGATCCTCATACGATCCCTTACCGCATCTCTGTTTCAATTTCAAGCAAACGTCTCGTTTTGTTTTCTGGATCACAGCTTATTCGATCGTATCCGATTGCGACAGGAAAAATTTTAAATATGACACCAACAGGTTCTTATTATATTGTCAACAGGCAGCCTAACCCAGGAGGTCCCTTTGGTGCCTATTGGCTCAGCCTCTCAAAAATTCATTACGGCATCCACGGTACGAATAACCCGTCTTCAATTGGTAAAGCTGTTTCTAGAGGATGCATTCGTATGTATAATCAGGATGTCATCGAACTTGCTTCCCTCGTTCCAAACGGAACACCTGTGACCATTAGCCAGTAGGAGAAATCAATTGTATGAATGGTTAAAATTTTATATGATATAAAGTGGGATCTTCAGGTTAAGGAGCGTATTTATGGATATTTTTAAAAACAGAAATTTTGTTCGTCTCTTTTTTGCAGCACTTGCCTCGCAAATGGGGACAACAGTAGGCAATATGGCGTTTGCCTTTTATCTGCTCGACCATTTTAGTCATCAGCCCGCCTACGCCACATTGGCAGAGCTCATGTATTCACTTCCAACGATCTTTGTCTTTTTTATGGTCGGTGTAGTAGCAGACCGTTTTGATCGTAAAAAAGTCGCAGAGAATTGCGATTGGATACGAGCTGGGCTGACGATTGTTTTATTCATTGTTATTTATTTTAATTCACTTCCACTGATTTTCTTGATCTTGTTTATACGAAGTGCCATTACGAAGTTCTTCTATCCAGCTGAAGCATCGCTCGTTCAGGCGATTTTAAATAAAGATCAATATGCAAAAGCGGCTGGCTTAAACCAAATGCTATTTAGTTTATTTATGGTGTTTGGTGTTGGAATTGGTGCGATCATGTATAAAACGATTGGACTTCACGGTGCCATTACCATTGATTTGGTTAGTTTTATTGTTTCCGGCATCCTGATTCGTTCATGTAACATTCCAATTGAAGCACGTCAGCCAAATGGACAAGCAGGTTGGAAAGGTATGACCGTTAAAACGTCTCTGAAAGATTTTAAGGAAGGTATTCTTTACATTTTAAAAAATAAATTATTGGCTTCTTTAATTTTCGGGTTCTTTGTTTTTGGTCTAGTCAATGGCGCATTTGCCGTACTTCCGATGTTTACAATGAAATATGGGCTTTCACCAGACCATTTTGAACTGCATACATCCTTTTTTACGATCGCGATTGGTGCAGGGCTTCTTGTTGGAAGCTTAATGGGTTCTGTTCTCGCTAAAAAAGTAAAAATGCAATATCTCATGTCGATTCCAATTTTAGTTGCAGGCATTCTTATTTTTGTCCTTGGGTCTACCCATACACTATGGTTATTTTATGTCACATCTTTTGTCATTGGTACATGTATTGGCCCAGTCAACATTGTCATTGGCGGCTGGCTGCCAAGAATCGTCCATCCTCGTCTGATGGGACGTGTGTCAGGATGGGTTGATCCGCTCACCATGTTTGCCCAATCCATGACATTAGGTTTGATTGCAGTGCTATTTCCAAAACTCATTACAAATGTTTCTTATATTTATTATGGAATGGGCATTATTATTTTACTCGTCTTCCTTTTTTACTTCATTACACTGCCAAAGTTCAGCAGAGAGGCTGCCGACTTAGACGTGCAGCGTGAACTAAAAGGCCAGGGAGCTCAATAATTGAACAGAAAAAGGACTTTCTTTCAAAGAAGGTCCTTTTTTTTAAAACAGAACTATGCATAAATTTGCAACAATTTTTATAAAATTTCTTTACACCTTTGGAAGTTTTATAGTAGGATAGTCAGGTTGGAGGTGAGGGATATGCTAAAAAGTTATTATTTTATTCATTCAAAAGATGAAAAAGGACAGTATGTTGTACATACAGAAGATTGTGCATTTTTAGGTGATGCTGCAAGCCGTACTTTGATTGGTCTGCATATGACTGGCGAGAGTGCCATTACTGAAGCCAAACAAATGACGAATGAAACTGACTTTAATGGTTGTTTTTATTGCGCTTATTCTAGTTATAAGAAATAGACCATGACGTTAAGCCATATGTTCGACCATGTTGTCTAGCATATGGTAAGATTTCAGTCGCAAAATGAATACACATTGAGAAGCTACCCTTTTATTTAAATAGGTAGTTATCAAGAACTATTAATTCACTTAGTATATATTTCATCTAGTCAATTCTTCTACCCCTCCTGCAATAAACGTCTTCCTATTTTCACGCTCCTCCTTTTCATTTTTTCGGCTATCATCATGCCAAGAATCCCATGTATAAAATGCAAGCTTGTCCATTGGATAAGAGCAAGTGATATAAAATACGACACCTTTAGCATATAGAAAATGAAAAACGCCGTATTCTTTCCAACTGAAACAAATAGATGAAAAATGATGATGGATACATACTGGTGCCTTTGCTCACTATTCTGCCATTTTTATATACAATCACGTTTTAAAACCATTATGAATGGCTATTGTAAATAAGAACAATAGAAATCCTATTGCTTTTTACAATAAGTCTATTTGCAATTTACCGATAAAAACGTATAATTTATACTAAGCACAGGAAGACGAAAGACAAAGGAGAGAAAAAATGGACGATTATGCTCATACTAAAGACATAGAACCTACAGCAGAAAACATCGCAAAAGCCATTTATACTGTTAACCGCCATGCTAAAACCGCACCAAATCCCAAGTTTCTTTATCTTTTGAAAAAACGTGCGCTGCAAAAACTATTGCAAGAAGGTAAAGGAAGAAAAGTGGGCCTACATTTCTCTAACAATCCTAAATATAGTCAACAACAGTCCGACGTGCTGATTGAAATTGGAGATTATTATTTTCACCTGCCACCAACCAAAGAAGACTTCGAATTTTTGCCACACTTAGGAAATTTAAATCAATCATATCGCAATCCGAAAGCGAATATGTCATTAAACCGAGCAAAGCAAATACTTCAAATGTATGTCGGTTTAAAAGAAAAACCTGCCGCCACAAAACAAAAATCACATTACACAAAACCCGTCTTCAAACGACTCGGGGAAAGTTATTTTTAAAACAAAAAACCACTCATGCCGAGTGGTTTTTTGTTTAGATAATAAAGTGATCGACTTTTTCAATTAGTTGATGAATTTCTGGTTTACTAATTTGATCATCTGCACCGATGGTTTCCCCTTTATGCCGCAAATCTTCAGTGATTAGCGAAGAGAAAATGAGAATTGGAATGGAACTTGTTAAAGGATTGTCCTTCAGCAGTTTTGTTAATCTGTGACCATCCATTTTTGGCATTTCAATATCCGTGATAATCATGTCAATTTCTTCTGTCACAGTGATCCCTTTGCTGACAAGATCCATGACGTGGTCATATGCCTG
Organism: Bacillus pumilus; assembly: GCF_003431975.1. Classification (GTDB taxonomy): domain Bacteria; phylum Bacillota; class Bacilli; order Bacillales; family Bacillaceae; genus Bacillus; species Bacillus pumilus_N. The sequence continues at coordinate 1,390,638 of NZ_CP027116.1, read as the reverse complement.
TTTCCCGTCTTCAAAGGTCACAATGTTTTTATAGCCTGCTTCGGTTAATTCATTTGTTAGTAAACGCATGAGAAGCGGAGAATCTTCAACGACATACAGCTTCTTCCCTGTTCTTCTCTCGTCTTTTTCCCCGTCAAACATGTGATACGTATCTACTCCAGAAGCGGATTCAATATCATAAATGATTTTCTCGTAATCTGGAAGGAAAATCATTTTCTCATCAAGCTTAATGATCCCTGTTAAATGACGATCCATTCCTTGATTGAGTGCGGTTGGCTTTTCAATCTCTTCCCAACTGACGCGGTGAATTTGTGATACCGTTCCTGTATGGAACACAAATTTCCGTTGGTTGAATTCCGTCACAATATATTTCTCTTGTTCTGACTGATCTGACTCGACATTAAAAAAGGAAAATAGATTGATGACTGGTAAAATCTCGCCTCGTAAGCTAATCATCCCTTCTACATCTTGGTGAGAGTGCGGTACAACCGTCAGCTCAACCGGCTGAATGATTTCTCTTACTTTCATGACATTAATGCCAAATTGATTTGAACCAATTTCAAACTTCACAATTTCCAATTCGTTGGTACCAGAGTCAAGTAAAATGTCTTGTTTGTTTAAAGCCACGGAGATCCCTCTATTCTTCAATATAAGATTGTACTTTTTATATCGGCAGTATGGGTAAAAAGTTGACGTTTCTTTACGCTTTCTCTCGTACGAATTGATGAATCACAAGTCCTACCGCTGCAAGGGCGAGTAAAGACCCTAGTGCAAGGCGGCTTGCGAGATTTCCATGCTCTGCAAACAGCAGTGTGACTGAGCCATAAATGATGGGGCCAATAATGGAAGACACCTTTCCTGAGAATGCAAACAGACCAAAAAATTGTCCTCGTTTTTCCTTAGGCGTCAGCTCAATAATGAGTATTCGTGATGATCCCCAGCTTGCACCGAGTGAAATGCCGAATAAACTGCCGGCCACCCAGAAGACCCATTCCGTTGTGGCTGTCACAGCGAGAATAAGAGCAACAATTAAAATCACATACACGACCGTAATCGAACGCTTTGCCCCAATCGCCTTTGTGATATATCCAAATAGAAAAGAACCGATAATACTTGAAATGGTCGACACAAGATAGAGCAAAATAAATTGCCCAGCGGTAAAACCAACGATGATTTTCGCATAAACAGCCATCATCGCAATCGCTGTCTGTAAAGCATCATTCATAAAAAAGAAAGCAATCATAAAGATAAAAGCTGGCTTGTATTGCTTCATCTCTTTAAACGTGCGAATAATTTCTTTATACCCGCTGAAAAATGACACCTTTCTCTCTTGCTGCGGGAGCGGATGAGTATCTTTTACAAAAAAGAGAAAGGGAAGGAAAAAGAGAAAGAATAAAAGTGCTGTCGGAATAAATGCTTCATGAAATTGGTCATTGCCAACTAGTAAATAAACAGAGAGACCAACAAGTGTCCCTAAATATCCAACGGCAATGCCAAAGCCAGAAATCAGTGGCATTTCATCCTTTGTCCCAAGATCAGGCAAAATGGTGTCATAAAACACCAAACTCGAGTGATAGAAAAATTTTGCTATGACAAACAAGGAGACTACGACTAATAAAGAGACAGGCAGCCCAAACCATTCGCTCGAGAAATCAATGCCAGCAAAAATTCCCATCAAAAACGTACAGGCTATACAAATTAGCGTAAATATTGTGATGTAGCGCTTTTTTCTTCCTGTACGATCAATTAGCACTCCGTATAATGGTGTAAAAATCACAAGAAAAAAGCTGGCAAGTGCGTTTGCATAAGAAATAAAGGTACTGGCGATCTGATCCATTCTCGCACTATCTCCGATCGTTTCCTGCAAGTAAAACGGAAAGAAAATGGTGATCATATTAGATGAAAATATCGTATTTGCAAAATCATACAATGCCCAAGCCAAAACGGGCGCTGTCAAAAACAGTCCGAAGCCTGCCCTTTTTTTCTGCATGGTCTTTTTTCCTGTTCTCAATCGTTTGTCTCCCTTCCCTGTCTGAATTTTCACTATCTTTCTATTTTATGTCATGCTTCCCTCTTCCATACAAGCAATCTATGAAAAAAGCACCCCTTACTATTAAGCAGAGGTGCTTTTTTCGTTATTTCTTCACAACAATGGTACTTGCAATTAAATCGTGAAGTGCTTGTTTTTTTTCTGTGAAAAAGGCAATGATGTAACCAATATACAAGATCGGAGACAAAAAGCCTTTAGCAAAAAAGCGGCCAGTTGCACGGCCGAACGTGACTTTTTCGCCCGATACTTTTGTTACTTTAATCCCAAGAGCCATCTTGCCAAGTGTTCCTTGCAGCTTAGATGATTCCATAATGGCGTAATAAAGCCATGTCACCACGATACCGATCAAGATCGCTCCTATATAGAAGAAAATAAGTCCCATAATAACTGCCCATTCTTCATCTGTCATAACGGTTGTGGAATAGTAATAGCTGTCTTCATCCATCATCCATGCTGCCTCTGGACTTGAGACAAAAAAGACTGTTGCCAAAATAAACATAATAAAAGAATATGGTACACCGATGATGATACCGTCCAAAAGATGTGCAAGAAAACGATAGCCTACGCCTGCTATCTCAGGATGCTTCTTTTCTTGAATGTGTGGTTCTGTTATGTTTGTTTCCATCCTATTTCTCCTTTATTATGTATGTTTTCTATAAATTTCTTATAATCATTCGTTATTATATCTTATGAATATCGCAAGATCAATGGAGCTTTACACTTTTACATATATTTTAGATCAGTTTGTCCTCAATGATTTATGTGAATAAATACTGAAAATTTGTGAAAATCATGGCACTTCTAGTCCTTTTACCTTCTGATTTTTTAACATTTTGTGATATTTTCGTCTTGTTTCCATTCTGCTGTTGACAACCGCTCTTCACATGGTACAATAGTCAAGGATTTTTTAAAGAAAGGTGTTCATGATGGGAACTGTCGTACTATTAAAGAACAACGAAATGACTGTAATTGAAGATATTTGCGAAGCTGATTTTTTAGACATGAAGCATGGTTTGTCAGATAATGACGAAGCGTATATGTCTTGGTATGAAGATTACGATACTGCTTATGGATATTGATTTCATTTCATAGATGAAGCGTAAAAAAAGGCGATACACCCTAATGGGTTGATCGCCTTTTTTACGTTTGCGTGCTTCTTTCACTTTCAGGTTCTACATGAATAAAGATTTGTCCATGAGGAAATTCTTGCTGGATCTTTTCTTCAATTCGATCACATAATTGATGAACATCTTCAATCGTTGTTTTTCCATCTACAATCAAATGGAAATCAATATATTCCTCTGCACCAGATCGCCTTGTTCGAAAATCATGATATTCGATGAACTCTTGGCTGAATCCTTGAATGATCGCTTCTATCGATTGTTCTTCGCTAGGTGTGAGCCGGGCATCTACAAGCGGCGGAAAGGCTTCTTTCATGAGTTTAAATGCTTCACGCATAATAAAAAGAGCAAGTATCATTCCAATGATCGGATCTAGGAAATACCAGTCAGTTAATGCGACAAGCAATAAACTGACTGCCACCCCTAATGACGTATACACATCTGTTAACAGGTGCAGCGCATTCGATTTCATGGCGACAGAATGGACCCTTTCCGCCTCTTTGTTCACAGCCCTCGACACGACAAAATTGATGAGCGCGCCTATCAGCATCACCACAATACCAAGTACAGGTAGCTTGACTGGCTCTGGATGCATTAATTTGTGAACGCATTCGTATATGATCCAAATGCCAGCAACAAAAATCAACAGCGTCTCAATCGTTCCAGAAATATTCTCGACTTTTCCATGCCCATAAGGATGCTTAGAATCTGCTGGCTTTCTTGAAATACGAACAGAGATAAATGCAATAAAAGATGCCATTAAATCGAGAAAGGAATGAATGGCTTCTGATAACACCGCAACAGATCCAGTTAACAGCCCCACAATGATTTTTAAAATGACAACAAATGTGTTGCTCATGACGGATAGAAATGCTATTTTCGATGTCTTTGCTGATTGTTCCATCTATCGTCCTCCTATAGGAGATCGTATGTCTATGAAAGCAATTCCCATACCTAATTCTCACGTTCTTTCAGTTTACGCAGTTTTGACGTTTTCTAATCATGTTCAACGCAGCCTGTATTTTCTCGTAAGGTTACGCTATAATAAATGTTGCTCTTTCTTCAATATATCACTCATGCTGTGATGAATAGGAGAATAGACTACATATAATGATATCCAATGCCTTTCGCAGGTGACATTTATGCAGTGAATGGTAAAATAGGATAAAAACATAAATTTTTAAGGTGATGAGAAATGGAGCATTTGCTGAATCCAAGAGTAAAGGATATTGAAATTTCAGGCATTCGAACATTTTCAAATCTCGTATCGTCATATGAGGATGTCGTTTCATTGACGATAGGCCAGCCCGATTTTTATACGCCGCATCATGTCAAAACAGCCGCCAAAGCAGCCATTGACGAGAATTTCACTTCGTACACTCATAATGCTGGTTTCCTAGAGCTAAGACAAGCAATAAAGCAATACATCAAGAAGAAAGTCAATCTTGATTATGATGCAGAGTCAGAAATCATCGTCACGACAGGAGCAAGTCAGGCGATTGATGCTGCGTTTCGAACCATTTTGACTGAAGGTGACGAGGTCATTTTACCTGGACCTGTATACCCCGGCTATGAACCGATCATTCGAATGTGCGGCGGGACTCCCGTTCATATTGATACAACGAATGCTGGCTTTAAATTAAATGCCAAGCTGATTGAGGATGCATTAACGGAAAAGACAAAGTGTGTGGTGCTTCCTTATCCTTCGAATCCAACTGGTGTCACACTTTCAGAGGAAGAATTGAAAGAGATTGCTCAGCTTCTTGAAGGAAAAGACATCTTTATTTTATCTGACGAAATTTACAGCGAGCTGACATTTGATCGGCCGCATCATTCCATTGCTTCTTTCTTAAAAGAACAGACCATTGTGATCAACGGACTGTCTAAATCTCATAGCATGACCGGTTGGAGAATTGGCTTTTTATTTGCTTCAGCTCCAATTGCTAAACATGTATTAAAAGTACATCAATATAACGTGTCTTGTGCCTCGGCTGTGTCACAAAAGGCGGCACTTGAAGCTGTGACAAATGGTGTGGATGATGCACTGATTATGAGAGAGCAATATAAGAAGAGACTCGATTATGTATATGATCGGCTCATTTCTATGGGGCTTCCGGTCATTAAACCTTCTGGCGCTTTTTATATTTTCCCTTCCATTGAATCGTTCGGGATGAGTTCCTTTGATTTTTGCATGGAGCTGTTAGAACGTACAAGACTTGCTGTCGTTCCGGGTTCTGCTTTCTCTCCACTTGGCGAGGGGTATGTGCGTCTGTCCTATGCTTATTCACTCGAAACACTAAAAGAAGGACTTGACCGCCTAGAACAATTTGTCATTGAAAAACGTACAATACATTTAACTGACTGAAACAACGGCTCTCTTGCCGTTGTTTTTATTTTGCAGGAAACATGATGTGAAATACGGTACCCTTTTCAGGATGACTATCCACACGGATTGTCCCATTATGATTTTCTAAAATATTAAATGTCACCATGAGACCAAGGCCGGTGCCTTTTTCCTTTGTGGTTAAAAAGGGCTCTCCTATTCGCTTCATGACCGATTCAGGAATGCCGATCCCTTCATCACGAATGGTGACAAGAATCCCATCTCGTTCTGCTTTGGCCGTAATGTCGACCTTACCTCCATCCGGCATGGATTCTACAGCATTTTTAATTAAATTGATAAACACCTGCTTGAGCTGATTTTGATCCCCATTCATAAGGAGACCGTCTTCTATCTCAGTTGTGTTCATTAAAATGCCATTTAAGTTTGCTTGTGTTTCTAATAAAGCCGTGACTTCACTGATGATTTTTTTCAAATCAAGTGTCTGCATCGATGCCGTTTGCTGCGGCTTTGCCAGCATAAGCAGCTCACTTAAAATAATCTCTATCCGGCTCAGCTCAGAGAAAACAATGTCGAAATATTGATCGCGATCTTTTGTTTTCGGTTTAATGAGCTGCAAAAAACCTTTGATGGCGGTCAATGGGTTCCTGATCTCATGTGCAATGCCAGCCGCCAATTGTCCTGCGATCGATAATTTTTCAGAGCGAAGCATGAGCTCTTCTGTTTGCTTACGTTCGGATATATCTCTTAAAATAATTTGAACGGCTGTTTCTCCAAAAAATGTAGTTGGGATACACACCATTTCTGTATAAATCAGCTTGTGTTTAAACGTATGACAGCTCATTGTAACAATCTCAGAATCTGATACTCTTTCAATAATACGTGATATGCTCTTTTTCACTTTTGGCTGGTCACAGGAATGGATTTGATGGAAAATATCTTTTCCTATTAATTTATCGTAATGCTCGGCTTCAAATAGTTTGATGCCTGATTCATTCATAAACACCCATTTGTGATCGTGAATGACCGCAATCGTATCAATGGAGTTTTGGATGAGCAGCTGATACCGTTCTCGGCTTTTTTGCAGAACGGTTTGGAATTTCTTACGGGATGAGATATCTACTAACAGCAAAAGCTCTGCACGCTGATTTTGATAAATTGTAGGTGATGACTTCACTTCGATATGAATACTGCTCCCATCTTTCCGCTTCCATATCTGTTCAATCATCCCGACTGGGAGACCTTCTTGCAGCCTCGTAATTCGGCTTCTCACAATGTCATGGTACTCCTCTGCGATAAAGTCAAATGCAGATTTGCCGATCATGTCATCTCTTGTACATACCCCCATTAATTGCAGCATCGCATCATTCGCATACACAATTTCCCCTAAAATCGTAATACATAACGGATTTGGCAGCATGGCAATCAATTTTTCAGCTTCACTGACATGTTGGAAAACCGGCAGACTGCCTAACGACTGTTCTGACACTTCTGCTGTTGTTTGAAATGCTGCTTTTTGCGGTTCAGCATCCAGCACCCTCATTTTTAGGATCATTTCTCTACTTAAATCACTGTCTAACTCATCACAAGCGATAAAATCAATACTAGCTTCAATCCATACAGCTGTCAGATCACTTCTAATCAGTCTAAAGTGGCAAATCTCCAGCATGTGCTGATTGTAGAAATAACTTTCGACGAGAAATTGATCTTCGGTATGAACAAAGTCTTTCAAAAAACACCCTAGTAAATCCTTTTGTTCATAGAGCAAAAGCTGCTTACAGTTAGAAGAAATGTAGAGAAAGCGGCCATTAGAAGAAAGAACGGCATGTAAATCGATATTCGAATAAAGCTGATTCGAATCTTTCATTTTTTGTTCCATCGTCGTCCGACCCTCCTTTTCATTTTTTAGGGTTGTCCTTAGATTGATGTATAAAAAAGATTCGCTAGAAAACCCGTATTTTCCTTCCGTCATCGAGGGAAACGTCCATATTTTCAGCAAAAAAGAGCACATTCTCTTGCTGTGCTCTCTGCTGTTTACTGCTTTTCATATTTCTTTTGTAATTCAACGTACTTATCAATAATTTTACTTGGAATGGTTTTAATGACAGAATCTTTATCTGAGACGTAAGGCGTCACGACACTAAAAGCCACCTTCGGATTGGAAGAAGGATAATATCCTCCAAAGGTTAAATTGTACGTGGCATTCCCCCACCAGCTGCGGTTGGCACCATAGTAAAAGGTTTGGGCTGTGCCTGTTTTTCCTGCGACATCATGCTGACCAAAACGGCCAGCAGCAGTTCCACCTGTTGATGTGACCATTTTCAGTCCCATTTTGACGCGGTCAATATCTGCTTTCGAGTTGTTAATCGTGTTCAATACCTTCGGCTCATATTTTTTCACGACTGGGCCTACTTCATCCTTCTTTGTTGGAAGGTGAACGCTTTTCACCACTCTTGGTTGAACCCGATTTCCTCCATTGGCGATCGTTGACATGTACTGGGCCACTTGAAGCGGTGTATACGTATCATACTGACCAATTGCTTCATCGAGCAAAAGTCCGCCGACCGTCTTAGGATGTGTCTGCATCCCGCTTGATTCCTGCGGCAGATCGATCCCTGTTTTCACACCAAGGCCGAATTGCGCATAGTAATTTCTCATTTTTTGTAGATGCTCTGGTCTTGCAGGTAACGGACCATCCTTTTGATAGGTGATGCCCGCCATTCTCATCGCTACTTGGAACATGTAGACGTTTGAACTTTTTTGGAGAGCCTGAAGGTCATTGACCCAGCCAAGAACTTTGTAAGACTGTTTTGCCTTTCCACCACTTCCTGCAAAAAAGAGGGGTGTATCCATATAGGATTGGTTGTGCGACATCCCGTCCTGATAACCGCCAAGTACTGTGGCTCCTTTGACAACAGAGCCCATTTCATACTGGGTCGTAAATGTTCCAATGGCATAATCAGTGACGTCTCTACCGTCCATTTTCTTGCCAGACATCGCGAGAACATCCCCAGTGTGAGGGTCCATCATCACGACAAATGCGCGGTCCATCATATAGTTTCTCGCACTAGCGGATCTAAGCTCTGATTCGACGATCTTGTCGACTTCCTTTTGCAGCTCCATATCAAATGTCAGTGCAAGATCAAGTCCTCTTCGTCCCTCTGTCCGCTTGATTTCATCAAGCAGCTTCCCACCAACCTGAGTATATTGAACGGTCGCTTTCTCCGGGTTCAGAAAATCCTCGTATTGATATTCTAAATAGCTCTTCCCTACCCGGTCATTACGTGAGTAGCCTCTTGCCATATAGTAATCTTCACGCTCTTTTATGATGCCTTGCTCTGGTGTAGTCACACCGCCAAGTACATTATAAAGGGTTTTTTCATACGGATATTTTCTTGTCCAATCATTGATGACATTCACACCCGGCAGTTCATCAAGATGCTCTGACACAAGTGAAATCTCTTCATAGGTCAAGCTCACCGATGACGTCTGCTTGGATTCTTTTGTTTCATCAAGCAAAGCCACTTTTTCGTCCCCTTTTTTCTCTTCGTTCGGGTCCATTGCTTTCACGATTTGAGGCTCAAAAGCATATCCGCCTGTAAACCTTCGATAAATCGCTGCAACTGCTTTTTCGGTGGCATCATTTTCGATCGCCTTGACCTCTTCCTTAGGCACGCGCTCTACTTGAAGCGGGTAGACATCCTTTGCTTTAAGATTCTTTTGCTCTGCTTTTGAAATGAGCTTATCCGCTTCTTTCGGATGGCTTGCCAGCCAAAAATCACGAATGTCACGCTCTCTTAAAAAATCAGTATCCATTTTTATATAAGTCGCAAGTTTTCTCGCTACCTTAATCTTATCCTTCGCTTTCACACCGCTTTCTGATGTATAAACGATGGCAGGCACACTTTCATTATCAACGACGACTCTTCCTCGCGCGTCATACATTTTTCCTCTTGGGGACGGGTATGATGCTGTTTTGACCTCTGTTCGGTTCGCTTGCTTTTTATAATCCTCACCATTGACGATTTGCAGCACACCAAGCTTGATCACAAGTCCAGCAAATAAACTAAAGACAGCGAAGAAAAAGAGATTAATCCTCCAGGCGTTCCGGCGCTTGATTTTTTTCTGCTCGGCACCACCTTGATGCTGTTTCTCTCCCACTTATGTAGCTCCTCTCATTCTTTCAATCTTTTACAATTATCATTCATTATTGTAACACTTTCGTAATAGTTGTTACAGCGAAACAAGTGAAAAAAAGCTGTCAATCCCTATTCTAAAAAAAAATATACTAACACTTTAAAATATTGGTATGTTTATGTCGTTTTCATTAAATGGAAGAATTCCCTATCCTTTGATATGAGGCGGGTTTTTTTGTGACTTTAACAAAAATGACAAACAGGCATTGTCAATGGAGGATGCTGGTACGTTTATAACAAAAAGTCCATGTTATGATTTTCTGTGAGAAAACAAAACAAAGATTTTAGGAGGAGTTACAATATGAAGAAGAAATCATTCTTTTTTTCAGCGCTAACAGCTGCTGCACTCATCACGTTCACTGGAGGACATTCGGCTGATGCGAAGGAGCTTAACCTGAAACAAGTGATACATGTACAGCATCAAACCATTGACCTTCATACATTAGCTGCAAAATTACATATCTCTTCAGATGTAAACAAGCTAAGCAAGGCAAATCAAAAAGAGATCGAAGCTCTATTAAACAAGCTGATCAAAAGCGGTCAACCTGTTACTGGCACAAAAGTGGTGAAAGAAGTAAACAAAGCAAAAAATGAACAAAAACAAGAATCAGTGAAAAAACCTACTGCTTCTAAACCAAGTACACCAGCAAAACAAAACACAAGCAACAATAACAACACAAAAGCTGACCAAAAAGACACAGCAGCAACAAAAGCAGACAGCAGCTTGAATGCATTTGAAAAAGAAGTCGTTGAGCTTACAAACAAAGAGCGTGCAAAGCAAGGATTAAAAGCACTATCTGTTGATTCTAAACTAAGCAAATCTGCTCGTGCAAAATCTCAAGATATGAAAGATAAAAACTATTTCTCTCATACAAGCCCAACTTACGGATCTCCATTTGATCAAATGAAGCAATTCGGGATCACTTACAAAACAGCAGGTGAAAACATTGCCCAAGGTCAAAGATCTCCTCAAGAAGTGGTAACTGCTTGGATGAACAGTGAAGGCCACAGAGCAAACATCTTAAACAAAAACTATACACATATCGGTGTTGGTTATGTGAAATCTGGTAACTACTGGACGCAGCAATTCATCGGAAAATAAGTTATTTAAAAAGCCTGTCCTTAAATAGGACAGGCTTTAGATTGTTGACAAAGGGCTAAAATGATGTTTATTTTAGCCCTTTGTCTTCTTTTCAGCGTGATAGAAAACCTTTGCAGCCCTAGGAAGGACGAGCACCGGCGCGGAGCGAATTTGACATTCGTGAGCACCGGCGCGCAGGACTGACAACGAATGCGAGGGTTTGTCTACACGCTGAAAGCCTGTCCCTAAGTAGGACAGGCTTTTTTTATTTCACCCATAATTTATATATACTTTGTGTGCCGCTGTTTTCTTCTCCCTGTTCACTCAGCTTCTCATAAAGTGACTTCGCAAGTGAGAGCCCTGGCATCTCTTCTCCCATGAGCTCTGCTTCCTCAAGTGCAATGCCCATATCCTTGATAAAATGCTTCACATAGAACCCTGGCTCAAAATCGCCTTTCAGCATTCTTGGTGCAAGGTTTGACAAGGACCAGCTTCCTGCCGCGCCTGTTGTAATGCTTTTGAGCACGTGCTCTGGATCAAGTCCTGATTTTTCGGCATAAGCCATGGCCTCTGCAACACCTACCATACCTGCTGCGATCGCAATTTGGTTACACATTTTGGTATGCTGGCCGCTTCCTGCAGGCCCTTGATATTGAATGTTTTCGCCCATTTGCTCAAATAGAGGCAGACACGCTTCATACGCTGATTTTTCACCGCCAATCATAATGGCAAGCGTTCCATTTTTTGCTCCTACATCGCCGCCAGATACTGGTGCATCTAATGCAAACAACCCTTTTTCTTTCGCTTTCATTTCAATTTCTTTTGCCAGCTGAGGCTTCGATGTGGTCATATCAATGAGATAAGTACCAGGAGTAGCATGAGCCACAAGCCCTTCTTCACCTAAATAAACTTCTTCTACATCTGATGGATAACCTACCATTGTAATAACAGCATCGGCATGTTCTGCAATGTCTTTCACTGCCGGCTTCCATGATGCGCCTTTTTGAATGAGTGCATCTGCTTTCTCTTTCGTTCTTGTATAAACGAGAACTTCATATCCGGCATCCATTAAATGTCCTGCCATACTATGACCCATTACACCAATCCCAATAAAACCAACTGTTTTGATTTGTGTCATCATTTGTTCCTCCTTAAAGAGACTTTGTCAATCCACCATCAATGATGAGTGTTTGACCTGTCATATATGTATTGGCTTCAGATAAAAGAAAAGCTGCATATGTCGCAAATTCCTCTGGCTGTCCGTAACGCCCAAGCGGAATCGCACGTTCAGCCTGTGCTTTGATTTCTTGAGCCGTTTGTTTCTCTGCCTGTGCGCGGTGCTTATCCAGCTGTTTGACGCGCTCTGTTTCAATTTTCCCTGGAGCTAAGGTATTGATTAAAATACCATCCTTTGCAAGCTCCTGAGCGACTGTTTTTGTCCAGCCGGCAATGGCTGGTCTAAATGTATTTGACAGCATCAAGCCCGGGATCGGTTCTTTCACTGACATAGACGCAATGTTTAACACACGTGCGCCGTGTTTTTTCAAATAAGGCAATGCCTCTTTTAATAATCGAATGTAGCTGAGTAAATGAAGCTGAAATGATTCCAACCAGTCTTCATCTGTTAAGGATTCAAGCGTCCCTGTTTTAGGCCCACCTGTATTGTTCACAAGAATGTCTAGGCACTTCTCGTCACCAGCTGCCGCTTGAACCAGCGCCTTGATTTGCTCTTCGTCAGACACATCACATACTTGATAAGTCAGCTTCCCTTTTACAAGCGGCGATAATTCTTTAACCGTTTCTTCCAGCGTGTGTTCATGCCTTCCTGAAAGCATCACATCTGCTCCCTCTTTTGCTAGGGCAAAGGCAATGGCTTTTCCAATACCTTGACTGCTTGCAGCGACCAAGGCTTTTTTCCAGATAGATTGACATTCATGTCAACACCTCCACTGCTCTTATTTTATCATACAAAAAGAACCTTGCTCACGTCGCAAGGTTCCTTTCCGCTTGATTACAGTTTAAACCGATCAACCGCCTGACGTAATGCCTGACTTGATTCGTTGAGCATTTCAGTCGAGGTTTTCGTTCTTTCTAATGCTTGAACTTGTTCATCTGTAGACGCATGTACTTCCTCAGCAGAAGCCGCAGATTCTTCTGAGATCGCAGCAATGCTTTGAATGGAGTCATTCATTTTCTGCTGTTCGTCTGTCATTTCATTGATCTGTGTATGAATGTTGTCAATTGAGCCGACAAGTGCTTGCATTTCCATTGTGATACTGCTCAGTGCCTCGCCTGTTGCATTAATGGCGTCGCCTTGTTCCTCATTCATCTTACTTGCTGCTGTCATCGCTTCAGCCGCCTTCTTCGATTCATCTTGAATAAGTTTGACGGTTTCACTAATATGTTTTGTTGATTGCGCAGATTGTTCAGCAAGCTTTCTGACTTCTTCTGCAACAACAGCAAATCCTCGTCCGCTTTCTCCGGCTCTCGCTGCTTCAATGCTTGCATTCAGTGCAAGTAAATTCGTTTGATCAGATATAGCAGAGATGGCGGTCACAACGTTTTCAATATTTTTTGTTTTATGCTCGAGGTCAAGTAGCATTTGCTCTACTTTCTTCGATTCTTCGTTCGCTTGTGTTGATTTTTGAACGAGCGTACCTAGGGCATCGAGCCCTCTATAACCTGCATCTTCAGATGATTTTGAGTTGGCTTGCATTTGTGAGGCAAGCTCACCCATATGACGTACTTTTTCATATAAATGCTCTGATTTCTCATTAATCGTTTCTGCTTCTGATGCTTGCTTAGACGCACCTGTTGCCACCTCTTGAATGGCCGTTGCAATCTGTTCGCTCGACAGCAGGGTTTCATTTGAAATTTGTGTGACTTCCTCTGTTGATGTCACGACTTGGTCTGAAGCCCCTTTTACTTTTTCAATTAACTCTTTAATCCCCTCGGTCATTTGATTAAAGCTCTTCGTGAGGAAGCCGATCTCATCTTGAGATTTCGTTTCAAGTGAGCTGGTTAAATCACCTTCTGCCACCTTACGCACATACTCTATTAGACGCTTAATTGGTGTTGTAATGCTTCTTGCCAATAAGAAGCTGAGAATCATTGCAAGAATAATGGCAATGACGGATATAATGATGCTTGTTTGATTCATTTGTTCTGTGATCCAAAGCAGTTTCTTTTTCTCAAAGCTGACACCAACTGTCCAATCGACTTCTTTGATTTTAGATATGACCGTCAGTTCTTTGCTGTCATCAATACCTGAATTGTCGATTGCTTTTTTCACCGAAGCAACTTTTGATATGTTTTTTCCTTGCTCTGTTGGATGCGCCAAAATGGTGTCTTTGCCATCAACTAAGAAAGCGGTCCCTTTATAAGGAATCTCTTGTTCATTTATATAGGTCTGAATGGAGGACAGCTTCAAATCAAGTCCAGCAACCCCAACGACCTTTCCATTTTTGACAATCGCCTTCGTGGCTGAGACAATCACTTTTTTCGTTGCTTCATCAACATACGGATCTGTCCAAACAACCTGATCAGGCTTTTCGGCTGCTTGTTTAAACCAGCCTTGTATAGATGGATCATACCCTTCGCCAAGATCGAACTCTGGGAAGCCGAGCATTTTGCCATCAGTTGTTCCAATATAAGCAAACGAAATGAGTTTATCCTGTTCCTGTAAGTTTTTTATTGCACTTTTTTCAAAATCCAGTGTTTGCTTTGTTTGTTTTTGCGCAAATTCTTCAGTTATTTTATCTGTTGCCAATTTGTTAATGGTATTGCCGTAATTATCAAGCTTTTCTGTAATAATGTCTTTCAGGCTTTCTGCAGTTGCTGCGGCGGTCGTTTTTGCATCTCGTTCAATCAGTGGTGTTAATACCATGTTGGAACCCACTTGAACTGCCACAACGGTTAAAATTAAAATAACTGAGATGAAAACAGCTATTCTTACTTGAAGTTTCTTAAACATCTCTTCACACCCCTATATCCTACTTTCATACCTTGTTTTATATATCGGCATAATTGATACCGCATTCAATAGTTGTGAGAAAATTTAAATAGAAAAACAAGCCATAAAGGCTTGCTTTACGTAAAATATTCAATTTTTGCATTCGGAAAGTACTGATCGATATATGATTCTAACGTCTCTCTTAGTTCTTGTTCCTCATCTTTTTGGTAGATATATTTCCCAATCCCATATCTACCCCACTTGTATCTTCTTTTTTCTTCATCTAATTCTAATTTTGATTTCGGATAGTTTTTTTGGATCACACGCTTCGCTGGTTTTGTAAAACGATGCTGGATCATTTCGAAGGTGATATCGTGCCTCACATCTTTAGGAAGGGCTGCATCAAGCTTTTCAAAAAGAACTTTATATCCTTCCTGCCATCCTTCGTGAATGTAAATCGGGGCAATAATAAAGCCAAGAGGATAGCCAGCTTTTGCAACCTTAACAGCTGCTTCAATCCGCTGATCTAGCGGTGATGTGCCAGGTTCAAAATATTTAATGACATAATCCGCATTGATACTAAAGCGGAATCTGGTCCGCCCATTATGTTTTGCATCTAATAAGTGATCGACATGATGAAATTTGGTCACAAAGCGAAGCTTCCCTAGATCGGTTTGACCGAAGTATTCAATCGCTCGCTTTAGTGTATGTGTCAAATGGTCGATTCCGACGATGTCTGACGTACACGAAGCTTCAAATCTTGTGATGTCCGGTGCCCGCTCGTTCATGTACTGCTCCGCTTGATCCAATATTTCTTCAACATTGACGTACGTTCGAATGTAAGGCTTACTTCCCATCGTCGTTTGCAAATAGCAATAGTGGCAATGACCCATACAGCCTGTCGCAAATGGGATCGCATACTCTGCAGATGGTTTAGACGTATCAAACTTCAACGTTTTCCTCACACCAATGACAAGCGTTGATTTTGCATTACGGTACTTTTGCAGGTCATTTTTACCCGGAATATTTCTTACTTGGTTATGTGAAGTCGTTTCTCTTATTTCAATACCCATACCCTCGAACTTTTCCTTCAGCTCTTGTCCTAACGGGTATTCTAGCGCCCGTGGTTCAATATACACAAGCTGGGGGACAAAAGGTTTGATCATATTTAGCACATCCTTACCTTAAAGGTTTTCATACCGTTACTTTAACCGTGCTGGATGGCTTTTATCCTTTCTAAAATCTCCCTTATTCAAACAAATCTTGATAAAGAGCTTCTGCTTCTTCATATGTCGGAAAGACCGCATCATCAGGGGCTAGAGGATGATACGTTTCCAGTAAAAATAGGGCAAGCTCTTCTTCATTATAAGGATGTGAAACGATTTCTGCTTCTTTGATTTGTGCTACGTTTGCTGCATGTGGATTTCGATAAATCACATATACTTGATCACCCGGTTTATAGTCTGAGAAAGGCAATCTGGTCACCTCCATTTTTTAATTATAGGGTGCCCTTCTCTCCGCCGGATATGACCTAATATGATAAAATTCGACAAAAAAACCAGACAGGTTTTCCTGTCTGGTTTAGAATCACTTAGTTCTGTTGAAATGTTTTCTTGACGAAATCAACGACTTCTTCTGTTGTGCTAAGTGATAAGATATGTTCTTTAAATGATGCAGCTTCTTCCTTAGAAAGCTTGCTTAGCTGTGTTCTTGCTGGAAGAATAGATGTTGCACTCATTGAGAATTCGTCTAATCCTAATCCAAGTAGAAGAGGGATTGCGATTTCATCTCCAGCCATCTCTCCGCACATGCCAACCCATTTACCTTCTTTATGCGCTGCTTCAATGACAAGCGTAATTAGACGTAAAATTGCTGGATTGTAAGGCTGATAAAGATAAGACACTCGTTCGTTCATTCGATCAGCAGCCATTGTGTATTGAATTAAGTCATTCGTTCCAATACTGAAGAAATCAACTTCTTTTGCAAATTGGTCTGCGATGACAGCAGTTGATGGAATTTCAACCATCATTCCGATTTCAATGGAATCAGAAACGACTGTGCCAGCGGCAACCAATGCTTCTTTTTCTTCAAGTAAAATGGCTTTTGCTTGTCTAAATTCTGATAACGTCGCGATCATAGGGAACATGATTTTCAAGTTTCCATATGTACTTGCACGAAGTAAGGCGCGTAGTTGTGTTCTGAAAATCTCCTGTTCTTCAAGGCAAAGGCGGATGGCTCTATAGCCAAGGAACGGGTTCATTTCTTTTGGAAGCTGCAAGTAAGGAAGTTCTTTATCGCCACCAATATCTAGTGTGCGAACAACCACTGCTTTCCCTTCCATTTTCTCTAAAACGGTTTTATACGCATCGAACTGCTCTTCTTCTGTAGGAAGCTGATCTCTGCCCATGTATAAAAATTCAGTACGGTACAATCCAACTGCTTCGCCGCCATTTTCAAGTACACCTTTTACATCTTCAGGTGTTCCGATATTTGCCGCTAGCTCTACGTGAACGCCGTCTTTTGTGACCGTTGGCTGATCAACAAGTTTCGCCCATTCCGCTTTTTGAGCTAAGTAGTCTTCATGCTTTTTTTGATACGCTTTCACTTCATCTTCAGAAGGCTGAATGATGACGTCTCCGCTAATACCATCAACAATGATCAGATCATTGTTTTTGACCGTTTTTGTTGCTTCTTTTGTCCCAACAACGGCTGGAATCTCCATTGATCTTGCCATAATAGCTGAGTGAGAAGTACGACCGCCAATATCTGTCGCAAAACCTTTGACAAATTGTCTGTTCAGCTGAGCTGTATCGGAAGGTGTTAAATCTTCAGCAATGATGATGACTTCTTCAGAAATCATGCTTGGATTCGGAATGTCAACGCCTAGCAAATGTCCAGTTACACGTTTAGTTACGTCGCGAATATCCGCTGCACGTTCCTTCATGTATTCATTGTCCATTGCTTCGAACATTGTGACAAACATTGTCGCTGTTTCTTTTAAAGCAAATTCAGCATTTACTTTATCAGAGTTGATTTTATCCTTTACTGGGTTTAGCAGCTCTGGATCACTTAACACAAGAAGGTGTGCAGAAAAGATATCTGCTTTGTCTTGGCCAAGCTCTTTTAGCGCATGTTCTTTAATTGCTTCAAGTTCTTGTTTAGAAACATGAATTGCTTCTTCAAAACGCTTCACTTCTGTCTCTGGATCATTGATGTCTTTTTGGTGAACTGTTAAATCTGGTTCTTCCAGACGATATGCTTTTGCAATCGCAACGCCTGCTGAAGCACCGATTCCTTTCAGTTGTTGCATTACTCGCCTAGGCCTTCACTTTTCATTGTGTCTTTAAGCGCAGCAAGTGCATCATTTTCATCAGAACCAGAAGCAGAGATTGTGATTGTAGCACCTTTTGCAATTCCTAGAGACATTACACCCATAATAGATTTCAGGTTCACTGTTTTACCATTATATTCTAAGTTGATATCAGCATCATATTTACTAGCAGTTTGTACAAGAACTGTTGCAGGACGTGCGTGAATTCCAGAATCTGCAGTTACTTTGAATGTTTGTTGAGCCATTTTTATCAATCTCCTTTTTATACAATTAATACATCCACAATATTATATCATACTGCCGAGCTTGTCATCTAACAAGAACGGCAGTTATGAAAATTATTTTGAAATTTTCATGATGTTTTCTTGACCAGCTTTGATTTCACCGGATTCTTGAAGGTCAATAAATTGTCCTTCACTTAAGTTGGTAAATACAATTGGTGTCATCAAAGATGGTACTTCCGACTTAATTTTATCAATATCAACCTCTAAGAGTTTTTGACCGATTTCTACTTGATCTCCCTCTTGTACAAATGCAACAAATCCTTCTCCTTTGAGGCTGACCGTATCAATACCGAAGTGGATTAATATTTCAAGTCCACCGTCAGATTGCAGGCCAATTGCGTGCTTCGTAGGGAATACATTCAAGATCTTCCCTTTCACTGGAGAAACCACCGTTCCATCTGTTGGCAAGATGGCGAAGCCGTCACCCATCATTTTCCCTGAGAATACTTGATCTGGTACATCTGTAATTGGATGAAGCTCCCCTGTAATTGGTGAAGCAAAGATTTCTTCACCTTGCTCGTTTTGAAGCGGTTTTGCAATGACTTCTTCGACCTGCTGGCTGACTTCTTCTTTTGCAGAAGGGTCTTTCGCTGGGCGAGGCGTGCGGCCTGCAATAATGTCCTGCATTTGTGTTTTTAAATTATCAGAGCGTGGACCGAAAATGGCCTGAATGTTGTTCCCTACTTCGAGAACACCTGAAGCGCCAAGCTTTTTCAAGCGGTCCTTGTCCACTTTCTTCTGATCATTAACAGTGACACGTAAACGCGTAATACAAGCATCAAGGTGTTTGATGTTTTCTTGGTCACCCATTGCTTCAAGAATTTCATAAGGTAAGTCATTACCCTTTTCAGACTTAGCACTATCTGCACCGTCTGCTGCTTCATCCTCGCGGCCTGGCGTTTTCAGATTAAATTTGCGAATGGCAAATCTAAATCCGAAGTAATAAATAGCAGCAAGTACGAGACCAACTGGAATGACAAGCCACCAAGCGGTTCTGTTTGGCAAGATACCGAATAGGAAGAAGTCAATTAGTCCTCCTGAGAAGGTCATACCGATTTTCACGTTTAGAATATCCATTATCATAAAGGATAATCCAGCAAATACACAGTGGATGGCAAATAATACTGGTGCAACAAACAAGAACGAGAATTCGAGCGGTTCAGTAATCCCTGTTAAGAAAGAAGTCAGGGCTGCTGATCCCATAATACCAGCGACAAGCTTTTTGTTCTTTGGTTTTGCTTCATGGTAAATCGCTAGTGCTGCTGCTGGCAGACCAAACATCATAAACGGATATTTCCCTGTCATGAATGTACCAGCTGTCAGCTGAACACCATCTTTGATCTGCGCCATGAAGATACGCTGATCACCACGGACAAGCTCTCCTGATAAGCTCTTATAGCTAAAGAACTCATACCAGAATGGCGAGTAGAAAATGTGATGCAGACCAAACGGAATCAGTGAGCGTTCAATTACACCGAATACAAAGGCAGCAAGCGGCTCATTCGCTGCAAGCAGTCCTGTTGAAAACGAGTTCAGTGCACCTTGGATTGGCGGCCAAATGACGAGCATCAAAAGCCCTAAAATAAGTGCAGAAATAGATGTAACGATTGGAACAAAACGTTTTCCAGCAAAGAAGCCGAGATATTGTGGAAGCTCAATTTTATAAAATTTATTGAACATATAAGCTGCTAATACCCCGACAATAATCCCGCCGAAGACGCCGGTAGACAAGGTCGGAATGCCAAGCATATTAATATATGCTGGATGACTTTCCTTGAAAAACTTAGCCAATTTGATTGAATCGGATGGAATCGAGCCGTTCGCCATTAACACGGCACTCATCGTCACGTTCATGACAAGGTAACCGATAATTGCGGCAATCCCTGCCACTCCGTCTCCATTGGCAAGACCGATGGCAACCCCTACAGCAAATAAGAGCGGAAGATTTGAGAAGACAATGTTCCCCGCATTTTCCATGACACTTGCAACAAGCTGAATTGTATCGTTGCTTAAAAATTGAGCGACATCAATCAGCTGCGGATTTTGCATCGCATTCCCAAGTGCTAGTAAAATACCAGCGGCAGGAAGGATCGCAACTGGAAGCATAAGTGCTCGTCCAATTTTTTGCAACACACCAAAAAGTGATTTAAACACTGGTTGAACCTCCTTTTGTTTTCGCTTACAACATACATGTGGGACGCTCCTTGACATACATTTCATAATTAACCGTTTACATTTCACTTTCAAACACAAAAAAAGGCATGGTGATATAAGGTTGCGCAAATAACAGGATCTTATCCTGTATTTACCTTAAGTCACTCATGCCTGATCGAATCAGTTACACGTTTCAGGGAAACTATGAAATTTTACTTGTCAATCTGTACAGATGAAGTGTCAGGTAGACAGCCTCTGCATCCTGTACAGGCTTTTTCAATGCATGTTGCAAAATTTTGATCATTTTCCAAGCAGTATTGTAGCATAAAGGATATTCATTTTTCAATAGATGAAGCAATTTTTCTGGCTCCTCTAATGATTCTTCCCGTTTAATGCGCTCAATTGAAAACGTAATATGGCGTAATAAGCGTAAATAATGAATGCTTTCTCGGTCTACTTTCATATGAAATGAATCTTCTATGACTTGGACCATCTGCGTAATAAGCTGCGAATGACGGTTTACCTCAGATAAGGGCCGATTCGTCAAAGCCGAGTGAATATGGAGCGCAATAAAGCCAATCTCTCCTTCTGGCAGCTTTGTTTCGACATCAGGACGCTCGTTAATGAGTTCAACGACTTCTTTTGCGACCTCGTATTCTTTTGGATATAGAGACTTCGTCTCAAGCATAAAGGGATTGGTGATATCATATCCTTGCTGCACCCGCTTAAAACTAAAGGCAATATGGTCAGTCAGGGCAATATGAATATGCTCATTCAAACGATGTCCCATTTTTTCTCGTATATGATAAATGACGTCATTGGCAAGCTCGATCATGTTCTCATCAATGTGATGAAGCAGCTGCTTATATTCTGTTTGTTCCTTTGTGTTTTTTAATACAAACATTTTTTCAAATGTATCTTGATCGAGAACGTCACCCGATTTTTTCCCGAAGCCGATTCCTTTTCCAATCAGAACCACTTCATCGTAAGAAGGGTGCCTTGCGATGATGACATTATTATTTAACGCTTTATCAACGGTGAAGGATTCCATGAACATCCCCACCTCCTTCTTCTTCAATCCTTCTTATCGTACAAAACAGATGAAACGCGCGTCAACGATTGTTTTTGAAAACGGTTGTCGTTCGCTCGATTAGGCGAAATGGTAGCATTCTTTTTTCTGGTGCCTCTCCCTTTATCGCCCGGTCGAACAAGTCAAACGCTTCCTGCCCCATGCGTTTCAGCGGAATATCAATGCTGGAAATTCCCAAAGCTTCACTCAAATAATCATTTTGAAAGCCGAGTATCGCTGGTAATTCTCCTGCTTTTATGGCATGACGCTGCGCCTCTAATAAAAAGCCTGCTGATACGTCGTCATTTGTGATGAATAGTGCTGTAGGGCGATTCTTCATCTCCTGCCACTCTGAAAATAATTGTTTTCCATCAAAAAGCGTCAGCTTCCCCTCGATGATCCATTTTTCATCAATGTCCTGTCCGAGCGATTTCATCATATCTTGATAAGCTTGAATACGCGACTGGCTGTTTGCCCCTTCTATTCTGGCTAAAACAATCGCGATTCGCTGATGTCCGCTTGATGCTAAATGGTGCAGCCCTTCTTTAAATGCTTGATCATGCGCAATGGATACCGTGGAGCAGTTTTCACATGGCGTAGGATGGCAAAAAATAATCGGACCTGATTCCTGCCAGTTTAAAATATCTCGGTCACTTAACGCATTTGAGCAAAAGATTAATCCATCGACACGTCGTTCTTTTAAACTCATTAACGCTTCTTTTTCTTTTATAGGATCATACCCTGTTTGAAACAAAGCAAAGTGCATACCATGCGACTGCGCTTTTTCAGCAATCCCTGTGACAAGCCTGCTGAAATAAGAATGATCAATCGTTGGGAGCACAATGCCAAGCATATTCGAATATCCCTTTGCTAAATGCACAGCCTGAATGTTTCTCGTATACTTGAGTTCTTTCATCGCATGCAGCACACGCGCTCGTTTTTCTTCTTTGACATAAGGATGATCATTCATCACACGTGATACGGTTGTGACAGATACGCCCGCTTTTTTCGCAATCTCCCTTATGTTTGACATTTTTTCTCCTACTTTCTCTTGATATGGTAAG
The DNA here is from genome assembly GCF_003431975.1 of Bacillus pumilus. Taxonomy (GTDB): domain Bacteria; phylum Bacillota; class Bacilli; order Bacillales; family Bacillaceae; genus Bacillus; species Bacillus pumilus_N. The sequence continues at coordinate 1,367,995 of NZ_CP027116.1, read as the reverse complement.
CGTTTCATACTTTAAGATGTATGTGAGCTGAACAAATCACTGGATGGAAAGGGGAATTCAAGATGGGTATTATCATATGGATGATATTATGTATGACTGTTTTGTTTTCTGCTCGTTTTGCATTACATCCTTTAGGAAAAGAACATAAAATCAAACCGTTTCAATCAATTGATGATTTTTTTGTTGATAAGGATCGAAAAGAGTGACAAAAAATCACGATGACACTTCCACATGGACGTTCATCGTGATTTTTTTATTACTTGATGATCGTCAGCTCTTTTGGGTAATTGGTTAAAGTGACTGGACCATCTGCTGTGATCAGTACATCATCTTCAATTCTCACACCGCCGACTCCTGGAACATAGATCCCCGGTTCAATCGTATACACCATGCCTTCTTGCAGAAGATCATCATTCGCGTGGCTCATAGAAGGAAACTCATGAACAGACACCCCTAGACCATGCCCAAGGCGGTGCGGGAAGTACTCCCCATATCCAGCTTCTGTAATCAGCCCTCGTGCTTTTAAGTCTAAGTCACCAATTCTTACACCTGGCTTACTCATTTCAAGTGCTGCCATTTCTGCGTTCAAGACAGTTTGGTAGATGTCCTTTTGCTTGTCAGAAGCTTCTTGATAGATGAATGTTCTTGTAATGTCTGAACAATAGCCATCAACAATGACACCAAGGTCAAATAACACAAAATCGCCTTTTTTTAAGGCTGCCTGCCCTGGATTTCCGTGGGGTTCGCCTGATTTTTCGCCAAAGAGAACCATCGTCGAAAAGGACATGCCTTGAATGCCTTTTTTCTTCAACTCATATTCAATGACAGCGAGTACTTCAGTTTCGGTGATTCCTTCTTTTAAGGCATTCACCCCAATTTTTACCCCTTCATCTGCCAATTGAGCGGCTTTTTTCAGTGTTGCAATTTCAGATTCATCTTTAATCAGTCTTAATTGGTTGAGCTCTTCTTCTGCCCTGACGAAAATTTCCGACCCGGTGGCAGCTTGGAGCTGCTCTGCTCTTTGAAGCGGAATCGACTCTTTTTCAATCGCAAGTCGAGTCGCTCGTACGCCTCGTTTTTCTAAGACTGACTGAATGAAGTCAAACGGATTTTCATGGTCTTCATACCCGATGATATCTCCTGACCAACCAGCATTTTTTGCCTGCTCGATTTCCATTTTAGGCAAAATGAAAAATGGCTCTGCCTCTTGAAACACAAACAGACCCATCACTCTTTCATGCGGCTCTGTGAAGTATCCAGATAGATAAAACACATTTTCCTTTGTATGTATAAATGCACCTTGAATGTCTTTTTCCTTTAGCCAAGAAGACAAGCTCTTCATACGGTTCATCTTGATCCTCCTCACACGTTTTACTACTGATCTATTGTATCAGTTTTTGCTATATTTCGCACAAAAGCGCACTGGCAGAAGCCAAGTGCGCTATCATCATTTGCTTAAGATGCACGAAGCAGACGCAGTCCATTTAAAATGACCAAAATCGTACTTCCTTCATGCCCGATGACGCCAAAGGGCAAATCAAGCACTTGTAAGAAATTCGCACAAATTAACAGACAAATCACCGTTAATGAGAAAATAATATTTTGCTTAATGATTCGGTTCATCTTTCTTGAAAGGCGGATCATCTTCGTTAAGTTATTTAAATTGTTCTTCATTAAGATGAGATCCGCCGTTTCTAAGGCCACGTCTGTGCCTCCGCCCATTGCCACTCCAACATCTGCTGTGGCAAGTGCCGGTGCATCATTTATTCCGTCTCCTACCATGATAATCGAGTTACCTTGTTTTTTAAGTTGATTGACCTCATGTACTTTTTCATCTGGAAGACACTCAGCGACAACCTTTTGGATGCCGGCTTCCTGGGCAATGGCTTCAGCCGTTTTTTGTTGATCTCCTGTGAGCATGACCGTTTGAATGCCTAATTCATTCAGCTCCTGAATCATTTTTTTAGCTTCAGGTCTCATTTGATCCTTAAGGCCAAGGCAGCCAACAACTTCTTCATCCTTCTGAACATACACCACTGTATATCCTTTTTCAGAAAGAAGATCACCCATCTCTTCAATCTCTCGGTCCATAGAGGCCTTGCCGGCAAAGTCTTTCTTCCCTATGCGCCACGTTGCTCCATTCAATTGTGCTTTTACACCAAAGCCTGAGGTTTCTTCAATGGTGACGTGTGCTGATCTTTCGACTTGGTGCTCTTTTGCCATATCAGAGATCGCTTTCGCTAATGGGTGGTTTGATTGACTTTCAATTTGATAAAGCGCCTGATAAAAAGCAGCTTCCTCTTGCCCTTCAGCCAGCACAACCTGTTCTACAGCTGGCTTTCCGCTCGTAATCGTTCCCGTTTTATCAAAAGCAATCATGCTGCTTGTGCCTAGCTTTTCTAAAAAGACACTTCCTTTCACAAGCATACCGTTTCTTGCGCCGTTTGAGATGAGTGACAGTGCGGCTGGCATAATGGATGCAACAAGCGCACAAGGTGATGCGACGACCATAAATACCATCGCGCGGTAGAAGGTTTCACTCATGCTCCAGCCTAGTACAAAATGAGGCAGAACCATTAAAATCGCGACAGTGATCAGTACACCTTTTACATATGCACCTTCGAATTTTTCAATAAATGCTTGGCTTGGCGACACACTTTCCTGAGCCGATTCGACAAGTTTAATAATTTTATGGAAAAGTGTTTCTTCATTATGTTTGGTAACTTCTACTGTTAAAGAACCGTTTAAGTTCACTGTTCCTGCAAATACGTCTTCTCCCTGCCCTTTTTCCTGAGGCACAGACTCGCCCGTAAGTGCAGATTCATCCACACTTGTTCTCCCGCTTAAAATCACACCATCTGCTGCAATACGTTCCCCAGCTTTGATCATGATACGGTCACCAGGTGTTAAAGATGCAGCAGCGACTTGAACGGTCGAGCCATCTTCTTCAATTAAAGTCGCTTCATCTGGTGCGATACTCATTAAAGCTGTTAAATCTTTCTTGCTTTTATTTGATGTATACGTTTCAAGCGCACCACTAAGCGAGAAAATAAAAATTAAGATCGCGCCCTCTGCCCAATATCCAATGATCGCTGAGCCTATTGCTGCGAAAATCATTAATAGTTCAACATTCAAGGCTTTAGAGGAAATCGTTTCTTCAATTCCTTCCTTCGCCTTTGCAAAACCTCCAATAATAAACGCAAGGATAAATAAAGGAATACTCCACATACTCTCGTCCTTTAAAATCCATCCAATCAAAATGAGAATCCCTGAGATACCTGCTGCTATTAATTCTCCATGCTGTGCCCATCGATGAAGGGCCCATTTCGATTCCTTTTGATTTGTTGTTTGATAAAGTGCTGTATTCTCATTCATGATTGTTTTCTCCTCTCTAATTGATAATGGTTTTCACATCATCAATCATTGCCCGTTTCCTTTTTTCATCTATATTTTCTGCTATTTCAAGCTTTTTTTAGGTCCGTAATTCATTATAACAGGTTCTCATCAATTTTCAATTAATAATTATTATAATTTCTTCTTGATAATAATTATCATTATTATCATAGACCAATCCATTTTCTTCTGAGCTCAGTTTATTCAGATGAAAAGCAATTGAACACTAAAAAAAGAACCAAAGGAATGATCCTTGGTTCTTGCAGCGTGTAGACAAACCCTCGCATTCTTTGTCAGGTCTGCGTGCTGGTGCTCACGAATGACAAATTCGCTCCGCAAAAGTAGCACTGCAAAGGCTTTCTATCACACGCAAAAGGAAATTTCGTTCTACAAATCTGTCCACTCTTTGATTTGTTTTTTCGTCAATGGTCCGACATGATTTTTCACTACTTCCCCTTTTTCATTCATTAAAAAGGTGGTTGGAATGGTGATGATATGGTATTTTTTCATCATTTCTCCATGCTCATCAAGAATGACTGGGAATGCAAACCTTCTATCTTTCACAAATTGGGCAACGGCCTTTTTACTTTGTTCAGCCCCTAATAAATTCACCGTTAAAATCTCAACATCACTCTGATTTTCTTTCACGATCTGGTCAAATACGGGCAGCTCCATTTTGCAGGACGGGCACCATGTTGTCCAAAAGTGTAGGATGGTCTTTTTTCCTTTCGGCGGAACCATCTGCGTATCACCATTTAATGTAGGAGCCTCTATCCTTGGCGCCATAACGGGCTCTTTTGCTTCAGCCTCTATGTTCATAAAAAGCAGAAACAAGGTCATCATGAGAAGACTGGCGGGTAGATATTTACGATTCATCAGGATCTTCCTTCCCATTTTTCTTATAGCTTACCCGCTCGATGACGAGGACATTCAAGCTTTTTTCATTCTAAGAAACATGGAAACGCCGAGCTCCTTACAAATCGTCGCATAATGCAAAGCAGTCAAAAGGAGCATGCCCGTATTCATCCCTAATATGACCCCCATCATATTTAAGCTTTCAATTGAACCGAGGAAATACACCATTGAAAACGAGACGACATGCACCCATATATTATGTAGGAACACGTCTTTAATGAGCCCCATACCGATTAGACACGCTTGAAAAGGCATCACAAACAGGTGGCATAAAAAGTACGGCCAAAGCAGCTGTAAATAGACAGCAGCTTGCGGTGAATCAAAAAAGAGCTGTGTAAGTGGGTAAGCAAAATAATACATGACCATCACCGCCGGCACCCCGTACCCAAACGTAATGAGAATAGCCTGTCTGACACGCTTTTTCACAAGATCATACTGACCTAAAGCATAGGCTTCAGATACATTGGGAATCATCACAATCATGATTGAATGGGCGATAAACGCTGGAAAAAAACCGATCGACATCGCCACACCAGCCAGCATGCCGTAATGATCAACAGCAAGTGTTCCAGAGATGCCTGCTGCAATAAGCGCTCCTTTGATTAAAAACGGTTCCACCGCATTGGCGATCGCATGAAAAATCCGCATGCCCGTTGTCGGAATGGAGACGGCTAATAGACGCTTTCTCACGTCAACCCCTCTTAATTCAACAGATCTGACATTGACAGCATTTTTCGCCATGAGGTATTGGGAGTATAAATAAATAAAGACGACGAGATCACTCGCAACAATGACACCAATGGCAATGAGTACGGCTGTTTCAATATCAAACGAATACCAATGAAAAAACAAAAACAAGCAAATGAGTTGAATTGTTTTCTTCAGCATATTGGCTAAAGCGATCCTGCCCATTTGCTGCTTTCCCATAAAATAGCCGCGTGCAATAGAGGTGAACGCAATAATCGGAATAAGAGACAGTACCAGCCCTTTCATGAGCGGGTGATACGACTGAAACACAGGAATGAAAGGCAATACAACCGCTGCAATTCCCGTTGTTGTACATGTCACCACTAACGTCATTTTAAACGCATGGCGGAGCATACTTTTGTGGAGACGCTCATGCGATTCTGCAATGAATTTAGAAATGGAGACTGGCAGCTCTAAGCTTGCGATCACAAGAACGAGCATGATGATGGGAAGGATACTCATATAAAGACCCATTCCATGTTCCCCAAGCTCTCTCGCTAAAATCATATTGACTAAAAACTCTATACACTCGGCAATGAAAGCTGCGACAGATAGCAGAATGACCCCTTTTACAAATCGATTCATGTAGCCTCCCCTTTATCTAAAGCAAATTCTTTTCACATTCTATGAGACAAGTCCTGAAAATATTTTGATAATTGAAGACAAAAAAAGAAGCAATCCATCAGATCGCTTCTTTTCTTTATACAGCAAATACGTGACGCCCGATACGTTCTACAATCTTGCGAGAACGAATCCAGTTATCTGTTGCCGTTTTGGGATTATAAAAATAAATGGCCTTTGTCGTTCTATCATGGTCTTTCACTACCTGTTTTACTGCTTTAACAGAATCTTGATCTGCTTTATCATGAATACTTCCATTCGATACAGGCTGGAAAGCATTTCGCTGATAAATAACACCTTTTACACTGTCAGGAAAAGAGCGATGCTCCACCCTGTTTAAGACAACGCTTGCTACAGCTTTTTTTCCTGCGTAAGATTCACCTTTTGCTTCAGCGTGTACCAATCGTGAGAGTAATTCCATTTCTGCATCAGAATAACGTTTGGTGCTTTCCTCTTTCGTCGTTTCAGCCTTTACTCTTTTCTTTTGCTTCGGTTTTGAAGACTTTTCTTCCGAAGAGGTACTAAGCATTTTGACTTTCGGCTGACGCTTCTCCTCTGAAAATGCTGGGATGACTTGATCGTGATCCTCTTGATCTATATATGAAAGCTGATGCTTAACAGGTGCTTTTGAAAGCTCGTGACTTAATGTTCCTTGCTGCTCTTGTATGTTGTCCATCTTCATGGCTGCAACCAGCATAAGGATGACAAAAAGAGCTGTATGAATTTTCATCATTCGCCTCATTCCTCCTTTTATCAAAGTAGGCGGTAAGATACTTGTCCACTCTAACAAGAGCTTCTTCTATTTTCACGCACAAAGTTTTGCATGCCTGTCCAAATTCCGTCATTAATTGGCATGTCCTAGTTGAATTGTGTATCAACTGGAATTGTTAGCGCTTAAAAAGGTCTCTTATCCGCCTATAATCATCCTTATGCTCCTGATTATGGGTTATTACATTTTCTTTTCAGATGTATCAAGCTGGTTTGAAGTATGACAAAAGAACTAAAATAAAAAAGCTTTCTCTCATTCATGAGAAAAAGCTTTAGCTTCTTGCTTCTGTAAGATATTCAAAAATAACATCTCCACCATGTTTCGCAATCCCGCGAAAATGCTTAAAATCATCTTGATTCACCAAAACCGAACGAAACGTTAGAAAGTCCTCTTTTTGAATGGTCACTTGCTTTTCCGTCCCATTTCGTAATGATTCAAGTATTGTGAGGATTTGTTCTTCAGTCAAAAAAACCGCTCCTTTACAGCCATTATCCAAGAATAAATATACCATTCGTTTGAAAAGCATACAACGAAAACGAAACAAAAACGTCTTTATCCTTTACATTGGTATGAAAATATTGCAAAATACTTTTTAATAGGGAATGAAATCTGTTTTTAAAGGAGAGGGATCGGTTGAAGATTGCAAAAATTGGAAATGTGATCGAATTTAGAAATGGTTTAACAGGTGTAGTTGAAAAAGTGAATGAAAACTCTGTCATTGTGGATGTCACCATTATGGACAACTATAGAGATTTAGAACTGGACTCACTAACAGTCGTTAATCATAAAAACTATAAAATCATCAAAGACTCCGTACATTAATTTGCAATCCTCAATTCAGACTATCGATACATACGTAAATACGAAGCAAAGCTGATTTCTGACAGTTTAGCTCTCTTTGACAATCACATATGAAAAAGACTGACACCATATGAAAGTGTCAGTCTTTTTGCGTATGAAAGGTTTGCATTTCTGCTTTCGTTTTGTACATGTCCACTTCCTCTGGGGTGATAACGCCTTTATCAATGAGAAGCGCAATCACACCAAGCAGCGTGGAGGCACTCCATTTATATCGTTCTTTGTTTTGATGTTCAAGCATTTGAAGTTCTTCTTTTAGCTCCCTCAGCAGCTTTTCTGTCTTTTCTTCTTTGTTTACCAACTCAAACGCCTCCATTAGTCGTTCATTGCCTCTATTTTATCTTAAAGCAATTAAGATAAGCAAAAAACACAATTCCCCTTTACAAACATACGTTCTGTCATGTATAATAATTTTACGAGCTGGTAGCCCCCAGCCGTCCTAGCAAGTTCTATTCCCATTTGTATGAGGAGAGCGACATGACTCTTCTCTTTTTTTATCACTTCAGTCTGATTCACCCCTTTCAAACCCATAAAAAAAGACATGTCATTAGGCATGTCTTTTCCTTTATTAGCGATTATCAATCGTTTCTGGATACATATCATGATTCATCATACGATATGATGCCATTTCTTCATACTTAGTCCCAGGTTTACCGTAGTTCGTATACGGATCAATTGATATACCGCCTCTTGGTGTAAATTTACCCCATACTTCAATGTATCTTGGGTCCATCAATTCGATCAGATCGTTCATGATAATGTTCATACAATCCTCATGGAAGTCACCATGGTTTCGGAAGCTGAACAAATATAATTTTAATGATTTACTTTCAACCATGATGTCATTTGGAATATAGCTGATATACACTGTCGCAAAATCTGGCTGACCAGTTTGCGGACAAAGTGACGTAAATTCTGGGCAGTTGAATTTTACAAAATAATCTCTATTTGTATGTTTATTTGGGAACGTTTCAAGCACTTGTGGTGCATAATCAAACAAATAATTGGTGCCTTGATTTCCTAGTAACGTGACACCTTCTAATTCTTCTGGTTTTCTTGTCGTCATATCGTCTCTTCCTTTCTATACGCCTCGTTTATTTCCCCACAATAATGTGTGTAGCTGAGGCAGCACTCTTACGCGATTTAAGTCTGGATCTTGCGCTACTTGATCGACAAGCGTTTCATATTTCTTTAATAAATGCGTCAATAAGTACGCGTCATCACCTGTCGTCGTGTCATCATTTCCCACCTGCAAATAAAAAGGAAGCTCTGGGTATTTCGCGTGAACATCTTTCGCATAGGCTAGATCAGCATCGTCAAAGATCACGACCTTTAGACTTGCATGATGTAGTCTATTTCCATTTTTCAGTTCATCTACGATACGTGTAAGTTTCGTAAAATCTGTTTTCATATTCGAGCTCGGCGGCTTCGGAGAAATGGTTAAATCATCAATTTTCAAAAACCAGTCTTGATACATCGTCCCTTGTGTTTCAAGCGCTGTATCCATTCCTTCTTCATTCAGCAAATCAATGAGAGATTCCATTTGCTTTAAAAGTGCAGGGTTTCCTCCCGAAATGGTGACATGAGAAAATGCCTGTCCACCTATTCTTTTTAATTCTTTCACAATGTCTTCTGCGTGAAGCCACTGAATGTCATGCTTCGCTGATCCATCCCATGTAAAGGCGGAATCACACCAGCTGCAAGAGTAGTCACAGCCAGCCGTTCTGACAAACATGGTTTTTTGTCCAATAACCATCCCTTCTCCTTGAATGGTCGGACCAAAGATTTCTAATACAGGAATCGCTTTAGCCATTGTTTTCAACTCGTTTCGGCCGGTAAATGCAGTAGCTTGTTGGTGTCTCCCTAACAAAAACCTGAACACATACTGGTTGATTTGCTAAAGTCGATAAATACGCTGCCACTTTGTCATGAACTGTCTTTGCCACAACCTCTGTAGTAGGCATCTCGTATCGATCGGCTCCCGAAAACTCTTCATGATCATTGAGTAGCGTGTGATCGTACTCACCATGAATGAGCTTCTTCAATGTACTAAAATTGACTAGGAAACCCGATTCATCTAAGTCGTCTCCTGCAATGGTCAAATTAATGGTGTACGTATGACCATGTACACGGCTGCAAGCACCTGCATCTTCTCTTGGAATAAAATGAGCAGCTGATACATGCATATCTTTGTTCAATTCAAATGAAAAAGGATGATTCGCTTGTGGATAGATTTGAGAAAGCATTTATTTTGCCTCCTTCATTTCCATATATGTGTCATAGCCATTTTTCCGAAGCTTACATGCAGGACATTCCCCGCAGCCATCAGAAATGATGCCATTATAGCAAGTGAGCGTTTCATTTTTCACAAAATCCAGCGCATTCAGTTCGTCCGCCAGTTTCCATGTTTCTGCTTTATTGAGCCACATGAGTGGTGTATGGATGACAAATGGTTTTTCCATCGCCAAATTCACTGTGACATTGCAAGACTTCACAAACTCGTCACGGCAATCTGGATAACCGCTAAAGTCTGTCTCACAAACACCTGTGATAATATGTCTTGCACCGATTTGATATGCAAGAATAGAAGCAAAGGATAAGAACACTAAGTTCCTCCCTGGCACAAACGTGGAAGGTAGTTCTCCTTCTTTTTCTTCAATGTCAATGTCATCTCTTGTTAAAGCATTTGGTGCCAGCTGATTCAAAAGTGACATATCTAATAGATGATTCTTCACACCTAACTTGTCAGCAATTCTTTTGGCGACATCAATTTCCTCTTGATGACGCTGATTATAATGAAAGGTCACGGTTTCTACCTCTTCAAATTGTTGAAGTGCCCATAATAAACATGTCGTACTGTCTTGTCCCCCGCTAAAGACAACGACTGCTTTTTCATTTTTCAATTTCTGTTCTCCTCCTTTTGCAGATCTATACCATCGTACAAAGCTGCATCTGAAAGGCTCATGAAAACCCCTATTTTTCTCAAAAGAAAAGACACCTTTACATGTGTATGAGGTGTCCCAGCCATAAAAAATAAAAAATGCCACATCCAAGGATACGGCAAGTCCTTAGTTTTTTATAGAGGGTTTTGCTAAAACCTCTCCCGTTTCCACGGATTTTTGTTCAATTTTCACAGTGGATAGTGTACCACATATTTTTCATACAGGCTATCCTTTCTTTACTTATCAAGCGACGCAGGCACTTTTTTCAGACAAAGAAAGAGGATAAAAAAGATGCTCACATAGCCAAAAATCGGGTAAACCGTTGATATCAATGTGCCGTAGCCAATTTTACTAATCAAATAGCAGCATAAAAGAATAAGGGAAATTGTCAAGACACTGTTCATTCGAATATACGCCCTCACTTGTCTTTCCAATCCAAATAAATTGCCTATGACAGATGTAAAGACTTCGCCGAAGATCACAAATAAATAAATGAGGTGAATGGAATTTGCTACTTGATACACGACTTGAGCCATTGGAATATCAAACGCCTCGAGCATATTTAATGAAGAAAGAGATAAAAAGCATGCTAGTAAAATAAGGGTCAGCATCACACCCCCAAGCAATGCTCCCTTTTTAATCACCGCTTCAGACGTCATTTCATTTGCGACGGGCACTAACACTGCTTGCGAAAGTGCTAAATTAAAGGCACCATATGAGATAGCTGATAAAATCCACTCGCCCTCACCCATTTGGAGCGCAAGAACATCACTTTCGCTACTGCTAAAAACGAATGAATCAAGAAACACGATCAATGAAAAGAAAATGAGCATTGGGACGACGAGGACGTTGACACCAAATAGCCCTTTTGACCCTTTAAACAGTACAATGACACTTAGAATGATCGTCAAAAAGATTCCATATTCCTTTGATATGCCAAGCTGCTCTTCAAAAATAGCCCCTGCACCAGAAATCATCACTGAGGTAACACCTAATAAAATAAAAAACATGACAATATTAATATATCGGCTTGCAGCTGCGCCAAATAAAAACCGATTCATATCTTGATAAGACTCTGCTTCAATCCGTTTAGAAATAAGCATCATTTTTGCCCCAAGTCCAGTAAAAATAGCGCCGCTTATGAGAATTCCGAATAGTCCAATCCAGCCAAAACGAACAAAAAATTCTACGATTTCTTTTCCTGTCGCAAACCCAGCTCCAACCACTGTTCCTACATATACAAAGGCAAGCTGAAAAGCGGATTCATTTGAACGTTTCATGTGACCCCTCCGCATCCATCACTGTCGATTGTTTCTTTTTTATCCTATGAGACAAGTTCCTTGAAAAGAAGGACAAACCATGATTAAATGCAAAAAAGGATTTTTATCCACCTTTGAGCAAAACAGTTGAAAGTCAAAATAGGTCAGAGTATACTATAGTCAAAGATGGTCAAACAACAGACCATTTTCTTTAACATTCATTGGTCAAATAAAGTCAAACTTTACAATAAGGAGGTCATGGCAAATGCGTTGTCAACATTGTCAAGAAAATGAAGCAACTATTCGCCTGAATATGCAAGTGAATTCATCCCGGAGCCAAATGGTTTTATGTGAAGACTGCTACACCTCTTTGATGGAGCAATCAAAAATGAAAATGGGACCTCAATTGTTCGGAGGAAGTTCATTCTTCTCTGAACCAACAGGACCTGCACAAAGCGGAAAGCAGCCAACACAAAAAGGCTTACTCGATGAACTTGGCCGAAATTTAACAGATGGCGCTAATGCTGGTCTCATTGATCCAGTCATCGGCCGTGATGAAGAAGTCACAAGAGTCATTGAGATTTTAAATAGAAGAAATAAAAATAACCCAGTCCTCATTGGTGAACCAGGCGTTGGGAAAACAGCAATTGCTGAAGGACTCGCACTGAAAATTGCAAGCGGCGATGTACCAAATAAATTAAAGAACAAACAGATTTATTTATTAGATGTCTCTTCACTTGTAGCGAATACAGGCGTACGTGGTCAATTCGAGGAAAGAATGAAACAGTTAATCAAAGAACTGCAAAGCCGTAAAAATATTATTTTATTTGTAGATGAAATCCACCTGCTTGTAGGCGCAGGATCTGCCGAAGGGTCAATGGATGCTGGAAACATCTTAAAACCAGCCCTTGCACGAGGCGAGCTGCAGCTAGTAGGTGCGACGACATTAAAAGAATATCGTCAAATTGAAAAAGATGCCGCTCTTGAACGACGCTTTCAGCCCGTTATTGTAGATGAACCAACACAAGCTGAAGCGATCGAGATTTTAAAAGGCATTCAAGATAAGTACGAAAGCTATCATGGCGTCACCTACTCTCATGAAGCCATTCAAGCGTGTGTTCAATTATCTTCGCGGTATATTCAAGACCGTCATCTACCGGATAAAGCCATTGATTTAATGGATGAAGCAGGTTCAAAAGCGAACCTTTCCATTGATGCAGCAAGTGAAGATGAACTAACGAACCGCCTTACACAAATCGCTGCTGAAAAACAAGCTGCTTTAAAAGAAGAACAATACGAAAAAGCAGCAAAGCTTCGAGATGAAGAAGAAGCCATTGAAGCAAGACTTCAAAGCAAAGCAAATGACAAAGAACATGTCGTCACAGCAGAGGACATTCAAGCCATTGTGGAACAAAAAACAGGTATCCCTGTTAGCAAACTGCAAGCAGACGAACAAACCAAAATGAAAGAAATTGACGTCCGCTTAAAAGCACGTGTGATCGGTCAGGAACATGCGGTTGAAAAAGTGGCGAAAGCTGTGAAAAGAAGCAGAGCCGGCTTAAAATCAAAGCATAGACCGACAGGCTCCTTTCTTTTCGTTGGACCAACAGGAGTCGGAAAAACCGAATTGTCAAAAACATTAGCTGAAGAATTATTCGGCTCAAGAGATGCGATTATCCGTTTAGATATGAGTGAGTACATGGAGAAACACTCAGTATCCAAACTGATCGGTTCTCCTCCTGGTTACGTTGGACATGATGAAGCGGGTCAGCTGACAGAAAAAGTGCGGAGAAAGCCGTATAGCATCATCTTGCTGGATGAAATTGAAAAAGCACATCCTGATGTGCAGCACATATTCCTTCAAATCATGGAAGATGGTCGGTTAACAGACAGCCAAGGCAGAACCGTCAGCTTTAAAGATACTGTCATCATCATGACAAGTAACGCAGGCAGCTCAGATAAAAAAGCAGTCAAAGTCGGCTTCCAGTCTGATCAAGAAGAAGCGATTGAAGAACAATCACTCATTGATTCACTCAGCGCCTATTTCAAACCCGAATTCTTGAACCGTTTTGACAGCATCATTCAGTTTGACTCATTAAATAGAGATGATTTAGTGAAGATTGTGGATCTTCTGCTTAATGAGCTGTCAGAGCAATTAAAAGAACAACATTTAACAGTCCAAGTAACAAATGAAGCGAAAGAAAAAATCGCAGAACTTGGATATCACCCTGCATTTGGTGCTCGTCCACTGCGAAGAACCATTCAAGAGCACGTTGAAGATCAAATGACGGAAATATTGCTTGAAGAAGAAAAACTTTCAGGATTCACTGTAGATGTAGTAGATAATGAAATCGTGGTGAAAAAAGGATAAGTACATCCTAAGAAGGATTTACAGTTCCATCATGTTACGGTGTCTAAGTTCCATCTGAGCGCCGACGCTTCCCCGCCTCTTTTCCTTTACGATAAAAGAAAAAGAGGTGGATCACATGATGAATTGGAGCTATGATCTTGTCAAAATCATACACGAAGAAAAGATAAAGGAGCTGCTTAAAGATGAAGCTGCTCAAAGAAATAAAAAAAGAAACTCCCTTTGACCTATCAGAGGGAGTTTCTTTTTGGTGCACTAGAAAGCGCTTTCGTCAAAAATTCTTCACAGAAACTGCCTTAATTTTATATTCTGACTAAAACCCTTCCAGAAGACACCGATATTAACTATAGAAAAAGATAGTTAAAGGATTTGGTGAGATAATGGACAAAACATCGTTAATTGGTATTATTTTAGCATTTATTGCACTGAGTGTCGGTATGGTTTTGAAAGGTGTGAGTCTAACCGCTCTTATCAACCCGGCGGCTATATTGATTATTGTTGTTGGGACGATTGCAGCTGTTGTCATCGCATTCCCATCTAGTGAAATTAAGAAAACACCAAAATTGTTCGGCAAAATTTTCAAAGACAACAAGCTTCCAACGATTCAAGAAATGATCCCTCTTTTTTCAAACTGGGCTCAAATTGCTCGTCGTGAAGGTCTTTTGGCATTAGAAGCTAGCCTTGAGGAAGTCGATGATGATTTTCTAAAGAACGGCCTTAGCATGGCGGTTGACGGTCAAAGTGCTGAATTTATTCGCGACGTCTTAACAGAAGAAGTGGACGCTATGGCTGAAAGACATCAGTCAGGCGCATTAATCTTTACACAAGCAGGTACATACGCTCCGACGCTTGGTGTACTTGGCGCCGTTGTCGGACTCATTGCCGCACTTGCGAACATGGGAGATATTGAAGCACTTGGACATGCAATCAGTGCGGCCTTCGTTGCCACGCTGCTTGGGATTTTTACCGGGTATGTGTTATGGCATCCATTTGCGAACAAGTTGAAGCGCAAATCAAAGGAAGAAGTAAAGCTTCGTCTCATTATGATCGAAGGTATTCTTTCTGTTCTTGAAGGTCAGTCTCCAAAAGTGATTGAACAAAAACTACTCATGTACTTACCAGCAAAAGAACGTGCAAATCTTGTCATTGAAGAAGGAGAAAAACAAAATGGCTAGGAAACGGAAAAAACATGATCATGATGACCATGTAGATGAATCTTGGCTAATCCCTTATGCCGATCTTCTGACGCTTCTACTCGCTCTCTTCATTGTGCTTTTTGCCTCTAGTTCGATTGATGCGGCAAAATATGAACAGATGGCCAAGTCGTTTAATGTCGTCTTTACGGGCGGTACTGGTGTTATGGATCAATCCAGCATGCAAAGCACCGAAGAAACGGAAAATAGCGATCAGATCAAAAAAGCAGCCGAAGAAGATGAAGAAGCCAAAGCAAAAGCTCGGGACCAAGCCGTTCTTACAAAGGTCAAAAAGCAAGTGGATTCATTCATTACCGATAAGAAACTTGGATCAAAACTCGAAACAAAGCTCACAGAGGAAGGTCTTCTCATTACGATTGAAGACAGTATCTTCTTTGATTCTGGCCGGGCAGTTATTCGCCCTCAAGATGTTCCGTTAGCAAAGGAAATCTCCAAACTACTCGTCATTAACCCCGCTCGTGACATTGTCATTAGCGGACATACAGATAATGTACCAATCAGAAATTCTGAATTTGAATCCAACTGGTATTTAAGTGCCATTCGAGCTGTCAACTTCTTAAGTATTCTACTTGAGAACAGCAACCTAGACCAAGAAAACTTTAGTACAAAAGGTTTCGGTGAATTCAAGCCGATTGCGACAAACGATACTGCAGAAGGCAGAAGTAAAAACCGGCGAGTTGAAGTACTCATTTTACCGATTGAGAAAAAAGAAAAATAAAAAAAGGAAGCCCTCGGCTTCCTTTCAGATTGTTGACAAAGGGCTAAAATGATGTTTATTTTAGCCCTTTGTCTTCTTTTCAGCGTGATAGAAAACCTTTGAAGTCTAGAAAGGCCGAGCACTGGCGCGGAGCGAATTGAACATTCGTGAGCACCAGCGCGCAGACCTGACAACGAATGCGAGGGTTTGTCTACACGCTGATTGGAAGCCCTCGGCTTCCTTTTTTATTTATTCTTTATGATCATATAAATGCTTTGCACGCAGACCCACATGTTTGAGCATATCAATGCAGGCATCCTTCTCTTCTTCGCTCAGGACACTAATCATTTCATGAATTTCCTTCGCATGATCGGGGAAGATGTCATCAAGCAAAGCTCGTCCCTGCTCGGTAATATGTGCAAATGTCACCCTGCGGTCTTCTGCACATGCCTTACGACTGAGGAGTTCTTTTTTCTCCAATTTATCGACCACATACGTAATGCTACCGCTTGCAAGTAAAATCTTATCACCGATTTGCTGAAGCGGCTGATCACCTTTATGATACAGCAATTCTAATACAGCAAATTCAGTCGGATTCAGCCCGTGCTTCACAATATGTTTGTTCATGTGATGATTAATCGAACGATAGGCACGTGATAATACAATAAATAATTTCAAAGATTTTTCAACATTATAATTTTCCATTTTTTATCATCCTTTATGAAATGCAACCCACTAATGTGACATTAATAAACAATAAGTAAAATGTCAACATCTTGATCCATCTTTAGCATGAAAATGAGACCAGAACGAATCACCTAATTTTTTAAAAATCACACAAGGCATCGTAATAAAGATAGGTTCAATGCTATAATAAGTCTATTAGGTAATACGTTGGAGCGATGAATGATGAGTATACTGAAAGGGTTCTGGAAGAAGATCAGGCTGTACCTTATTTTGGTCATGATTCCAACCCTAATCATTAGTTATTTTATCTACGAAAAAGAAACGGAAAAAATCGACTTAAAAAACAAACAAACCGCTACACTTATGTTAAATATTCACAAAAACCAAATGAATTATTTAATTAGTGAAACAGAAGCGAGATTAACTTCCCTTGCTATGGGATTTGACCAGCCGCTTGAGACGAAAAAAGTACAACACATCCTAGAGAAAATTTATAAACAAGAACCTCGTTTTTCAGGCCTGTATCTCCTAGACGAAAAAGGAAATGTAACTGCAAGCACCACACCGTTAAAGGAAAAAATCAACCTATCCTTCAGAGATTATTTCAAGCGCATTCAAGTGACCAAGCAAACGGTGATCACAGACAACTATGTAAGCCGAATTACAAAACAGCGGATTCTCTCCATTTGTGTACCTGTTCTGGATGAAAATGAAGAAGTCACCAATGTACTAGTCGCTGCCATTCAAATTGATTATTTAAGAAATATTATGAATGTATTGAATCCTGACCTTCATTTTAAAATGCTGAATCAAAATGGACATGTCGTGTTTACAAGCGGTCCGCATCCAGCATCAGAAAAAGGCAGCACCGTGTCTACATATTTAGATGAAAACAGCTGGAAACTGGAGGTCTTTCCTCAGCGTGCGACTACAAGTGAAGTGCTGTCTGTTATGCTGATCCCTTTATCCAGTGCTTTTATTTTATTAAATATTTTATTCACACTTGTTCAATATATCATTTTAAGACGGCAAACCCAGCAGGAGCGCCACCAAAATGAAGCGCAAAAGCTTGAATTGATCGGAACACTCGCAGCAAGTACGGCACACGAAATTCGCAACCCTTTAACAGGCATCAGTGGATTTATCCAGCTTTTGCAAAAGAAGTATCATTCAGAAGAAGATCAGCTCTATTTTTCTGTCATTGAAGAAGAAATTAAACGGATCAACCAAATCGTCAGCGAATTTCTTGTACTAGGAAAACCAACAGCAGAAAAATGGCAGAATAACTCTGTCAAAGAAATTGTCAGTGAGATCATGCCGATCGTTTTCTCTGAGGCGAACCTTTATAACGTTGAGGTTGATTTGCAAATCAATACAATTCAAGATGTTGGAGTGTATTGCACGAAGGATCACATTAAACAAGTCGTATTAAATGTGGCGAAGAACTCGTTAGAAGCGATGCCAAATGGCGGTCATTTGAAGATTGTCATTGAGGCTGAAAAAGAACATGTCATCATTAAAGTGAAAGATACGGGTGAAGGCATACCAGAAGAAATGTTAAAGCATATCTTCCTCCCTTTTATTACATCGAAGGAAAAAGGCACAGGCCTTGGGCTTGTCGTGTGTAAGCGAATCATTTCAATGTATGGCGGGACAATTGATATCGAGAGCGAAGTGAATAAAGGAACAACTGTCTTGATCACGCTTCCTTCTGCTCACTCAGTATAGCTGCAAATCTCAGCCGGTTTTGCTTATGCAAGACCGGTTTTTCATATTAATAAGAGGGACGGTTCACGGATAGAAGACTCATTTGAGATACAAGATCATGAAAGGAGGGGGCAGCTTGTTTCTCATGAAAAAGAAGATGCTGATACTCATTCATCAGGTTGTCCAGTTCTTGACTATATTTAATTGTCGTCTCACCAGTGTAGCCCTCCGCTTGAGCAGCCTCTACCATCTGTTTTCTCTTCTCATCAATGGACATCAGCAATTGTTCTTTCCTGACATAAATATTCATGATCTCAGCTCCCGCAATGATTTCGACTGTCTATGCTCAAAATGATTCGACACCAAAATTATACTTTATTTGTAAATTAAATGAAATATGCTTATTTTATTTAATTTTTCACGGCCTAAAGACCTTTTACCCAATCATTTTTGGGGGTAAACTTCAAAATTGGACAGGACTGGCACATTGATTAAACAGAATTTTATCCTATGCAGAAGACCAAAATCAACTACTTTCTTTCTCATTTTATGCCTATTTTCCTAAAAAAAAGCTGATCACCCGCCTCATGCGGAATGATCAGCTCCTGTCATTAAACCGTTTCTTCCTCGTAAATTGGCACCCAGCCCTCAGTTGTGACAAATATGCGAACTGCGACTACTTTTCGATCCTCTTGTAGTGTAAAATAGTGACGAATATGTGGCGGTACAGAAATTAAATCACCTGGATTCAGCCTCACATCAAAAAAGACGCCATCCTTGCCTTGAATAGCAAAGATTCCGTGGCCGCTTACAATAAACCTTACTTCGTCGTCTGTATGATGATGCTCACGCTTAAAGTTTTGGAGCAGTTCATCAAGATTAGGTGTAGCATCAGATAATGAAATGACATCCTGCGCTTTGTACCCTCTTCTTTCAGAAATACTCTGAATTTCCTTTTGGAAGACAGTCAAAATCTCTTCCTTTTCTTCATCTGTTAAATCATACTTTTCTGATAATCGGTCTGGCAGCTTTTCAATATCCCAATGTTCATAAATGACCCCCTGGTTTTCTAAATAGGCTGCCACCTCTTGCTCGCTTTCAAGTAATGTGTTCTCTTCATTATGAATTAAAATCGTCGCCATGTGCTATTTCCTCCTTTTTATGTGACAAGCTGTTTTTGATAAAGCGTTAATTTTAAATGATAGCTAAATAGAAATTCATACGCCTCTAGTGCTCGTTTTGCTTCAAAGGCTGTTTTACCCCAGATAGTGATGCCATGATTGCGAATGAGCACAGCACCTGATTCCGACTCTTCAGTCAAATGCTTTGCAAATTGTTCTGCAAGATGCGGAATATAGGCTGGGTTTTCAATAATCGGAATTGTCACTTCTGCCTCCTCTTCCCAATAACCAAGCGCTTTGATGATTTCGTTTCCTTTCAAACGAATTTCGCCCTTATCCCCATATAGCTCAGAGATCACATTATTATCAATTGTATGGACATGGAGGCAGCATCCCGCTTTCGTTCGCTCATACACGTATGTGTGAAGCAGTGTTTCAGCTGATGGTCTAAGCGATTCGTTTGGATCATGAGGCTGGCCTGCTGCATTCACTAAAACAAAATCTTCATCCGTTTCTTTTCGTTTATCTTTGCCGCTTGCCGTCACCAAAAAAGTGATTGGATCATCCGACACCTTGATTGATAAATTGCCGCTTGTTCCGTAAAACCAATCTCTTTGTGCCAGTTCACGTTTGACGTCAGCTAGCTCCTGCCAGCGCTCGCTCTTTGCGTCTGCCATTTCTTCACTTCCTTTATTTGATCAAATTGTGCTTTAAGATCAATAAATGTTTCAAACTCTTCATGAATAAGCCCGAGCTCTTTACATTCATTCAGCAAGTAGTCGCGCGCAAATGTAAGGTCCGCATGCTTTGCCGCCTCCACATCGGTCACAGAATCTCCGATCATGATAATAAAGTCATTCTCATCAGTCAGCTCGCGAATGATTGACGGCTTGCAGCATCCGCAGCCATTTTGACATTGCGAATCGCAAGCATGCGGCCATTCAATCTGAATATGCTCTTCCCCAAATGACGCATGATTGCAATAAATATCGTCTCTATCCACAATGCCCTCGAGTATGGGATAAACAAAAAAATCCATCCCGCCGCTTAGCACATAAAAGGGAATATCAGCAGTTTTCACATGATCAACAAATTGCTTGAATCCGTCTCGAATCTCTGTATCTTTTAAAATAAACGATTGAATGGCTTCTTTTTGATCACTCGTCAGTAATTGAAACATCTGCCCGACGCCTTCCTGAATGGTGATCTCCTTTGTGAGAACATCGTCCTTCAGCTTCGTCCATTCACTTGGTGCAAACTGTTTCATGATGCGAATGATATTATCATTTTTCGTAATGGTTCCATCAAAATCACAACATACAATTGGTTTTTTCATTTATTCTGATACCCTTCCCCATAGTTCAAGTGCTGCTTTTAAGTCTTGGCAAGAAGATGCCTTCTCTTGGATGGACTCTTCATTTATCACTGCATCGATCATCGAACGAAATGCTTTCCCTCCGCCGATGGCTCCACGTGGATGTCCGTGAATTCCTCCACCAGCATTTATCACATGGTCGAGTCCAAAATCTTTCATCAAAATTGGAACCATTCCAGGATGAATACCTGCTGACGGAACAGGGAACGTTTTTCGAAACGAATCCTCTTTTACACAAGCTTCGTAGATTCCTAAGGCGTCTTTTTTTGGAAGTGCGACCGACCCATACGGTGAGGGAAAAAGACTTAAATCAGCGCCAGCATATCGATTTAATGTCCCTAAAAGAAGAGAATGGGCGAATCCATATTCAGGCGATGATGTCAATGCACCGCTCACAGCTGGATGCGCCATAATAGGCAATGGAATATCTGGGTCCTCAGCTAAGCTTTGCATCACATCTAGCCCGTAGGCAAAGACATTGAATAAGAGGGCATCCGCTCCAAGCTCAGCTGCTTTTCTTGCTCGATCCTTCAAATCGAAGGTTCTGCCTGTTAAATTAACGGCATACAGCGTTCGGTGCCCTGTCTCTTCATATGTTTCTTTTAATATCTTTTTTCCCTCTTTGATTCGTTCTTCAAAAGGGGCTAGCGGGCTCTCAAATAAAATTTCATCATCTTTGATAAAGTCAACGCCACCTAATGCTTGTAAACGGAGCTGCTCCTTTAAATCCTCCATATCACGGCCAATGACACCTTTAAAAATGCTCATCAATAGCGGACGATCAAACACGCCTGTTTTTTTTCGTATGCCATCAATTCCAAATGCTGGTCCTGGCAGGCTTCTTTTAAATCTATCCGAGAATTGTATGTCAACTAGCTTCACTTTTCCATCTAGTGAAAGCTTTCCAAAAATCGTTGTCAAAACGGCTGGTATGTCAGCTGAAAAATTAGCTTCAGGATAAGCAATCATCACCTCAGATTGATATAGACCATTTTCGGCTGAAGCAAATGTTTCTGATACTTTTACTACACGGCCTTTATGCTTTTGAAGCTGCTCCTTTTTGAGCTGCGGCAAATCTGTCCATGATCCAACTGTTAAACCAAGCGCGATCTGCTCCGCTTTTCGGTTCACTTGTTCATCCTCTCGGTGTGTTAATACGTATGTTGCCAGTAATTCACTCACTAGGAATCTCCTTTCGATTGAGTCATCCATATGTGTTCAATAAAAAAACCTCTTCAAGTGCTTTGTCAGCGCCTTAAAGAGGTTTTTTCGTGTCGTGTTCATCCGAATCTTATCTCTCAGCGCTTGCTGCAAGAATTAGCACCGTGCTTCATGGAAGTCGGTTGCCGGGCTTCATTGGGCTAGTCCCTCTGCCTACTCTTGATAAGAATATTCAATTTTCTTAAATATTGCCTGAATTATCGCACCATTTTTTTATGTTGTCAATGGCTTTTTTTAAAACAGATTCAATGCCGCAATGCGCCGAGCGGCTTCTTTTAACCGTTCCTCACTTGTTAAAAGTCCTACTCGCACGTATCCTTCACCGTGAGCACCAAATCCATTCCCCGGTGCCAGAGCCACATGTGCTTTCTCTAATAATAAGTCAGAAAACGATTCAGATGTATACCCTTCTGGCACCTTTAGCCAAGCAAAGAATGACCCCTTTGGCGCACTGACCTCCCAGCCAATCTCCTTGCAAGCAGCAATCCACACATTTCGCCTGTTCTCATATCGTTCATTTTGCATCTGTACGCATGTTTGATCGCTTAGCAGTGCTACCGCTGCTGCATCTTGGGTGGCTTTAAACAGGGAGACAAACAGGTGATCCTGATACAGCTCAATCGCTTCAATAACAGACGGATTACCTGCTGCAAAACCCACTCTCCAGCCGGCCATATTATACGTTTTAGACAATGTGTAAATTTCAATCCCCGTCTCTTTCGCTCCATCTGTTTGCAAAAAGCTGATCGGCTTCTTTCCATCAAATCCAATGCCGCCATAGGCAAAATCATGCACAACACAGAGCTTGTGGTCTTTCGCAAACGTAACGGTTTCTTCAAAAAATGAACGGCTTGCTGTGGCACCCGTCGGATTGTTGGGATAATTTAAGTACATCAATTTTGCTTTTTTCTTATCATCCTCAGACAATCGATCATAGTCAGGTAAAAAATCATTTTCTTCAAGAAGCGGCATGGTCACCATCTGAGCTCCAGCAAGCACAGCACCTGACCAATAATCAGGATAACCAGGGTCTGGGACAAGAAGAGTATCACCCGGATTCAGCAGGCATTGCGGCAGTTCAACAAGCCCTGCTTTCCCGCCAAATAAAATCGCAATCTCCGTTTTTGGATCAAGCGTAACACCATATTCTCTTTCATAAAAGGCGGCTGCGGCCTCTTTTAATTTCGCTGTTCCGCGGAATGAAGAGTATTGATGGTTTTCAGGCTTTGCGACTGCTTCCTGCATCGCTTTTACAATGTGCGAGGGGGTTGGCTGGTCAGGATTTCCCTGCCCTAAGTTAATGATATCTGCCCCTTCCTGCACTTTTTTCTGCACCTTTTGGACAAGGGACGCAAAAAATTGCTTCGGTAATTCTTTCAACACATCTGATTGCTGAAATTCCATTTTTTCACCTTCTATTCAAGTTACGTCACAATACAAACACTGTAATGGATTGTTTTATGAATTGTAAAGCAATTTTGAAAAAAGATTGACATGTGAAGAGCCGCTCTGATAATATCTTGAATTAAGAAATACAAACAGACACGAAACAATGACATATTGATTTCTCTTATCGAGAGTTGGGCGAGGGATTTGGCCTTTTGACCCCAACAGCAACCGACCGTTAATACCACTGTGAAGTGGGGCGCAGCAAGTAAAGCGCCAAGACAATTTGTCTTATAGGGCACGGTGCTAATTCCATCAGACGTATGTGCTGAGAGATAAGAGAGGCTTTGAGCATACACGCCACCAAGCCTCTTTCTCTCAGGAGAAAGAGGCTTTTTTATATGATATGGAGGGGAAGCAATTGGTTACACTTACGGCATCATATGAAGAACTAACAGAAAGCTCGGCAGTTGCACTCGCAATTAGACTTGGCTTGATCCAAGAAAGCAGCCATTTGACATGTACTGAAATCGGAGATGGGAATTTAAATTACGTCTTTCATATGTTTGATCACAAACGAGAAAAAGGATTGATTATCAAGCAGGCCCTTCCCTACGCCAAGGTAGTTGGGGAGAGCTGGCCGCTTACATTAGACCGGGCGAGAATTGAAAGTGCTGCCCTGATCAAGCAGTCAGAATATGCACCGCACCTCGTACCCGCGGTCTATTATTCAGATACAGCTCTTGCTGTGACGGCAATGGAGGATCTATCACATCTAGAAATCGTCAGAAAAGGGCTAATTGCCGGAAAACAATATCCGCATTTATCTGATCATGTCGGAGAATTTTTAGGAAAAACACTTTTTTACACATCTGACTTTGCCACATACCCTAAAATCAAAAAACAATTTGTGAAGCAATTTACGAATCCGGACCTTTGTGACATTACGGAAAAACTCGTCTTCACAGATCCCTTCTTTGATAGCGAAACAAATGACTTTGAAGAAGAATTAAGAGGTGCTGCCGAAGCCCTTTGGGCAGATCTTGAAGTCCAGGCCAAAGCAGCTGAGCTGAAGCGCATCTTCCTGACATCAGCTGAAACACTCGTTCATGGAGATCTTCATACAGGAAGTATTTTTGCAAGTGAGACCGAAACAAAAATCATTGATCCAGAATTCGCCTTTTACGGTCCCTTTGGATTTGATATTGGCCACTTTATCGCTAACCTGTTCATTAATGCTTTATCACGTGAGAATGAACACGATCAACAGCACCTGTTTGACCATGTCATCAATGTATGGGCAACCTTCAAAGACGTGTTCGCAAAAGCTTGGAAAGAAGACAGTATTGAAGCGTTTAGTGTATCTGACAGCTTTTTAGAAACAACCTTTGACCGTATTTTAAAAGAAGCAGCAGGCTTTGCCGGCTGTGAGCTTGTCCGCCGTACAATTGGTCTTGCTCATGCCGCTGATCTAGATGCGATCTCATCACCATCTAGACGAATTCATCAGAAAAAAGCAGCACTAACGTTCGGAAAAACATTAATCAAACGATATCATGCAGTGGAAACAGCGTCTGACCTCGTCGCATTATTCCAGCAATCTGTAAAGGAGTGACGGGTTTTGTCTAAAGAATTTGAAGTCCCACGTTCTGTCGAATGGGAAGAAAACCATATTAACATTTTGAATCAACAAAAATTGCCGGCCGAAACCGTGTTTGAGCATTTATATACAAAAGAAGATGTGTATGATGCCATTGTTACGTTAAAAGTGCGGGGAGCACCTGCCATTGGCATTACAGCAGCTTTTGGACTGGCGCTCAGTGCTCAAGACATTGAGACAGAAGAGATTGATGTATTTAAACAAGAAGTCATTCGGATAAAAGAATATTTAAATAGTGCCCGTCCAACCGCTGTGAACCTAGCGTGGGCATTAGATCGATTGTTGCAGCGCATTGAGCGTGCAGCTTCGGTGAATGCAGCCAAGACAGACCTTGTCCATGAAGCCATTCAAATACAAATTGAAGATGAAGAAACATGCAGACACATCGGTCAAAATGCACTCCAGCTCTTTAAATCAGGTGATCGTATTATGACCATTTGCAATGCAGGGTCCATCGCTACGAGCCGGTATGGAACAGCCCTTGCTCCTTTTTATTTAGCGAAAAAGAAAAATCTTGATCTTCACATTTATGCCTGTGAAACACGCCCCGTTCTTCAAGGCGCCAGACTGACAACATGGGAGCTCATGCAAGGCGGTGTAGATGTGACGCTCATTACAGATAACATGGCAGCCCATACAATGAAAGAAAAGCAAATTTCAGCTGTCATTGTTGGAGCTGATCGCATCGCCCGTAACGGAGATACAGCGAATAAGATTGGAACGCTGAGCCTTGCGATTTTAGCTAAGCATTTTCATATTCCGTTTTTTGTTGCAGCACCTCTTTCAACCTTTGATATCTCAACTCAAGACGGGGCAGATATTCCGATTGAAGAGCGCGATCCGCAGGAAGTAAAAGAAATAAACGGTGTCCAAATTGCACCACCTGATGTTCAGGTATTCAATCCTGCCTTTGATGTCACTCCTCACCACCTCATATCAGGTATCATTACAGAGAAAGGCATTATCACGTCTAACTATACAGAAGAGATTGATGCTCTGTTCGCTGAAAGCACCTCCGTTTCATCATAAAAAAGCGCCGTGTTCTTATCTTTTAAGAGCACTGCGCTTTTTTGTATCAATCGTTTTTGCTAAGATTTCTTTTTTCTGCTCTTCAGTCAAAACGTGCATTTTGACACATAATGACGTGACGGCATACATTTTATCTTTTTTGCCCCAAAACATTCCCTAGCGCCCTCCTTTTTCCCTCAACCAACTTTTTTAGCTTAATAAAAGGATATGTCGCTTGACAAATATTTGGAACAGGTCAATCGATTTATTTTTGAACAAATGGGATGCCTTCTAATTCTAGCAGGACCGCTTTCATGTCTGTTTTCGTTCCTGCATAGCCCGTCAGAGAGCGGTCTTTTCCAATCACTCTGTGACAAGGGATAAAGATCGGTAATGTATTGCGTCTGTTTGCCTGTCCAATCGCTCTCACAGCCTTTGGGTTACCAATCGCTTCTGCAATGTCTGCATAGCTTTTTGATTCACCATATGGAATAGCTGAAAGTGCTTGCCAGACCTGCTCTTGAAACGGAGAACCGGTTTGCTTGAGCGGGAGATCGAATACTTGACGCTCCCCATTGAAATATTCATCCAGCTGCTTTTTCGCTTCTTGTAAGACAGGCGTCTCTTCTTCTATTAGGTTGGCTTCTTGTTTTTTTGCTAAAAACGGCTCATCATCAAACATCACCTCGATGATAGCAGCGTCTTTTTCTACTAGGTATAATGCCCCGATTGGTGCGTGATAGACGGTATAATACATATTAATGCTCTCCTTCTTGTTTCTGCTGCCAAAGTGGCAGCGTGAGATGGAAGACGGTCCCTACTCCTTCCTCACTCTCTACCTCAATGGTTCCTTGGTGCTCTTCAATAATTTTATAACTAACCATTAAGCCAAGTCCAGTTCCTCTTTCTTTCGTCGTATAAAACGGCTCTCCTAGACGCCTCAGCTTGTCTTCAGACATTCCGCAGCCTTCATCCCGCAGTGAAATCACAATATGCTCTTCACCCTTCCGCTGAATGCTCACATAGACATTCCCTTTTCTCGGCATCACTTCAATTGCATTTTTTAAAATGTTAATAAAGACTTGTTTTAATTGGTTTTGCTCGCAATAAATGAGCGGAATTTCATCGATCACATTGAGGTGCATTTGAACATTGCCAAGATTCGCCTGTGCGTGCAAAAGATCCATCGTGTCTTTCACAATTTGCACCACATTTTTTTCTTCATATACGATGGCTTGCGGCTTCGCTAAAATTAAAAACTCGGTAATGATGGATTCAATTCTTTTTAGCTCTGATGTGATGACATTGAAATAGAGAGAATACTCTCCCTCTATATTCCCTTTTAATAGCTGAATAAAGCCTTTTAATGCTGTCATCGGGTTTCTAATTTCATGCGCTATTCCAGCAGCAAGCTCTCCAACTACATGAAGCGTATCTGATTTTCTCACCCGCTCTTCTAATTCCTTACGCTCTGTCACATCTCTAAACATCGCCAAATTCATATTATGAATGATGTTGCGTTTAAAAGAGAATTCCAATATACGCTGATCTGGATGATTCAGCACAAACGGAACTTTATTGTCCATCTCATCTAGCGACATCGCCTGAGCAGGCTGTGCCAAATGTTCAATTTGATAAGGTGCAAGGATATGAAAAAGATTCATTTCCGTTAAATGATCGTCCTTCAATCCAAGCAGTTCGCTTGCGGATGGATTGACTTCAATAATACGGTATTGATTATCAAACAGAACAATACCGTCCATTGACCCGTTAAATACTTTACGGAATTTGAGCTCACTTTCACGCAGCTCTTCCTCCATTCTTTTCCGGTCACTCACATTACGTAAAATGGTTAAGTGCTGGCCTTCTAATACGGCATGCTTTGATGTGAATTCCAGCTCTTTAAACTGCCCATTGGCCATTCTGAATAAAAGCTCTTCCCTTATTTCATGACTTCTCATATAACGTCTTCTTGTCGCTCGATATCTCTTATCTGATTTCACGAGAAAGTCAGTGAGCTTCTTGCCAATCAGTGAGTGCATGGGAAGTTCAAAAATACGACAGGCTGATTCATTGGCTTTCACAATCTCTCCATCATCTGCCCATATGATGATGGCGTCCATTGCATTTTCGAAAATTTCTCTAAAGCGCTCTTCGCTTTTTAACAGCTTCTCTTCCATTAACCTTTTTTCAGTAATATCCCGCATGATGGACATATAAAAACCGCTCATCACATTTGATGTAATGGTGAGCTCGAATAATTTGTGCTGGCCAGATTGAAGGGTAACAGGAAGCTCTCCCTTGGCTTTCCCTGTTTCTTTAAGTGCCGATAGAAGGTGCTGTAAGGCTGGAAGATTTTCTTCTTCGACAAATTCATTTAAATAACGGTCGGTTAAATCGGTCTTTTCTAGTTCAAAGCTCTGACAAAAGGAGTGATTGGCGTCGATCATACAGCCATCCTGATCAAAAATAACCATCCCGTCAATGGCTCGGTCAAACAAATCTTTAAACAGCTGCTCATTCATGGAGCGTTCCCGTTCTAATATTTTCTTTGAGGAAATATCTCGCATGACCACAATATATTGCTCATTCACAACGTCATGCTCTGCGACAAACTCAATATATTTTGTTTCACCATTTTCAAGCTGAATGGAAATTTCTCTTCTTAACGTTCCTTTTCGAAAAAATAAATCGAGGGAGCATTCAATTTTGTCTTTCGGGATGCCGTATAGGAAATCTAGAACGGATTTATTGAGGAGGTCTTCTTTCGATGTCTGGACAAGCCTGCATGTTGCTTCGTTGGCTTGGATAATATTGAGGTGCTGATCAAATATAAATATGGCATCTAGCGTCTTATTTAACAGCATTTTGTGCTGCATTAACTCTGTTCGTAAATATTCGTTCTCTTTTTCTAATTTTCTGATATCTTCCGCAGGGATTAACCTTTTGCCATCGAGCGTTTCAGTCATTCTCTTACACTCCTTTTCCAGCCTCATTCCTCTACAATATTTCTACAATTTTTTCATTGTTCCTTCATTCGACTCATAAAAAAAGATAAGTTTTTACACGAAGACTGTCTCATTTATTTCATTCGGATGACAGGATCGAAACACGAATCTCTTTTCTTACGCTTCTTTTACAACCGTTCTACAATTTCACATCAAATAGCGAAACGAGCCAAAATGTATTTTAAAATGGGGCAAATAAGGGAACAGTGCACTTAGAGCATTTATGTTTGAAATCAATCAGGAAAGGTGATGTTATGGCATCTTCACGAGATAGTTATTTTGATAATGCGAAATTTCTTCTGATTTTTCTAGTCGTTTTTGGTCATTTGTTACGATCATTCATTCATGATAATGATTGGATGCTTTATTTATACAAGTTTATTTATACTTTTCATATGCCCGCCTTTATTTTGGTTTCCGGCTTCTTTGCAAAAGGATTCAGAAAACCGGGTTTTATGAAAAAAGTTGCTGTTAAGCTGATCATCCCATATTTCATTTTTCAGGTGATCTATTCTGTTTACTATTATCTCTTGCAGGATCAAAGCATCGCCAATCTAAACCCAATTGATCCACAATGGTCTTTATGGTTTTTAATTAGTTTATTCTTTTGGAATTTGCTGCTCATTCCTTTTTCAAAACTGCCGTTTCAATGGGCGATGATCGTCAGTTTATCGATTGCTTTACTTGTCGGTTACATGGACAGCATCAGCAATACACTCAGTTTATCGCGGACGTTTGTCTTTTTGCCCATGTTTTTAGCAGGCTTCTATTTAAAGAAGCAGCACTTTGAATTCATTCGTACAAGCAAAGGAAAGCTGGCAGCGCTCCTTGTTTTAGTGGCTGTATTCCTGTTTTGCTATCTGTATGAATTTGATTATTCCTTCTTATTTGGATCACAGTCATATGCTTCTCTTGGTGATGCAGGACTGATTGCGGCAATGAAACGAATGGCTTGGTATCTACTTGCATTCGGCGCTACATTTAGCTTCTTTGCATTAGTGCCAACAAGACGATTCTTCTTTACAAAGTGGGGCACAAGAACGTTATATGTGTATTTATTACATGGCTTTGTCATTAAGCTGCTTAGAACGACTTGGTTTGATGACTGGGCTTTGAATGCAGCAAGTGTACTCATGTTATTGCTGCTGACCATTCTGTTAACCTTTACCCTGTCTAGTACCTTTGTAAAAACCGTTGCACAGCCAGTGATTGAGCTCAAAATGACCAATCTTCTGCGAACGATCACCGGCAGGCAAAGTAGCTATATCAAATAAAAAACGATCCCGTGAGGATCGTTTTTTCTCTTATTTATTCTGTTGTTCGGTGTGACATTCAACATCTTTCTTAGGTTTCATCAATGTATCGATCCATTTACTGCTGTTGATATCACCAAGTTCACTGCCAAATTCCTCTTCTAAAATGTCTGGGTCCATCGGCTTTTTATGGTCTTTCATGTCCTTGCTCTTCACATGCTTTTTAGTCACGAGATGCCCCCCCTTGTTTCCCTTGATGAGAATTTCGGTTTGCTTGACGATCTCTTGATTGTTCGTCAAATTGTGTTTTCCCTTGATCATGGGCCATGCTTTCTGTCGGTGTCATATTGTTTGTCAAAGCTTCATTTTTCGCTGCTTTTCTTTTCATCTGAAATCAGTCCTTTTTTAATATGTTTAGTTCTTCTCT
Organism: Bacillus pumilus; assembly: GCF_003431975.1. Classification (GTDB taxonomy): domain Bacteria; phylum Bacillota; class Bacilli; order Bacillales; family Bacillaceae; genus Bacillus; species Bacillus pumilus_N. The sequence continues at coordinate 1,337,359 of NZ_CP027116.1, read as the reverse complement.
TAATTGGTCAAGAAGCTCCTTCATTTCCTTGACCGTCACGGGCTTTTCCTCAGGTTTTAACTCATAGCCAATTTGACCATTGGCTTCTAGGGTGGCTCTTTTAAGACAGCTGATGTCCGTAATGCCTTGCTGAGTTAAGCGCATTTTGAATTGATCTCTTGTGAGCCGTGCTTTTTTCAGTCTGTGATCAAGCATTTCTCCATTTTGTAAAATCACCACTGATTTTCCCGAAACCAATTTTTCAAAAAAATCAGATTGAATTGACAGCTTCTCCATTATCACAAGTGCCACAATAAAGGTAACGGCGGCATAAATGGTTTCAAGTAAATTATGCTCAATAAAGGGTTGGATAATAATTGATCCGATTGAAATCATGATCACTGTTTGTTGTACAGTTAATTGACTAATGGATTTAGGCCCTGCTATTCTCAGCAGCAAGGTACCAACTAGCAGCATGACAATCGCTTTCCATAATACTTCCAGCACGTCTCGTTCACCTCTTACCTATAGATTGCGAACATCCTATGTGATTTAGCCAGTTAGATAATGGAAATAAAAAAACAGCATTCGCTTAGAATGCTGTGTCAGCGTGTAGACAAACCCTCGCATTCGGTGACAGTCCTGCGCGCTGGTGCTCACGAATGTCAAATTCGCTCCGCAAAAGTAGCTGTCCTTCCTAGACTTCAAAGGTTTTCTATCACGCTGAAAAGAAGACAAAGGACTAAAATAAAGATCATTTTAGCCCTTTGTCAACAATCTAAAACAGCATTCGCTTAGAATGCTGTTTAGCCGATGATCACACGTTCTTTCGGATAATGATAATTCGCTTCGCTTTCTCTTCGGCCAATTAAATACAAGAAGCTTGGAATGCCAATCCGTCCAATAAACATGACCATCATGATGATACACTTCCCAAAACCAGAGAGATCAGAGGTAATCCCTAGTGACAGGCCTGTCGTTCCGAAGGCAGAACAGACTTCAAACAAATTTTGAAGAAGCGTATTATGCTCAGATAAGGTTAATAGGAATGTCGCACCAAACACCAGTATAAAGGCCATCATCGTCACCATCAGAGATTTGTTAATATCCGCTTGATGCAGCTCTCTTTTGAAGATTTTGATGGACTTATTCCCCCTCGCAAAATGAAACAGGGCAAGTAAATTGAGGGCAAACGTCGTTGTCCGAATTCCGCCCCCAACTGAGCTTGGAGATGCTCCGATAAACATGAGCAGACATAAAAATAACAGCGTCGGTTCCGTCAATTGAGTAATATCTAATGTCGAAAGCCCCCCGCTTCTTGTGGCCGTCGATTGGAACAATGAATAAAATAAAACTTCGTGCCAGCTCTTCCCTAAAAACGTAAACCGCGCTTCGAGGGCATAAATCCCAATAGCGCCGACAATGACTAAGCTGCCGAACGTAATCGTGGTGATTTTTGTGAACAAGGAAAATGACGCGTTCTTTCGGTCTTGATTGAATAAATAATCCTTCACTTCTACGAGTACAGGAAAGCCAATGGCACCAAAAATAATAAGCAGCATGGTGATAAATTGGACAAAATAATCATCTTTATATGGAATCAGTGAGTTCCCCGTAATATCAAATCCTCCGTTGGTCGTCGCACTAATACTGGAGAAGAAGCCATGTAAGAAAGCTGTTTGCACATCATAATATTTAAGAAAATATATGCTTAAAATGAGGCCGCCTACAAACTCAATAAGCAAAATCAAATATAGAATCTGCTTCATTAGCTTCACAATACCTGATAAATTGCTTTGGTTTTGATCAGCCATGATCAGTTTTCTCTCTTTAATACCGATTCTCTTTCTCATGACCAGCCAGACAAAGGTGCCAAGGGTCATAATGCCGATTCCGCCGATTTGCAGAACAAAGGCAAGAATCCACATTCCAGTTACACTAAATGTCTGCGACGTATCGACGACTGTTAGCCCTGTTACACTGACAGCACTCACTGCCGTAAATAATGCATCGATAAATGTCCACTTCACCCCATTTTGATGAGCGACTGGCAAACTGAGAAGTATAAATGAGACGGTAACGGCGATAAAATAATAAAGGGCAATCAGCTGGAAAGCCGATAATCGGTCAATTAGCTTTTTAATTAGGTTCATTGTCATTCCTTCTTTTAACTTTCATTTTTCAATACTTCTCATTTTAATGAAAAGAGACATGATTTTAAAGATATTTTATGCTTTATTTACTTTTTCATCAAAAAAGAAAAGACATCCTGTAACAGAATGTCTTTTCTTCTCTTTTATTTTGCTTCTAATCTTCTAATTCTTTCATTTAAATCAGGGTGTGTTGAGAAAAGAGATGCCTTTCGTTTACCACTGATTTTAAGCGTAGCGACCGCTGTTTGATCATCATCTTTAATTCTTGACGTATACGCCTCTAGTGAACGAAGCGCATGAATCATTTTGTCTTTACCTGCCAGGTCCGCTCCGCCGCGGTCTGCATGGAATTCACGATGTCTAGAATATGCAAACACGACAAGGCTTCCTAAGATAGAGAAAATGATTTGGAAGACAATCACAGCGATAAAGTGAACAATCGGCACAAGCTCTTCACGTGGAACAAAACGACTAGCGATCCATGCCGCAATTCTTGAAAGGAAGACAACGAACGTATTGACGATTCCTTGTAGTAACGTCATTGTGACCATGTCACCGTTCGCAACGTGAGCGACTTCGTGAGCAATTACACCTTCAACAGCTGCATCATCCATTTCATGAAGCAATCCAGTTGATACAGCAACAAGTGATCTTCTCTTTGAAGGACCTGTTGCAAAAGCATTTACTTCAGATGATTGATAAATACCGACCTCAGGCATTTTAGAAAGGCCTGCTGCTCTAGATAATCTGTGCACGCGGTCAACAAGCTGCTGCTCATCATATGATAACGAATCCTTTTCAGGGTTTAACACACGCACACCCATCATCATTTTGGCCATCCAACGAGACATCGCAAGTGACATAAACGAGCCAACAAAACCAACAACTGCACTGAATACTAGCAGTGCAACAAAATTAATTCCACCGTCTGCTCCTATATAAGAACCAACACCAGTTGCTGCACTAATAACCGATAGTACAATACCAATCGTAGTGATAACAAGAATGTTCGTTAATATAAACAGAAAAATTCTTTTACCCATACATAACCTCCGCTGTCATATTAAGTTCAAATGAACTTATTAATAAAATTATAAAAATAAACGCCTCAAATTGCAAGGAAAAAGGGATCGTTTCCTCTGTTTATCATAACGGCTTAACCCCCGTCACTTCAATGTTTAAGACATACACTTCATAAGAAAAGTGAACAAATTGTGACGTATAATCCCTTCTTTTAGTTTATTTTGCATTTTCATCAAAAAGAGCTTATGATGTTGAATTAGATCAATTATGACGTTTTTGACGTATAAACGAGGTGGAACATGGGTGCTTTTAAATTAACGAGAATTGACATGACGAGACTTCTGCATTCTCTAAAAGGAGAGGGAGATCTGACTCCGCTTCAGCTATTGAATTTATCTGTAAAAAAGGACAAACACCACGAACTTGACGAGCTTATCATCCCTTCTTTTTTCGAGAGGCTTGAACGACGGAAACAAAAATCAGAGCATGGTCTCTCTACAAACGAGATTGTAGAATTAGGAAACCTATGCGAGCTGACTTCTCTTAAATCGACTGCGATTCAAAACTGGATCAAACGTGATATTAAAGATATGATTGGTCACCCTGAGCTTGGCAAGAAGTATGCAATTGATCAAGTTGTGATTTTATTAATTGTGAGAGATTTAAAATCAGTTTTTGACTTTGATGCCATCCGTACAATTTTATCTGCCTTATTTAACACGATAACGGACCGAACTGATGATATTATTAGTCCACTGCGCTTTTATGAAGCATATGCGCATGTCCTTGATTTTATTTATCATCATACTCACTTTCCGTTAAAGGAAAAAAACTTACGGGAAATTACAGAGGAGCAGACAGATCAGCTACGTGAAGAGTTTTCAGAATTAACACAGCATCAATGGCATTTGATCAAAGGCATTATTAACTCAACCGTCTTTTCTGTCTTTACTTCGCACTTGCAAAGTACGGCACAAGAAATGATGTTTTATACACTGCAGCATCAGGATTAAAGAAAAACCGAGGTGAGCCATAGACTAACCTAGTCAAATGGGACATAAAAAAACACCCTTCAAGTGATACACTTAAACTAAGTGCTAATTTGGAGGGTATTTTTTATGAAAAAAAACAAATATTCAGCTGAAATAAAATGGGCGGTTGTGAAAGATAAATTAAGCGGACAGTTTACCAATCAACAAATTATGGATAAATATCATATCAAGAATGTATCTCAGATTAAAACATGGATGAAGTGGTATCGAGGAAATCAGTTACATCGGTTCGATCAGCCAATCGGAAAACAATATAGCTTCGGGCATGGACATGACAATGTATCCAAAGAGGAAAAAGTGAATAGGCAGGTTGAACAGCTTAAGATGGAGAATGAAATTCTAAAAAAGTATTTGGAGATCATAGAGGAGTTGAAAAGGGAGTAGCCTTGTATTTGATCGAGAAATTACGGAAGAAATATACAGTGACGTCTCTCTTAAGTATTTTGCAAGTCGCCAGATCGACCTATTATCGTTGGGTATCCGAAGGAATACGTAAAAAATCACAAGTGGATAAGGCTGTTATTTCCTTATGTACCGAAACATCGTTCCGGTACGGCCACCGTAAGATCCGAAAGCTACTTCAGCGTCAATATGGTATCAAACGAAACCGAAATACTGTACAGCGCATCATGCAAAAATACCATCTTCAATGTCGTGTGAAGCGTAAAAGGAAATGGAAATCACAAGGGGAATCTGTCATCATTGCCCCAAATATATTAAATCGGAACTTCACCGCAATACACCCGAATGTAAAATGGGTAACAGATATTACTTATATTCAGTATGGACCGAGAACGCTCTACCTTTCGACCATTATGGATTTATACAACAACGAAGTTGTTGCCTATACTCTAGATGATCACCAACAGACGTCACTCATATTGGACACATTGAGGATAGCTTTAAAGAAAAGGAATTTGCCTAAAGGTGTACTTGTGCATTCAGATCAAGGAAGTGTTTCGTATGCATATCAAAAGGAGCTGGGGGCAAGGAACCTCACAAGTAGTATGTCCAGACGAGGTAACTGTTGGGATAACGCAGTGATTGAATCATTCCATTCTAGCTTAAAATCAGAGGAATTTATGTTTACAAAGTTCAACTCTATATCAGAAAAAGATGTCAGGCAACGAATCGATCGTTACATCAAGTATTATAATGAAGAGCGTATCCAAGAAAAATTAGGCTACCACGCACCAAAAACATTTGGTAGCATGTCAGCCTAATAAGGGTGTTTTATTCGTGTCTCATTCTGCTATGTCAGTCTACCATCACCTCGGTTTTTTGTGCAGCAATTGCCAGCATAATTGCAGGCCGTTATTTTCAAAATAAGAAGGCGTTACAAACATGAGGTGAAAGGAGGAATATAGACATGGCAAATCGAAATCAACTTCTTGTTCCTGGAGTAGAGCAAGCATTAGATCAATTTAAATACGAGATCGCTCAAGAATTTGGCGTCACTCTCGGTTCAGATACAGTCGCACGTGCAAATGGTTCTGTTGGCGGTGAAATCACAAAAAGACTTGTTCAGCAGGCTCAGTCACAAATGGGCAATCAAACTAAATCATGACATGGTGAAATACGCCGGATTTATCTGGCGTTTTTTTATTGTTCATATGTGTGCTCAAACCGGTTGCTGCGATTAGAGGATGCAGTCCCTTTTTCTTTTGGCTTCGCATGCTCTCTTTTCCGTTCACCGGACGGTTGTTTCTGACCCCTGCCGTTTTTTTTTTCGTGCTTTTCAGCATTGCGATTTGATGTATCGTTTGAACCCTTTTTTGGATCTAGGTCAGTGGAGTGATTTTTTTTTTGCTCTTTATCAAAAGAATGATCCTTGTCTTCTTTTATCTTTTTGTCATGATGATCCTCATCAGGTTTTGATTGGTGAGGCTTCTGCACAGCTCCTTGCTCTTCCCTCTCTGCATCCTTCTGCTCTTTGTCTTCACCCTCAGGAGTCTCTTGGTCTGGCTGCATGTCTTCGCTATCGTCTGTTTTGATTTCTTCTTTGTCTTTATCCTTGTCTTGAGCGTCGTCTTTCTTCGGCTCTTCTTCTTTCACAGCATCCTTCTCTGCATCATCATCGCCTTTTTTGACGTCCTCTTGATCCTTATCTTGCATTTCTTGATTTCTGATATATGTGCCTGTTGAAATGCCTGCCTTTTGAGCTTTTTCTCTCGTTTCCAGATCACTTTCCACAGTTTCTAGTTTGTAATCGCGCTTTTGATATTCACCAGAGATGGTGTTAATTTTGCTTTTGACGTTGGTTTTATATGTATGGTCCTGCTTGTTTTCATAAACTGTTGAAATATAAATGCTCTTAGAGTGGTTCACGTACCCTTGCTTGTCGCAATCATCTATGATTTCCTGCACCACTTTGGCCATGTCGTTTTTTTCTAAATCCTTCATACTCGACAGCACTTGTTTCGCATCTTGATTTAGTGGTGTAACACCAATCACTTGGTAATTGTGATCAAGCTTTAGTTCAAAGCTTGGATTAATGTCAATCGTCATATATGCATATGCTTTTTGACTTGAGAAAGATGGCATCATAGTAAAAATCACGACAATTATTGCTGCGATTGATAGGATTCCTGCATTTAACGGACGTAAACGAAGCAGGTCAAAAAAACCGGCTCTTTTTCTTTCGAGACGTGATTCATTCGGGAATGTCACTTCTTGACCGATTTCATAGTCTTGCTGTTCATATTTTGTCCGCAGAAATTGTCCATCAGGGGTCAGCAACGTGACATATTTTTTGTTTTTCTCTACTATAATGCCTCTTCTCATGAATTAAGCACCCCTTTAAGGTAATCTTTCAAATACACATAATCACCTGTCATAATGATCGCCATCGCAATGATATATTTTCTATTTCTCTCAATCGTTTTGCGGCTGACTTCCACTAGCTTTTCCAGCTGTTTGACCGGTAATTGTTTTTTCTGAAATAAAATGGTTCTGAGCTCATCGTGTTCAACAAGTATATGGGCTACTTTAATGGCATTTTGCCTGGCATCTGCATGCTTTGGCGAATGCTCAAGCAGCTCTTGAAACGTGAGACCGTATACTTTCAATCGTTCTTTAAAATGTTCAATTTCTTCTCTTCTATGTTCTTGTTCAATTAAGCGTCTATATTCATTCGCAGACAGCTCTGCTTCAATCATGCTTTGAGAGTACTCGCCATTCTCACTTTCTTGAAGGTCCATTTGAACCGTTGGCGCATTTCTCGCTTCTTTTCGAATATAGTCGATCACTTTTCTTTTAATAATCAATTCCGCAAAAGCCAGGAGTGAGTTTCCTTTTTCAGCAGAATATTTTTCTATCGCTTCATTAAAGGCAATTAAGCCTATGCTGAATTCGTCATCTTTTTCATCTATATATCGTTTACAAACGGATGAAACCGTCTTAGCGACAAATGGTTTGTATTGCTCTATTAATGCATTTTGCAGCTCGACATCACCTTGTTGGATACTGATCGCCGACTGCTCTAATGTTTGCTTTTTCTTTCCTTTTTTAAACAAAAGGCTAAGCAATGGTTTCACCTCAGTTCTCCCTATATTACTCATTTATGATAGCTAATTTATGAGGGAAGCGCAAAGGAAGAAATGAGGAATTCATTTCCTGTTACTCAATTGTGACATGTATGTCATCGTCTACTTTACAATGTTTCGTCTAAAAGCAAAGAAATAAGGGGGTATCTCCCCCTTATTTGTAATATACGTGTTATGAAAATGAAATGATATTTCTTTCAAAAAACCTACTGTTCTAGGCGCTTCTCTTGTTTCCCCTCGTTTTCTTGGCCGCCTTTTCTTGATGGACTTGATAAAAACCACCCAAATGCTGCAATTGCGAGAAGCACTGTCCAGAAAATCACTTTCCATAATGTTGAGTGAATAAAATGAGACGAAACGACGCCAATGGCTGGGTGTGACAATGTATAAAGCGTGAGCTTCACTCCAACCCATCCGACAATGACAAAAGCTGCTGTTTCTAGGCTTGGTCTTGTTTTGAGAAGTTTCACAAAGACAGTTGCTGCAAATCGCATGATGATAAGACCGATGATCCCGCCTAATAGAATGACAATAAATTGACCGCCATCGAGTCCACCGATTTGTGGAAGACTTGTTTTCGGCAGGGTCACAGCTAAAGCGACCGCCGCTAAAATCGAATCTACTGCAAAAGCAATGTCGGCAAGCTCGACTTTGACAACTGTTGCCCAGAAGCCGCTTTGCTTCATGTTCGTTTCTGACTCCTTCTTCTTAAATACGTGCGATTTTAAAATGTGGTGAATGGAAATATAAAGAAGATAAATTGCACCAATGGCTTGAACTTGCCACACATCCACTAAAAATGAAATAAGAAACAGTGAACCAAAACGCATGACAAACGCACCCGCAAGTCCGTAAAACAATGCCTTTTTTCTTTGTTTTTCAGGAAGGTGTTTGACCATCACGGCCATGACCAGCGCATTATCAGCTGCTAAAATCCCTTCTAATCCAATCAGTACGAGAAGAACCCACCCGTACTCTAAAATAATTGCTGCATCCATCATCATTCCTCCTTGTTTTTATCTATTGTCCCACAACAGACAAAGGCTTATGAATACAAAAAAGACCTTTGCCTGTGATGGCAAAGGTCTTGCTAGACATGTGATATGTACAATCATGCCAACAAAGCCGATGGAACGTAAGTCCATGTAATGACGACTTTGTTTCCGGTAAAACCGGACGCTACTCCCCTTTGGTGGGATTTAAGAATATTTAGATTACTTCTATCATAATCAATAGACACTGGATTGTCAACAGGCGACTTTCACCTCAGGTTCAGTAATTAGGCAGTGGGTGTTTCTGTTTTTCTCTTTCTGCGTTTCAGCCATACATAAAGAACAAAGAGCAGCACAATACCGATACCGATCGGTAAAAGATACGGATCTAACATAGCGCCAACCTCTTTCCAGTTCTCCCCGAGCACGAACCCAAGATACACATACACAAATGTAATGGGCGTAATCGCTAAAAACGTATATAGGCAAAAAATCCACACATTCATCTTGGCAATACCACATGGGATGGAAATAAGCGTCCTCACCCCTGGAATAAACCGGCCGCTAAATGCAACAAAACCACCATGCTTTTCAAAGAAAGCATCCGATTTATCAAGTGACTCTGGCTTGACAAAAAAGTACTTACCATATTTATTTAAAAAGGGTCTGCCGCCGTAACGTCCTAACCAGTACAAGGTCAAAGGGCCAACCACGCCGCCAATGGAGCCGGCTGCCACAACACCGATAAAGGCCATGTCCCCTTCTGAGACCCAGTAACCCGCAAGAGGCAAAACCACTTCAGCAGGAACAAATTCAATACATAATGCGAGGAAGATGCCAAAGTACGACAGGTTCTTAAAGGCATCCGCTAAAGAAATAATCAAATCTTCGATGTTTACCAATCCCTTTCACACAAAATCGTTTACTGATTTTATCTCTTTTACAATCACACCATATATTAAACGGATAAAACAGAAGAAACGATTCACTTTTCGTCGATTTTTTACATTAAATTTGATTTTACTATAAAAGATCGGTGAAAAAAATGATGATTGTGGTATTTAAGTGAAGGAAAAGTGAACACAGAAGCCAATTAAGCCGATATATAAGTATATGTCTGTTTTAGGATACAGGAGGTTTTCTCACATGACCCATTTAACAGGAAGCTACAACGGGTGGCTTGTCTTTCTGTCAGTCGCTGTCGCCGCTGTCGCCTCCTACTCAGCTCTTCAATTAGCCAGCCGGGTGATACAATCAAGCGGTGCAAAGAAAAAAGTATGGCTGATCATTGGTGCAATGATCATGGGGATGGGCATATGGTCGATGCATTTCATCGGCATGATGGCATTTCATATGAGAACTGGCATCACGTATGAAACTCCCTTACTCATTTCATCGATTTTGGCGTCTTTTGTTGGTTCGTTGATCGCATTTTCAATATGCATTCAAGAACAGCTCTCTAAAAGACGTCTGCTCATTAGTTCAATTACCATGGGTTCAGCTATTTGCAGCATGCATTATCTTGGAATGGAATCAATGGCCAATGTCTCAATCAGCTATGATCCAGTCCTCTTTTTCCTTTCGTTTTTCATTGCTACGCTGGCGTCTTTCTTCTCGCTGCATCTCTTTTTTAGGCTCCATCGTTCCGAGAAGAAACAGGAGGAGCATCTGTTAAAAATAGCTGGTGCAATCGTGATGGGCGGGGCTATTTCTGGCATGCATTATACCGGTATGGCTGCTTCTACGATGTTTTTTCATTCAGATGGGCAGTCCGCTGAAGGCGGGTCTCTTGAAATGTCGCCATTCAGTGTGTCGATTTTTATCGGCTTAATGACACTGATTGTCCAAACACTGATGATTTTTGGTGCCTATATTGATCACCGAATCATGAAACAGTCAGATCAGCTAAAGGAAAATGAACAACGGTTCCAATCGCTCATCAAACATAATATCGATGGCATTATCGTGCTCTCTGTCGATCGAAAGGTACTTTCTGCGAACGACTCAGGTAAACAAATTTTAAAAATGTGTAATTCTTGGATTGGTGATGATGTCAGCCAATACGTAATGCCGACTGACATGTGGGAAGAATTTATTTCCCATTCAAAAAAAGCCGTCACACGTGAAGCCGATCTGAAAGCAGCAGACCGCTTTTATTATTATCATGTGACTTACATACCTGTTCATGTCAACAATACACTTGACAGTATTTATCTTGTTTTAAAAGATTTAACGCAGCAGCGGATTGCAGAAAAAGAAATTCATGTCATGGCACATTATGATGCGTTAACCGAGCTTCCTAATCGGCGCCACGCCATCAATCATTTAAATGATGTTCTCTCGGCTCAAGAAGAGACAGGCACATCAACAGCTGTTCTGTTTCTTGATTTGAATCGGTTTAAAATTATTAATGATGCACTTGGTCATAACATTGGAGACTTACTTCTTAAAGCAGCTGCAAACAGACTGACGCAATGCTTACCGGACAACGGCTTTATTGCCAGACTCGGCGGGGATGAATTTTTAATGATCTTCCCTGACATGGGGCATGACACAAAAAAAATTGAACAGCTTTCTCAAAATGTCATTCGTCAATTTGAACGGCCTTTTTTCATCCAGAATCATCAGCTCATTACATCGATCAGCATTGGAATCGCCATCTCACCTCAAAATGGAAAAGATGGGATGGAATTGATGAGGAAAGCCGATATGGCGATGTATTTGTCGAAAAAACATAAGCAAAGCCGTTATGAGTTTTTTACCGAATCAATGGAAAGGTCGAGTGAAGACAGGTTAAACCGAGAGCTTGAGTTACGGGATGCTATTCAGAGAGAACAGTTTGTGCTTCATTACCAGCCTCAAGTCAGTGCAAAAACAAGACAGATGACTGGCGTTGAAGCTCTTTTAAGAATGAAAGCACCAGATGGGTCGTTAAAATCACCTGAAGCTTTTATTGAGCTGGCAGAGGAATCGGGCCTGATCATTGATATTGGCAGATGGGTCATTGATACCGCATGCAAACAGGCTAAAATGTGGTATGACAAAGGGCTGAACATTCCTGTAGCCGTCAATTTATCTGCAAAACAATTCAATTCTGAAGACTTAATTGATTTAATTAAGCTGACACTGAAAAAATATAACCTGAAACCATCACTGCTCGAGCTTGAAGTGACAGAAAGTATGACAATGGACAATATCAAGCAATCAAAACAAGTACTGACATCCCTGAAACACCTTGGCGTTCGCATTAGTATTGATGATTTTGGCACAGGTCATAGCTCATTAAGCTATTTAAAGGATTTGCCCATTCACCGACTAAAAATCGACAAATCCTTTATTGAAGATATTTTAAATGATTCAAAATCTGAACAAATTACTGGTGCCATTATCGCGATGGGGCATCAATTATCTCTCGAAGTCATAGCAGAAGGTGTTGAAACATTTGCACAGGCGCAACTTTTATCTGCGCAAGGATGCGACGACCTGCAAGGCTTTTATTATGCAAAGCCTCTTCCAGCAAACTATATCGAAAAATTCATCGCCTACCCTGCACATCAGCTGGACACATAAAAAAGGTGCCAATCATGGCACCTTTCAGCGTGTAGACAAACCCTCGCATTCGTTGTCAGGTCTGCGTTCCGGTGCTCACGAATGTCAAATTCGCTCCGCTCCGGTACTCGTCCTTCCTAGACTTCAAAGGTTTTCTATCACGCTGAAAAGAGACAAAGGACTAAAATATAAAACATTTTAGCCCTTTGTCAACAATTGAAAAGGTGCCAATCATGGCACCTTTTTGTTCTATCTAAATAATAAATGTTGACTGTGAATGCCTGCTTTTTTCAATAGACTAATCAATTGCTCTTGTTCTTCACGCGAGAGGCCAGAGAATGCGCGCGCAATTCGGAGAGAATGGATCGGGTAAATCTTATCAAGATAACTGCGCCCTTTATCCGTTAAATGGGCATAAACCGACCGTTTATCCTTTGGGTCCTGCTCTCTTTCAATAAACCCATTTCGTTCTAACTTGTCAATGACGTACGTCACATTCCCGCTGACAAGCAAGAGTCTTGAACCGATCTGTTGAAGCTTTTGAGCACCTCTTGTGTACAGCAATTCAAGAACGGCAAATTCAGTTGGATTAAATCCATGCTCTTTGCTGTCTCTAATGCTGTGTTCTGAAACGCTTTTAAATGCTCTTGCAAATACCTTGTAAAGCGTCATTGAACGTTCTACTTCTTCTTCATTAAACGATAGTCTCATCACATATCTACCTCTTATAATATTTTTTTAACTTCAAGGCTTTCTTGCGGTGCAGTTGGAGCCTTTCGTAAAAAATAGAAGTACGTTTTTGAAAACCCTTTCAACCACATAAGTGACTCCATTCGTGTTATGTATAAGATTTCGATATAAACTTTTAAAATCCTTCTTATTTTTCACAATCATCTCGAAAAAAAGCTTTTTCAGCAAACCATCAAGATGCGACACACTTTAACATAATCTGTAAAGACTCTATGTTTTCTTGTATTGCATTCGTCAAATTTCTACAAAATTCAATATTGCTATAATATTAAACACGCAAAAAAAAGAACCCTTTATGTGACATACGCACATATCAAGGGATTTTACAAATCACGCTCTGTTTTGTTGAAAAAGAAATGATACTCTTTTTTTAAGTCGCTAATTGTCATGTTCTTCGCTGCATCAGGGCTGTAAACCCCTATTGAACAAAGCTGCTTCGTATAATAATGTCTTTCCTTCGCTAAAGCTTCTGTTAAGATACGCTGCACCGATTTCCCCCTCCTATCAAGTGGTCCACATGAGGTTCTCATGAAGACCTTTTATACAAATCATTTTGTACGGCCCTTAGAAGAGCATGTGCATTCTGACCAGCAGCCTGCATGAATTGCTCTAATAATTCATCCCTCTTCATATCTAATGCGATGATTTCTTTTGCCATACGGATGATTTGTGTTCGCTCCATTATTTGCTCCTCCTCTTATGTCAATTCACCATGATTATATGTACTCGTCACATTGTTTGCACATCATGTGTTATCTTTCCTTCCATGGTTTTTTCATTTCCATCATTTTTTTGTTATATTTTCTAACAAACGTTAGGTTTTTTTCCTTCTCATTCTATATAATATGAAGAAAAGACTTGCAGGGGTGAGTGTATGACGCAGGAAGATGTATCCTATAAAGATAAAAAAGTCATTTCGATCGGGATTGTCAGTGAATTAACAGGGCTGTCCGTCAGGCAAATCCGATATTATGAAGAACGTAAGCTCATTTACCCCCAGCGCTCAACAAGAGGCACACGGAAATATTCTTTTTCTGATGTAGAACGTTTAATGGACATTGCCAATAAACGAGAAGATGGTGTGCAAACTGCCGAAATTTTAAAAGACATGAAGAAAAAAGAACAGGCATTAAAAAGCGGACAATTTAAGAAAAAAATGTTGGAAGGCCAGATTAACGCACACTTTAGGTATAAAAATCGATAAGCAAATAAAATTGCTTGCTCTTCGAATCGATTGTTGCCTATAGCTTAATGAAAAAGAGACAGTGATGGCTGCCTCTTTTTCAAATCTGTTAATTGCATTCATCCATTCGTTCAGGAATTGAAACAGTTCGTTCATTGACCACATTTCCCGTATTGAGAGTCGTTTTCGGTTCAATTAATAACAAATGAACTTCTTCTTTTGCAATTGGCTGATGTTCAATTCCTTTAGGAATCACAAGAAACTCCCCTTCATTAAGAAAAATTTCTCTATCCCTAAAACGGATGACTAGATTTCCTTTCCATACAAAGAACATTTCATCCTCGTCGTCATGGTGATGCCAAATGAATTCACCTTTAATTTTTACCATTTTAATATATGAGTCGTTCAATTCCCCGCTTATTCTAGGATTCCAGTGATCATTTATTTGCAAAAATTTCTCTTGGACATTAACCTTTGAAATCAATAGATCCCCTCCTCATTTACTTGAAAACGTCTGCTTTATCTTCCTAGCTAAAATTCCCTATCTCCATTTACCTCCTCATGATCAGATACCAAGGGACACGTCAGCATCAACCTCTTATAGCATTAAGTTTACTTATTCCATTGGATCACGTAAAATGAAAAAATAGTGTATAGATCATCACAATTTATGATGCAAAAGGAGTCCTATCTTGGATATTAAATCTTTGGAAGTATTTAAAGCCGTTGCCATTGAACAAAGTATCACTAAAGCTGCTCAGAAATTAAATTATGTGCAGTCCAATGTGACTGCCCGAATCCAACGCCTTGAACAAGAATTAGGTGTTCCTCTTCTCTACCGATATCATAAGAAGATATCTTTAACACCTGCTGGACGTGAACTGTTGCCATATGCAAACAAATTACTCTACGATTTTGATGAAGCGATAGAGGCAGTAAAGCTTTCCTCTACTCCGCGGGGAACTTTACACATTGGATCTATAGAATCAACCGCTTCTACAAGATTGCCAATTATTTTCGCAGAATATCATAAGAAATTTCCACAAGTAGAATTGAGCATGTATATGGCACCTACAGTAGATCAGGTTAGTGCTATTCTCAACTACAAAGTAGACGGTGCATTGGTAGATGGGCCTATCCTTCATCCGGACATTATGGAGTATCCTGTCTTTGAAGAATCTTTGGTCCTAATTACAAGCTATTCCTCGGAGCAATTCCAGGTAGAATCTATTTTACATAAACCATTGCTTTCGTCATTTGCGCATTGCATCTATTTAGGACGTTGGCAGCAATGGCTAGAGAGCAAGGGCTATCCTGCTATGAAGGTAATGGAGTATGGTACTTTAGAGGGTGTGCTTAAATGTGTAGAAAACGGCCTAGGGGTTACCGTATTACCAAAATCTATGGTTGAATCTCGGGTGCAAGGCAAGTTCACCTGTCATCCATTACCGGAACCGCATAGAATAGTGCCCACTGTGTTTATAAGGCGCCGCGATTCGTACATGACCAGTGCCCTCACGCAATTTATGGAATCAATGGGTATCACAACGATATGATCAGTGAAAGTTCATTATGTTAGTAATTAAGGTTATTTGTGATAAAAAAGAGGATAGATAGAGCGATTTCTTTCAGCCCTT
This sequence comes from Bacillus pumilus, assembly GCF_003431975.1. GTDB lineage: Bacteria > Bacillota > Bacilli > Bacillales > Bacillaceae > Bacillus > Bacillus pumilus_N. The sequence goes on along the minus strand of NZ_CP027116.1, from coordinate 1,321,496 downwards.
CTATCCTTTTACATAAAATCATTTCAGCTTATACTTTGTCTTTTCATTTTTCATTGAGAAGAAGCGTCAGTTCCTTCAACGACCCCTACAAAGTCAACCCGTACACCGCCTTTTTCAGGATCTTCTACTACACGCAGGGCGAGTGCCTTTTTTTCCCCTGTTTTTTCATCTTCGTAATTCGCATGAAAGACGTGAATGCTGGCTTCTTCCAATTGAAAATCTTCATAAGAAAGCGTTTCTATGCCCCATTCTTTTTTTAACTTTAGAATGTCACTCGGGCTTGGGACAGCCCCTTCGACATAGATGCTATCCATTTTTTGTTTATTCTCTTCGGTTATTGCTTCTAGCATATGCTCTGCTGCCACAAGTCTTCTGTCTTTTCCCTCATCTTCCCTTGAACATGCACTTAGCAAAACAATGCACATCAAAATGAATAAAAACTTCTTCATTTTTCTCTCCCACCTTCTCCTTAAAATGTAAAGGATGGAAGCGCTATATGCAATCTTTATTCAAAAAAGACTGTAAAACGTTACATTTTACAGTCTTTTTGCTACATCAGTGTATGAAGGAATGCTGTCGCAATTCCAAAATAGATGAGTAAGGATAGAATATCATTCAATGTTGTAATCAGCGGGCCAGATGCAATGGCTGGGTCTACGTTTAATCTGTGTAAAATAATCGGCACGACCGTACCGGCCATTGTCCCAATAATTAGTGTTGCAAGAAGTGAGGAACCGACAACAAACCCTAAAATCATATTGCCCTGCCACACCATTGCGACGACTGTAATAATAATGGAACAGACGATCCCAATATAAATACTTGTTCTCAGCTCTCTAAAAATGAGGCGCACAATGGTTTTTTTCGTTAATTCTTCTTTTGAAAGCCCTCTAATGACGACAGCAAGAGACTGTGTCCCTGTATTCCCTGTCATCCCGGCAATCATCGGCATGAAGAACGCTAAAGCAACAACTTGCTGAAGGGTATCTTCAAAATAATTTAAAATACTGCCTGAAATCAGCCCAATGAATAAGAGCAGAATGAGCCATGGGAGACGGCGGTATGCCGCCACAAATGCCGGTGTGTCGAACGTAATATCTTTACCAGAGGCAGCAAACTTTTCATAATCTTCGCCTGCCTCTTGAATGACAACATCAATGATATCATCGACTGTAACGATTCCGACTAAGACATTGTTCTCTTCTACAACAGGAATGGCTAGAAAATCATACCGTTCGATTAGCTTTGCGATTTCCTCCTGATCCTGAAAGGCTCCAACAGCAATGACTCTTGTAAACATGAGATCCTGCACCTTTTCATTCGGTTCACCTAAAATAAGGTCCCGATATGAGAGCACTCCTACAAGCTGTTTTTGATCATTAATTACATATAAATAGTTAATTGATTCGGCAATTTCAGCGAAGCTTTTCAGCTTCACAACGGCATCCTGCACTGTATAATGCTGAGGAATCCACACATACCGGTTGGTCATGATCCGCCCTGCTGTCTCAGCAGGGTAATTCATGAGAAGCTGGACGGCCTTTGATTCCTCTGCTTCCATGTTAGATAAAAGCTGATCCTTTAGGTCATCCTCCATCTCATCAAACAAGTTGGCTAAGTCATCGTTATCCATTTTGTTTGTGACGAAGGTGGCTTTGTCTTTCCCTACTTTTTCAAGAACAATTTCTTGATATTCCCGCTCCAGTTCACCCATCATTTCCGTCACGTCATCGACAGTTAAAAAGCTAAGAAAGCGGCCACGGTGTTTTTCTGGAAGCTCCTTAAATAAGTAGGCCATATCATAAGGCTGAAGTTCTTCCATGATGTTTTTAAATTCTTTTCGTTTTCCATCTCTTAGTAAAATAATGATGCGTAAAATGAGTTCATCGTACGTAATGTTCTGTATCATCGCTGTTACCTCCCCAAAGTCAGGAGATACCCGAATCCCTTAGAATGTGCGGGGGTCAGGATCTCCTCTATCTGATGTCTCAATCTGTTCTTTTGAATTATTCTCTATGTGTCTCGAATCGGGATGATCCATCCCCACACCTCCTTTACTCATAAAAAAACACCTTCAACCGAATGAAGGCGCTTTGTAAGCATGACAAATAAACACTTGCTCCTTCAATCGTAGAGCTTTAGCACTGTATGGCATAGGATAAATCCAGCTGCATTAAAAATCACCTTATGTCGATGATTTCTGTTGACCCATTGGCGTCTTTGGACATTTTTGGGCAGCAGCGTATCTCCATACAGGAGCCTCACCTAACGAAGTCTCATATTGTTGACACACTGAGATTACAGAAAAAGCGCAATGATGTCAATAAGCAAGATGCCAAGTTTCCTTATGTATTCGCTTACTTTTCAAAAAAAGAGCGATAGATAAGTGAACCATCGCCCTTTTATGTCTTTTATTCCTCTTCTGGCTGATTCAAATCCTCTTGGGAGAGGAGATGAAAGGCATCATGCAAAAACAAAGCATATCCTTCTCCATCAGGATGCGGAACATATTCCGCATAGTCCATTGTCTGCTCTTCTTCTTTTTTCTTCATATTCTCTCGCCTCCTTTCCCGTAGTTTGTCCCAATGAAAAAACCTTACACATGAAAGTGTAAGGTTTAGGAGGTTTGATGCGGCTTAATCATCCCATTCTTGTTTTAGGATTTTACCTGTTTTAGCGGAAATCTCAAAATCAACTTCCTCGCCGTTTGGTGTGGTGATTTCAACCTCATACAAGTACACACCATTTTCTTTATCTAAATCAGAATCTGTGACTGTTCCTTTTACTTTTGCAAGGGCAATTTGTTCAGCCTGCTTTTTGGTGATTTTCACATTCTGTTTCTTTTCTTTGACTGGGTCATTCAGTGCTTTTCCTGTTTTGGCATCGACATATACTTTATATTCGAAGCCGCCTTTTTTAATCTCGACTTCATACACCCATTTTCCTTTTTTACGCTCAAGGTCCACATCATCCACATACCCTTTCACCACTTTTAGGGCTGCTTTTTCAGCTTGTTTCTTTGAGACAAATGTAGATTTCTTTTGCACCACTTGCTCGGCGTGTGCTGTTTGATTTGTATTTTGCGCCTGAAGTGTGAAACCACCTGCGACAAGAGTTCCTGTTAATGCTGTAGCGACTAGTACTTTTTTCATCATGTTCATGTCCTCCTCTGTTTGATTTCTCCTTTATCTTAAATAAACTAGATGATAAAGAAAGGAAAGAAACATGAGGAAATCATGAGAAACCGATTAGTTTTCGTACGTAATGCCTTCAATGTCTCCTGTATATGCGTTCACGAGCACCTCTGCTTCTCGTCCATCAGGCAAATCCAGCTCCACCTCAAATACGAGCATACCGCTAAAGGTTTCCAGATCGGCATCATCCACTGTTCCTCCGACTTCTTTGACGGCAATCCGAATGGCCTCCTCGACCGTGATTTTCGTGAGCTTCTTTTCTTTAGAAGTTGGTTTTTTCTTTTCTGCTTCTAGTACTTTAAATGTTTTTTTGTCGACATCAACTTGATATAATTCTTTTTTGGATTGGATCGTAAAGATAAAACGATCGGACGTTTCTTTCTTTTGAATAACAGTACCGCTCACTTTTTTAACAGCCGCTTCTTCTGCCTGAAGCTCAGCATTTTTTTCATTTGGCTTTTGATAGCTTTTTATTTGTCTAATTTCTTTCATTTGACCGCTTGCAGAAGATGCAATGATTTGATAGATGCCATTTGCATTTTCCAAGGTCAATGTATAGTCCTGTTTATGATTGATTAAGTCAATCTGTGTAATATTTCCATTGTAGTCTTTTGCGATCATTTTTTTGATTTCTGCTTCACTTAATATTTTTTGATCAATGGTTTGGATGATGAGCATGGCAAAGGCCGCGAGAACGACTAGACATCCTGCGAGCGCAAGCACCATTTTCAATTTTCTAGACATGCAGCGCCTCCTTCCTATTTCCTATTTTATAAGGAGGAAATGAGAAATTGATGAGAAAAGACCCGTTTATTTTGGAAAAAGAATGGTCATGGTTGTCCCTTCGCCGATTTGGCTGTCGACCTTCAGCTGGGCCCCGTGCTCTTCCGCAATTTGCTTTGCAATTGACAGACCAAGACCTGTTCCACCTGTCTCACTGTTTCTTGCTTCATCCACACGGAAAAAGCGGTCAAAGATTTTCGGCAGATCCTCTTCTTTTATGCCAATCCCATGATCAGCGACTGAAATAAACGGCATCTCCCCTGTCCATCCGCAGGAAACATCAACTGGATCTGTACTATATTTGACCGCATTATCAATCAGAATGGTCAAAAGCTGTTTGATTTTCTCTTCGTCTCCTTCAGTGATAAGCGGCTGATCTGTTTGCACATGAGATTGAATGGTTCGATTGGTGGCCACTTCAAGCGTATAGCATATCTGCTTGCACAAATGACCAAGATCGACTGGCTTCATATCCACATAAAGCGGCTGCCCATTTTTCGCCAGTGTCAGCAATTGATCTGTCAGCCTTTTCATCTTTTTCGCTTCATCATGAATTGCTTGGGAGGATTCTTCTATCACCTCTGGCCTTTTTTGTCCCCAGCGCTTTAATAAATTACTATAACTCATGATGACGGTAATTGGTGTCTTCAATTCATGTGACGCATCATGCAAAAATTGCTGTTCTTTTTCATAATGCTTCTCGAGAATTTCCGACATTTCATTAAAGGTTTGACCCATTTGATACAGTTCATCCTTTGAATCGCCTGTTAATTCGATTCGTTTAAACGCCTTCTCTTTCATACTTGCCTTCATAGTGCTCGTCATCCGGCTAATTGGCCGGACGATTTGTTTTGTTAAAATGTGGCCTGCGAAATAAGAAAGCACGATAATTAAAACGCCCGCAGCGATTAAAATCATTTTTAATAACGCTAAATTCTCTTCCGTATTTTCAATTTCTTCATATACTTGGAGCGATACAATCTCGCCATTTGTCCAAATAACTGGAATCGCAGCGAATGCAATCAAATGCTTATTGTATTCTTTAATTTCTGCTGTCTGACCAGATTCATATGTAAAGGGCAGTGAACTAAACGTTGATTCCTTTGTGACAGTCAGCTTTGATTCACCCGTTTCTGTCACAACACGAATCATGCCATTTTGGGGCAAATAGGCTTTGAGCAGCTCAGAGGATGGAAGACCCTCTTCTTCTGATTTTTTTAAAGCAATGGCAATATTTTCAGCCACCTCAGACAGCCGGGACATATCTTTTTGCGTCAAAGTGATCGAAAAAATAAAATAAATGGCTGTATGAAATAAGAGCACCATTAAAAACAAAGACAACGACGTATACAGCTGGATCTTATTTTTTAATCTCATGCTTTATCCTTTCATCACATAACCCACACCTCTCACTGTGTGAATCAGTTGCTTTTCAAATGGGTAATCGACTTTTTTCCTTAAATAACGGATATAGACATCCACCACGTTCGTATCTCCGAAATAATCAAAACCCCAAACGGCTGTTAAAAGCTGATCTCTTGTGAGCACTTGCTGCTGATGCTTGAGCAAATGAACAAGTAGGTCATATTCTCTCGGCGTGAGTTCAAGCATTTGACCAGCTCTTCGGATATCTCTTGTTTTCTCGTTGACAGTCAAATCCGCTATGCTTAGCTCGGTCTCCTTCTCTTCTTGTTCGTTTATATTCAGCCTGAGCTGCGCACGAATTCGCGCTAATAATTCTTCTATGTCAAAAGGCTTTGTAATATAATCATTCGCTCCAAGATCAAGCCCGCTCACCTTATCAGGTACGCTTCCTCTTGCTGTAATCAATATAATCGGTGTCGCTGTATTTGTCTTCCGAACCCTTCTTAGCACTTCAAGACCGCTTAATTCTGGAAGCATGACATCAAGCAGCACCAGATCGAAGCTTTCATCTTCAAGAGCCTGGAGTCCATCCATTCCCGTCTCTTTCACTGTCACCTCATATCCTTCATATTCAAGTTCGAGTGACAGCACTCTCGCAATTTTCTTTTCATCTTCGACTACGAGTATCTTCCCTTTGTTCATCTCTATCTCTCCTATCTAAAAGGCAAGCTTGTCTGTCCATTATTATATGTCGCCTTTCGCATTTGCAACAGTCACAATCTTCATGTCTATTCTTTCATGAAAGAAAAAATTTATTTAATGAAGATATTTTTTAACACAGTAATCGTACATCATCAATTAAAAGGAAAATAAAACTGCTAACCACTCAAAAAAAGACCTCATCATGAGGCCTGTTGATTACTTCTTTATAGGTCTACTGACAAAAAGCTGATCTACTGAAGTTCCCAAAACAAAAGCTATGTCAAAAGCTAATTGCAAAGTGGGGTCATATTTATCATTTTCGATCGCATTAATGGTTTGTCTCGACACCTTACAAAGTTTAGCTAATTCTTCTTGAGACAATTTATTAGATTTTCTTAGTTCTCTAATATGATTCTGCATTTAATCACCATATTTTTTTCTGTAAATGAGGAATGTAACTACATATATTATTGAGACTACAGTCAAGAACATGATAGGTGAAATCCCAATGCCCTGATTTGAGTTCCCTTGAATCGTTAGAAAAATTGTTTGTGCGACTTCTAATAAAAGCATTCCGAAAACCACAATAAACGCATAAGATTGAGCTTTCGAGTAAATAAATCTCTTTCGTTCATCGCCATTTTGAATCAACGAAGCGATGAAAATGAACAATCCGACCAATAATAATATAACTGAATAGACAACCTTTACGTAATCCAATCTTTAGTCCCCTTCCATATAAAATGTCAAATACTTTTTATATTCCTTGTTCTTTATAAATTTATCATTGAAAAGCAATAATCTGCTCTCATGGTGTGTCTATTTCTTTCCTTCTTCCATCTATTGATTATTTTTTTATTCTGTCTCTTTTAGTCCTTTTCACCCATTTTCATCTTTACAGGTGCATCCTCACTATGCAGCATTTCCTTCTTTTTCATATGATATCAAGAGTTTTCCTCAAAAGCTGAGTTCTTTCGTCAAGAAGTGAGGAGAACTGCACTTTTGATAATAGATTGATTATTTGAAAAATTATTACAATTGACCCTTTCCGATCAAAAGTTTCTTTTATACAATAATATTACGCAGCCTGAATCTACTTTGAAAACAAAATAAGGAGGGCTTTCTTATGAAAGGTGAAATTCGCTTAATTCCGTATGAAGTTAAAGCCAATGTGATGGAAGCGAAAGAGACGCCGGAAAGTATTCAGGAGATTAAAGCACCCGAACTTTGGTCAAGTGGCTTCAAAGGAAAGGGCATAACCATTGCTGTCCTCGATACAGGCTGTGACACAGAGCATCCCGACTTAAAAGATCAAATTATCGGAGGGAAAAACTTTACCGATGATGACAATGGTGATGCTGAAAATGTAAAAGACTACAATGGGCATGGTACCCATGTAGCAGGAACGATTGCAGCAACAGATCAAAATGGCGGGATTTTAGGGGTTGCCCCTGAAGCCAAGCTGCTCATCGTGAAAGTTCTTGGCGGTGAAAATGGCAGCGGAAAATATGAATGGATCATTGATGGCATCAACTATGCCGCAGAGCAGAAGGTCGATATTATCTCCATGTCTCTAGGTGGTCCAAGCAATGAGCCGGCCTTGCAGGAAGCCATTCAACATGCGGTAAAAAGCGGTGTGCTTGTTGTGTGCGCAGCAGGAAATGAAGGGGACGGGAACGAGCGTACAGAAGAGTTCTCCTATCCAGCCGCATACAATGAAGTCATTGCTGTTGGCTCTGTCTCTCTTGCAAGAGAATCCTCTGAATTCTCCAATGCCAATAAAGAAATCGACCTCGTCGCTCCAGGAGAAGACATTTTATCCACTCTCCCTAATCATAAATACGGTAGACTCACAGGCACCTCAATGGCTGCCCCTCACGTGAGCGGTGCACTAGCCATTATTAAAAATGCTGAAGAAGAAGCGTTCCAGCGCAAGCTGACAGAGCCTGAGGTCTATGCTCAGCTTGTCAGAAGAACCCTTCCACTGAAGCAATCTAAAGCCCTCGTCGGAAATGGATTTTTATATTTAACTGCGCCTGATGTTCTTTTAGAAAAAACATTGGAAGCAGATCTTTTATCTCTATAGTTTGAATAGAGGTCCTGAGAATAGATAGAATTTTCTCAGGATTTTTTTAATTAAAATTATTCAAAATTTACTTTGACGAAATGAAGGGGACGTTATATAATCGAACACAATAAATTCATAGTTTGAGAGTCGGTAATTCGATCATACGTCGAATTTTAATTGGGAAGACCGGTGAAAATCCGGCGCGGTCCCGCCACTGTGAGTGAGGAGAGCTTTTCTCATGAATCCACTGTCATCTGGATGGGAAGGAGGAAAAGCTTGCCAGATTCACCAGCCAGGATACCAGCCGCTCTATCACATCAAACCCCCTACGGTTGATAGGAGATGTCGGAAAAAGCGTCAGTTATGCTCACGTCTTATTTCGCACACACATTTTGTCTTTTTAAACCAGACATTTGCCCTCATCAATCTCCACCATGAGTGTAAATGTCTTTTTATATTTAGAGGAGGAATTGGAATTGACAATTGTTAAAACAAGTAATCTAGGTTTTCCGAGAATTGGTTTAAACAGAGAATGGAAAAAAGCACTTGAGTCTTATTGGAAAGGTCAAACTGACCGCGAAACCCTCTTAAAAACCCTGGATGAACAATTTTTATCTGCTATTAAAACGCAAATTGATCAACAAATTGATGTTGTTCCTTCTGGAGACTTCACCTTCTACGATCACGTGCTCGATACTGCTGTCATGTTCAATTGGATTCCAGAGCGCTTCCGCAGCTTAAAAGACCCGCTAGATACATACTTCGCGATGGCAAGAGGAACAAAAGATGCTGTCTCAAGTGAAATGACAAAATGGTTTAATACAAACTATCACTACATCGTTCCAGAGTACGAAAAAACCGCCGAATTCAAACTCACACATAACAAACCGCTTGAAGCTTACGAAAAGGTGAAGAGAG